>JBKEBZ010000096.1:0-14219 GCA_047973425.1 Desulfopila sp.
AAGCTGTGGATGATTCGGGCGACAGTGGTATTGGTCTCCGGATTTCTCTCATTGTGGGCGAGTTGGAGATACTCAGTAACCGTGCCGTTCTTGTTTTTTCTTTTCGTAGTTCGCAAGTACATGATTGCCCACTACGTTAGCGTGTATCAATTTTTATTTCAAGATGTATGTTGCGAAACGTGTGCCCACAGGTTTTGACGATTTTCGACCGCTGAAAAAAATCATCAACCTGGAATTACGTCATATTTTTTCCGGCTGCGCTGCCATATGTGCCCACACACCGCAAACCCAGGCTTGGTCGGCTGGGGTTCGCCGAAGATGTGCTGGGCTGGCAGGTCAGCCGGCTGTCGAGTGGCGAACGGCAGCGGCTCGCCTTTGTCAGAGCGCTGCTGCCCAGGCCGAAGGTGTTACTCCTCGATGAGCCGAGTTCGGCCCTCGATGAGGTCTGTACCGGGCTGCTGGAGACGCTGGTCGGTGAGATGCGCCACAGCCGGCAGCTGACGGTGCTCTGGGTGAGTCATGATCAAGCGCAGCTGGCCCGGGTCGCCGATCGTATTTTTACCGTGGAAGCGCATCGGCTTCTCCTCAAGGGGCGTGGTTGATGGTGCCGGGGGCCGGCCGGTTGTCCTCTCTGGCTCAAGTGCTCGCCGGGCCGGATTTTTACTGGACCTGCTGTTGAGATGCCATGCATGTGATAGCCCTTACCCTGCCTGACCTGGCCATCGGCGGCCTGTTGCTGCTGACCCTGGCCGGCACCAGCATGCTGTTGAGCCTTGGTCTGGAAAAACGGATCGTGCTGTTCGCCTGCCGGATGGTTGGCCAGCTGCTCTTCATCGGGCTTATCCTCCGCTATCTGTTCGCCAGTGCCGACTGGCGACTGGTGACGCTGATGTCGCTTGTCATGCTGGCGGCTGCCGGACGCGAGGTCCAGGCCCGGCAGAAACGCAGGATTCGCGGTATCGTCGGCTATCTCATCGGTACCGGGGCCATGTTTCTCTCGTCGTTTGCGGTGACGCTGCTGGCGCTGACGGCCATTGTCGGGGTCAAGCCATGGTATACCCCGCAATACGCCATTCCCCTTTTGGGGATGCTGCTTGGCAACACCATGACCGGCATAGCCCTGGCCGTCGACCGGCTCGGCAGCCAGTTCTATGAACAGCGCAATGTGATCGAACAGCGCCTGATGCTCGGTCAGAGCTGGCAGGAGGCGAGTGCGGATATCCAGCGCGATTGCATGCGGACCGGGATGATACCGATTATCAACTCCATGGCCGCGGCTGGCCTCGTCAGCCTGCCTGGGATGATGACCGGCCAGATTCTCGGCGGAACGCCCCCGCTCGAAGCGGTGAAGTACCAGATCCTCATCATTCTTCTGATCGCTGCCGGCACTGGATTCGGGGTGATCGCCGCGATCTGGATGAGCGGCCGTCGCCTCTTTGACGGGCGGCACCGTTTGCGCCTTGAATGCCTGACAGAAAAGGTGTAGGGTAACGTGCCGTATGACATCAATTTTTGCTGGACTCGTAAAAACTCCGATCTCCTTCGTTGTAGATCTCAAACGGCACTTCGCTGTACCGTATGTACTACCAAATTGCCGTTTGAGATACTACGCCTCGTATATCAAAGTTTTTTCTGAGCCCATCTTGATGCAACATTTGACTTTTTACGACGCCATCAATTTTTAAGACTGAGTAAACCAGGGACAGCCCCCAATGAGACTGGGGAAAGTCCCTGGTTTGCTCCGGTAAGAGAGTTTTCCGGGCTGACGATTTCCGGATAAACCAGCATGGCTGGACCAGAGAGCCTCAGCCACGACGAACCATGAAACTCCGGGCCCGGTAAGAAGCCTTTCCGCGCCGGCGGGTTTCAGATACCCTGAGGAGGCAACGAAGGTGAGCAAGAAGATCGTAATCATAGGCGGGGTGGCGGCCGGGCCGAAGGCGGCTGTCCGCTGCCGGCGGTTGATGCCGGACGCATCGATTACCCTGGTCGACCAGGATAATTTCATCTCCTATGGCGGTTGCGGTATCCCGTACTATGTATCGGGCGACGTCTCCGATGAAAAGGAGTTGCGCTCCACCAGCTTCCACATGCTCCGTGACGAGGTCTTTTTCGAGAAGGCCAAGGGGGTTAAGACCCTCACCTCGACCAGGGCCCTGGCCATCGACCGCCGGAAGAAGACGGTGACCGTGGAACATCTCGATACCGGGGCGCTGGACACCCTCGAGTACGATCAGCTGCTGCTGGCGACCGGCAGCAAGCCCGTTATCCTGCCGATACCCGGCGTCGATCTCGATGGGGTCTTTACCATCAGCGATCTGCACAAGGCCATCGAGATCAAGGACCGGATTGCCAAGGGCAGGGTGGGCAAGGCGGTGGTGATTGGTGGTGGCGCCATCGGCCTGGAGATGGCCGAGGCCTTTACCGACCTGTGGGGGGTGGAAACCGCGGTGGTCGAATATATGGATCAGCTGTTGCCCAAGGCGGTGAGCTGGACAATGGCCACGATCCTGACCAAGCATCTGCGCGACAAGAATGTCGAGGTGTTTCTCGGCGAGGGCGCCGAAGAGATCCTCGCAACAGATGGCCGGGTGAGCGGGCTGCGCACCGGCAAGCGCACCATCGAGGCGGATCTGGTGGTGATGGCCGCCGGGGTGCGGCCGCGGGCCGAACTGGCGGTGGAGGCGGGTTTACATGTCGGGGACAGGGGCGGCATCGTGGTCAATGAACGGCTGCAGACCTCTGATCCGGACATCTACGCGGCAGGGGACTGCATCGAGATCATCCACCAGGTGACTGGCAAACGGTTCTGTGCGCCTTTTGGCAGCCTGGCCAACAAGGAGGGGCGGATCGTCGCCGACAACATGGCCGGTATCCCGTCGGTCTTCAAGGGCGGGGTCGGTAACTTCATCATGAAGGCCTTCGATATCTCCATTGGCTCGGTTGGGCTGACCAGGAGCGCGGCGCTGGCCGAGGGGTTTGACGCGGAGGTGTCGCTGACTTCACCCACGGATCGGGCCCACTTCTTTCCCGATCATGCCGTCGTCTGCTGCGAGCTGGTTTTTGATCGTCGCACCCGGCGAGTCCTCGGTCTGGCAGGGGTCGGGGCGATGAACGACGCCCTTTCCGTCCGCCTCGATGCAGCGGCGGTGGCCATCAGCGCCGGGGCGACCATCGAGGATTTCGCCAATATCGAGATGTGCTATGCGCCACCGTTTTCCTCGGCCATCGACGTGCTCAACGCGGCGGCCTACGTGGCGGAGAACCTCTGTGACAACCGGATGCGACAGGTCGACATGGCCGCGTTCTCTGCCTGGATGGAAAACCCCGCCAGTCAGCCGGACTGGCTGGTCCTCGACGTGCGTCATCCCCAGCAGGCCGAGCCCCTGGTCGAGACCTTTGGTCGCGATATCTGGAGGTCGCTGCCCTATGAACAGGTGCGAGGCCGTTACGCCGAACTGCCCGCTGACCGCACCCTGATCATCTTCTGCAATGCCGGGTCGAGGTCGTATGAGATTCAGGTCTTTCTCGATTCGGTCGGCTACCACAACACCCTGGTGCTGGCCGGCGGGTATAACGTCATTCACCGCATGGGCGCCGCCTGGATGCCAGCGTAACGGGGGATGGGGCGAAGAAGGCGCTCTCTTCGTAGCAAGGCGTTTTGCCAGGTGAAGGCCACTGTCTCAGCAGTCAGGGGTTCAAGAGAGAGCGGAGCGATCTGTCAGCTGTCCAGGGCCGATTGGACATAGGCCGGTAGCTGGTCGAAAAATCTGGCGATATCTGCTGGCTGGTGGGCATCCGAACTGGCGGTGAGAGGGATCTGGTGCCTGAGCGCCATGGCCAGGATCTGCCGGTTGGGAAATGGTTCGTGACGGTAGTGGATGCCGGAAGTGTTGATTTCCAAGGCCATGCCGCGTTCCTTCATCGCGGCGAGCAGCGCATCGATCT
The DNA here is from genome assembly GCA_047973425.1 of Desulfopila sp. Lineage (GTDB taxonomy): Bacteria > Desulfobacterota > Desulfobulbia > Desulfobulbales > Desulfocapsaceae > Desulfopila. The sequence continues at coordinate 3,949 of JBKEBZ010000096.1, forward strand.
GCTGAAAATGGCTGTCGTCGAACCGGCGCTCCGGCACGTGACGCAGGCCGGCGTCGAGGTGGCAGATGACGGTGCCGGGCAACTCGACAATGGCCTCATGGATGGTCTGGAAATAGGCGGTGAGGAGCTTGTCGACGCCAAGCTGGCGGGCAATGACTCCATTTTCCGGCTGACGGCTCAAGAGGTTGAGGTGTTTGCCGGTGTCGCCAATGGGCAGAAAATGGCAGGAGATCCCTATCCTGTCCCAGGTCCTGGCGACGATTTTCTCGTACAGCTCGTCCCGGCAGGCCGGGTTGTAGCCCACCTCCATGCCGATGCCGATCTCGATCTGGTCGGCGTAGCGCTGGCGCAGTCGCATTCCTTCCTGATAGTAGTAGTCGAAATCGTCTTCACTGAGCCAGGTGGGTTCGGTGGTGTTGATTCCCGCCTCGCGATGCTCGAGAAAGACCATCTTGGCCAGACCCTTGTCTATGGCGGCCTGGACGTACTCTTCCATCTCTCCGGTGGCGTGTCCGCACAGTCGGGTATGGATATGTCCGTCGCAGGAGGTATCGATAAGAGCAGAAGTGATCATGGTGAAATTATCGTGATGCGTTGAGAGGAGACCGCAGTACAGCAAGATGGGGTGGGACGCTGAGGAAATCCGGTTTAGGCGTTGCCTCGGGGAAAAAAGTGCACGGTACCGTCAATATCGGAGTTGTCGCAGATATGACCCATCTCGTAACCAAGCTCTATATATTCCTCAATCCCTTCAATCTGCACGGTGAGTACCGGTCCGCCAGGAACATGGTAGATAATGGTGCTTGCCGCCGATAAGTCGACAGGGGATAAAAAAACCTTCATATATGAACAGACCTCAAAAAAAATCAGCGGGGTTGCAGGAAAAAAACAGTCGTTGCAGACCTGCCAACGACCCTCTGCTATACGAACCAGAATGGCTGGTGCCTCAGCCATAACGAAACATGAAACTTCTCGGCACGATAACGGCATCCGCCGTGCTCCTGCGTTTCATATAGAGAATATGGTCATATAAAGAATATGGCAAAACTGCAAGTCCAAAGGTGGGCGACAACAGAGCCGGTCGTCTCTGCGCGGTGCCGGAGGTTTATCGCCCCGGGGGCGGGCAAGGAATGGGTTTGACACATTCTGGCCGGCCGTTTAATATGCTGAGCTGCATCAGGCACGCAGAATCAAGCTATTAACCGGCATGCCTGGATGAGACAGCGCAGCCACAACGGGCAATACACATCCCAGTTGAGGGGCATGCACCCTTGCTGGCGATTTTTGGATAAACCTCTATTTTTCCACCAGGTGATGTAATGACTGACGAACCAAAAGTCAAAGGAGCGGGCCTTCTGGGTGACACCAACCCTTCCAATATCCTGCCGAGGAAGTTGAGCCCAGACAGCAAGATCACCTTTCGTTGTCACCCGGGGGTCAGCTGTTTCACCGCCTGTTGCGGCGGCATCAAGATCGTGCTCACCCCTTATGACATCCTTATCCTGACCAGACGGCTCGGGATTGCCGCCCCGGAGTTTCTCCATCGCTACACCCGGCCCACTTACCTGGAACAGACCGATATGCCCGGAGTGATGATCAAGATGGGTGAAGAGGACAATAAATGCCCGTTTGTAACCCCCGAAGGGTGCACGGTCTATAGCGATCGCCCCTCGGCCTGCCGCTATTATCCGGTGGGAATGGCCGACTTTCACGAGGCCGGCAAGAAAGATGATCAGGGTAACGAAGTAACCGGCACCGATGACAAGTTCTATTTTCTGGTCAAGGAAGACTATTGCAAGGGCCACAACGAAGACAAGCAGTGGACCGTCGCCGAGTGGCGGGCGGACCAGGGTGTCGATCTCCGAGACGAGATGAACCGCGATTGGTTGCGCCTTATCATGCGGCGTAAGTCGCACGGGCGTCAGGCCAACCTCTCCGAGCAGGCCAAGCGGATGTTTTTCATGGCTTCCACTGACCTGGTGCATTTCAGGCGATTTATTTTTGAGAGTTCTTTTCTTACGACCTACCAGGTCGATGAGGAGATACTCGAAAAGATCAGAGAAGACGATCTCGAGCTGATGTTCTTCTCCTTCCGTTATCTGGCCTCGAGTTTGTTCGGGGTGCAGGACCCGGGCTTCAAGATCCGGGACGAGAAGATCCAGGCCAAGGTCTCGACCATGAAACGACAGCAGGACGACTCGGTCCTGCAGGCCATTCGCCAGTATGAGGCGCTGAAGGCCGATGTGGAGCAGTTGAAGAAAACGGAGAAATAGCCGGCATAGTATGCGACCCAGTGGCTGTTGCTGGGGGGCATTGCTCCGTTTTCGCCGAGAAAAAATGGTGACCGGGCATGACAAAGGGGCGGTGGAGAGCATCTCCACCGCCCCTTTGTTGTTTCTGGAACGGCCGTTCGGTCCCGGCCAGGAGGCCGGGACCGATGCCGAAGGTAAACGTGCTTACTGCTCTCCGGTTTTCTCCGGCTCAGAGGCGGCGTGGCGGCCTTTGAGGATCTTCCAGGACTTGATCGCATCCTTTTCAGCCTGGGCGATGAGACCTTCGGCATGGCTGGGATTGATGCGGGTGAGCGCCCGGTAGCGGTTTTCACTGAGAATATAGTCGGAAAAGCTGATGGTCGGCTCTTTGGAGTCGATGGTCAGCGGATTTTTCCCGGCCTCTTCCAGTTCCGGATTGTAGCGGTACAGGGTCCAGTAGCCGCAATTAACCGCCTTCTTCTGCTGCTCGAGACCGTTGGCCATATTGATGCCGTGGTTGATGCAGTGGGCGTAGGCGATGATCAGCGACGGCCCATCATAGGCCTCTGCTTCGGCAATGGCCTTGACGGCCTGGGCCGGGTTGGCGCCGATGGCGATACGGGCCACATAGATGTTGCCGTAGGTAGTGAAGATCATGCCGATATCTTTTTTCGGTGACTTCTTGCCGCCAAAGGCGAATTGGGCCGTTGCCGCGCGCGGGGTGGATTTGGACATCTGCCCGCCGGTGTTGGAATACACCTCGGTGTCGAGCAGCAGGACGTTGACGTTCTGACCGGAAGCCAGGACATGATCGAGACCGCCATAACCGATGTCATAGGCCCAGCCGTCGCCACCGATGATCCAGACCGATTTCTTCACCAGATAGTCGGCGATTGGCAGAAGCCGCTTGGCATGGATATCGCTCTTGCCCTTGAGGGCTGTCTTCAACTCGGCAACGAGGGCGCGCATCGCCTCGATATCCATCTGGGTCGCCTGCGGAGCGCTCATGATCTTTTCGCAGAGTTCTTTGCCGACCAGCCCGGATTCCATGGTCTTGGGCAGCAGCTCGCGTGCCTGCATCGCCAGCTTGTTGGCGGTAAAACGCATGCCCAGCCCGAACTCGGCATTGTCTTCGAACAGCGAGTTGGACCAGGCCGGACCACGGCCGTCGGCCCGCTTGGCATACGGGGTGGTGGGCAGGTTGCCGCCATAGATCGATGAGCAACCGGTGGCATTGGCTACCAGCATCCTGTCGCCGAACAGCTGGGAGACCAGTTTCACATACGGGGTCTCGCCACAGCCGGCACAGGCGCCGGAGAACTCGAACAGCGGCCGCAGCAGCTGGCTGCCCTTGATGGTCGACGGGCTGATCAGGGCGGGATCGATCTCGGGCAGATCGAGGAAGGCCTGGACCCTGGGCGCCTCGGCTTCCCGCAGATCGTCGGTGTTGGCGGTCATCTCCAGGGCCTTGGTCTTGGCCGGACAGGCACTGACGCAGAGGGTACAGCCACAGCAGTCCTGGGTGAAGATCTGGATTGCGAACTTCATACCCTTGAAGTTTTTGCCGACGGCGTCCAGAGACTTGGCTCCGTCCGCCACCTCGGGGACGATCTTGGTGCGGATGGCGGCATGGGGACAGACCAGGGAGCACTGGGCGCACTGGATACAGTTGTCCGGCAGCCACCGCGGCACGTTGACGGCGATGTTCCGTTTTTCGTACTGGGTGGTGGCTGTCGGCCAGGTGCCGTCATCGGGCATCTCCGAGACCTTGACCTGGTCGCCCTTGCCCTCGATGATCTTGGCGGTGACCTTCTTGACGAATTCCGGGGCGGTCTCGGGCACGGTCGGGGGCAGGGCATGACCGGTGACGGTCTCGGGCAGGGTGATCTTGATGATGTTCTTGATCGCCGCATCGACCGCGTCATAGTTCATCTGCACCACCTTGTCGCCCTTGTTGCCATAGGTCTTCTTGATGGCGTTTTTGATGGCGGCGATGGCCTCGTCCTCGCTGAGAATGCCGGAGATCATGAAAAAGGCGGTCTGCATGATCATGTTGATGCGGGCGCCAAGCCCCAGGGCCTGGGCCAGAGAGATCGCGTCGATGATATAGAATTTGGCCTTTTTCTCGATCAGATCACGCTGCACCCGGCCCGGCAATTTGTCCCAGATCTCGTCCTTGCCGTAGCTTGCGGTCAAAAGGAAGGTGCCGCCATCCTCGAGGTTGCAGAGCATGTCATATTTGTCGAGGAAGGTGAAGTTGTGGCAGGCGATGAAATTGGCCTTGGTGATCAGGTAGGGCGCGGCGATCTTGTGGTCGCCGAAACGGACATGGGAGGTGGTGATCGACCCTGATTTCTTCGAGTCGTAGACGAAATAGCCCTGGGCCGCGTTAGTGGTCTCGGTACCGATGATCTTGATGGTGTTCTTGTTGGCGCCGACCGTACCGTCTGCCCCGAGCCCGAAGAACATCGCCCGGAACACGTCGTCGCTTTCGACGTGGAACGACGGATCGTAGTCGAGGCTGGTGAAGGCCACGTCGTCGTGGGGGCCGATACAGAATTTTTTCTTGGGCGCCATGCCGGCCATGTTGTCGAATACCGCCTTGACCATCGCCGGGGTGAATTCCGCCGAGCCAAGACCATAGCGGCCGCTGTAGATCACCGGCGGAATGATGGTGGGATTGGCCTCCACCGCCTCGGTGATGGCGGCCCGCACGTCGAGGTAGAGCGGCTCGCCGGCACATCCCGGTTCCTTGGTGCGATCGAGGACGGTAATGCGGGCAACCGTTGCCGGCAGGGCGTTGACCATCGCCGCGCTGTCGAACGGGCGGTAGAGCCGGACGATGACCATGCCGATTCTATGGCCTTGGGCCACCAGGTAATCGATAGTGGCCGCCACGGTCTCGCAGCCGGAACCCATCATCACGATGACGTCCTCGGCATCCTCGGCGCCGTAGTAGTCGAACAGATGGTATTGCCGGCCGGTGAGGGCGGCCACCTTGTTCATGGTCTCCTGGACGATGGCCGGGGTGGCGGTGTAATAGCTGTTGACGGTCTCCCGGCCGGTGAAGTTGACATCGGGGTTCTGGGCGGTGCCGCGGAGGGTCGGGCAGTCCGGGGTGAGCGCCCTCTGGCGATGGGCGGTGATCAGATCCTCGTCGATGACCTCGCGCATGTCGTCGAACGTCAGCTGTTCGATTTTGTGGACCTCGTGCGAGGTGCGGAAACCGTCGAAGAAGTGAACGAAGGGGATGCGTGACTTCAGGGTCGCCTGGGTGGCGATAAGCGCCATGTCCATACATTCCTGAACGTTCTGGGCGCAGAGCATGGCCCAGCCCGTCTGACGGGTGGCATAGATGTCACTGTGATCGCCGAAAATGGAGAGTCCCTGGTAGGCGAGCGCCCGGGCCGAGACATGAAAGACGGTCGGAGTCAGCTCGCCGGCGATCTTGTACATGTTGGGGATCATCAGCAGGAGCCCCTGGGAAGCGGTGAAGGTGGTGCATAGCGCACCGGTAGTGAGGGAGCCGTGAACCGCGCCGGCAACACCCGCTTCCGATTGCATCTGGGTGACGACCGGAACGGTGCCCCAGATATTTTCCTGGCCACCAGCGGACTTGGCGTCGGCTTCAGCCGCCATGGGCGAGGATGGGGTGATAGGGTAAATGGTGATAATTTCACTGGTGGCGTAGGCAACATGCGTACATGCCTGATTGCCATCTATTGTTACCATTTTACGCGACATACACTGTTCTCCTTTAAAAGTCTCTTGGTTGAAAAAAATCCATTTGCATGGAGACTGACATGAGACTGCAACAGACCACAACCGCAGACAACCGCATCACTTCTCGCTCCTCTTTGGCGAAAAGAGGGGGCAACGGCTGAAATCGTCCGCTTCCCGAAGGCAGGAAGGGGCTGCGCCCGGAGAGGACGACCGCTTCGCCGTACCGTTTTGCTCAAACGACACCGACACCTTCCGCCCCGTACCCGGCATGGCCAGGTAAGCGAGTCTGTGAGGCTCCGGGGAGCCTCAGCCACCACGGTGACACCACTACGCTGCTCTGCAACCCATCGGCCCGGCAACAGGGCTTTCCGCGCTGTCCTGTTTTGGCTAACCAGCATGGCTGGGCCAGGTAGCCTCAGCCACAACGAAACATGAAACTCCTCGGCGCGGTGACTGAGCTTTCCGTACCGATGAGTTTCATATAAACCAGCATGGCTGGACCAGATAGCCTCAGCCACAACGAAACATGAAACTCCTCGGCGCGGTAACAGAGCTTTCCGCACTGACGAGTTTCATATAAAAAGGCGCGGAACCTGACCCCGGCACTGGAAAAGCCGTTGACAATTGTCATTGAAACAAGCTTATGTAGTGCCCATCCAGAAACGGCCTTTCTTGCCTAACTCTTCGTTGCCCTCAAGGTTTTATCCTCGGAATATCAAATATATACCTGTGGTGAAATTTATCTCACGCCTCGATTGAGTCTAAAATATCTCGTTTATGGATGGGCACCAACGGGTATTTCCGGCCCGGACTCGCCTGCCCCGGCGAATGCCGGAGAACGATATGTACAAAGGGCGAAACAGGCTCTGGCGTCATTTTTCAAACTGACCCGGCATTATAGGGTATTTGCGTGGGGCGTGCAAGGAGGGAATTGGCCTAAAACCTGACATCTTCGCCATTTGGTTTTTGCCATATTGGTATTGTTGTTGTTATTTCGTCATATAGGTATGGTGGTGAGACCAGAGACGAAACCATGTTTTGAGAGAGAGCCATGTTGACCGTAAGTGATGTTGTACTCGAGAGGTTGTTGACCAGTTTTGCCGAAATTGACCAGTTTGCCTTTTTCGACACCGCCAGGGCCGACGATGAAAACCAGACCAGTTATCTCTTTCTCCGTCCCGTTGAGCGTCTGCAGTGCGGGGGCGACGACGACCCCGGGCGATTTCTCGCTCAGGTGCAACGCCGGCTTGCCAGTGGCCACTACGTTGCGGGCTGGTTTTCCTACGAATTCGGGGTGATGCTGATAGGTGGTCACCATGGTTCGAAAAATAAACCCTTTGGCGTGACGGAAAAGCTCGCCGACCTCGGAGTGTATGAACGTCCGTTCACCTTCGATCATCAGAGTGGTCGCTGTGATTTTCCCCTGGCCGGGTCGCGGCAGCTCGGTGAATGCCAGGTGACCGGGATCTCGGCCAATATGGAGGAAGATGAGTATGTAGAGGCGCTGGAGAGGGTGCTGGAGTATATCCGGGCCGGCGACACCTATCAGGTCAACTACACCTTCAAGCTGCTCTTTTCCCTGCTCGGCAGCCACGAAGCTCTGTACCGCACCTTGCGGCGCAATCAGTCCGTTCCCTATGGGGCTTACATCCGCTGGGGGAGTGAGCGGGTGATGTCCTTTTCCCCGGAGATGTTCTTTCGCAAGCATCATCAGGGGATCACCGTGCGGCCAATGAAGGGCACCGCCAAGCGGGGACGCAATGGTGCGGAGGATGAGGCGGCCTGTTCTTTTCTCTACCACGACCAGAAGAACAGAAGCGAAAATGTGATGATCGTCGATCTTCTGCGCAATGACCTCGGCCGGGTGGTGCACCAGCTTGGCGAAGGCGAGGTGCGGGTCAGGTCCCTTTTCGATGTGGAGATCTATGAGAGTCTGTTGCAGATGACCTCGACCATCGACGCGGTGATCGAGGATGAACGGTGGGATAGGCTGTCGTTGACCACCCTGTTCGGTGCCCTGTTTCCCTGCGGTTCGATAACCGGGGCCCCCAAGATCCGCACCATGGAAATTATCGACGAACTCGAAAAAGGCGCCCGGGGAGTCTACACCGGTGCGATCGGTTTCCTCACCCCCGCCGGAGACGGGGTCTTCAATGTGCCGATCCGCACCCTGACCTTTGCTGGACAACAGGGCGAGATGGGCGTCGGCTCCGGCATCACCCATGATTCCGATCCCCGTGACGAGTGGCAGGAGTGTGTGTTGAAGAGCAGATTCCTCACCGATCCCAGCCCGGAATTTCATCTTGTCGAGACGATGCTCTGGGAACCTGGCAGCGGCCTGTGGCTTGGCCGGGAACACTTCCAGCGGCTTACGGCCTCGGCCCGGTATTTCGGTTTTCCCTGTGACCCGGATGAGCTGGCCCGCGAAGTGGAGACCCATCTGACCGCGGTGGTCGAACCCCGGCGGGTGCGGCTGACCGTCGCGGGCGATGGTGAGATCAAGATCGAATCCCAGTCATGCGGCCTGCCCCGCTGCCGCCGGCTGCCCGTATCCCCTGGTCAACAGCCGTACGATCTGCCCCGGATCGCCTTTGCCGCGCAGGCCACCGATATGTGGTCTCCCTGGCTGCAGCACAAGACCAGCCGGAGGCAGCTCTATCTGGCCGGGATGGCCTGGGCCCGTCAGGAGGGGCTCTTTGATGTGCTCTATCTCAATGAGCGGGGAGAGGTGACCGAGGGGGCGATTGCCAACGTGGTGATCTATCGGCATGGGCGCTATCGTACCCCGCCTGTCAGCTGTGGCCTCTTGCCCGGGGTGATGCGCGGTCATCTGCTGGCCGACCATGCCGTTCAGGTTGTCGAAGAGGTTCTTCATCCCGAGGATATACATGCCGCCGAGGCGGTGTTCATGGTGAATTCAGTGCGGGGGGTGACCCGGGTCGCCATGCGGGATGTCGGGGAAGTGACGCCGTAACCGGCGGTGAGCGCTGGCCCGGTCGTCTTGCCCGGGTACTGAAGGGCGGGGGCTGTCAGTGCACTGTGGTCTGATCCTGTTCGGGGGCGATCGGCACCGGGGCGATGACCAGTCCGTGTCGCTCGCCGAGGCCACGGACCATGGTCATGAAAGTCGACGGCATGGGCACCGGACGGTCGGCGACCAGGAGACCCATCTCGCTGGCCCTGGTCAGGGTGGTGCTGGAATCCAACTCGTGCTGTTGATGGTCACAGAGCGCCTGAATCCGCAGGGCGTCGGTGAGGGCGGGCATCAGCCGGCTGTGTTCCTCTTTCAGGCTCAGCAGCTCCTGCTCGATGATCGACCGGTGCCGTCGGCCAAAGGCGATGAATCGCTCCTCGGGGCTGGTCGAGCCGAACACCTCGTTGGTGATGGCGCCGCTCAGCATGGCCACGAACGTTGGCTCCCGTTCGGGATATTTCAGGGCGAGCCGGCTCCGTATCTCCTTGAAGAGAATCATCTGCACGACCTCTACTCCCTCACGCAGGACCGCGATGAGTCGGGATTGTTGTTCGCTTGTCTTCTTTGACATGGCTGCTGGGTTCCCGGAGGCTGTTCCGGTGGTTTTTTATCTGAAACTCGTCAGTACGGAAAACGCTGTTACCGCGCCGAGGAGTTTCATAACAGCGGAGCGGTGTCATCGTTGTGGTTGAGGCTTCTGGTCCAGCCGTGCCGGTGTTACAGGACGACTTTGACGCCCGGATGGCTTTTCAACACTTCGTAGATCTGCAGTCGCATCTCCTCGCTGTCCACCACCAGGGTGGCGTCGACACTGTGGTATTTGCCGCCCGAGCTGGTGTGGGAGGGGGTGATTCTCACCGGGGCCGGGGCGCAGGCGGTGAGGATGACCTCGTTGAGCAGGGTCGGATCTTCACCGATCACCTTGTAGACCCAGGTGCAGGGGTATTCGATATCCGGCTTGTCGGGAATCGAGTCGGGGGTTGTCCGTTGGATCATGGTGGTATTGGGTTGTAAAATAGCAGTGATGAAAGTACTCGCCGTCAGGATCGTGCCAAAGTAATAACGGCTCGTCGGACGGGAGTCAAGAGAAAGGGTGGCGGGTCGGGTCAATCCCGCGATTGCCATGGCTCTCTTCTACCGGTACACTTTATATGATGGACTCGTAAAAACCCAGATCTACTTCGTTGTAGGTCACAAACGACAATCCGCTGTACCATATGTACTAGTAGATTGCCGTTTGAGACACTACGCCTCGTATATCAAGGTTTTTCCTGAGTCCATCTCGGCGGAACATTCGACTTTTTACGAGAGCATCTTATTTC
>JBKEBZ010000019.1:0-87339 GCA_047973425.1 Desulfopila sp.
GACCTCGTGCTCCTCACCAAAGGGGACATCGTCTCCCAGGCGGAGCGAGAGGTCTTTGCCTTCCGGGTCCGACAGGTCAACGCCAGGGCGGCGATACTGCCGATCAACGGCCTCACCGGCCAGGGCAGCCTGCTGCTGCAGAACCATTTCCGCAAGGCGGCCGCACTCACCACCTTGGCTAGGCAGCGCCTCCGTTTCACCATGCCGGCCGCGCTCTGCTCCTACTGTCTGGGCGAGACACGGATCGGCCCCGATTGCCAGATAGGCAATATCAGAACCATGGATTTCTCATGAGCGATCTCCTCCTGGCCCAGTCGGTCACAGCGCTTATCGACGAACGCCCCTATCTTGAGGATTTCTTTGCGGCCCTCGGTCTAAGCCCGCCCGGTAACGGGACACCCCTTGCCCGCTTTCTCCGTCAGGTGCCCGCGGAGCGGCTGGCGGAGTTCTCGCTTGACCATGACCAGCTTATCGCACAGTGCCTGGCCTTTATCGAGCGGATGGAAAAGTTCGGCAACGAGCGGCCGGAAGCTGTGCGGCGGGTGACCGTCAAGGCCGGTCTGGACAAGGACGGCAGGCGGGAACAGCACGATCTTCACCTGGAGTGTGGCGAGGTGGTGGCCATCGTCGGCCCGACCGGGTCCGGTAAGAGCCGGCTGTTAGCCGATATCGAATGCCTGGCCCAGCGCGACACCCCATCCGGGCGCCAGGTTCTGCTCGACGGCGGCCTCCCGGATGAAGAGAAACGGCTGGGCGGCGAACACCAGCTTGTCGCCCAGCTCTCCCAGAACATGAATTTCGTGATGGATGTCACCGTTGCCGCCTTCCTGCGCCTGCATGCGGAAAGCCGGCTGGTGACCGATATCGAGGGCTGCATCGACAGAATATTCCGCACCGCGGTAGCCCTGGCGGGGGAGCCCTTTACCAGAAAGACGCCAATAACCTCCCTCTCCGGCGGCCAGTCACGGGCCCTGATGATCGCCGATGTCGCCTGTTTGAGCAGCTCACCCATCGTGCTGATCGATGAGATCGAAAACGCCGGGGTCGATCGACACCGGGCGCTCGAACTGCTGGTACAAAAGGAAAAAATCGTCCTGATCGCCACCCATGATCCGCTGCTCGCCCTCACAGCGGGGAGGCGGGTCGTCATCGCCAACGGCGCAATCCTGGCGATACTCGTGACCACGAACGGCGAGCGGCAGAGATGTGACGAATTGCGGACAATCGAAACCAGACTCCATGGGCTGCGTGAACGGATACGGGCCGGAGAGCGGATTGCCTGAGACTGGCCGCAGCAAAGACCGGCCAACATAAAAAATATGCCGTACAGACGACAGGCATCCCGCAGAACTCTCGGCGCCGCCCCTCGCGCTAGAGATGCGGATCGGCCCAGATGTACATGCTGGTGGTCCGGTCCATATACTCCACTTCGATCACTCTGTCAGCGGGAGCGCCGGCGATGCCGTAGCAGAGATGGAGCGGCAGGAGATGTTCTTCCCTGGGTTGACAGTACCTGGCGCCAACCGCCAGATCCCAGGCGGTCAGTCGCTCTCTGCGCTGGTCCTCGGAGATCCTGTCGCTGGTCAGGGTGTCGCGCAGCCACGACTCGAAGCCGGCATTGAGCTTTTTCGTTGCTCTGGTCGGGGGCTCACGGAACGCCGGCAGGTTATGAAAGGTGGAACCGGAGCCGATGATCAGGATATTTTCATCGCGCAGGCCGGCGATAGCCCTGCCGACATCGATATGCCTCCGCGGCTCCAGGCTGTTGCACAACGAGAGCTGCAGGCAGGGAATTGCCGCCTCGGGGTACATCAGCATCAGCGGCACGAACATGCCGTGATCGAAGCCGCGCTTCCCATCCAGGGCGGGAGTGAATCCGGCATCAGCCAACAGGGTAAAGAGTTTCCCCGCAAGCTCCGGCGCGCCGGGGGCCGGGTAGGTGTAGCGATAGGTTTCCTCTGGAAAACCGTAATAGTCGAAGTACAGTTCGGGCCGGGCGCCGCTCTGAATGGTCGGCACCCGCTCTTCCCAGTGGGCACTGATGAGCAGAATCGCCGCAGGCGAGATCAGGGAGGACGGCAACTCCTGCAAGAACTCGATCAGATTGACATGTCGCGCATCCCCCATTATCGGCCACGGTCCGCCGCCATGGGAGATATAGACCAACGAACCCTTCCTGTCGCTTCGGCAAAAAATCTCTGAACCAGCCATAATTCACCCTGTTGTGCGGTTGCCCCTGTTGTGCGGCGACACGCCGCGGCCGCCTCAAGCTTATAGTAGTAACTACGAACTCAGGTCATTGCCAGATATTCGTCTATTGCGCGCATCGCCATCTCCAGCGGCCGCTCCCGCTTAAGCCGCGCCCTCTGGAGCCGGCAGGCAAGAGAACAGGCCGGGTTGGCCAGAATCCCGCGGGCTGCCCGCTGCAAGGAGTCGACAGTCAAGGTCTCCGGGGCAAGAACGCAGGCCACGCCAAGCCGCTCGGCCCTGGCAGCCACACCCGGCTGATCGCGCCCCCAGGGGATGAGAACCAGCGGCACCCCATGGTACATCGCCTTCATCACGATCCCATGACCACCGTGACTGACCACCAGACAGCATTGCGGCAGAATCTGACTGTGCGGCATATAGCTGGTGATATGCACATTGTCGGGCAGCGGGCCGAGTTCCCTGCAATCATGCTCCCTGGAGAGCGTTACCATCACCCTGACGCGGCAGGCGGCAAAGGCTGCCATGGCCGTTTTGACGATTTGCAGATCGCCCGGCTGGGGGCTGGTACTGAGGGTTACCAGTATCCAGGGCGGCCCCGCATCGCAGGCGATATCGACAGCTGCCGTCGGCTCCTCCCAGAAGAGGGGGCCGACATAGCGGTGATGGGGAGCTGGCCGTGATGGCGCAGCGTCAAAAAGCGGATCGCTCGCATGCAGAACCAGGTCGGCGCCGCTGGCAAGAGGCAGCAGCCAGTGCCGGTACAGCAGGGTTCCAAGCCTGGAGAAATCAGCACTCCGCAGGCGCTCGGCCGAAGAAAAGAAATTGCACCCAGGGTTGACCAGGCAGTGCGGTATGGTCAGTGCCTGGGCCAGTGTCCGGCCCAACCCCATGGTCAACAGAGAGGTCACGACCAGTTGCGGCCGCCACTGGCCCAGAGCCTGCCGTACGGCAGGCGCGGTCGACAGCCCCCAGGCCGCGACCGGGTTTTCCGCATCCGTGAGCTCTTCCCCATTGCTGGCAAAGAGCGAGGCGAGCGCCGGCTGCACCAGAGAGCCGAGCGCGGCCGCGGGCGGCAGATACAACGGTCGCACCCCAGCAGCGCGTACGCCGGCTGTCGTGCCGCTGTCGCAGACCGCGACCAGTTCGTCTCCTTGCCGCTGCAGGCCCTGCATCAGCGCCAGCAACGGTACGACGTCCCCGCCACCGCAGTCACTCAGAACACAGAGAATACGGTGCCGTCTCTTTTCTGCTTTCATCGGCATCGCAACGTTTCTTTTGGCGCCTGGCATGCGTATTTTCTTCTCCATAAGAGGTGTCGACCCGGATTTCTCCGGATCAACGGCGTCGCTTCCCGCAGCATCCGGGCCGGCGACCGGCAGCGCAAACACAGGGGGGGACCGCCATGAGCGAAAAGGACAAGCTGCCACCGCAACTGGTGGACCAGATTCTCGACAGGCTGGGCCTGGCCCGGCCACCAGCGACCGATCTGGGCGGACTGACCGAGATCTACAGAGCCTGGTGCAGGAAGGTTCCCTTCGACAACATCAAAAAACGGATCCATCTCGCCGCCAACGACCCGGCGCCCCTGCCCGGAGAGAGGGATGCCGAGTTTTTCCGCAGCTGGCTGCAATCTGGTGTTGGCGGCACCTGCTGGGCAGGAAATGGCGCCCTGCACAGTCTCCTCGGCGCCCTTGGCTTTTGCGCCGAGTTGGCCACAGCGACCATGCTCACCGATACGGAGCAGCCGCCAAACCATGGCACCGTCGTGATCCATCTCGCCACCCGGCGATTTCTGGTGGACGCCTCCATGCTGCACGACCGGCCCCTGCCGCTTCAGTCAGGGGGCTCGACAGCCATCGACCATCCCGCCTGGGGCCTCTCCTGCAGACCTGCAGACACCAGCTGGATCATCGCCTGGCGACCGCTGCATATGCTGGCAGGATGCAACTGCAGGCTGGAAGACCTCTCCGTCAGTCGCCAGACCTTTCGCCGCTATAACGAGGTGACCAGAACGAAAAGCCCATTCAACGACAACCTCGCCATCCGTTGCAATACGGCCCGGGGTGTCGATGGGATTTTCGGCTCATGGCGGATCCGTCTCAGCGAAACCGGGGCAATCATCTCCACCCGGTTGTCCGCCCGGCAACGCGTTGACCTGCTGGTGGAAAAATTCGGCATTGCCGAGGAGATCGTCCAACAGATCCCAGCCGACCGGAGCACGGCAGAAGGATGAATGGGACTCGGCTTGCCGCGAACCCGGCCAGCACCAGCCAGGGTGCGATCGGTCCCGAGTTGCAGAGCACTGAAGCGGCAGGACCGAGCCGACACCAGGCAAGAAGGAGCGATGTGGCCTACTGCTCTTCGAAGGTGACCGCCACCGTCTCGCCGTCCTCGTCGACCAGCCAGTCGTCGAGAAACCGGCCCTCTTCGATTTGGGCGACAAAGGCATCGGTGGCCTGGAAATCGAGGACCAGCTGATGGATGAGACGCAGGTTGGCACCATCTATTTTGACGATCTTCATGCCGATGCCATGCTCACCCCGGTGAGCCAGGACGGCGCTGAACCTCACCTTGCCCCGCAACCGGGTGGCGACCTCCACCTCATATTCTGTATCCACCTGGGGCGAATCGGTGAGATCAGCGACACATATCCCCCCGGCGCTGATATCGATGGTATCCGCCAGAATGATCACCCCATCACCGAACGACAACCGCGCGTCACCCTCTATCGGTACGCGTATGAATATCCGCTTATGCCCCATAATGCCTCGTATTTTGACAATGTACCAGAAAGTCGAGCTATCACCTTCGCCGGATTGCCGGACCAGGCGGCATCTCTGCCGCCAAAGCCATACTCAGTCTACCATACCGCTCGTCCCCCTGGCAAGATGCTGATTTCAAGGGGCAGAGACCAAACAATCGGCTGTCGACCGTGCCCCACCCCAGCCGCTGGCCATGCCCGCCCCCTTCCCGGCCTGCCACCCGGGCGGAACCGCGGGACTGCCGCACCATGACAATGGAGGTCAACACCATGGAACAGAACTTAAAAAAAGCACCCGATGCCCAGGTCTTCTTCGCCGATCACAGCCACGGCAGCCTGAGCGGTCTGTGGCGGGACCAACCGCTGATACTGGCCTTTCTCCGCCATCTCGGCTGACCATTCTGCCAACATGAAATGGCGCAGTTGCGCCACAGGCAGGACGATTTTCACCAGGCCGGGGCTCGACTGGCCGCCGTCTGTATGGGCTCGGTGGCCGAATCGGCCCGCTTCGTCGCCCGGCACCGGCTGTCCTTTGCCCTGATCGCCGACCCCGAGGCCGAGCTCTACCAGCGCTTCGGGCTCCAACAGCACCCGCTAAAAAGCTTCTTTTCGCCCCGACTTCTCCGCCAGGCGCTGACACTGCTGGCCCAGGGATACCGGCCCAGCCGACCAGTCGGCGAGATCCGCCGGCAATCGGCAATCTTTGTGATCGATACCAGCGGCACGGTCGTCTTCAGCCAGGTGCCGGCCGGCCCGGCCGAAGAGTTCGATCTGGACACCGTTGGGCAAAGGGTCCGGCAGACAGGCGCTCATTTAAGAACGTAGCCATCGCCAATCGGCTGGTCGGGCCCTGGCAGACGAGTCGCCTGGCCCCGCCGCACCGTCCAACCGCCGGAGAAACAGATTTGATGGCTAACCCCGGATTTCTCATGAAATCTGGGCTAATCTGTTGCATCTCGGCTTTCTTCGCGCTACAGTGGATCTCCGTTTTTTTGTCTGCGCCCCTGTCCTTTCGCCCAGATGGAATGACCGGGAGACGTTTTTCTTTTCGGGAGGAGATCCATGAGAACCACTTCATCTTTTGCTCTGCTACTGTTTCTCACCACCCTGGTGCTGACCAGCGCCCAGAACGGTTTTGCCGCCGGCAAGGTGATCAAGCTGGCCCATGTCGTCAACGAAAAGGATGGTTTTCAGGTTGCCGCCGTAAAATTCAAGGAGCTGGTGGAGCAGGGATCGGACTATACCATCGAGATCCACCCCAACGCCGAACTGGGCGACGAACGGACCCTGCTGGAAGGCATGCAGTTCGGCACCATCGACATGGGGATCATCACCAACGGTCCGGTCAGCAACTTCTCGCCACAGATCGCGGTGCTCGAATTACCCTTTCTGTTTGCCTCGAATGCCCAGGCCTACAAGATCATGGATGGCCCGATCGGCCGGGAACTGCTCGACAACCTCGACCAGGTCGGCCTCAAGGGGCTGGCCTACGCCGAGCGGGGATTCCGCAACCTGACCAACTCCAAGCGCGAGGTCAACAGCCCGGCCGACCTGAAGGGCTTAAAGATCAGGGTCATGGAAAACCCAGTCTATATCGACACCTTCAAGGCCTTGGGCGCCAATGCGGTACCGATGGCCTGGACCGAGGCACTGACTGCGATGCAGCAGGGCACCATCGACGGCCAGGAGAACCCGATCAACGTCATCTACTCCTTCAAGCTGGCGGAGACCCAGAAATTCATGTCTTTCACCCGGCATACCTATGCCCCGGCGCTCATTATGATCAGCCCGGCGCTCTATGCCAGCTTTGACGAATCGACCCAGAAGCTGTTTACAGCCAGCGCCCAGCAGGCGGCTGAATATGAACGCAACTGGAACGCCGAGCAGGAGGCGGAACAGCTGGCGGCGATCAAGGCGATGGGAATGCAGGTGGCTGAACCGGATCTCGCACCCTTCAAAGAGGCCGTGGCCCCCGTCTACGACAAATACGGCAAGAAGTTCAGCAAGTATCTCGATGCCATCCGCCAGGAACTCGCCAACTGACCAGCATAGCTGGACCAGGTAGCCACAGCATCAGCATCAGCATCAGCCACAGCAGAGGATGAAACTCCTCGGTGCGGCAACAGAGCTATCGTCGCGCTGATGAGTTTGTATATAAATGCCGGCCCGACCGCTGCGCCGGTCACCGCCCCTGGTAGCGGAGCTACCGTTTTTCGCTTTCACCCACCCAAACGTTTATGATCCGTTTCCTGGGAAAACTGAGTGCCGCCCTGGACAGCCTCTTCCGCCTGGCGCTGTTTGCCACCCTGGTCGCCATGATCGCGGTGATCACCGCCCAGGTGATCTTCCGCATCTTTTTCACCGCCTTGAGCTGGAGTGAAGAGCTGTCACGTTACCTGCTGGTCTGGAGCAGCTTTATCGGCGGAGCCGTCGCCTACAAGAAGGGGGCTCACATTGCGGTGTCCTTCGTGATTGACAGCCTGCCCGTGCCCGCCCGGAAAATCGTTCAGACCATCTCCTGCCTGCTGGTGGCTCTCTTTCTGGCGGTGACGATCTGGTATGCCGGCCAGGTCTATGCGATGCAGGTATTCCAGGTCTCGCCGGCAATGGGTCTGAAGATGCGCTACGTCTACCTCATCATTCCGATCAGCTTTGCGGTGATGGGCGTCCACCTGCTCTACCAGCTGGCGCTGATCTGGTCATCTACAGATCCCCGGGAGAACTGATATGGGCTGGATTCTCTTTCTCTCGCTCTTCGCCCTGATTCTGACCGGCATGCCGATCGCCCTGGCCATCGGCTTCGCCTCGCTGGTGGTTCTCTATCTGGGGGATCTGAATCTGGTCCTTCTACCCCAGCGGATGTTCGTGGGGACCGACTCGTTTCCGATGATAGCCATCCCCTTCTTCATCCTGGCCGGCGACCTGCTGGCCAAGGGAAACGTGTCGAAACGGCTGGTGGATTTCGCCGACTGCTGTGTCGGCTGGATTCGTGGCGGCCTGGCTCTGGTCGCCGTGCTCGGCTCAATGTTTTTTGCCGCTATCTCAGGATCTTCCGCGGCGACCACCGCCGCAATCGGCACCCCGCTGATCCCGGAGATGAAAGAGAAGGGCTACCGGGTTCCGTTTGCCGCGGCCCTGATTGCCGCCGCCGGCACCATCGGAGTGATCATCCCGCCCAGTGTGCCGATGATCCTCTATGCCATCATCGCCGATCAGTCGGTGGCCCAGCTGTTTTTAAACGGTTTTCTCCCCGGCATCCTGATGGGCTTGGTGCTGATGCTCCATGCCGTCCACGTCGCCAAGAGAGACAACTATCCGGTGGGCCGACGATTCAGTTACAAAAACATCGTCCACCATTTCAAGAACGCCTTTTTCGGTCTTTTGACCCCGATCATCATTCTCGGCGGGATCTTTTCCGGTTTCTTCACCCCTTCCGAATCCGCCGTCATCGCCGTCGACTACGCCATTTTCGTCGCCCTGTTCATCTACCGCGACATCAACTTCCGCCAGCTCTACGCCATCATCGTCAACGCCGGAATCACCATGGCGATGATCATGTTTTTGATCGCCACCTCGACCATCTTCAGCTGGGTCCTCGCCAACTGGTCGATCCCCGCTGAGATCGCCAAAAGCGTGCTGTCCATCACCGACAACCCCCTGCTGGTCCTGCTGCTGATCGATATCGTCATCCTGATCGCCGGCATCTTCATGGAGACCGCCTCGGCCCTGATCATCCTCACCCCGGTCTTTCTGCCGGTGGTCGGCCAACTGGGCATCAACCTGATCCATTTCGGCATCGTCATGGTGATGGGCCTGGCCATCGGCATGATCACCCCGCCGGTGGCCATCAACCTCTATGTGGCCAGCTCGATCACCGGCGAGAGCCTGGAGCGCCTCAGCCGACAGATCCTGCCGATGCTGCTGCTTCTGATCCTGATCCTGCTGCTGACCAGCTATGTGCCCCTGCTGTTCTATTGACGCCCCCCTGGTCAACCCGCAGCAGACTGCGTAGGTAGGTAGGAAGGAGCGAGCACGACTTGCCACGGTACCAGGCGAAGCCGGTGAACTCTTCACTGGCTTTTATCGTGGTCTGTCCCCGATTTACGATTTATCTGTCCCCGATTTGTCCAAAATCTTGATATGCAAGGCGCAGTGGTGTCGGCCAAGCACAGGCGTACATGTGGTACGCCTGTGCTTTTGGCCGATCCCGCTGCAACGCAGGAGATCGGGCTTTTTACGACGCCATCAACGTTTCGAATCCGGTGAAATGGTGAAGAGCTTTTGGAATGGTTACACTGCCATCTTCATTCTGATGCTGTTCAAGCAGTGCAGGCAGTATCCTGGAGGTCGCGAGTCCGGAAGCATTGAGGGTATGCACATAGGCAGCTTTTCGACCTGTCTTCTTGAACTTGATATTTCCTCGTCGGGCCTGGTAATCCCCGGCGTTTGAGGCGGAGGTGACCTCTTTATATCCATTCATACTTGGAATCCATACTTCGACATCGTAAGTTTTTCTCATTGCGGCAGAGCAGTCTTCTGCTGCCAGTAGAGTCAATTGATAATGAAGCTCTAATCCCTGTACCAGCTTTTCAGCCTTACCAAGAAGTTCTTGAAGGGCGTCCGCTGATGCTTCCGGCTTTGTATACTGAAACATCTCCACCTTGTTGAACTGGTGTCCACGGATCATCCCTTTCTCCTCAGTCCGGTAGGAACCAGCCTCTTTCCGGTAACATGGAGTATAGGCGAAGTATTTACGCGGCAAGCTTTCTTCTTGCAGGATTTCGTCTCTATGGTAGTTGACCAGGGCAGTTTCAGCGGTCGGCAGAAGAAATTTATTCTGTTCTTTATTCGGTTGATTGAGCGCAAACACATCATCTGCAAATTTCGGGAACTGCCCGGCAGCGTAACCGGATTCCTGGTTGAGAATATGGGGCGGCAATAAAAAGGTGTATCCATCTTTAAGATGCTCGCTAATGAAATAGTTCAAAAGGGCCCATTCCAGAATGGCCCCCTTCCCTTTATAGACCCAGAAGCCATGGCCGCCCATTTTGGCACCACGTTGATAATCGATGAGATCAAGAGATTTTGCCAAGTGCATATGGTCCTTGAATTCAAAATCTAATCCAGGCTTTTGGCCATACGTTCTTAGTATTTTATTGTTCTCTTTACCACCACCAACTACGTCGTCGTCAGGCATATTGGGGAGCTGAATGAGAAACTCATGTATTTTCGTGGTGAGCTCTTTAACCTGGGGATCAGCACGGCCAATATCCTTTTTTATTTCCGAAAGACGTTCAAGAATCTCGGAAAAGTCCTCTTTTTTCTGTTTGCGCATTTGCAGCTCTTTGATGAGGGTATTCTTTTCTGCCTTGAGTTGCTCACTTTCACCTAACGTCTGACGTCTGTTCTCCACCCAGCCAATACATTCCGTAAAATCCACATGGTAATTTTTTTTGGCAAGAGATTTAGCCACATATCCAGGTCGTTCAACGATTAAATTGATGTCTAGCATTGTTCTTTTTGGTTCAGTTAAAGTTGATGGTCACATAGATTGCAGCTCAAACTCTCTGAGCTTCCGGTAGAGCGTCGGCAGGCTTATGCCTAGGGTTTTTGCTGCCCGTTTCTTCCCTTCAACGGAGTTGTCAAACTGTTTCATAGCTTCTTGTATGAGCAACAACTCATACGCTCTTACTTTTTCTGGCAATGGTTGCTTTTGGGGAGTGCTATGTTGGCAGATATGAGAGGGTAATGATTCGCTGCTGACGATATCTCCCGACTCTATATTGATCGCATATTCGACACTGTTCTGCAATTCTCGAACATTGCCCGGCCAATGATATTCCTGCAGAATATTCATGGCCGCTTCAGAAAAGCCGGACAACTTTCTCTGCATTTTAAGGTTATATTTTTCAAGAAAATAGTTCAGCAATACCGAAATATCTTGTTGCCGTTTCCGGAGCGGAGGTACCAAAATCGGCACAACGTTAAGGCGGTAAAACAGATCCTCACGAAAAGTCCCTTGTTCCACAAGCTTATCCAGTTCCCTGTGAGTCGCGGCGATAATGCGAACATCGACTTTTTTGGTTTTCAAGCCGCCAACTCGTTCAATACGACCTTCCTGCAGTACCCGAAGAATCTTTGCCTGCATGTGAAGTGGCATATCGCCAATCTCATCGAGAAAGAGAGTTCCCCCCGCCGCCATCTCAAATTTTCCCGGTTTTCCTCCTTTTCTGGACCCGGTAAACGCCCCATCGTCATAGCCAAAAAGCTCACTCTCTAGCAGAGCTTCGGGAATAGCCGCGCAATTGATGGCTATAAAAGGTTGTTCCCTACGGTGACTGTTGGTGTGAATTGCCCTCGCAAAGAGCTCCTTTCCTGTTCCACTTTCGCCGAGAATAAGAATTGTCGAGTCATTTTTTGCCACCCTCTCTGCCTGGTCTTTTGCGAGGCGAAGAGGTTCACTATGACCAAGAATATCCGTAAAGGTTGTATCGATATACTGGCCGGAAAACTGGTATACCGTCGAGACAACATCACGAAAATCAGAAAGTCGCAGCACTGCTCCCATGATCGTATCATCGACAATAATTGGGTTTGCCGAAAGCAAGCAATGCACTTCCAGAGAGGGCCCGGTATCTACTTCGCATCTGGTAATTTTCTTCCCTTCCAGCAGGAGCTGATCCACGAGTGGCTTGGGGAGCAAATGATTTATCAATTTTCCCTTATTACTGTTGGGTTTTGTTCCGGTAAGTACTCTGGCCTTATTATTTATCTGTTTTACCAAGCCCTTTTCATTGACGGTGATGATACCTGTATCAACGAAATCCATCGTTGTTTCAAGCTGACGCTTCATCAATTTTTCAGTCGCAAAGCTTTTTTGCAGCAAAATCTCATTATAGATGAGATTGGTCATTTCACTGATAAACTCAAGGAGCTCGCCGGTATTATTCAACAGTTTTTCTTTTTGGCTGGCTGTATAGGCGACGAGAAGAATCACACCGTACCGTTGACCGTCGTGTTCGATCACCCTGAGAACTTCAGCTGTTTCCGGGCAGTTTCCCTCATATTTACAGCCAGTACAAAATTCATGCTGCCCCGGATTAGGGATGACAGCGACGCCCTTTCGGTACACATTGTTAACGAATGTCTCGTTAACATCGTCTCCCCTGGTTTCATGAAACGTTTTACTTGTTGCAATCAATTCGAAATTATTGCCGATTATTGCCACCTCTACACCAAGTACCGCCGATATAGCGCTGACAACATGTTGAACAGTTTCTCTGATAAGCATCAGTTCACTGTTTTGGTCGGCAGTGGGTTGGCTATTATCTTTCACAGCAGTTCTCCAGGTTCATCTGCGTGCACACTTTCGCGTTTTCAAAAATGATAAGCCAACCTAGCTGATCCGCATCAAACCTGTCAACAGGCAAACGCATCGCGTTGACACTTATCAATACAGATAAAAACAACACACGCTGCTTATTAGTTTTGACAAACTCTTTCTACAGACGCACTTCAAACGAGCGACTGCCCTGAAATTGACGTTGCAATTCTCAAGTACGAGAAACAAAGACCATGTACCAATCTGCCTTGCAACAAAAGAAACACCCAGCGTAACCAGCAGATAATACGCGACATAAACAGATATTTATCTGTTACTCAGAAGCTTACCTTCAACTTGGCATCATTCTTGGTTGAGAGAAACTGTGCACAGCAATTCATACCAATCACTGCAATCGTTCACCGGCGTACACCTGAAAAGTTCCGGTACCTGGATCTGTAAACGTTTTATCCGAAATTCGTCAGTGCGGAACGCTCTGTCACCGCGCCGAGGGGTTTCATGCTTCATTGTGGCTAAGGCTATCTGGTCCAGCCATGCTGGTTAGTCAACACTCCCGGTTCGTTGAAGCAGGACTCGGCACAAGCGTTTGCTCCTAAAAGCAGGCCTGATCGGCCGAAAATGGGATACTGGTGAATGTTTAGCAAAATTACCAAATATACCACGGAGATGAGCATGAAGTTTCTTCTACGAGATGATCCTGAAATAGCAGCACTTGTTACCAGGGAAGAGCAAAGAATCGATAGTACGCTCAACCTGATTGCTGCCGAAAATCACTCTCCCAGATCTATCATGGAGATTATGGGGTCGATTTTCAACACCAAGACCATCGAAGGATACCCTGGCGGTCGTTACCATGCTGGATGTGAGCATGTCGACACCGTCGAGAATCTCGCAATAGAAAGGGCAAAGGCGGTCTTTGGAGCCGAATATGTCAATGTTCAACCCCATAGTGGAACTTCTGCCAACCTGGCTGTTTATTTTGGTGTCCTCAATGTGGGTGACCGCATTCTGGCAATGAGCCTCCCTCACGGCGGCCACCTTTCCCACGGGCATCGGGCCTCGGCAACCAGCAAATGTTTTGAGTTCAAGCATTACGCACTCAACCCCGAAACAGAGCGTATCGATTACGATCAGATCCGGGAAATGGCACGAGAATTCAGGCCCAAAATGATTGTTACCGGCGCAAGCTCCTATCCGCGACTGATTGATTATCAGAAAGTAGCTGAGATCGCAAAAGAAATTGGGACTTATCTGTTAGCTGATATTGCCCATCTTGCAGGGTTGGTTGCCGGTGGAGCTATTCCCAGTCCTGTTCCACACTGCGACTTCGTCACCTTCACCTGCTACAAGACCCTCATGGGCGGACGAGGTGGGATGATCCTTGCGAGAAAAGAGTTTGGCAAGAAACTGGACAAAAGTGTCTTTCCGGGAACACAGGGTACAAGCGCGGTGAACCTTATCGCCGCCAAAGCCGTTATCATGAAAATCGCCTCTGATCCGAGATTTGTGGAGATTCAGAAAAAGACCGTTAAAAATGCAGCATTCATGGCGGATCTGCTGGCGGAAAAAGGATACAGAATTGTGACCGGCGGAACCGACAACCATCAGGTAGTTGTGGACCTGAGCAATACCGGAGTCACCGGCGCACAGGCAGAAAACGTCCTTGAAGAGTGCGGGATTGTACTTAACCGCAATGTTGTCCCGGCAGATGCCAAACAGCCGGGAAAATCCAGCGGAATACGTATAGGCACAGGCGCCCTCACAGCCAGAGGCATCGGTACAGATGAGATCCTGACGATAGTGAACTGGATGGACCAACTTATTAAAAACCCTGAAGACGCTGCAATTAAAAAATCTGTAAACATTGCTGTAAGTGAAATGTGCACCCGGTTTCCGGTGTACGCCAATGGGCATGATATCTTTTGATCCTGTCACAAAAATGGTTGGAGAGAGGTGTAGCTGCTCAGGGGAGTAGTTCCTCCGGGCCTAAGCCTTTCACTGAGATAAACTCTTGACGTCACAAATTTCGGAGGTGAAGCATGAAGAAAAATATCATTACACTGACCTGTATTTTAGGTTTAACTCTGATCAATTGCTCCTTTATCAAAAACGTCGAAGCTGGCACAAAAAAGCATACGCTGAAGATCGCCTCAACTACCCTGCCGCCAGGAAGCTCTTCCAGAGCTGCTGCTGAAGAACTGGCTGACCGTGTTACCAAGGAGACCGATGGCCGCATCAAATTTAAACGTTACGGAATTGAACTCGGGGACTATCTGGAAATCAATGAAATGGTATTGCGCGGTGAGGTCGACATTATGCTCGACCCGATCGCGACTACCTTTGACCCCCGCTGGGCCGCAATGCAGTTTCCTTATCTGGTAACCGATTATTCCAGCGCAGCAGAAATTTTTGGTCCGGGTGGTTTTATGAATGGACTGTTCACACAGTGGGCGGACGAAAAAGGGATGCATTGGTTAGGCACCTGGATGCAGGGTTTCACTGGCGTATCTCTCAACCATCCCGCAACCACCCCTGAAGAGGCTAAAGGCATCAAAATCAGGAGTACCCCTGTTGGCTTAATCCAGGATATTTACAGAAACCTCGGGTTTGAAGTAAGCATCCTCCCATACAGCGAAGTTCCCACCGCAATCAGCACCGGAGTTGTAGAAGGACAGGCAGGCGGTGGCCCAGAACAATCCTGGAACCTGGTTCGCGATATCAACAAATACTACATTCATTATCGTGACAGCCTGGAACTTTGGGGTGCCGTCATGAATAAGGACAGCTGGGAAAAGCTGGAAGCTGACGACCAGGAACTGATTCAGAACATTATGAATGAGATCGTTGCCGAGCGTGTCAAAACAGCTGAAGCTGAAGAGAATGACTATATGAAAAAACTCGCCGATCACGGCCTTACCGTTATCGACCTCATCGACAGCCCTGAGAAACTTGCCAAAGCCACTGAGCTTGGCCGCAAAACCTGGCCTAAAATGGAAGAAATCATCGGCAAGGAAGCCATGGATAAAATCCGCACAAACTTAAAAAAGTAATCGCACTCTTCATGGTCCGGCACCACGGTAAATTTACCCTATAGGATTTACACTGTAATATCTTGCTGTTATATGCGATGCTCGTTGGTTTGTTATCGTTGGATATGTTTTTACCCATGTCTGACTTTAGTAACCAAGTGATTTTCCATGCTTCATGTTTCTTGCTTGTTCGTTATGAGCAAAAATGACAGCTATATCGCTAACGTAAAAACAGGGACTTAGAGATTAGAATAAATTTACCCTGGGTCCGGCACGGACAGTGCATCGTGTCGGACCAACCTCACGAGGGGTTTCATTATGAATAAGCTTGCATTACTCAACGCATTTATCGAAAAGGCGCTGATAGGCGCGATCGTGCTCATCACCATCGTCGTCGTATCTTCGATGACCCTGCAGGTATGCGGGAGATACTTTCTCCCACTTCCATTCCACGGTCTGGATGAATTCACAGGCCATACTGCGGTATGGTTCTACATGCTGGGTGCAGCCTTCAGCGCATTAAAGAGCGATCATATTAAAGCTGACATGCTGGAAATATTCAGAGTATCGGATAAAGCCCAATATTTTATTTCTCTTCTTGCCTCCCTGGTATCCATTATAATATCCGGCTTCATGATCGTTTGGAGTTACAAGTATGTACTCTGGTCAATATCCAGACATGAGGTGACACCAAGTCTGCATATCCCAACAGTGTATTTCCAGGTAGCGATTCTCGTTGGAGCGTTTTTGCTGTTCATCTTTTTCGTGAAAGAACTGATCAACAAGATTTTCGCTGAGCAGACAATTGCCGAGCATAGATTCAAATCATCCATATCCAACCCGTAAAAGGTGCCGCCGAAAAGCAGCACTAGAAGGATGTTCATATAATGGAAACGTTACTGATCGGTTTAAGTATACTCGTTCTGATGATTGTTTGTGGTGTGCCGGTCGCCATGAGTTTTGGTGCTATGGCTCTTTTCTTTATCGTCAGTTTTGACGTAAGTAGCGCTATGCTCATCCCAACAGCCTTCACCCAGATAAAGTCTGTCGTACTTTTATCAATACCGTTTTTCATATTGATCGGCAACCTGATGAGTTCTGGTGGACTTGCCGCACGACTCATCGGTTTTGTCAATTCGATTGCTGGATATATGCGAGGTGGTCTGGGAGCTGTGGCCATTGTCGCTTGCGCGCTGTTTGGATCTATTGGCGGCTCCTGTTCTGCTGCCGTGGCAGCAATCGGTACCATAATCGTGCCCCAGATGGAAAGAAGTGGATATCCACGCAATTACTCCACCGCCCTGGTGGCCTGTTCTTCAATACTTGGCCAACTTATCCCGCCCAGTATTGCCGGTATCATGTTTGCCTTATTAACCTACCAGTCGATTCCGGGGTGTTGGCTGGCCACCGTTGGCCCTGGAATCTTGACTATTTTCATCTTTTGCGGGATCAACTTCATACTCACTCGAAAGATGAAACTGGTTGTTCCCGATCCTTTGCCAGCCAAAAAGCGCGTTATCGAATTTGCCTTTTCAACAAAGAAGGCCTTTACTGCCCTTCTCCTCCCTGTACTGCTTCTTGGTAGCATCTATGGTGGTCTTGCGACCCCTACCGAAACAGCTTGCCTGGCGGTTCTCTATGTGGTTTTCATCAGTCGTTTTGTAAGTCGTGAGACCACATGGGAAGGGATAAAATTCAGTGTCGTCAAGGCTGCTTCCACTACGGGTTCACTTGTGTTGATGCTCTTTTTTATTATGATCAATACCCGTATCCTCGTTTTTGAGCAAATTCCTCAAGAAATGGCCCAGGCGATCTTAAATATCTCAGACAATAAGTTTATCATCTTGCTTGCCATTAACGGCTTTTTACTCCTTATCGGCATGATAATGGACGATATCAGTGGAACTGTGCTTGCGACTTCGCTCCTTTTTCCTGTCATGCAGGAATTAGGTGTTCATCCACTGCAGTTTGCCGCGATTCTGGGAGTAAATCTTGGTCTGGGTAATGTTACTCCACCAACAGCCCCGATATTGTATATGGCTGGTCACATTACAGGCTGCCGTGTTTCCGAGTATATCCGCTATGCCCTGATTTTCATGCTTTGCGGGCTTATTCCTGTGGTTCTGGTCACTACGTACTGGCCTTCACTTTCGCTTTTCTTACCGGGACTGTTCGGAATGGTAAATTAGACTGGGTTGAACAATATACATACCGGAGTGAGCATCATGGCTGTCATTAGGGCCAATACCTACAGCCATAGGAAGTGCAGGGTGTAAAATAAATCAATAAAGATGGACTCGTAAAAACTCCGACCTCCTTCGCCCTCGGTCACAAACGACAACTTGCTGTACCCTATGTACTACCAAATTGCCGTTTTAAACGCTACGTCTCGTATATCAAAGTTTTCCCTGAGCCCATCTCGGCAGAACATTCGATTTTTCACGAGTGCATCAATAAAAAAAGTATCACAAAGGAGAGAGTATGAAAGTCGGCATTTTAAAAGAGATCAAAGTTCTTGAGAAGCGCGTTTGTATGGTTCCATCCGGTGTTGCCACCATGATCGGCAGCGGTCATCAGGTTATCATAGAGACAAATGCCGGTGCCGGTGCCGGTTACTCTGACGAAGAGTACGTAGCTGCCGGTGCGACCATTGCATACACCCCCGCTGAGGTGTATGCAGAGTGTGACATGGTTATGCACGTTAAAGAGCCGCAGCCTTCAGAGTATGACCTCATCCGCGAAGGTCAGATAGTATTCACTTATCTGCATCTCGCCGCAGATGAGCCCCAGACCAGAGCACTGATGAAGGCCAAGTCTATCAACATCGCCTACGAGACCATTGAGAAAACTGATGGCTCCCTGCCGCTGCTTGTTCCCATGAGTGAAGTCGCCGGTCGTATGGCTGCTCAGGAAGGTGCAAAGTATCTGGAAATGCCTGAAGGTGGACGCGGCATCCTGCTTGGTGGCGTAAAGGGCGTCGCTCCGGCTACCGTTGTCGTTATCGGGGGTGGTGTAGTTGGAATCAATGCCGCTAAAATGGCTGCCGGCCTTGGGGCTCAGGTCTATATCCTCGACACGAACCTCAAGCGTCTCGAGTACCTTGACGACGTTATGCCGGCAAACGTTTTCCCGATTATGTCCAACCCAGCGATCCTCCGTGAATATGTAACCAAAGCGGATCTGGTTATCGGGGCAGTACTGATTCCGGGCGCCAAAGCTCCAAAACTGGTTACTGAGGACATGCTCGCCGAGATGAAAGACGGTGCGGTTATGGTTGACGTTGCTATCGATCAGGGCGGCTGTTTCGAGACCTCCAAAGCGACCACCCATGCTGAGCCAACCTTCGTGGTTGACGGCGTTGTTCACTACTGTGTCGCCAATATGCCTGGTGCTGTTGCCAGAACCTCCACAGCTGCGCTCACCAACGCCACTCTCCCATACGCTCTCGAGATTGCTAACAAGGGGTGGAAGAAGGCCATGCAGGAAAACGACGAGATCAAGCTCGGTGCAAACGTTATCAATGGAAAAATCTGTTACAAGGCTGTAGCCGAAGCATTCGACCTTGAATATACAAATATTGATCGACTTTTGCTGGACTCGTAAAAACCTCAAGCGTGCATACAGGATGGCTACGCACAAATATTCGACATACAAGGCGCAGTGGCCGATCCCGCTGCAACGCCGGAGATCGGAGTTTTTACGAGTCCATCTTCCTTGGTGCCAATGAACAGAGCGTCCCCTCCCCGCTACCCGATAAACGATCTGCCGATATTTCGCAGGGTGTGGTCGAGACTGCGGAAATCTCTCCGTTCAAAGCCCTCGAATATCGCCTCGATCCCGAGGGGGTCGTACTCGGCGGGTTCAGGCAACTCGATCGCTGTGGGCGCCGCGGCGATCTTCTGAAAAAGTTCGAGCTGGCGCACCATGTCGTCGATACTGAAATCGTTGAGCTGGGCCGAGAACCCGAACAGGTGACGGAGGATCTGGTGGTCGTAGCGCAGCACCAGATTATAGGTCTCTGCGCTTCTCGTCAGGGCCTCTTCATCGAGACTGTCTCGATGATGGCTGCAGGCGCTCTGGCAGGTGGGGATACCGAGATGGATATTGAGTTCGGCCAGCAGGATGTTGAGCATGGTGTTGGCGATGGTGCCGAACATCATCGGCATATCCTTGCAGGTCATGTCGGCGATGGTCGGCATGGCCGCGTTGATCGCCTTGATCCCGGGGTTGAGCAACTGCCCCAGCACCAGGCCAAAGAGCGCCTCGGCCTGGGCCAGCGTCGCCAGGGCGCTCATGCTGTAGGGTCCGGTCAGGCCGCCGATCGGCATCGAGTTCATGATATAAGGCAGACCCCGGCTCACAGCCTTGAGAAATGGATCGATCATCTCGTCGCTGACGGTCATAAAGGTTGAAATGATACTGAGGGCGACTCCGAGCCGATGGCCCTGACCGGAAAAGTAGCGTAACCGGTCATAGGCCGCATCCGAAAGCACCGTCGGCATGATGAGCTTACCGTTGGCCTGGGCGATCATATCATCGATCACGGTCACCTCGACCCGCTCCCGCCGGGCGATGTCATGGCGCTTGATTCTGGCGCAGACATTGAACGAGGACTGCAGATTGGTCAGCATGTCGGTCTGGCCGAACAGTTCGGCCAGACGTCGCATATCACCGTTTTCCCCCGAGCGGGGACCGTTCTCGTCGACGATGTAGGCCGCCATTCCGCCGGTACCAAAACCGGCTGGCCAGAAATCCGCGCCCTGACGGACCCGATCCATGCAGGTCTTGAGGACCTCCTGACCGAGATAGAATCTGCCGCTCTCCGGGCTGTAGACAAGCGAAGGCACTTCCGCCGCGGGCATCGCCTTCATGATCTTCGCCGCCGTCCGCGGCGAAACGGCAACCCCGTACGATTCGAGCAGCAGCGCGGCATCCTGCTGTATCTGCCGGTAGAGGGTAGCGTTGCCATACCGCTGTTTGCCGACCGGGGGTATCGTCGTCTCCATACAGTTTCCTCTCTGTCGTTATGATGAGCCGCTGGACTGGTTGCAGTCCTGAATTTACCAACCTGTGCGCCAGATCTGGTGGGACGCTCTCAGTTCACTCACCTCTTCGCTGCACGCTCAAACTCCCTGGCATACTCCTGTTTCAAGGTTTTCAGCAGGGAAAATATCATCATGAAGATAATGAGCGAAAAAGGCGCCCCGGCAATTATCGCCGCCTTCTGCAAGGCCTGCAAGCCACCGCTGACCAGCAGCACCAGGGCCAGCGAGCCGATAAAGGCTCCCCAGATCAATTTCATCAGCGTCGAGGGGTTCATGCTGCCCCGAGCCATCTGCATGGCCACGAAAAACGAGGCGGAATCGGCCGAGGTGACCAGAAAGATCAGCAGGTTGACAAAGACCACCCAGCCCATCAGATCCCCCATGGGAAAGCTCGAGAGCAGAACGTAGATACCCGAGCCCATATCCGCCTTCAGGGCCTCGGCCATCGGCGCGGTACCGTCGATCTGGGCGTACTGGGCGGCTCCGCCGACCACGCTGAACCAGATCAGGGCGATAACCGTTGGCACCAGCGTGACCCCGACAATGAACTCGCGCAGGGTTCTGCCCCGCGATATCCGGGCGACGAAACCGCCGCAGAACGGCCCCCAGGAGATCCACCAGATCCAGTAGAACACCGTCCACCAGCCAAGCCAGGGTGTCTTGTCGTGAAAATCGGTCCAGAAGGTGGCGTAGACAAAGTTGTTGATATAGCTACCGGTGGTCTGGACCATGAGATTGAGCAGATCGGAGGTCGGGCCCATAAAGAGGATGAAACCGCCCCAGACGAACGCCACGAAGACGTTTATATTGCTGAGGTTCTTGATGCCTTTTTCTATGCCTGACACCGCCGAGACGATATAGGCGATGACCAGCAGGACCATGAAAATCACCATTCCGGTGGTATCGAGGCCAGTGCCGAAGATGTGTTTGATACCGGCATTGATGCTGATAATTCCCAGACCGAGCGCAGTGCTGACCCCGGCCACCGTGGCAAAGGCCGCGAGAAACTCGACCAGCCGCCCGAAACCGCTGCCGATGATCCTTTCGCCAAACAGACCGTAGAGCGATATCGATACATTCATCGGCTTACCCAGCCGGTAGGCGGGAAAGGCGATGGCGAGCCCGACCAGGGCAAAGACCGCCCAGGCATGCATCCCCCAGTGCATCACCCCGATCTGGATGGCGATGGGCATGGCCGCCGGCGTCTGCGACTCGGCCAGGTAGGGGGTGTTCATATAGTGCATCACCGGTTCACCCACCGCCCAGAAAGCGTAACCGACCCCCACCCCGCAGCTAAAGAGCATGGCAATCCAGGAAAAGAAGCTGAATTCCGGTCGCTCATGCTCCTTGCCCAGCTTGAGGTCGCCGTATTTGCTGAAGGCGATGTAGATGCAGACCCCAAGGTAGATGGCGATGGAGAGAAGAAAGTACCAGCTGAATTTCAAGGTGATGAATTGCTGGAAAGCTGACAGGATCCCATCGAACCGGCCGGGATCGACGATACCGAAGATAACCGCGGCCAGAACGGTCGCGCCAGTGGTCCAGAAAATGACCGGATCCATTTCTCCCAGACAGCGCGTCATGAAGCCGGAGCCATTGACCCGGGTTGGGGCGGCAGCCCTCGTACCGGCATGTTCGTTCGAAGACATTCTCCTTCCTCCTTGTTGCTTGCTGTTTCAAGATGTAGTGAACGGATACCGGCAGGAGAGCCTTCCGTACTGGGAGGTCAATACCGGCATGCGGCACGCCCATGCTTCACATCTATCGAACGTCGAGCGCCATGCACCTGGCAACACACGTCTGACATCGATCCGGGAAAACAGTACAGCCTCGAGGGTTTCAGCCATGTAGCCGAAAATCGCCGACAAGGAGTCGTTGGCACCTCCTCGGGATTTTCATGGTTTGTTGTGGCTGCGGCGCTATGGTCCAGCCATGCTGGTTAGACGGAAAAAATGGCCAACGCAGGTCTTGACATCGAATCAGGGAGGTATGAGCAAGTGCTGTGCCATGCCAGGTAATTCAGATAAGTTATTGAAACGAAAAAGAAGAGAAACAACTCTCCGGAAATCCGATCCTCCTGACGGGGCAAATCTGTCCCAACTTGCGCCAGAGGTACCGATTTCACAGCTGT
The DNA here is from genome assembly GCA_047973425.1 of Desulfopila sp. Taxonomy (GTDB): domain Bacteria; phylum Desulfobacterota; class Desulfobulbia; order Desulfobulbales; family Desulfocapsaceae; genus Desulfopila. Next base: position 22,520 of record JBKEBZ010000019.1, read on the forward strand.
TTACAGGGGATAGCGTTGGTCAACACTGGCCAGCAACTCATTTCAGTCCGTACTTGCTGACCCGACGCTGTAAGGTGCGTCGACTGATCCGCAGCGACTTGGCGGTGCGCCCCATATGCCACTGGTTGTCATGTAACGCATTGAGAATCATTTTCTTTTCAAACTCGGCCATCTCATCCGAGGCTGGCGGCAGCGGTTCTGACCCGGTTGCAGACGGGGGATCGCCCTGTTGGGGGCGATGATGCTGACCAGCGATCAGGGGCGGAAAGCTGATCTCCTTGAAGATCACATACCGACGAATCACATTGAGGAGTTCGCGAACGTTGCCCGGCCAGTGGTGACGCTTGAGGGTATAGTACAGCTTCGGCAGCAGCTGCACCTCCTCGCTCGTCTCCCGGGCGAACAGTTGGAGGAAATGATCGATCAGCAGCGGCAGGTCCTCGAGCCGCTCCCTGAGCGGCGGCATCAGGATCGGTACCGTATTGATCCGATAATAGAAATCCTCCCGCATGCTGCCGGACCTGACCAGTTGGGAAAGATCCCTGTTGGTGGCGCAGATCAGCCGAAAATCGGCGTTGCTCCATTTGCTGGAGCCGACCGGGGTGAAGCCCTGGCCGTCGAGGACCCGGAGCAGTTTTATCTGCAGCGGGATCGACATTTCGCCAATCTCATCGAGGAACAGGGTGCCGTTATCGGCGGCCATCAGGTAGCCGTCACGGTTAGTATGCGCACCGGAATAGGCGCCACGCACATGGCCGAAAAACTCGCTCTCCAGCAGGTTCTCGGGAAGAGCGCCGCAGTTGACCGCGATAAAGGCGTTGTTCTTTCGATCACTCAAATCGTGAATGGTTCTGGCGGCGAGCTCTTTTCCCGTTCCCGATTCGCCGTGAATAATCACTGGCATGCTCGTTCCGGCAGCCTTGACAATCCGGGTGTAGACAAGCTGAATCGCATCACTTTTACCGATCAATTCGCCGAGCCGGTACCTCTCCTTGATCGAAAAACGGAGCCTGCTGTTTTCTTCCCTGAGCTGTATTTCTTCTTTTTTCCGGTCGGTTATATCGGTGAGCAAACCATCTATCGCGGCCAGGGAGCCGTCTTCGGCAAAAATCGCCTTGCCCTGCTCGTGCACCCAGCGATATTCTCCTGCCGCCGCACGGATACGATAGGTCATGACATAGCAGTTATTGGTGCGACTCAGCTGTTCGACCACATCGATATTACGGGCCAGATCCTCCTCATGGACCATCTGGCGAAAGGCATAGGCATTGACGATCTGCTCCGGAGAGTAGCCGAGAATTTCCAGAACGGCCTTACTGGCATAGGCAAAGGTGAGCTCGGCATCGTAGAGACAGCGGAAGGCCATGCCCGGCAGGTTGTCGAGCAGCGTCGACAGCTTCTCCAACTCTTCACTCAGGGCCGCGTTGACGCGTTTGAGTCGCTCGATCTCTGTTGAGAGATTATCGCCTTGCCGGTCACCGGTCATCTTCTTCGTGGTCTTCACAGTATTGACCTCGACAGAGCCAAATGCGTTGTATCGAAATGTCCCTTACAGCGAGCCTTCGCCAACCTCTGCCACGATACGGAGGCGACCAACGCAGTTCTCTTACGTCGGCGCGCACCATTTGCCGTGGCAGACGGCAAACGACAACATATCGTTTTTTTCCTCTCCCTGCACCCCTGGTCTTTTCCCTGAAATCTGTAAAAACTCAATTCTGGAGCCGGATGGCGCCATGACCGTCATCACCCCAGAGAGCTCAACGGGTCGGGAACCCTTCGCCGCCTTGCAGCTTCTCCAGCATCCGGCAGACTTCCGGCTCGAGCGTGGAGAGTCTTGCTATCTTGGTACACCTCGTCCCCTGGCAGCCGGCACAGCTGTCGACATGGCGCGTCACAGCACACTGACGCACCTCGCAGTCGGCGCAAAAACCAAACAGCACCTCGTCCTGCAGACAGCCTTGGCACTCGATATCACTGGCTGCAAGGGCCCAACCATACCGCACGGACCAGACTGCCGCCACCGCCGCCCGCTCCGCGACATCGGCATGGACCGTGGCCAGGTAGACGGCACACGCGTCACAGTTCAGGCCGCAATACCCTTTCATACGCCCTCCTATCCGGCACCTCAACAGCTACAGGCATCCTCTCCCGGCAACCATGGACGTGCCGGCAATAGTGGCCAGCTCAGGAGAGGTCGATCAGATCTGCGAGCAGCTGTGTTCGATCACCTCGGCGGCAAACTGCATATCGCTTCTGGTCGCACAGATCGGCGGATTGATGCGGATAATGTTGCCATATACCCCGCCGCGGCCAACAATCAGGCCATTGTCCTTGTTCAGTTCGACCACCCTGGCGGCACTCTCGGCATCCGGTTCCCTGGTGGCGCGATCCGTGACGAATTCGATACCTCGCATCAGCCCTCTTCCCCGGAAATCGCCGATGAAGCTGTATTTTTCCTTCAGCTCCAGCATCCTGTCCCGCAGGTGATCACCAGCCTGGCGGACATTGGCCAGCAGATCGTCGTCGGCAATGACTCTCAGCACCGCCCGACCGGCGGCACAGGAGACAGGGTTTGCGCCATAGGTGTTGAAAAACTTCTTTTTGGTCATCGCCTCGGCCACCTCTCGCCTGGCCACCACCGCCGCCAGCGGGTAACCATTGCCGATCCCCTTGGCCATCACCACGATATCGGGAATGACGCCATGGCCCGCAAAACCCCACATCTCAGAGCCCATCCGGCCAAAACCGGTCTGCACCTCGTCGACAATGCACAGGCCCCCCGCTGCCCGTACCCGGGAAAAGGCCTCTGCCAGATAGCCATCCGGCAGGGGGATGACGCCACCATAGCCCTGGACCGGCTCGACGATGAAGCCGGCTATCGACCCGGGGGTAGAACTGTCGATGGTGATGTCGATCTCGTTCACATACGGCGCAACGGTTGGGCCATACACCCCCCGGTACTGATCGGGGTTATGGACATGAATAATACCTCCAGCCAGGGGAACGTCGTGCCGGCAGGTCTTGACCCCGGTAAGCGACATCGCCCCGAAATGGAGGCCATGAAAGCTGTTGCGAAGAGCGAGGATCTCGAAATTGCCGGTGTAGAGCCGGGCCATCAAGACCGCCAGATCGTTGGCCTCGGCCCCGGAATTGACGAAGTGGACCACCCAGTCCTCCCCCGCTGGCATGGTAGCCACCAGTTCTTCGGCAAAATGTGCCGGCACGGCCTGATAGTACATGGTGGTGCAGTGCACCATTGTCTCGAGCTGTTTTCGGGCCTCGCGGTTGACCAGCGGATGACAGTGACCGACGCTGATACAGAGATTCTGGGCCAGGCAGTCGAGATATCTCCGGTCATTTTCGTCATAGACGTACTGCATCGCCGCCCGTTTGAGCACCACCGGCTTGGCGAAGGCGGTGAAGGTGCCGAGTGACGGCGACATGAACCGGTGTCTCCGGTCGAGGGTATTCTGATAGTTCCAGTCGGTTTCGATCGGTCTGTAATGATCCATGGGCAGAAAATCCTTTCACTGTAGTTTGCTGTTGCATCGGGCCCCGTTCCCCGGCCTCATCTCCGGCAGGGAAACGGAACCCGATGCCGCCTGAACCGATGAGAAATCCGGTCTAGGCCATGCCGGTATTTTGCAGAAAACGGTCGACACAGTTGATGTTTAGGTCCAGAGTCTTGCTGATGTTATATTTGGCGGCAATGCCGTCAACTGTGCCCTGTCCCTCGGAGATCCTGAATATTTTCAAGTCTTCCCGGACTTCGCCCATCACGATGGGGTCGCTGATATCTGCCACGGCCACCCCCAGCTTTTCGGCAACAAAGGCTTTCGCTGCGTCGATTCTCATGCCACGATTCAGCTGCATCCGCGCCACCAGATCTCCGGTGGTGCGTACTCCGCCCATTCCCGCGACAAGCGCATGCGCAGCATGCATACCGTACGGATCGCCGACCCCCACCTACAACCCGTCGAGGCGACTGATCTCAACATGGGCCTTGCTGGCCCGCGACAGTGCGTCCACCGGCACGGTCAAGGTCAGCGGGATGCCGCAGACTCCCATGCCGAGATTGGCGTGAACCGGAATCTCGGAGACCTCGGAACAGGCCTTGCAAAAGGTGACCGAACGCGCCACGTTCCAGGGCAGCGAGCCGCTGGTGACGATATTGATCGCCGGCCCGAAGATGGTGGCGCCGGCCTCGGCGGCGAGCTTCACCTGATCCTGAGGATAGAGACCGGCCAGCCGCACCCCGCGCCAGCTCAGCTCGCCATGCATGCCGAGCACGAATTCCCCGGCCATGCCCATCTCGATACCGAGCGCCGGGTATTTCTCCTTGAGCATCTCGGTGGCCCTCAGCGCGGCGAGAAAATCGGCATCGCCGGCGGCGCCGACGGTATCGATATTGATGCCGTCCACCCCGGCTTCGTACATCGCCGAGGCCACATAGACGATATCGCTGACCGCATGCTCGATGGCCTCCTCATAGGCCGCTCTGGCCTCATCGATCCTGCCCATCGGCAGCAGATCGGCAGGATTGGCACACGGCCCGTCGGGCCGGCTGTAGAGCCCGAGATTGGGCATGGCCCCGTAGAAGACCGGGGCGACGGTGGAGTTCAGCAGGAGATCCATATCCGGCAGTTCGAAGCCGATGATCGGCTTACAGGGTTTATAGCTGTAGTCGATATGGGTCAGTTCCAGGGTATCGGCACCGAAAGCCCGCTCGAAGACCTGCAGGGACTGGACCCGATCGATGACGATATGGGCCCGCCGGATCTTCGAAGCCATCCCGTCATAGCTCATCACCACTTCCCTGCCTGACTCCACCCCGACGAGTTTGTCGGTATTCTTGAAAATCTCGAAAATATGCTGCTGCTCGACATCGCTCAAAGGCGGGATTTTCGCCCGTGAGGCCGCATCGTTGGTGCCTTCCTCGATGTCCGCTCTCACCTCGTCCTCGCTGAGTTCGACCCTGTAGCCGTCACCGAATCTGGTCAGAATCCTTGCCATGTCCCTCTCCTTGAATAGCTGCGGTTTATAGCGACTCCTCGGCACGGCGAGCCCTGTTGCCGTGCCGAGGAGTCGCATGGTTCGTTGTGGCTGAGGCTACCTGGTATTCATCCAGAAACGAGATATTTTGGCCTAAATCGAGGCGTGAGAGAAATTTTACCACAGGCATATAAACGATATTCCGAGGATAAAATTTCGAACACAACGAAGAGTTAGGGCAAAAGAGCCGTTTTGGGATGGGCACTACCGGGTCCAGCCATGCTGGTAGATTGGTGTTTCTGGTACCGTTGCCACCCGTTACATCGTCGAAAACGATCCTCACTCACCCGCCAGGCTCCTGACGGGCGACCTCTATCAGCATCGTCGCCACACCCAGCTGCAACGGATCCCAGAACAGCCGGGCGCCGAGCTTTTTCCTGGCCGCCACGGTGACCCCGCAGGGCACTCCGGCAGCGGCGACGCAGGTTGTCGTGGTAATGGTCTCCGCGCCGATGGTGTCGGCCACCGGGGTCGCCTCCAGAATCAGGGCATGTTCCATCAGCGCGGTGGTCAGGTCGGTTGCAACCCGCATCTTGAGCCCCGAATAGTCAGCGGCAAACCGGTGGGCCAGCTCCGGGCGGACATCGTAGAGGCTGACCACAGCGCCCAACTCGGCGAGCCGAATGGCGCCACTGCGGCCGACGGGACCGCAGCCGAGGACCAGGGCCGGTCGACCCGAGAGGCCGCCCGCCATCTGCGCCAGGGCGGTAGCGAAGCCCCGGCCGGTGGCCACCGCGTTGTCCGCCATCCGGCCGGTCCTCCTGTTCAAGGCGATGAACGTGTCATCGTCAGCGACCAGCAGGATATCGCTTTCACCGCTAAGCGCCTCGGCCAGGCCACCGACGTCACGGCGGCTGGTCAGCGCTGCCCGGAAGCCGAGCAGGGTAGCGATACGACAGAGGGCCGGGCCGAAGTTGTCGATAACCCCCTCACCGCAGCTCATCGGCACGACCACCACCTGCAGCGAACGTACATGATCGAGCAGAGAGGTCGCCGAGACCGCGGCGGCCAGGCAGGCCAGTTCGGCCAGCGAACAGCCAAGGTCGCTCCGCAGCCGACGGTTGTATCCACTCAGGTTCGCGACAATCGGAACGATATCACTCGCTTTCAGCAGTGTCATGACGTGCTGCCCTCCTCTTCGACCCTGCCGGAGCGGAATCGACAATGTGCGTTGCAACGCCGCCTCGGCGCGACAACAGAGCTTTCCGCACTGCGAGTTGCATATAAACCAGCATGGCTGGACCAGGTACCGCAGCCACAACGAACCATGAAAATCCCGAGGAAGTGCCAACGACTCCTTGTCGGCGATTTTCGGATAAAATCATCGGGTTGCATCACCAGGGGGAAGGGGCTACCAGGAGAGGCGGCCTCGAACTCCTGCGGCTTTCCGCCCACTCTCGCCACCCGCATCGCCTGATCTCAGCGGTTGTCCGGACCAATCGACTGACCTGACTCACCGGCCAGATTCGAACCGTAACGGCGGTTGAAGCGGGTGGAGGAGTACTTCTCCAGCTTCCATTGCGGCACATTGCAGAGCGGACAGGGCCTGCTGAACCACTTGTTGCGCAGCGCCCGGGCCGCCCGGCTGTTGCGTGAATCGTTGATCACGAAGCTCTTCTGGCAGTGGGTGGTGATCCGGGCATGGTTACCATGATATTCGATTGCCTTGATCCCGTGCAGGATACCGGTCCTGGACGGCCAGAGTTTCATTTTGGCCAGCAACCTGAACAGCTCGATCCGGGTACGGTAATACCGCCTGCCCCGGCCGTCCCCTTCACTCATCGCCCATCTCCTCGAAGATCACAGCGCAAGCGGTCTGTCACCACCATCAGCCCACCAGCAGGCCAAGCAGCTCTTGTGCCTTCCGTACCCCGTCCTGAGCGTCTTCGGCATAGGCGTCCGCACCGATGCGCGCCGCCCAGCGAGGGGTGACCGGCGCGCCGCCAACGATGGTTCTGAACCGCTCTCGCAGTCCTTTGGCCCTCAGCAGATCTTCCAGATCTTTCTGGCAGGGCATGGTGGTCGTCAGCAGGGCCGAAGTGCCGATGATATCGACATCATGTTTCACCGCCTCTTCGACAATCTTTACCGTGTCGACATCGCGGCCGATATCATGGACGGTGAAGCCATTGGCCTGGTAGAGGGCGGTGACAATGCATTTGCCGATATCGTGCACGTCGCCCTTGACCGTGGCTATCAGGATCGTCCCCTTGGTTTTCGACACCGTGCTGATGGCGCTGATGGCCTCATTGACCGTGTCGGTAACCGCCTTCATCACCTCGGCGGCGAGAATCAGTTCCGGCAGAAACAGCTGGCCGCGGCCAAACAGGTCGCCGACCTCGTTGATCGCCGGAATGAATGCCTGGTTCATCAACTCGACCGGATCCACCCCCGTGTCGAGCGCCTGCCTGGCGAGAGCGACCGCCCCCTCCCCACTCCCGCTCTTCAAACACTCTATCGCCCGCTGTACCACCGTCTGCTCGACCATCTCCATCTCTCCTGTTTATGCGAAGCTCATCAACACGACGATCTCTGTTACCGCGCTGAGAACTTTCATCTTTCGTTGTGCCCAAGGCTACCTGGTCCAGCCATGCTGGTTCTGTTTCTTCAGGGCGACAATGGCGGGGAGCCCGGGAGTCGCACCCGGCTGTGCGGATTTAGAGTCTGCATGATCACCTCCGATCCACCCCCCGTCTCCGCCCACCCTCACCGTTTTATCCGAAAATCGCCGACAAGGAGTCGTTGGCACTTCCTCGGAATTTTCATGGTTTGTTGTGGCTGCGGTACCTGGTCCAGCCATGCTGGTTATAAGGCGAACCTGCCAGTCCGGTGACCCTGCAGATACGCCAGACAGTACTCGTCCCTGCCAACCAGGGCCTCGGCGGCGATCATATTGGCCATCATCCGCTGGTCGAGCGGGTTGACGATCAGCCCATCCAGCCCTCTGCCGATCGCCATCACTGCAAAAAGCTGATTGAGAAACAGCCTGTTAGGTAAGCCGAAAGAGATGTTGGACAGACCGCACATCGTATGGATTCCTTCGAAACGTTTGACAATCTGCTCGATAGCGTCGAGAAAACCACGGCCGAAATCCCGGTTGGTGGAGATGGGCTGAACCAGAGGATCGACATAGATATTGTCGATATCGACATGATGCTGCACAAGGCCGTTGACCAGCTTGTCGGCGATGGCCAGACGGTCATCGACAGTCTCCGGCATGCCGTCATCACTCATGCACAGCGCCACGATCTTGAAATCGGTCCCGGCCACAATCGGCAACAGCGCCTGGTAACGTTCCCTCTCCAAAGAGATGGAGTTGATCATCGGCGTCCCCCGATGCACGGCCAGCGCCGCCTCGATGGCCCGGGGGCTGGGGCTGTCGATACTGCATGGGGCATCCACCGCCTTCTGGACCTTGTCCACCAGCCAGGCGATGTATTCCGGCTCCTCCTCGACGAAGATGCCGGCGTTGACATCGATATAATCGGCGCCAGCCACAAACTGGTCCCTGGCCACCTTCTGAATGTAGTCGCCATCCTGACCGGCCAACGCCTCGCCGACCCTGGTGCGGCTGGCGTTGATAAGCTCTCCTACGACAATCATCCTCTCCTCTCCTTTTCGTCGATCGTTTCGCTCTCAGCCCACGAACGATTTGGCCTTCTCGACGGCGTCGGCGGCATTGAAACCATAACCGTCTGCCCCGATCTCCATGGCGTACTGCTCGGTGACCGGCGCACCGCCCACCAGCACCTTGACCCTGGCGCGCAGCCCCACCTCGACCAGATGGTCGATGGTCTGCTTCATCTTCGGCATGGTGGTGGTCAGCAGAGCCGACATACCGACGATTGTGGCATCAGATGCCTCGATGGCCCTGGCGAAATCGGCCCCCTTGACATCGATACCCAGATCGATGACCTTGAAACCGGAACCTTTCAACATCATGCCGACCAGGTTCTTGCCGATATCGTGCAGATCACCCTCGACGGTGCCGATCACGCATGTTCCGGCCCTGATCCCACCCGTTTCCCCTAGCAGCGGGGTCAGGATTTCCAGGCCCCGCTGCATGGTTTTAGCCGAGAGCAGAACCTCGGGAATGAACATCTCGCCACTCTTCATCTTCCTGCCGACGATATCCATTGCCGGCAACAGCGCCCTATCGAGGATGTCGTCGGCTCCGGCGCCGGTGTCCAGAGCCATCTGGACCATGGTTTCAAGCATTGAACCGTCGCCGGCACTGACCAGTTCCTGCATTTTCACATTGAGATCCGCCATCGTGTCCTCCTTACCTCGGGCCTGTCCAGAAACGAGAGAGCTTTTCCCAATCGAGATGTGAGAAAAATTTCATCACTGGTATCCACATGATATTCCAGGAATAAAATTTCTGACATACCGAAGACCCAGGAGAAACTCTCCATTTCCGGATGGCCACTACCTCGCCGAGAGACCCAGCTCTTCCTCGGCACCCCGGACAATCGCCCGTAATTCGCCCAGCACATGGTCCGAAAGCGGCTCTGGCTGGTGCGTCTTCAATATTTCCCGCACAAACCCCATGGCCCTGGCATGGAGATCCAGGGCCCCATCGGCCTGCCAGTCAGCTCGCATCCGCCTGTCCATCAGTTTGGGGGTCGGATACAGCCGCATATGCCGGTAGGTATTTTCATGAGCGAGGTAATCCTTGAACTGCCCCACCTCCCCGATGAGATCGACCGAGAGGGTCTCGTCGTTGACCGCAATGCCACCGACCACAAACTTGATCATCCGCACGAATTCCGCATCCATTACCATCTGCCCATAGTCGAAGGTCATGCCACTTTCGATCATGCCCGGGCCATAAATCAGGTTGGTCCCTGCCAACGCTGCCAAAAGGCCGGTCATGGTCTTTTCGTGACCGCTCTGGGCATCACATACCTTGCTGTCGCCCTACCCGCCGGCCGCCCAGGTCGGCAGGCCGTAATAGCTGCCGAGACGGGCGACGGCCGCATTGATCATGCCGCATTCGGGTGAGCCAACCGCTGCGGTGCCGAAACGCAGGTCCATCGCGGTCGAGGAGCTGCCGTAGATCATCGGGGCCCCCTTGACCGTCAGCTGCCCCAGGGTGATGCCGCAGAGCACCTCGGCATTGTGGTCCACCAGGGTGCCGGCCATATTGACGGGTGTCGACCCACCGGCCATGGCCATCGACAGGACATTGACCGCGATGTTGTTGCGGGCCCCTTCCATAATGATCTCACAGGCATCTTTGACCAGCTTGAGCGGACTCACCGGGCAGGTGTTCAACGACAGCAGGGGACGCTCCCTGAGTTTTCTGGCCCCGCCGGCAATGGCCCTGGCCATCTCCACCAGCTTTTTGACATTGAAGCCATCGATGGGACCGATGAAACAGTGTTTGGTGGTGTTGGGGAAAAAGGCCTCGGCGTTATGCAGAGGGGCGACCTCCTGGGGCACCTCATGGGCACCCACCGCCCGGAGATAGACGTCGATTTCATCGAGATAATCGACTACCCTGGCGGTGTCGGCGACATCCTGCTTGGTGGTCTTTCTCAGCTCGCCCGTCTCGTAGTCGACAATCTGCACCCCTTCGCCAAAGTTGGTAAAACCAACACGACGGTTTTCCATGACAAAATCGTGTTCAGGGTTCCGCCCGGCAAGCACGATCTTCGGCGGAGCGGTGCGGATGGCCTCCTCCACCATATGGGCGGGAAGCCTGACGATCCTTCTCTTTTTATCGATGTCGGCGCCATTGTCGCCAAAGATGGTCAACGCCTGGGAATCCTCGACAAACATGCCGGTTTTGCCAAGCACCTCCAGGGTGGCGAGATGCAGTTCATGACACTCGTCGTCGGTTAAGACGTTGAGGCTGAAACCACCATTGGATTTTCTTCCTGCCAAGAGATTTCTAGCCAAAATTATACCTCCTCACAATGAATTGAGGTGAGATCACCGGTGCCGAAACCGGCTGGGGCAACGACCAGATCGGTCACCGCAGGTGCGGGCGAAAATGCGTCTTCACCTCTGAATTAGCAAACCCCATGCCATGGCATAGATATCTCGTAACAAATTGGAATAGATGTGGAATTATAAAAATATCAGATTTTCGGCCCGCCATATCGGTCAACGGTGACCAGATGGTGACCAGATAATGGTCAAAAATCATGAATGATTATTTATTTCAATGTATTATGACATGGACAGAATTGACCTGGCGCGATATCACCCCGCAAATGGCGTAGACTGCGCCGGATTTCTGGAGAGAGGCTCAACCAGCAGGCCAAAGGATCGCCCAAGAGCCGGCAGAGCAGCAATGACAGGCGAAGAGAGGGAGTGACGAGGGGGGGACAGCGGGGGAAATCGACCGATAATTCCTTGCCAGAGCTCGCGACAAGGCCATCGACCAGTTCAGTTGTTTTACCGTCAGCCAGGCTGGCCCCTTCACGGCCACGACAGGACATGAAGGAGCCAGGCTGGGGACCATTACTCCGTGCTGGCTGACGGGTTACGGATACCAGGTTAGGGCCTTGTCAGCAAATAACTTGAACATCTTGCATCTCATCTTCACGCCTGCCCGCCAGCAGCCACCGGAGCACGTCCGCCGACCTCGACGGATATCGCCTGGGCAGTTTCCAGGAGCAGTTGCACCATCGACTCCTGCACCCCATCTCTTTCCATCAGGGTATCCGGACCCGAGACATTGATGGCGGCAATGACCTGATCTGCATAATTTTTGATCGGCACGGCGATGGCGGTGGCAAGATCGGCCTGGTTGACGCTGTAGCCCCTGGCCTTGTCCAGGGTGATCATCTGCCTGATCTGCAACAGCGAGGTGGGCCCGGCGGTGGAAGGCAAATCGAGCGGAATGCCTGCAAACAATTCGAGGATCTGCTCGTCGCTCAGACCAGTCAGCAGGGCCCGGCCGGCGGCTACGGTATGGCACATGAAGCGGGTGCCGATGGGCACGTTGACCGCTAAGCGCTGCAGGGATGGCGCCCGGTAGATATAGGCCGCATACACCCCTTCGCGAACCGCCAGATGGGTGGCGGAACTCGTCTCATCCCGCAGTTCGAGCAGATAGGGCGCGGCGACCTGGACAATCTCGCGCGAGGCCAGGTAACAAAAGCCATTGGAGAGCACCATCGCGCCCAGTTCGTAGCAGTTCCGCTCCACCTTTTTCAAATAGCCCATTTCGGTCAAGGTGATGACGGTTCGGTAAATCGAGGAGGCGGAAACCCCAAGCCCTCTGGCGAAATCGTTGATCGACAGTACCCGCTCCTTTCGCGAAAACATCTCCAGGATCTGCAAACCTCTTCGCAGGGCCGGCACCACATACGCATCGTTGCCTTTTTCTAGCTTTTTCATCGCACCTTCTCACTCCAGCACGCTCTTGTCCAGCTACCCTCGCCAGAGGCGATTCCCCTTCTCGCGCCATAATAACCATTCGCTGACAGAAAATCTCCTGACAACGTACAACTGCTATATTTTTTATATCTGCTTCAATTTCTTTATATATAAATTTTAAATTATTGAAAATCGCATTTTATTCTGATTGTTTGTTTACAGGTGCAATTCACCGTGATAGGCTGAGCCCCTGACATGCAAGAGCAGGTCGCCCGCCTGTAAAGGAGGCATATGACTACCGTGCAGTTTTTCATCGACAACTGGCAGGAGACCGCGACACTGGCCTGGCAGCACGCCTGGGTCGTCGCCATCGCGGTTGTTATCGCCATTCTCACCGGAGTTCCGATAGGGATCTGGATCAGCTTCAACCGCAGGGCCGCCGAGATCGTCCTCTCTATCGCCGGCATCATCATGACAATCCCCTCGATCGCCCTGTTCGGCATCATGATTCCGATCCTCTCGGTTTTCGGGCACGGCATCGGCGTGGTTCCGGCGATTGTCGCCCTGGTGCTCTATTCCCAGCTGCCCATCATCCGCAACACCTACGCGGCCATCAAAAATGTCGATCCCAATATTATCGATGCCGGAACCGGCATGGGGATGACCGGCGCCCAGGTGATGTTCAAGGTCAAGCTGCCCATGGCTCTGAGCGTGATCTTTGCCGGGGTACGGATGGCGGTGGTGATGTCGATCGGTATCGGCGCAATCGCTGCCTATATCGGCGCCGGCGGGCTGGGTCACTACATTTTCATGGGAATCAATCAGACCAACGATCCCATGATCCTGACCGGCGCGCTCTGTGTCTCGGCGATGGCCATCATCGTCGACGGGATCTTCGGAGTGATTGAAAATAAAATGATTTCCAAAGGTTTGAGGAGTTAACAGATGATCCGCCTCGAAAACGTCACCAAGATCTATCCAGGCAGCGACAGCCCGGCGGTAAAGAATATCAACCTCAACGTAGCAGAGGGTGAAATCTGCGTGCTGATCGGCTCTTCCGGCTGTGGCAAGACCACCCTGATGCGGATGCTGAATCGTCTTATCCCGATCACCTCTGGGACCATCACCGTCGCAGGCCAAGACATCATGGAGATGGACGCCATCACCCTGCGCCGGGGGGTTGGTTACGCCATCCAGCAGATTGGTCTGTTCCCGCACATGACGGTGTATGACAACATCGCCACCGTGCCCAGGCTGCTCCATTGGCAACAAGGGGAAATCGACACCCGGGTCGACGAGTTGCTCGACATGGTCAATCTCGAGCCTGGCATCTTTCGGGACCGGTATCCCAAGGAGCTCTCCGGCGGCCAGGCCCAGCGGATCGGGGTGGCCAGGGCCATGGCGGCCGATCCACCGGTGATGCTGATGGATGAGCCCTTTGGCGCGATAGACCCCATCAACAGGGAAGTACTCCAGGACGAGTTTCTGAAGATTCAGGACAAACTGAAAAAGACCATCGCCTTTGTCACCCACGACATCCACGAGGCGGTGAAGATGGGCGACAAGATCGCCCTGCTCGACGCAGGCGAATTGATCCAGTACGGAACTCCCGAGGAACTGTTGACCCGGCCCAAGAACAGGTTCGTCCAGGATTTTGTCGGCGCGGATCGGGCGCTCAAGCGACTCGATCTGTTGCGGGTGGAGGATGCGATGATCCTCGATCCTGTCCACTGCCATGTCGCGGATTCCAGCCCGGAAATTCTGCAGCGGATGCTCGAACATGACCTCAACTATCTGCTGGTGATCGACGAAAACCACCAACTGCAGGGATACGTCAAGCTCGACGACCTGCGGGGGCATAACGGCGTCATCGGCGATCTGGTCTGCGAAATGTCGCTGACCGTGACCCCCGACCGCAACCTCAAAGACGCCTTGAGCAAGATGCTGATGTACGATATCGGTATCGTCGTGGTGGTCGACGAACAGCAGCGGCTGCTGGGCGTGCTCAACACCGGAACCCTGGTCTCGGTGGTTGGTGAGACCTACGACGACAAGGGGGGGCGCTGGGGCAAGATCACCGCTGGCGGGAGAATCCTGTGAACCGGCACCAGAGCGAGATGAGCCCGGGGAGCAGGGTATGGATTTTTCTGGGGACGCTCGCCGCCTTCTGTCTGGGGGCCTACCTCCAGAAAATCGGCCTGTTCGAATTCGCCCTCGAGAATCCGGACGAGATCGGCATACTGACCATAGAGCATATCCAGCTGGTGCTCATCTCCAGCGCCATCTCGATCCTGATCGGTGTCCCCACCGGTATCCTCTTAACCCGCGGTTTCATGCGCCGCTACCGCAATACCATTCTCAACCTGCTGGGCATCTGCCAGACGGTCCCCTCGCTGGCGGTCATCGCCATCGCCATGACCTACATCGGCATCGGCCCTGCGACCGCGATCTTCGCCCTGGTGATCTATGGTCTGTTGCCCATCGTCCGCAACAGCGTGGCCGGGCTGGCCGGTATCGACCCGGTGATTCTCGACGCCGGCCGGGGAATGGGCATGACCCCGGTGGAACTGCTGTTCAAGGTGGAACTGCCCAACGCCATGTACATCATTCTCACCGGCATCAAGACCTCCACCGTCATCAATGTGGGCACCGCGGCGATGAGCTTTCTGGTGGGCGGCGGCGGGCTGGGGGATCTCATCTTTACCGGCATCGCCCTGGTCGATCCGGGCCTGATGCTGGCCGGGGCCGTGCCGACGGCCATGCTGGCCATCGTGATGAACTGGCTGATGGGCATGATCGAGCGACGGGTGATCAGCCCCGGGATCGTCATGGCCCAGAACTGAACCCATCGATTCCGCCAGCCTGAATTTTTGATCACACTGCAAACACCCCATCCGTCAGCAACCGGCGCATGGGCCAAACCACGATACACGACAGAGGAGATGCTGATGCGACACCATGTAATCAAACGACTCGTACCCTGCCTTCTGGCCTTTCTGCTCCTTGCCACCCCACTCTTTTTAGGCGCTGCCGAAAAGAAACTGGTGGTCGGCTCGAAAGAGTTCACCGAACAGCGTCTGCTCGGCCAGTTGATGATCGCCCTGTTGGAAAAAAACGGTTTTACGACCGATGACGATACCGGTCTTGGCGGCACACTGGTGGCGCGCAACGCGCTGGAAAACCGACAGATCGACATCTATATGGAGTATACGGGCACGGCGCTTGTGACCTTTCTCAAACACAAGGAGGTGATCACCGACCCGCAAAAGTGCTTTGTAGTCGTCAAGGAGGAGGACCTGGCAAAAAACAAGATGACCTGGCTGCCCTACATGCCCTTTGACAACACCTATTGCCTGGTGATGAAAAAGAGCGCGGCGGAAAAGCTCGGCATACAGACCCTCTCGGACCTCTCTGCTTATGTCAACGCCAAGCCTGACGAGATTTCCTTTGGCCTCAACGCCGAGTTCTACGCCCGCCCCGACGGGTACAAAGCCCTGCAGAAGGCCTATGATTTCAAGTTCGGCAGAAAGCGGATCGTCAAGATGAGCAGCGGCCTGATCTACAAGGCGGTGCAGGACGACCAGATCGACGTGGGCCTGGCCTTTGCCACCGATGGCCGGATCAAGGGCTTTGATCTGGTGGTGCTGGACGACGACAAGCACTACTTTCCAGTTTATAACCCCGCCCCGGTCCTGCGGACCGAGACGGCCGAAAAGTATCCGGAACTGACAGATATCTTTGCCGGTCTGCGAGAAAAACTCGACACCGCGGCGATGACCAATCTCAACTACCAGGTCGATATCGAACATAAAAACGTCAAGGAGGCCGCCGTCGACTGGCTCAAAACCGAGGGACTGCTCTAACCAGCAGAGCTGGACCAGGTAGCCTCAACCACAACAAACGATGAAACTCCCCGGTGCGGCAACAGAGCTTTTCGCACTGGCGAGTTTCGGATAAACCAGCAGAGCTGGACCAGATAGCCCCAGCCATGACGAAACATGCAACCCCTCGGCGCGGTAACAGAGCTTACCCCGCCGAGGACTTGTTTATAAACCAGCATGGCTGGACCAGGTAACCTCAGCCACAACAAACGATGAAACTCCCCGGTGCGGCAACAGAGCTTTTCGCACTGGCGGGTTTCGGATAAACCAGCAGAGCTGGACCAGATAGCCCCAGCCATGACGAAACATGCAACCCCTCGGCGCGGTAACAGAGCTTACCCCGCCGAGGACTTGTATATAAAAGGCTCCTGGAAGGGAACGGGGCTTAGCCAAAGGCCCGCCCCGCAATCAATCTCCGCTCACTTTTTCTGCTGACCGGGAACCGCTTCGATATCGCGGCCTACCGCGAAATCACCGCTGTAATTGACCACCGCCCAGGCGGTCTTGCTCACCGGATCGACCCCATAGCTGCCAAGGGCATACCCGGGCTTGTAGGGGCCATGGACAAAGTTTTTCGTACCGCCCGCATTCAACTCCACCGCATTGACCCATCTGCCGTGCGCGTTGCGACTGGCCAGCCCGAAGGCGCCGTTGCCGAGATGGGTCGGGGTCTTGTCATAGCTCATGGAGAGGACATAGGTATCGGCGACCTCGGTGCCGAGATCGGCCATACCCCACAGGGTCAGGACATTGCTGGCCAGTTTCTTCCGGTCCTCGACAGATCTGGCGCTCCAGCCGGTAGTGACGTCCCTGGTGGTGGCCCTGCCGTCATAGAGATGCACGGTACTGCCATTGCTGCCGTCGAGGATTCTGGCGGTGGTGCCCTCGAACCGGTCCTCGATTCCACGGTACGAGGCCCCTTGGGCCACCAGGAACTCCTGACCGTTGAGGCTGTAGCCGAAGGTCTCCCGTTTTTCGAAATGCAGGTCGGGGGTGACGGTCAGGTCACAGTCGACCGAGTTGCCGAGGGTGCCGCCACAACCGTTGTCCGAGGCATAGTGGTCCACCGTCACCTGAGGCCCGTCCACCGTGACGATATAGTAACCGACGGTATACAGCTCCTGGACAATGGGGGTCTCCCGCAACATGCCGAGAGTCGGCAGATTGTACTGTTCATCGATCGAGGGCACCTTCGGGGTATAGAACTTGTAGCTGTTCGACGAGGTGATAATGTTCTGCACCATCGTCTCGCCGTTGGGGCTCATCACCATCGAACGCAGGTGGTTGTGATCGTGGCCACCGATCTGGTAACGGACCCCGTTCGCGGCGAGCATATGGAAATAGCTGTTCTGCTCGTCGGGTTTTACCGCCGGGTTCGAGCCGAAAATGGTATCGACATGGTTGGCGCCGATCAGGTTTTTATGGCTGAAGACAAAGCCGTTGGCATCCGCGTCCTTGCCGGACAGCCGGGCCTCTATCCATTGCAGCTGGTCAAGCAGGTTGTTGTTGGACGAATCCTGGTAGTTGGTACCGTCGGTCCTGGTGAACTGGTCGATCAGCACAAAACGGGTTGTATCGTAGTCAAATGAATAGCTCAGGCCAGCAAGCGTTGCAAACGGACTGCTGAAATTGACCGCCCCAGCGGCGCCACAGCCCCCCGCACCCACCGTCTGCGGATAAAGCCCCTGGAAGAGGAGCGCGGCGTTCTGGCTGCTCTCATGGTTGCCCCGCAGCGGATAAAAGCCTATGCCGTTGTCGCACAGCTCCTGTGCCGCCTCGGCCCGGGTCGCCATCGCTCCCGGATTGTCTCCTTTATCGGTCAGATCACCAACCTGGATCACAAACTTCACCCCGGCCTCGATAAACTGCTCGTTGAGCTGGCGGATTATGCCCACCGCCACGGTATTGGGGTTCTCGCCGTCAAGATCGGCCTTCCACTGGGTATCGGCCATGATACCGAAGCGAAACGTCTCCGCCGAGACCGGCAGGGCCGGGGTGACGGTGGCCGTCAAGGCCAGAAGTGAGAGCATACCTCGTACATACAGTGTTTTCTTCATTTCCCTGTTCCCTCTACAGTGTTGAATGTCTTGTCGTACCGCTGATCGTTTCCATCTTGTGTCAACGCCCCTTGGCCGAAATGGCGCCCAGGTCCGCAGCAGGACCCACATGCTATCGTCTTGTCATCTCCTTGTCGTGGTTCTGGTTGTCATGTGCTGCAATAGATTTTTCTCTTCAACGAGAGAGCGGCCAACCCGCCAGCGCGACACCTGACAGATTCAATACTCAGGGCAGGTCAGGGGGGTGTGAGAAAATCATTAATTGTCCATTACCTTGCAAAGCGCAGGGTCTGCTGGAGGACACACGACTGTTGCGCCCGCAACATTTGTATGCTACAAGAAAAAAAAGGACAGAGAACATGTCAGGCACAATTCGCGAACACCGTTCCATCGGCAAGGAAATCAGCACCATCTCCAGATACCTGGCCCTCATCATCGATAGAGAGATGGCCCATCTGGGGCTGAGCGCCGCGACCATTCCGGTACTGACCTTTCTCTACGACAACGAAGGCCTGCACCAGGACATCCTGGCCCAGGCCCTGCACTTCGACAAGAGCTCGGCCACCCGGGCAGTGGCCCGACTGGTGCGGCAGGGATATGTCACCAAGACCGTCGATCCGGCCAATCGACGGCGCAATATCATCCGGACCACGGTCAAGGCTCAGGCTATCAGAGAAGAGATTCTCGGTCAACTCAGGCAGCTTACAGCCGATCTGTTCGCGGATTTCAGCACGGAAGAGCGGCAACAGTACTTTGCACTGACCGAGAGAATCCACCTCCGTACCATACAAAAGCTCCGGGAGACACCATGACCCGTCTAGCCGTTCTTTCCCTTTCGCTGCTTACCGTTATGTCGGGGGCGGCTGTCGCACCGGCGGTGGCCGAGATCATCGCCTCATTCCCCGACGCTTCGGCGCTGCTGGGTCGAATGGTGCTGACCACACCGTCGCTCACCATTATCCCGGTTGCCCTGCTCACCGGCATAGCAAGCAGACGGGTCGCCCGCAAGCGCCTGGTGTATCTCGGCATCCTGTTCTACGTGGTCGGCGGCGCAGGCGGCGGTCTGGCGCAATCCATCCCCTTTCTGCTGGCGATGAGGGCCGTGCTGGGCATCGGCGTGGGCATTCTCATGCCACTCTCCACCGGCATCATCGCCGATCTCTGGTCCGGTCACGAAAAGACCCGGACCATGGGCCAGGCCTCGGCAGCCAGCAATCTCGGCGGAATCATCGCCACCCTCTCTTCCGGTCTGTTGGCCGCCATCAGCTGGCGGGCCTCCTTTCTCATCTACCTGCTCGGCGTACCGGTCTGGCTGCTGGTTCTTCTCTATATGCCCAATCAGCAGGTCAAGCCGGCAGCAGAGCGCCAGCCCCGGCAGGGAACGGGCCTTCTCGGTTTCTATATACTCTGGGGGATCGGCATGTTTCTGCTGATGGCCGCCTTCTATACCATTCCGGTCAACATTGCCCTGTATATCCAGCAACACGGTCTTGGCGATTCACGGATGGCCGGTCTGGCCATGGCGGTGATGACGGTCTCGTCGTTCCTGACCGGCCTTGTCTTCGGCCGATTGAGCAAAACCGTCAACTCCTGGCTGCCGGGCCTCGGCCTGGCCACATTCTCTCTGTCATTCTACGGCCTGGCCACCTTGCCGACCCTGTTCCCCGTCCTTCTCTGCCTTGCGCTCAACGGCTTCGGCTTTGGTCTTCTCGTGCCGCTCATCATGAACGGAGTGACGAGAAAAGCGCAGCAATCCTCGGGAACGGCGGGAACTTCGGTGGTCACCGTTTTCCTCTTTGCCGGGCAGTTTGCCAGTCCCATGCTCACGAGCTGGGCCGCCCTTGTCGTGTTTGGCCCGACCATTACCGATATATACCTGACCCTTGCCTGCGGGGCGGCAGTCGCGGCACTGTTGACCGTGACATGGCAGATCGCCAGTCGACCAAAGGCAGCAAACCCCAGCTGAACAAGGAGATCCCCATGACTGACAAGAACCCCCCTGTTCCTGATATTTCCCGACTGTTCATCGGTGCCAGAAATGAGTTCGAAGTCGAAACCGTCTTTGCGGAAAAGGGAGCGGTATCACCGGATGAATCCCACCCCTTCGACGAGATATTCGTCCTCCTGGAAGGAGAGGTCGATCTGGAACTCGACGGCGGTGTCGAAAAACTCTCCGGGCTCACCATGAAAATGATCCCGGCGGGGACCCGTCATGTCTCGCGCATTCACAAAACACCCAGCAGGATTGTCATCATTCATCCAGACCGTCTCGGCGAAGAATAATCATCCTGGCGGTCAGGCAGGCGGCCAGCGCGCCGGTGAGCGGCGGGTTACTCACCGCCCGGCGCGGAGACGGTCACGGCATGACGGGAGGGCGACGGTGCCGTTGCCAGGGGTCCGGGGTACCGGCCGCTCCTGGCAACCACACCTCTTGCAACAACTGATGTGCAGGGATTTACCCATGGCGAATTCGCTCGTCCGGATCACAGCTCGGGATGGCCAGTCCGACTCCTGCGCTGTGCAGTGATCTGCACACTTTTCCTAACACTGTGCTGAATCAGGCAGCAGAGCCAGTGAGAGAAGGGCATCTCCTTGCAAAAAAACAGACAAAAACCCCACAGCTTCAGATAAATACCAAGAGATAGGCAGTGGTATTGTTTTTGCATTTCTGACCACCGGCGTCATGTGCCCGTGGACCCTCCGGCCTGTGCAACGGCGGAGTTCCGCATTTCATTCATTCTGCCACAGGAGAATCCCATGAAGACCACGTCGTTTTGGCTTGGAGTACTCTGCGCGCTTTTCTGTTTCGGTCAGGCCCAGGCCTATGAGGCACTTGGCGGGCCGACCCAGCTGATTCGCTACGATGCCAGCAAGGCCTATGAAGGCTATACCCTGTTTTCCTTTGCCAAGAAAACCTACCTGATCGATATGCTCGGCAATGTCGTCCATACCTGGAACCTGCCGATGCCGCCAGGATTGCACATGAAATTGATGGAGGATGGCAGTCTGCTCGGCGCCTATCGGATCGACGCCAAGGACGTGAAGAACAAGGCATTGCTGATCGGTGGCCGGGGCGGCGGTCTCATTCGCCTCGACTGGGACAGTAACGTCATCTGGGATGTGTCGCTCAACACCGAGAAATATCTCAGTCACCACGACTTCGTGCAGATGCCCAACGGCAACGTCCTGGTCAACGTCTGGGAAAACGTCTCCTACGACGAGGCGGTCAAGGCCGGCCGCAACCCCGACCAGACCTTGAAGGACAAGGGCGTAGTCTATGACTGCCTCTACGAGATCAACCCCAAGGGCGAGATCGTCTGGCGATGGAGCAGCTGGGATCTGCGCGGCGGAAGCAACGATCCGGAAAAGTTCGACGTCAACTTCATCACCTACGTGCTGCCGGAGTATAAAAACGAGAACCAGGACTGGAACCATTTCAACGATGTCGACTACGATCCGGCCACCGATCGTATCGTGGTCGATTCCCGGGAGTTCAGTGAGATCTATATCATCGACCACAAAACCGGCAAACTGCTCTATCGCTGGGGTAATCCCGCCGCATCGGGCCAGGGTAAACCGCCCACCTACACCACCACCGGCGATCAGCAGATCTTCTCCCCCCATGACACCCATTTCATTCCCCAGGGGCTGCCCGGGGCCGGCAACATCCTGATCTTCGACAACGGCTGGGGACGGCCGCCGATCACCTTTTCTCGAGTGGTCGAAATGAATCCGGAAACCGGCGAAATCGTCTGGAGCTGGAAATCCAAGGCGGAAACCGGCTTCGCCGCCCATCACATCTCCGGGGCCCAGCGACTGCCGAACGGCAACACCCATGTCAACTCCGGCAACTGGGGCCATATGTTCGAGGTGACCAAAGATGGCGAGGTGGTCTGGGAATACATCAACCCGGTCACCCGCGGCCATGGTCCGCAATGCTGGATCGACGACGAATATTTCGGCGTCCCGTCAGGATGGAACAACGGGGTATTCCGCTCCCATCGCTACGGTCCGGATTTTCCCGGGCTGAAAGGCAAAAAGCTCGAGCCCCAGGGTCAGATCGCCGGCCAGTGCACCGACATCCATGGCTCGCGGATCAAACTCGACGGCGCCACCCAGCCCGGGGCGAAACTGTGGCGGGAGAACACCGTCACCACCTTTATCCCGGCAACACCGACCACGGCCGCCCCCGCCGCACAGGAGCAGGAGACCGAAGGGGATGACGGCCCGGCCATGCATGCCTACTGAAAAAAGCAGTCTTGTACAACCTCAGCACCAAGGACATCGTCTATGAAAAAAATTCTGGCAACAACACTCCTCTTCTCCAGCCTCTGCATCAGTCAGAGTGTACTGTCCGCCCCCACGGTCTTCCCCACCGGCACGACCATCTATAACCCGGACAAGGCCTGGAGCGGCTACACCGTTTTTCCGGCGGCCGGCCAGCAGGGATGCGTCCTCATCGACATGAACGGCAATGTGGTCAAATTCTGGAAGGGCTTAAAAGGTGAGCCCGGCCCCAACAAGATGCTTCCCGGCGGCTTCGTCTACGGGGCCCTGGACATCCGCCCAGGCTATCAGGATTACGTCGACCTCAGTCTGATCGACTGGGACGGCAATATCGTCTGGCAGTTCAACAAAGCCGAAAAGGTCACCGGCCCGGACGGCAACAGCCAGTGGATGGCCCGCCAGCACCACGATTTTCAGCATGAGGGCAACCCGGTGGGCTACTACGCGCCTGGCGCCGATTTCAAGAAGAACGGCAACCGCCTGATCCTGACCCACACCACCCTCACCAACCCCGACATCTCGGATAAGACACTCGAAGATGACCGGATCATCGAGGTCAACCATGCCGGTGAGATCGTCTGGGAGTGGAAGGCCTCCGACCATTTTGCCGAGTTCGGCTTTTCCGAGGCGGCGAAAAAGGCCATCCACGACAACCCCAATTACAACCCGCGCCATGAGAGTGGCGACTGGTTCCATATCAACAACATGAACTGGGTCGGACCCAATACATGGTTCGATCAGGGCGATGAGCGCTTTGCCCCGGACAATATCATCATCGACGGCCGGGAGACCAACATTCTCGCCATTATCGACAAAAAAAGCGGCAAGATCGTCTGGCAGCTCGGCCCGGACTACACCGCCAGCCCCGAACTGCGCAAGCTGGGCCAGATCATCGGCCAGCACCATGTGCACATCATCCCCAAAGGGCTGCCGGGCGAGGGCAATATGATGATTTTCGACAATGGCGGTGCTGCCGGCTATGGTGCCGCCAATTCCCAGGCCCCGGGCGGTTACCCGGCCGAGCGGCGCGATTTCTCCCGGGTGCTGGAGATCAATCCCATCACCCTGGAGATCGTCTGGCAGCTCGATGCCGGCAAGCTCGGCTATTTCAGCAAGTATGAAAAGGACAAGTTCTTCAGCAGCTATATCAGCTCGGCCCAGAGACTGGCCAACGGCAACACTCTGATCTGCGAAGGATCAAACGGGCACTTTATCGAGGTCACCCCCGACTATGAGGTGGTCTGGGACTATGTCAGCCCCTACTTCGTCGCCGCCCCGCAGGCAAGAGAAGATCTCAAGCACTGGAACATGGTCTACCGGGCCTACCGGGTCCCCTACGAGTGGGTGCCCCAGCTGACCAAGCCGACCGAAAAGGCGATCATCCCGCCGGATAACGGGGCCTTTACGGTGCCGGGTTCGCAATGGCAGACCCTGCCCGGTGCGGTGGTCGACCTCAGTCAGCACAGCGTCAAAGAGCAGGCGGATGAGGAGGACGAGGGTATGGAGGAATTCAAGTCCTACTGACCAGCATGGCTGGCCCAGATAGCCTCAGCCGCGACGAAACAGGAAACTCCTCGGCCCGGCAACAAAGCTTTCCGTGCTGATGTGACGAGTTGCATAGAAACCAGCATGGCTGGACCAGGTACCGCAGCCACAACAAACCATGAAAATCCCGAGGAAGTGCCAACGACTCCTTGTCGGCGATTTTCGGATAAACCAGCATGGCTGGACCATAGCGCCTCAGCCACAACGAACCATGAAAATCGTCGCCCCGGTAAAGGAATTTTCCGTGCTGACGATTTTCGGATAAACCAGCAGCGGCACGATCGCGGATATCACGAAAAAACGACCAGTTCCCCAGTACGGGGAATCTGGTCGTTTTTCGTCTTGAGACTTCTGATTCTGGCAAGGCTCCTTGCTGGCCCTGACTCTTTGGGCCTGACAACGAGATGACAGGGGCCGTCGCCACCGCCCCTCGGTACTACTACTTCTTCTGCGCCGGGATGGTGATGGTGTGCAGGACCTCCTCGCTGGCCTTGCCAGCCACATCGTTTACCGCCACAAAGGACACCGTGGCGGTGGCGTTATCGAGGTCTACCCAGGCAAAGCCGGAGGGCGTCCACCACCGGTCATAGCCGGTCACGACACTGTCGAATTTCCAGGGCGCGCCGGCACTGCCGACGCAGATATAGTGGATACCGTCAACCTCGATATCGGTGAACACGTGATCATGGCCATAAAACAGGGCCTGAACGCCATATTGTCTCATCCACTCATGGATCTGGGCCTGCTCGCCGACCCGGGCGGCCCGGCCACCGCCCCGGCCATAACGGGAGTTCATTTCATCACCGGCATTGCCGCCAACGGTATGGTGGATGACCAGGAACTTCCAGCGGGCCTTCGAACTTTTCAACCGCTCATGGAGCCAGGCCTTCTGCCGCTCGCCCAGGGTCCAGTCATCGACCCGGCCAACGGCTGAGCCCAGGGCATGGTCATCCGGCGTGTAGCTTGTCACCGTCAGGACCAGAAAGAGCGCATCACCCCAGGTAAAGCCGTAATAGTCGCCATCCTCCCCACCCCCCTCGGTCGGATAGGTCGCAGGTCCCGGGGTGGGAATGAAGTTCTTTCTCGCCTGGATGGCCCAGGCCCGCTGCCGTTCCGGGTGCCAGCCATTCTCTCCCTCCCAGTTGCCCACCACGCCAAACACCGGCACCGAACCGGGCATATCACCTAAGCCATTACGGAGATGCAGGTAGAGCAGCGGGCCGAAACGCTCCTCGGTCATCGGTCCGCCATGGGAGGTGAAGGTCTGGATATTGTCGCCCAGCATCATCGCGAAATCGGGCTTGCGCAGGGCAATGGCATCCCCTATATGACCGAGTATCTCCTGGCGATCCCGATCCATCGGGGTGATATGGGCATCTGAGAGCAGGGCGAAGGCGAAAGGCGACGGCTCGCTGCGCCGGGTGGTCAGCCGTCCCTGATAGATCGAGAGGAACTCCGGACTCCCTTCGGCCCGGGCATAGAGCTGATAGGTATATTCAGTCCCCGGCGCCAGACCCGTCACGGTAATCTCCCGGGGCGAAGCGGCAGGGATCGCAAAGGATGCGCTCCGCTCCGACGCCGCGCTGGTCTCGCCCGTTTTGCCATAGACCAGATAACCGTCAAATGGCGTGTCACCAGAGACAATGTTGATGGCGATCGTGGTGTCTGTCGGTTTCCCCAGAAAGGGGGGAACGAGCAGTAAAGACGATAACGGGGCACTCTGGGCCATAGCCATACCTGACAGAGACAGAAGCAGCAGCAGCTGCAGCGGGGAGTTTTTCCACCCTGACTTCCAACACATCACCACCATGATCCCGCCTCCTCGTTTTGCCGTCACCACCTTGCAAAAGGGTGTGAGCCAATCTGGCGAATGGCGGGTTCGGCTGAAACACTTGCGCCGCCCCCAAGCGTGGGGCGGCGGCCAAAATACCAAAAGATCAGGCAGGGAGAGGAGCCGTCTCCCAGGCTCTTCTTCCCTGCCTCTTCTGTGATAGCCTGCTTACCAGAAAATGGCAACCAGGATCAGTACGGTCAGCACCACCCCCAGGACCACCGCCCCGTAACCATAGAGGGCCGACAACAGCTTGACCGCCAGGCTCGGCGGCTCGGTTGTGATCTCCTCGAGACGATCTTCAGCGATGATGCGCTCATACTCGGCCGGCCGGTCATGCTGCAGCTCGGCCAGGGTGTTCCTGCCGGTGAAGATATTGTCCTCCATCGGGAACTTGTTCGGCGCCAGATGATTGTGGAAGAAGTGGACCGTAAAGATAAAGATGGCCGCGAGCAGAGCCTCCTCCGAGTGGGCGATGGTGGCGATGTTGATCAGCCAGCCGGGAAACAGGTACGAAAACTTCTCGGGAAACCACATGATGAGCCCCGAGCCGCCAATGATGAACATACCCCAGAACACCGCAAAGAAATCGAACTTCTCGAAATAGGTCCACCGCTCGAAGCGCGGCATCTCGCCCCTGCCCACGAACCATTTGAACATCCCCTTGATATCATGCCAGTCTTTCATGTTGGGGCACAGCGATTCCGGACCAAAGAGCCGGCCAAGCCAACCGTTTGTGCCCGTGGCCCCGAAGAACAGGTAGCGCAGGGACAACCAGCAGACATAAAGGAATTCGATGATGAGAACCGTCGCCGCCCCGCGATGCCAGACGGCGGCGTTGGCGGGACCGCCAAACAGCCCCATCAGCGTCTGGGCCCAGCCGCTGCCACTGTATTTTATCGGCATGCCGGTCAGTACCAGCAGCATGAAGGAGGCGATCAGCAGCACATGCATCAGACGATAGCGCAGGGCGAACCGCCGGACATAGACCGTCCCGGTCGCAGAGTCCGCCAGGGAGCCATGGCCGTCGGTCGGGCCGGCCGACCATTTCAGCCAGTAGGCCTTTCTCCACCACAAAAAGGTATGGATACCAAAGAAGACGAAGACCAGCCCCAGCAGCCATTCCATGAAGATGCTGGTCCAGTAGAGCAACGGATAATTCTGGCGATCGCCTTGATCCGGATGGGCGATGAAATCGGTGAACCTGTTGGCGAAACCGCTGTGGCATTTGCCACAGGTCTGCCGCCGATTATCCGCAGCGACGGGCGACAGTGCATTCTTGGCCGGCAGCATGTTGTGGTCGCCATGACAGTCGGCGCAACCGGCAAAACTGCCGGTCTCCCCGAATTTCAAGGCCTTGCCGTGATAGGTGCTGGCAAAGCCGCTGACCACCATCGGGTTCAGTTTATTGCGGGCGATTATCTCCGGATCGGAATGGCAGTCCATGCAGACCCTGGTCTGGACCAGTCGATTGGCCGCCCTCGCCTCTTCGCTGACGCCCTTCTTCACGGCCTTGGTCTGGTGCAGGGCGTGGCAGTCGGCACAGCTGGCAGAATCGTTGTTGCCCCGCAGCACCGCCGCCGCATGGCCCATCTTGATATCCTTGACATCTTTATGGCATTCGGTGGTACAGGTGGCGATGACCGTTGCCTTGAGCGTGGCCGGATCACTCTTTTTCATCGAGTGCAGCTGCTTATGGCAGCTCTGACAGTTCTGCTGCTTCATGGTGAAGTGCACGTCCTGCCCATACTTCCGCTCGACATCCTTATGGCAGGAGGTACAGGCCAGCAGCTGGCTCTTCTCCTCCTTGGCCTTGTGCAGGTAGACGTCCTCGATGCCCTGGTGGCAGGTCGCGCAGTTGATCATTGCATGCGCCGAATCGGGGAAGGCCGTGGTATAGGGTTCTTTGTTATGACACCAGAGACAGCCGGCATCCGCCCCGGCACTGGCCAGAGCAGGCATGGACAACCCAAAGCCCAAACAGGCAATGGCGAGGATTAACCGCGGCAACAGGCGCGGCATAGCTGGACCACCTTCCATAGTCTCCTCCTTTAGAGACTGTAGCGTAAACCGTTGCAGTTCTTCAGTGAATGGGGGGGCGAGGACAGGAGCGGTATTGCCGCGGACAGATAGTCCGTGGCAATACCGCAAATCACAATCAGGACGACGCGCTCGACTTGTGCCCATCCAGAAACGGCCTTTTTGCCTAACCAGCATGGCTGGACCATAGAGCCTCAGCCACAACGAAGCATGAAACTTCCTCGGCGCGGCAACAGAGCGTTCCGCACTGGCGAGTTTCATATAAACTTCTCGTTACTCTCAAAATTTTATCCTCGGAGGTAAGCGTAGACTCCGATATCAAACACATGCCTGTGGTAAAATTTATCGAGCGCCTCGATTGAGACAAAAATTCGTGTTTCCGGACAGGCACTCACTGAGGGCCTGTTCGCCAATAACCTGGTCAAAATTGCGCTCAGATCTGGCTCAGCTTTGGCAGTGACGATCAGCGCAAAACCACAGGCGTAGCAGAGCTACGTCGAGGATTTTGCGCTTGAGCCGCTGCCAAAGATGGCCTGAAGATGAGATGCAAGATGTTCAAGTTATTTGCTGACGGGCCCTTAGACGCCGGTTGCCGCAACGACGATCTTATACCCCTGCTCGGTGACATTCCGGGCATCGGAGTAGATCATCACATAATCCATATACCGCCCAGGCTTGGTCGGCTTGACCGTGATGGGGATCTCCCTGGTCTCACCGGGGGCGATACTGATCTGCTCGGCGTTGGCGCTATCGAAGAAGACGGTTTTCGACTTGCTCGATTCCACCTTGACAATGTGCATCGGCGCATCGCCTACGTTCTTCACGGCGATAACCGCCGGAGAGTCGACACCGACCTTGACGTCACCCACACTCACCTTGCGCGGGTTGACCTCGAGTACACCCATGGGCATCGGCGTGACATCGCCCACCATGGTGATGGTGTACTTGTCCGGGACCTCTTTGGTCTGAATCCAGATGTATTTTTCGAATTTACCGATGAACTTGTAGGTGGTGTAGGTAATCTCGAGTTCGGTGGATTCGCCGGGGGCCAGCTCGTTCTTGCCGAGCTTGGTGTTGGTGCAGGCACAGCTGGTGGAGACGTTGTCGATGGTGATCGGCACGTCGCCGTTATTGGTCAGGGTGACCTGCTTCTGGGCCGGCGGCCCCTCCGGCATGGTGCCGAACTCGATTTTATCGATACTCAACTGCAGACTGGGCGCGGCCAGACCGACGGTGGCCATGGCGCAGACCGACACAACGATGAGGCATCGCAGGATACTCTTCATGGTCATCTCCATAAATCAGCTCTTCTGTGGCTGATTTTCTTGTATTTTTCTTCAAAGTTGAAATTCTTGTCCTGGCCCTTGGTGTGACAGACCCGACAGGTCTCTTCCTGCGGTTTACGGATGATCAAATCGGCCTTGCCGCCAGCTTCCATATGGGCCCGGCCGGGACCATGACAGGCCTCGCACTGCACATCCGCCAGTTCCGGAGTGAGTTCAATGTCGATAAAGCCACCATCGAGGTTATAGGCGACGACGTGGCACTTGAAGCATTCCGGAATGGACTGTTTTTCCTCGCCCTGAGTCTTGAGGTTGTCCCAGGCATGACCATGCTTGGTCTTATGCCAGGATTGCGCCTCTCTCTCATGGCAGCTGATACAGGAGTAGACCCCCATATAGTCTCCCATGATCTCCGCTTGAGCGAGCCAGCAGGTTCCTACCAGCCAGCCGATGGTGATTCCGATCCGTAGACGTGTTTTCATTGTCCGCCCGATCCCCGTCAACAGCCGCAGTCAGGAATCTCTTCGACGTAGAGCAATCTTTTCAACTCGCGCAGTTTCGCCGCATCGACACCATCGATCTCCATCAGCTCTTCGATATCGACAAACTCTCCGGCCTCTTCCCGAGCCTCGAGAATGGCGTCTGCCATATTTTCCTCTACGCCAACCTGAATGAGCAGTTCCTTGGTTGCCCCATTGACATTGAGTTTTCCGTCTTTCCAGATGACAGGTTCATCGGCGGCAAAACCATTGGCGCCGATCAGTAAAAAAGCGACTGTAAGCATCATACCGATAATTTTTCTCATACGCGACCTCCTTGTTTTCTACCAGCCTAACTGCTGGTAACTGTAACAACCGAGCCAGAATACGGCGGAAAGGCCATAGGACAGCACCCCGCTGACGACCTTTCTGACCAAGCCAGTATTGGGACGGTTTGCCTTGAAAATACCCATATACAGGGCCGCGCCGCTACAGAGAAAGAGCAGCAGCAGCAGCAGAGTGGATACGATGGCGAGAAACATGGTTCTTCTCCCTTTTTATCCGAAAATCGTCAGTACGGAAAAGCCCTTTACCGGGGCGACGATTTTCATGGTTTGTTGTGGCTGAGGCTATCTGGTCCAGCCATGCTGGTTTATTTGAAAATTACCGGCACGGAAAGCTCTGTTACCGCGCCGATGAGTTTCATGGTTCGTTGTGGCTGAGGATTCCTGGTCCAGCCATGCTGGCTAATAGAATTGCAGATATTGAAAACCGGTGAGCACCACCATGATGATGACCGCAAACCAGATACCGCACCAGTCCCGGTCCTGTTCCTCCCGGCCGGTATTGGCCATGAAATCGAATCCATCCAGATCAGTCGTGTGTTTATTTCTTTCCATGATGCACCTTTATCCGAAACGCACCGGTACGGAAAACCCTGTTACCGTGCCGAAAAGTTTCTTTGTCCGTTGAGGCTGAGGCTACCATCCAGCATGCTGGTTAGAATGTCGGCATGACACCAGTTTTTACACAAAGATAGAGGGCCGCCAGCAGCAGAACTATCCGAATCCCACCCGCCAGAAAGGTCACGATGAAGGGCCGCAGACCCAGGGCGAAGATATCTTTGAAGGAAAGGCTCAACCCCAGAGCGGCCGCGGCCAGCGAGAAGTCCCATTTAACCATGGTGAAGATCGCCTGATGGGCCGGGTCCTTGAAGAGATGGAGACAGGCCAGCACCCAGAAGAAGATGAAAACCCCGAGCCACACCGGAAAGGTGTTGATCCCCCGGGTGGCCCGCACCTCGGGATTGGTCCTGAATCTCCGCTGCCGGATGAACATCACGATAAAGACATAAATGAACCCGGCCGGCATGATGACATGACGACCGACATCGAACCAGTAGGCATAGCGGCCGGCCTCATAGCCCACCTGATAGCCGGCAAAAAGGGCCTGGGCCCCGTTGCCGACGCCCGCGGCCGCGGCCAGCCCCACCACCTGCTGACTCAGGCCCATCAACTGGGCCAGATACGGCAGGGCGAACATGGCGATAAGCCCCCAGACAAGCACACAGACCAACGCATTGATCACCTGGCCACCCTTGGCCTTGATCAACGGCATGAGAATGGCGCAGACATGGGGATCGCCGGTGGACAGCCCGCCGGCGATGATCGAGCCGTGCCGGTCGTCGAGCTTGAACAGTCTCGAAAGATAGAGAGCGATGGTGGCGGTGACAAAGAGGGAGCAGGTAAAGATGAGAATCGGCAGCACCCCGAGCTTGCCGGCATGGCCGATGATGAAATGCGGCGCCAGCATGATGATGCCAAGCGGCATCAGCATGTGGATATAGCTCAGTCCGCGCTTCCAGCAGTCCGGCACCCCGAAGATATTGCCGATCAACAGGCCAAGCAGCAGCGGATTCCAGACAAAGTTGGAGTTCATTATCTGAAAAAACGGCTGATGGTTGAGCGGACCGATGACGTTGTCGAGCCAGTGGAAAAGATTCTCCAGGGTGAACGGATTGGGCACCCCGGCGAGATTATTGGAGAAGACCGCGATAAACAGCATGGCGAGGAGACCCGGCAACACCTCGCTGAAACGGTACAGCGAGCTGAAAAGAGATCTCCTGCATGCCTCGTAGGGGGTCAGAGCAGTTGTGACGTTGGCCATTTGTATCAATCCTTTGCAGCTATGCGTGTATGTAGATGAAACCCGTCGGCTGCAAAAAATGTCGTGTCGCAGGTCGGAGTTTTATCGTTGTCTATTTGATCCAGAGCCATACTGGTCAGCGTTTGATATACGCCGAGCCGCCGGTGTTCACCGACCCGGAAATCTTCTCGCCCGCCCCTTTGGCGCTGGTCCGCCAGGACTCCATGAAGGCCAGCCGCGGCAGCATCGACAGTCGCAGGAAGCCTTCGATGGTCCCGGTCACCCCGACCAGGGCGTCGACATTGTCCCGCGGCCGGAAGGCAAGGTTGTCGGTCGAATAGGTTTTTTTCTTGTAATCGGTCTCGATATGCCAGGCGTGGATCATCTCTCCATCAAACGAATCGATCACGATCCGGAACAGCGGGCTGCCGTCCTCGCGCTTGGGCCCCTCGTAGACCCGGTTGTCCTTGTCGAGGACGATGGGCTCCGGGTTGTCGAGCAGCAGCTCGTTGAACTGATAGCAGTGGCCGCAGACATCCGGACGAACCATGAACCGGCTGTCGAACTCGAAGGCGGTGTCACGGTCGAGCTGGCGGATGCCGGTAAAGGTGTAGAGTATCGCCTTGTCGCCCTCGAAGGGGTGGCGGATATCGAGTTCGGCCTGGACATCCTCATGCATGATTTGCATCTTCCGGGCCGTCTCCATATGCTGGGGCAGATGATTGACCGCATACTCGTCAAGAGGCCCGAGCGTCTTCTCGGCCACCACCCGTTCACCGTCGAGAATCTGCACGGCAACGGTTTTGGCCGCGGTGTCCACTGCGCCGACCAGCAGGGTATATTTACCCAGCTGGGCACTCTCCGCCGCCCCGAGCACATGCTTTTCGGGCTTTTCATAGGTGTAGGCGATATTCTCGATATTGGGGGTGGCGAACTCTTGCAACTTGGCGAAATTGGAGCCGGTATATTCGGGAATGATATAGGTCGATCCTTCGGCGAAGATCTCCGGCATATAGTAGCGCTCACCCCTGTCGAGGCCCTGGGCCAGGTAGAAATGGGCCCCCCAGCGGTTACCGGAATATTTCATCAGACTGAGTTCGGAGACCGGTCGGTCATCGAGATAGAACGAATTGGTGAAGCGCAGGGCCTTGTTGCGCACACCGAGCAGTTCGTCCTGCCAGTACATCAGATGCCCGTCACCCATCGGCTGGTTCTTCCAGAAGTCGACCTCGAAGTTCTTCTTGACGAAGGTGCCGGAAGTAAAGGAGGTGAGATAGGCCTGTTTGCCCAGCATGAAGAACGAATCACCATGCAGGCTGCGGATATTTCTGGCATTGCGTGAACTGTAGCACAGACCGGCGGGGGGAATGATGATCTTGCCCTTCTGCCAGTCGACGTAGCTGCCGCGGATGAAGATACTTTCAGACGAGATGAGGCGATCGCCGTAGCGGTTCTTCTCCCCCTTGCGCATCAGGCCCCTGAGCCGCGGCGCAAACGGGGCGGTGTGATCCGGCTCGTAAAACGAGGCGTCGCTGATGACCTTCGGATAGGAAGAGAAGTGGTTCCCTTCCGCCACCGTACCAAAGGACGGATCGGCCAGCCGGGTGAGAAAGCTCATCTCCATGATCGGTTCGAGCACCGAGGAGGAGCCGACGAAAAAGTCGAGGTTGATCCGTCCATCCTGGGGAAAGAAGACCATATTCTCCGTTCGGTTATAGAAGTGATCGCGAACGTAGAGCTCATGGACGTTCTTGCCGGCAAAGCCGCTCGCCACCACCTTGAAGGCGGGTCGATTGTAGACATGCGACCATTTGACCGGCCCGAGATAACTGCCATTCCCGTTATCCAGGGTGAACGACTGGTTGTTCTCCAATAAAAAGCGCTGGAGCATGCCGGTTTTCGGGTGGGCCTCCAGGACGACATTGTAGCGCTCATCGAGGGGCCAGGGCTTGCCACTCTCCACCTCGACCAGGTTGCGGTAGACCACAAAGTTGAGATGGCCCTGCTGAAAACCGTGGGACTTGCCGGTATGCCAGGGTACAAAGTCGGAGTTTTTCAGCGCCGAGGGGTGAATGTGCACCTCGACGCGCATATCCTCGCCGGCCACAGTGAGCTGGTAGTTGTCCTTTTCGCTCTCCCGGGTTTTATAGCCCTGGGCGGTCACCGGTTTGATCAGTTTTTCCGCCAAGACCTCGCTGCCGGTAAAGTTGGTGACCCGGACCAGAAAACCGTCAGGCTGGCGGAAGGCATAGATCCGTTTGTCGAGATAGAAGCGGTAATCCTCTTCGATCACGTCGAGGATGATCGGCCGACTCATCGCGAAGGTGGCCTTGGTCACCAGCGGAAAGGACACGGTATCGAAATCGACCCGCTTGGCCGTGACCTCCCGGGCCTTGAAATAACTGGCGCCATAGAAGTATTCGGGATCGAGATAAAACTCTTCCAACTGTGGCGAGAGTCCTTCGGGACGGTCGAGATCACGAACGGCCTCCCGCTTGCCGAAAACGGTGGCGATGGGAAATTCCAGCGGGAAACCGCCCGAAGGGGACATCAGCGCCATTTCCGCATAGGGCTTTTCATAGTGGTCGGTCGAGTAATCATACCAGATCCGGTAACCGGTACCCTCGATCAGCGCCTTCTTGCCGATCTGCACGCTGAAATCGTGAACCGTCTTCTTCACCGAGGTAAGGTCGACCAGGATGGCGTGTTCACCCAGGATCAGGAAGGGGTCGCCGGCAAGGGGGCTGGCATCGCCGCTGGTCTCCGAGAGGTAGAAGAGCCCTCCGGCCGGCACCGTGGCCTTGCCGTCCTGGATGCGGCTCTGCCTGAGGACAATGGCCTCGGACAGCGATTTTTTCTCGCCCTTGCCATTGCGGTAGCTCTTGTTGCGCAAGGCTCCGAGTTTGGGGATAAAGGCCATATCTCCCGCCGGGGAAAGGCCATGTGGATTGATCGATGGCTCCGCCGTGGTGCCGATATCCGGACGGAACAGCCCCAGCAGCGCCACGAGACAGACCGAAGCTCTCAATATAGTGGTCGTTTTCTTCATCCAGCGTCCTCTGTTGTTTCGGTGATTCAGGAAAAGGCCAAAGACGGATTTTCTTCGAGATAGCAAAGCATGCAAACCGCGTACCACGCGTGACGCCAAACCCGGAGGCGGCCCGACCTGTTTCTGACCGGGTGATGCTGCAGCTTTCTGCGGCAGTCGACGAAATTGTCAGTCACCCCCCGGCCAGCGCTGTGCGGACATTCGCACAAAGTGCGGATTGGGCGTGCGACAAACCAACCACTTACAGTCTGGTTATCTCCTCTGTGTTGCTGAAAAAGAGAAGACCGGCAACTCCCCTCGCCGTGGCATACTCCTTGCTAGGTAAAATGAAGACTTCTTTGCCTCGTCAGCACTCGGGCGCCCTTGCCGGCGACCCGGATAACGTGTCAGGCACATTGTACCGGTCTGCGGCCGGAATCCATTCAGCCACCAAAGAGAGGACATCAGTATGAATCGAAGAGATTTTCTTGTCGCATCCTGTGCGGCGGCCACTGCGTATGCCTTCGCCAGACCACTGGACGCCTTGAGCTTTCCGACTGTTTTTCCGCATGGAACAACGATCTACAACCCGGAAAAATGCTTTAACGGCTTCACCGTTTTCGGCACCGAGGTGGATGCGGAGGGAACGGTTTTAATCGACATGAACGGCAATGTGGTCAAGCAGTGGAAGGACATCTGCCAGGCCGAGCATCCGCCGAAGATGCTGAAAGGCGGCTATCTGGCGGGCAGCAGGCGGCCCGCCCCCGACAAGAAGGGCCGTGTCTGGGGAGACGACTCGTCCACCGACCTGGTGGTGGTCGACTGGGAGGGCAAGGACGTCCGGCGAATCCCCAAGGCCGGCATGCACCATGACTATCAGTTCGAAGGCAACCCGGTCGGTTACTATGTGCCGGACCAGGCCCTTGACAACTACCAGGGCAAGATTCTCGTTCTCTCCCATAAGTTCGTGTTCAACGACAAGATCACCGATAAAGAGCTGTACGATGATTATATCGTCGAAGTCGACGCCGACGGCAAGGTGGTCTGGGAGTGGCTGGCCTCCGATCACTTCGACGAGATGAATTTCCCTGAAGAGTTCAAGAAGACCATGCGCAAATATCCCACCTTCTCCATGACCCGGACCCCGGGCAAGAAAGGTGGCGACTGGATTCATGTCAATTCCGCCTCCTATCTCGGACCGAACAAGTGGTGGGACGAGAATCCCGAGCTCTACAAGGTCTTCAATCCCGACAACGTGATCATCTCCAACCGGCAGACCAACACCTCCTGCATTATCGATAAGGCGAGCGGTAAAATCGTCTGGCAGATCGGTCCCTACTACTATCGCGATTCGAAATGGGAGTTCGGCGGCAAGCTGTATAAAAACGCCTACAGAAAAATGGAGCAGATCATCGGTCAGCACCACACCCACATGATCCCCAAAGGTTTGCCCGGCGGGGGGAACATCATGATCTACGACAACGGCGGCTATGCCGGCTACGGTCCCCGCAACCCCGGCGCCCCCTTCGGCTGGTCCGATGCCCGCCGCGACTACTCCCGGGTCATCGAATTCGATCCCCGCACCCTCGAGATCGTCTGGGAACATTCGGCAAAAGAGATGGGGATGCGTAACAAATACCAGTTCTATTCCGATTACGTCAGCTCGGCCCAGCGACTGCCCAATGGCAATACGCTGATCACCAACGGCGCGGTCGGCCAGTTTCAGGAGGTCACCCCCGATCACGAAATCGTCTGGGAGTACATCAGCCCCTACTACAGTGAAAAAGGAAAATACAACCTGGTGTACCGGGCCTACCGCGTGCCCTACGATTACGTGCCGCAGCTGGAAAAACCCGCGGAAAAAGCGGTCGTGCCCCCGGCGCTTGGCACCATGCGGGTAGAACCCCAGGCCTGACCGCCGGCAACAGGGTACCCCGGAAAACCCTGTCTTGAAAATCGGCCTGATTATGGTACTGTTATGGCCAATTATGTATACAAAAACCAGCATGGCTGGACCAGGGAGCCTCAGCCACAACAAACCATGAAAATCGTCGCCCCGGTAAAGGACTTTTTCGTACTGACGATTTTCGGATAAAATCACGGGAGAGTAGAATGTTGAAAAAATTGCTGATCAGTCTGATGTGCGTCCTTCTCATGGCCGGTGGAACGGTCTGTTTTGCCGAAGACGGGATAGTGAGTTTTAACAGTGCAACGGTGGACGAGCTGATGGCCATCGAAGACATCGACATCCCCGAGTCGCTGGCCAAGGCCATTGTCACCTACCGTGAGGAGCACGGCAAATTCACAACTGCCGAGGAGTTCACCAAGATTCCCGGAATGACCCAGGATTTCCTCGAAGAGTTGAACCCCCAGGTGACCGATGACGGTGATGTGGTCTTTGATCCGGATGCCGAACCGGCTCTGGCCCCATCGAAGTGCTAATCCTCTGAAGACGAGCAGATAACGGTTAACGGTAGTGCAGGCCCACTTCTTTCCTTGAGAAAGGGGTGGGCCGCCGCCGTTTAGCCGCACAACCCGCCAGCACGGAAAGCTCCCCTGCCGGGTCGAAGAGTTTCATAACAGCGTGCGGTGTCCTTGTCGTGGCCGGGGCTTCCCCTGGCTCTCGCTCCGCCCGCTTACCTGCACCAGCCATGCTGGCCGGAGAAGATGATTGAAATGACCAGAAGTTTCTGTCGTATTGGCCGCCCATGAGAGTTACGCTCACCTGTTCACGAATCGCCATTCTTCTTTTCGGTTGGCTCGCCCTTCTCTCATCTGCCTCCACTTCTACCGCTCTGGCCAAGACACGTTACAGGATCGGTGTTTTCACCAGCGCTCCCCCCTTCTCGTTCGTCGTCATCCAGGACGGGAAAAATGTCATCCGCGGCCACTCCATCGACAAGTGGCTGATGCTGGCCAAACTCATCGCGGTGGATATCGAATTCATCCCGGCTGCCGATTACAGTGAACGA
Organism: Desulfopila sp.; assembly: GCA_047973425.1. Classification (GTDB taxonomy): domain Bacteria; phylum Desulfobacterota; class Desulfobulbia; order Desulfobulbales; family Desulfocapsaceae; genus Desulfopila. The sequence goes on from JBKEBZ010000019.1 coordinate 60,452, forward strand.
TTGCAGATGTTGCGTGACGGCAAAATTGACATCCTGGCCGGCGGCACCGAAATCGACGCCCGCAACCTCGGTCTGGCCTTCATCTCCGACGGCCTGACCATCCGGCATCGCATTTACGTGAACCGTTCCTGCGCCTCGGTGACCTGCGAACGGGACCTGCAGGACAGAAAGGTAGTGATCGGCGCCGGGGTGCACTACGATCCGGAAATTCTCCTGCGCGACGACATGTTGAAGCTGAATTCCAGCCTCGAGGCCCTGTCGCTGGTCAATACCGGGGCGGTCGACGCCTACATCGCCTATTCGGAAAATATCGCCGACTTCATCATCGATGCCAACAACCTCAGCAATGTGATAAAAAAGGGCATCCCCGTCGGCCAATTGCGCCATGGCTATCTGGTGCCAAAAGAGAGGCTCGATCTGATAGCGGATATCGAGTTGGCCCAGCAGAGGATGGAAAACGAGGGGCTGATAGAAATTCTCAACGAGAAATGGTTTGGCAAATCCATGCTCCAGGAGAATCTGTCCCACTACAACGCCAAGCAGGTCATTCTGTTTATCTGCACAATTTTTTTCATCTTTTTTGTAATTCTTCTCTGGAACATCTCATTGAAGGTGCGGGTGAACAAGGCCACCCACAAGCTATCGCTGACCGAACAGCGCTACCGGAGCCTGATCGAGTCGTCACCGGACATGATCTTTATCGTCAATAACGCAGGCGATATCTTTCATTCCAACGAACGGGCCCGCCACACCCTCGACATCCCCCCCGATGGCGGGCCCTGCAATCTGACCCAGGTGATCGTCTCCGATTACAAGGAAGATATTCTTCGTTTTATCGACATGCTGTTCCAGGAAGGCTGTTCGCGGCTCGATTCGATCATGGTGGGCCAGGGCAAGAAGCCGATCGATGTCGAGATTGCCGGCCGGGTGATGGGCTGTCTTCTCGATGACGCCACCCTGTACGCCTGCCTCTTCGTTCGTGACGTGACCGACCGTAAGCGCCTCGAGGAGGAGTTGGTCCAGTCGGAACGGCTGGGTATCATCGGCAAGATGGCGGCCAGCGTCGCCCATGAGATCAACAATCCCCTGGGAATCATTCAAGCCAATGCCGAGGAGCTGATGTACGAAGAGGTCGACGACGACATCAAGGAGGCGCTGACAGCCATCCAGAACAACGCCAGCCGGGCCGGCTCGATCACCAAGGGGCTGCTCGAACTGGCCTCGCCCAAACCCGCCTCGTTTGAAATCCTCGAGGTGGAGGGGGTCATCAAGGGAGCGGTCTCGCTTCTGGGCTCCAAGACCAACAAGGAGCGCATCAACGTTGTCTGCGAAAACAGGCCGCTTCTGGTCTATGGCGACGAAAATTCCCTGCAGCAGGTGGTGGTCAACCTGCTGTTCAACGCCCTCAACCATTCCGACAGCGATAAAGAGATCATCATCACCATGACCAGGAGCAGGGACAGCGCCGACGACACCATACAGCTCATCGTTCGTGATTTCGGCAAAGGTATCGAACGAGAAGATCTGGTACGGGTTTTCGAACCCTTTTTCTCCAAGCGCAAAGGCGGCTTCGGCCTGGGACTCTTCATCACCCGGATAATGGTGGAGCGGCATGGCGGCATCATCTACGCCAACTCGGTACCGGGTAAAGGAACCTCAATGATCATCGAGTTACCGGCCTATGGAGGACAGTACAATGCCTGAGAAAATACTCTTTGTCGACGATGAGGCAGAACTCCTCATGGTGCTGAAACGATCGTTCAGCCGCCAGGGATACACCGCCGATACCACCCAATCCGGCGAAGAGGCCTGGAAGGTCTTGAGTGAAACGATGTACGATCTCATCGTCTGCGACCTGGCCATGGACGGGATGAGTGGCCTCGACCTGCTCAAGCGGGTCAAGAGCGTCGACAGCAATCTGCCCTTTATCATCATGACCGGGGCCGGCTCGATTGCCACCGCGGTCGAGGCGATACAGTTCGGCGCCTATCATTACATCACCAAGCCATTCAACACCCAGGAGCTGGCCCTGTTGAGCAGGAGGGCCATCGAGTATGGCAAACTGCACCGGCAGATGGAAAACGGCCTGCAGGACAGTGACCTGCAGGCGGCGGGAACCATGGTCACCGGCACCAATCCCCTGGTGCTGCAACTGCTCGCCACCCTCAACAAGGTCGCCCAGTCGGAGACCTCGATTCTGATCCAGGGTGAGACGGGAACCGGCAAGTCCCTTTTTGCCAAATACACCCATACCCTGAGTGCCCGGGCAGACAAGCCGTTTTACACCATCGATTGCGGCGCCCTCTCCGAGCATCTGCTGGAGAGCGAGCTGTTCGGTCATGTCATCGGCGCCTTCACCGGGGCGGTGCGGGCCAAACGCGGCCTCTTGGAAGAGGCCCAGGGAGGCACCATCTTTCTCGATGAAATCGGTGAGCTGACCCTGGCGACCCAGGTCAAACTTCTGCGGGCCATCCAGGAAAAAGAGATCAAACCGGTGGGTGGCAACACCCCGATACCCATCGATGTACGTTTTCTGGCCGCCACCAGCAGAAACCTCGAGGTCGAGGTCGAGACCGGCGGCTTTCGCAAGGACCTCTTCTACCGGTTGGCGGTCATCCCGCTCTATCTGCCACCGCTCAGAGAACGCAAGGAAGATCTGGCGCTCTTTGTCGACAGATTCGTCAGAAAATACAGCGCACAATACAAGAAAGACATCCGGGAACTGTCGCCAGGCGCGCTGCAGACCCTGCTGGAATCGCCCTGGAAAGGCAATATCCGCGAACTCGAGAATGTCATCGAACGGGCGGTTCTGCTGACCGATGGCCAGATCATCTTCCCGGAGGTGCTCGGCACCACCATCAAACCCTACCTGGAGGAGGATACCGGCCAGATGCAGCAGGTGCCCCCCCTGAAAAAGGTGGTCGAAAGGGCTGAGGCCGACGCCATAAAACGAGCGCTGATCATCTCTGAGGGTAACCGTTCCCAGGCTGCAAAGATCCTGGAAATCGGCCGCAGGACGCTCTATGAAAAGCTGGCGGCCTACAATATTTGATACTCTCGTAAAAGCATACAGGATGGCTAAGTACAAAAGGTCGATATACAAGGCGCAGTGGTGTCGGCCAAGCACAGACGTACATGTGGTACGTCGAGCAGTGGCCGATCCCGCTGCAACGCAGGAGATCGGGCTTTTTACGACGCCATCGAGATTTGGACATCTTCGATGGACATGGCGGCTTGTTTTGGCTAAGGTCTCTGCAGAGTTGGCCAAGCAGCGCTTGTCCACTTCCGCCGGACGAGGTCGGTTTCTTGCCGGTATTGCAGGCGATGACACCCGCGATAAGATCGTTCAGTCGTCGGGCCTCGTCTTACCGCCCATCGACGATGGGCGCGTTTTTCACCTGTCACATCAACACAGCAAATGGATAGAGAGATGATTGAAATAAAAAAGTTTTTCCCTTGCATCGTTCTTTTTACCGCGTTTATTTCTGCTCCAGCCATCGCCGATCAGGCGCAGGATAAGGATAAGGATGTCGCAGTTTTTACTCTGATGGATGAAAAATATACACCTGGCGAGATAGCGATCAGCAAAGACAAGGTCTCGGCGGTACGAGATCTCGGTAACGACAGAAGTGTCATCTACATGGACAACACCAGCTTTATCGTCAGTGGCTCAATGCCTGCGGTTATCGACAAACTGTATGGCTCCGACAGAGAACGGAAATAACCCGCCAACCGCTTTCGCCCAGAAAGCGGCCAAATGGGCCGTATCTTTTCAGTAGCCATTCACCAGCACCCCATTTTCGTTCCAGCAGGACGTTGCCCAGAGCCAGTTCCCGCGAAAAACCTGCCTGGCTGATCTTGCACCCTGATCAACCAGCATGGCTGAACCAGATTGCCCCAGTCACATCGATGATATCGCTACGCTGTTATGAAACTCCCCGGCGCGGTAACGGCGTTTCCCGCTCCGGGGAGTTTCGGATAAACGATCACAGATCGAGGCGTCTACAGCCGCAAGCGCTTTTTATCGGGGTCTGTCCCTTATTTATTCTTGACTTCTGTCGAACAACGCTCTATTTCTACGCCACGCTGATGGAAGATTCACTTCCCCGGCTCTCCGTTGTTTTTCCGTTGTGGTTCAAAGAGAGTGGTCGATTCCGCCGGTGAGCCCGCAGAGGGCCTACCGGGTTCTTCCGTGTCATTTTTTGACACGGCATTTTCAACAAGGAGTAGACGTGATGACTGCTGCCAATGGAATGCTGGACCCCAATGATGCCGTGATGTTGCTGATCGATCATCAAAGCGGCCTGTTCAACGTCGTCAGGGACCTGCCGGTTCCCGATTTACGCAATTATGTCATCGCCCTGGCCAAGGCGGCGACCCTCCTGAAGATACCGGTGATCACCACCGCCTCGGTGCCGGACGGACCCAACGGGCCGCTCATTCCCGAGATTCACCAGTATGCGCCACACGCCCAGTACGTCCCTCGAACCGGGCAGATCAACACCTGGGACAATCCGCTCTTTGTCGAAGCGGTCGAAAAGACCAAACGCAAGACCCTGATCATTGCCGGCACCCTGACGAGTGTCTGTCTGGCCTTTCCGGCAATCAGCGCCGTTGCCGCCGGCTACAAGGCCTACTGCGTGGTCGATGCCTCGGGCAACTGGAACAAGATGGCCACCGCTACCACCATCGCCCGGATCACCCAGGCCGGGGCGGTGCCGACCGACACCTTTGCGATAGTGGCGGAATTGATGCAGACCTGGAATCGCGCCGAAGGTTCGCAATTCGCCCAGATCATCGCCGACCATATCTGTCCGGAATATAAATGCCTGATGCAGAGCTATGAAAAGGCCCAGGAGATAGCCAAATCCGGACCCGAGACCATGCTGGAAAACTACCGGTAATACCGTATCACCTCTTCCTGGCATCCTTCACGGATGCCAGAACTTTCTGATGCTGGTCGTGATGGCAAACGGCCAGACCATTTCTCCTTCGCCACGGACCCTCTCATAACACGGGGCCGATGGTGGCGATCACATTGTTCCAGATACGCCGGGGACGGGACCAGCTCAGGACATCGGTCAGGGTGACCGGAGTGGAGCGCTCGACATAGTGCAGCTGCCGCTCGAAAATGTCGCGGGTTACCGCCTGATCCTGGAGCAGAATGTTGTTTTCGTAATTGAGATCGAAGCTGCGCAGATCGAGATTGGAAGAGCCGAGCAGGCTGACCTTGCCATCTATGGTCAGGGTCTTGGCGTGCAGCAGACCATCACGAAACTCATGGATCTCGCACCCCGCCTCCAGCAGCTTGCGATAGTAGCTGCGGCTGGCGGCAGCGACGACCCAGCTGTCGTTGCGCTGGGGAAAGATCAGGCAGACCCGCACCCCGCGATGGGCCGTGGCACAGAGCGTATCCAGCACCATGGCGTCCGGCACGAAGTAGGGAGTGGAGAGTGTCACCCTCTCCCGGGCGCAGGCGATCAGCGTGGCAAACAGTTGCGGGGTGGCGCCAAAACGCTCGGTAGGGCCATCACCCATGATCTGGGCGGGGAACCCATCTTCGCTCACCCTGCTGCTGACAACGAACCGATCGAGGCTCTCCCCGGTGGTCTGGATCCAGTCACTGGCGAACAGCAGCTGGTTTTGAGCAACCACAGGGCCGGTTACCCGGAGCATGATATCGACCCACGGAGCGAATCTGGCCTTGATACGAAACTCCGGATCGGCGGAATTCCGACTGCCGCAATAGGTTATACGGCTATCGATCACCGTGATTTTACGATGATTACGCAGATCTATCCGGCTCTTGATCAGGGTGCGGACGAGATGGTGAAAGGAGAGTGCCACCGCCAGATGCACCCCGGCCGCCGCCATACGTTGCCAGAGCGCCGATTTGACCATGGCCCGGGAACCGAGCCCGTCGGCCATGGCCCTGCAGGTCACGCCCCGGCCCGCCGCCCGGATCAAGGCCTCGGCCAGAGCGGTGCCGGTGCCGTCCTGCAACCAGATATAGTAGAGCACGTGGACATGATCGCTGGCCGCGTCGATATCGGCGATCATCCGCTCCACGGTTTCCTTGCCGCCTGGCATCAGCTCGGCCCGGTTACCCGCCACCGGATACAACCCGTTGATCGAGGCGGCATAGGAGAAACCGGGCCGGTACAGCGGCTCGATAAGCCGGGCCACAGCATCCGGCTCGCCCATGAACCTTCGGGCCCTGGCCCGGATTTCGTCAGCAACCTGTTTGTGTCGTCTGTCCGCCGACTGCCCCAGGTCGATCTCGCCAAAGAGGAAATAGATGATACAGCCCAGATAGGGCAGGATCAGCACCACCGTGAACCAGGCCATCCGGGCCGGCGGTGAGAAGTCGTCGCGCAGCAGGATGCGGACGGTGAAGCAGACGACGATGAGCACATGGAGTACCAGCAGCATGACCATTCTCCCCAGGGCAGAGTTGACCGATAGCGTGCGAGGGCAGAGGCGCCCCATCCTTACCGGAGAATATACCGGACCTGACAGGAACGGCTACCCCGGATTTCTCATCCGGCAAGGCGCAAAGGGGGAGATGACTGTGCAACGGTCCATCGTCCCGTCGCGGGCTCGGGTCAGGGAACTGGCGCCGGCCGACGCCACGCTCAGACGGCCTCGCTCCGGGAAAAGGCGGCCAGAAACCGGCTGGCAAAGAGCTCGAACTGGCGGTCGACATCCGCCTCGCTGTGCATGTTGGTATCCTGCTGCCGGGTAAAGGCGGTCAGGGCGCCGAGGGCGGTGAGGGCGGCCTGGAGAATGTCGACCTCTACCAGTTTGAGCCGGGCGACCACCAGATCCCCCTCGATGCTGGTCCGAAAGGCCATTGCCGCCAGGGCCCGGCCGATCAGCCGGGCCCGCCGGCCGCGGCGCTCGGGGTCGGCAAGACCGCCGGCAAAACGGAAGTAAACGTAATTCCGGCTGCTATCCTCCCCAAGGTAGGCGTCGATAACGTTGAAATGGTAGCCCATGCGTAAACTGAGGTTGAGATATTCGCCGCCGATGATGGCCAGGTTGACTCCCAGCGTATCGGTCGAGGCGGCCATAAGGTCCGGGGTCCGCGACATCCCGGCGAAAAGATCCCGGGTGGCCAGCCCCGGGGTTTCGGGATTCCAGGCCCCGGGATCGGCCAGCCCCACCAGATAGGCACGAAAGGGAATCGAGTCGATCTGCCCTGGCCTGAGCTCCCCGACATCGGCGGTGGCAAGCCCGCCGCCGATGTCGAGGACCCGGATATCGATGGGCAGGCCGAGCACCAGGGACCGGGTACGCAGAGCGCCCAACCCGGGGCGTCGCTCCTGGAAATGGGCCAGTTCGTCCACCGCACACTCGTGGCAGAAGTGAATGATATCATGGAAGGTGCGGCATTTGGCCGCGGTGAACTCCTGGGTTTCCGGGTTGATCAGGTTGAGCGGCTGAATAAAGCGCAGCAGACGGCGCAGCAGGCGATACTCCGGGTCCTGGGGGGTCAGATCCATGGCCAGGGTATCGTCACTCAGCAGTTCCTCGACAACACCCTGATACACCGTGACCTGGCCCCCATCGACCGTCACCTCGACGCCTTCGGGCAACAGGGCCATGGCGGAGGGCAGACCGAAGATCGAGGGCAGCCGCAGCTCCCGGGCCACGGTGGCCAGGTGCCCGGCCGACGAGCCAAACTCGGTAACGAGCGCCGCCGCCCTCTGCAGCAGAGGGGTCAGATCGGGCGAGGCCCCCCTGGCCACCGCCACCGCACCGGACGGGAATCTCTCTGGTGCCATGCCCGCATCGACATGAACGACCGGCCCGGCGCCGATCCCGGACTGACCGGTCTGCCCCCCCTGACAGAGCATGGTCGGCTCCAGCGGTTCGGCATCGCTCTCCACCCGGCCCGCACCAGGCTCCACGGCCTGCGGTCGCAGGCCGCTTATCCGGCAGACACCATCTGCCCACACCTGCCAGTGGACCGTAAGCGGCACCCCGTAGAGCCGTTCGAGGAACAGGGCCGTCTCCGCCAGATCGCTCAATAGCCGCGCCAACTCGAGCCGATCGAACCCGCCGTCTGGCTCGCCGACGACCCGGCCAGCGTCGACCGCTCCGGCAAGGTCTTCGGCACCATCGCCATCCTCCGACTCGACCACCACCGATTCCAGCAGATCAAAGGGGTGGGTTCGCCGCAGCAGGTGGTGCTCCTCCCTGTCGCCAGGCCGAACGACCCTGGCCAGCAACCCGGCCGGGGCGGCCAGGGGGTGGCCAGCCGGGGGACGGGTCTGGATCGTCCCCGCAACACGGCACGGCGGCTGCGCCTGGATAAACAGGGCGCAGCGCCCCCGACCGTCCTCGCCAGCCGAGCGTTTTTCGACGATGGCCTCAGCCAGCTGCTTAAGGCGGTCCAGCAGGAGGTCGATGTTTCCCTTCTCCGGGTCCGCGACGCCAGGGGCCATCGGCATAAGCCGTAAAACTCCGGCGCCCAGCTGGGCGCCGTCCAGACACAGAGCAAAGCGATCCAGCTCCCGCAATGGTTGGTCTTCGCCTTCAACCTCGGTGACGACGACCGAAAGTGCATCTGCCGGGCAGGCCGCAACCAGGCGGCGGAGATGATCGGTGACGACCGGGCGCAGCCGGTCGTCACCGGCTGCGGCCGTCCGGGCCCGTGAGGCCAGGGCGCGGATGCCCTCTTCGCTGACGGCAAAGCCGGCCACCGGGGCCAGCCAGGGATGCCGGCCCAGCTCGGCCAGACAGACCAGGTCCATGCCGACCAGCGGCTCGTGTTCCCAGCCGATGCGAGCAAGCGAAATGACCGGCTCCTCGGTCAACCCATGGATGTTGTTGGTGAGGATGTCGTCCACAAGGGTACGGATCTCCTGATAGCGGTCGTACAGGGAGATATGCCGGTTGCCGGTCAGGGCATTGAGGCTGTAGGTCACATGATAGACCCGCCTGGCGATGCGGCCGACCGCAGAGCTGAGGAAGGCCCGGTCGAAGATGTATTCGCCGCCCAGTGCCCGCTCCATGGTGGCAATCTCCTCGAGGACGCCGTTGTTGAGCTGGAGAATGCGCTTGAAATTGTTGAACAGGGCCTGCAGGCGCCAGAAATTGATTTCCTCGCCCGCCGCCGAAACGGTCCTGCCGCGCCACCAGCGCCGGATAGCTGCGGCCATGGTCACCCCGTATGATCCGGTGCGGGCGGCCCCCCCCGGCGCATATCTTCGATCCGCTTGACGCAGTCGAGGATATCGCGGAGCTTGAAAGGCTTGGCCACGAAATCGAAGGCTCCTTTGCGATAGGACTCCTTGGCCGTTTCGAAGGTGGCGAAACCGGTGATGACGATGACCTGGGTGTCCGGAGAAGAGGCCTTGGCCCCGTCGAGAATCTGCATCCCGTCGGCGCCCTCCATCATCAGGTCGGTGATCACCAGATCAAAGGTGGTCTCGCGCAGGCGGGCCAGGGCCCGGCCGCTGTCATTGTAGGTTTCGACGGCATGGCCCATCTTCTGGAAGGCGGGCTTGAGCCGTTTGCAGACGATGGGTTCGTCATCGAGTATGAGAATCCGCATCGGCGGGGTCAGGTCACCTGCTGTTGTCATCTGGTCCTCCTTCCTGGCTGGGTGTTCCGGCGGTATTCTGCGCCGTTCTGTTGGGGATCGGCACGCATGTCTGCATGCCCTCGATAAAGCACTGGACATGGTAGTCGATGGCATCGTCGGTATGCATGCGGGCGTCGAGCTGGCGGGTGTAGGCGACCAGCCCGCCCAGCATGCGCAGCCGGGCGATCATCCGCGGGGCCGAGAGCTTTTTCAACCGGCCGATCACCAGATCGCCATGGATCTCCACCCGGAAATCGTAGTTCTGCAGCACCTTGCCGATAAAGGCCGCCCGTCTGGAGCGGCGGATAAATTCGGTTACCCCGCCGAGAAAACGGAAATAGATGGAGTTGTCGTTGATCGTCTCACTGATATAGGCGTCAATGATGGTGAAATGGTAGCCGAGCCGCATGTTGATGTTCATGTAGTGCTCGAGCACCACCACCAGATTGCGACCGATCTCCTCGGGTCGGGCCAGCGAGGCGGAAAAGGTGCGGGTGAAGCTGGACATGAAGCTGCCCAGGTCGACCGCAACCGGCTCGGTACACCACATGCCCAGCCCCCCCATTCCCAGCAGCAACTCCTTGAGCGGCTGGCAGATGATCTGCTCGACCGTGATCACCGAGCTCTCCGGAGCGCAGGTGGTGCCGCCACCGCCGTCGATCACCATCAGCCCGAGCGGCAGTTTGGTCTCCAGCCGCTTGGGGGCCGAGAGATAGCGGGCGCCCTGCTTCTCGCTGAGATGGATCAGCTCTTCCACCGCCTTCTCGTGGACAAAGCGGGTGATATCGTGATAGGAGCGGCAGGCCGCCGGGGTGAAGTCGTCGCTCTGGGGGTCGAGCAGGTGCAGGGGGCTGATGAGCTTGAGCAGCCGGCCTAAAAGACGATATTCGTAGGATTCCTCGAAGACCTCCTCCTCGATCAGCTCGAAATGGTCCAGCGCCCCGATATTGCCCCGATAGACCGTGTTCTGGGTGGCGTCCAGGGTGATCTCGTCGCCGTTTTTCAGCACCGAGGTGGCGATCTCAGTATTGACGATGGTCGGTACCCGGTATTCCCGCGACAGGGTGGACATATGACCGGTGGGAGAGCCCACATCGGTGATAATCCCCTGGGCCTTGTGCATGACCACCGAATAACGGGGCGAGGTGAAGCGGCTCAACAGAATGGCGCCATGGGGAAAGTCGGCCAGGTCCTGATCGTTATTCACCATAAAGACCCTGCCGACCGCGATGCCCTGCTGGGCGACGAAGCCTCTGCCGGTAAAGATTACCTCGGCGTCACGGGTGACCTCGGTGATTTCCGGCCCGGCCCCTGGTGCATCTTGTACACGCAGGGGGCGGGACTGGAGAATGTTGAGCACCCCATCGAGGCTGAAGGTCCACTCGATCTCCTGGGGCCGCTTGTAAAATCGCTCGATACTCATCGCTGCCTGGGCCAGCTCCTCCATCTGGGCCGGGGTCATCGAGGCGGCATGCTGCAGCGGATCGGGCAGATTCTGCCACTGGGTGCCGCTCTCCGGGGCGGGCACCAGTTGCCGAGGCTTTTCGGCCACGGTCAGCTCGATGAGGGAATAGGGCGGTTTGCGGCTGAGGATGATGGTATCGGCGGAATGATCGCCCTGGACCACCGGCGCGCACAACCCCCAGACCGCGTTGGCCAGCATGGCGCTCTTGCCGGTCTGCCGGGCGTAGGTGTGGATCACTCCGCTGACCAGCCCCTGGACCATGAGCTGGCAGCCAACCGCCATCGCGGTCTCGTTTTCATGAAACCCCTTGACCAGCCGATAGAGCCAGGCCTCGACATCATAGGCACTGGCCACCACCTGCCGGTAGGCATCGACCAGCTCGCCGCGGGTGACGTTGAGAATCGAGCGATACTGTCCGGCAAAGCTGATGCTGCCGTCCTCACCCCAGGCGCTGCTGCGCAGGGCGACCTTGGGCTGACGCTGCTGCTGGCGTCTGGCCAGTTCGTCGTAGCCGGCAAGAATCTCCTGACTCAACCGCCGGGGTATCGAGGCCTTCTGGATGCGCTCCTGCACCTCCTGGGCCAGGTGTTCCAAGGCCTCGAGATCGTCCTCTTGATAGAGGCGGGCCCCGATATCGGTCCTGCTGAAGAGGTCGTTGCGCTGGAAAAACTCGAAAAAAGTACGGGTGGTGATCACAAAGCCGTCGGGCACGGTGAGTTCGAGCCGGTTACCGATATCGCCCAGGGTGCTCATCTTGGCCCCGGCCAGCTCGGTCTGCTCGTGACGAATGGCGGCCAACGCGATCACCCGATCGCCGTCGGTCGCCACCCGATGGCCGGCCAGCTCCTCCTGGATGGCGACCCGGAGCCGCTCGAAGGCCAGGAAGAGTTCGGCATTTTTATGCTGGTTGAGAATGGAATAGTCGGAGATCAGCTTGAAGACCTGATCGCCGAGTTTTTCCGCCGCCTCGGAGATATAATGGCCATCGAAGATATACTCGCCCCCCAGCTTGTCGCCCATGTCGGCCATCAACCCGAGGATGAGGTTGTTGCGCTCGAGGATGCTCTGGAACTTCTTGAACAGCACCGTGAAGGGCAGAACTTCCCGGGAGGGTCGCCGCCAGAAGGCGAGTAGATTGTTCAGGTTGTGTGGCATGTCATCTCCGGGTGGCAGTGGTTTTCGCCCAAAGCAGCGGGACTGGAGATGGCCGCCGGCGGCGATCCTCCATGCGCCAGGCGAATTCCCGCCGTCGAGGCCGCCACCGCCCCGGCCTCAGTGGGCTTCCTTGCTCTGGAAGATGAGGCCGATCAGCAGGCCGAAGACGATGGCGACCACCGTGGCCATGATACCGTACAGCAAACTCTTGTGGTAGGCCAGATCATTGATCCATCTGGCCATACCGGACAACGCCGCCGTAATCGTGATACTGGCCTCGCCTGTGACCACCCCGTCGTGTAAGGAGACGGCCTCCAGCTGGTACTGCCCGGGTTTGACGGTGGAGGGCACCTGGATATGGGCGGTATAGCGCTGCCGGTCGCCGGTCGCCGGGCCCAGATCGATATCCCCGGCCGTCTGGTGGTACAATCCTTCCTTTATTTTCAGCAGCAGCAGTTCATGGGGGATGTCGATATTCGGGTTCTTGCCCTCCTGCTTCACCCCGATGGCCGCGGTCAGGGCCGCAAGGCGATACGGTGCGGCCCCCTCGCCGAGCTGGTCCAGGGGACGGCTGGCCGAGGTCAGACTGACGCTGGGCACATGGGTCAGGGTGACCTTGGCCACGTTCATCCACAACAGGCCAAAGACCTTGCCCTTCTCCCGCAGGTGAAGATCATCAGGGGTGCCGACCAGGCGAACGATCAGATCCGCACCGGCGGGAATCTCCCCGGTCACGGTCAGTTCGACCCCGTTGTACTGGGTCCCCATGTCAATGACGCTCGGACTGACGGTAATGGTGGTGTCGGCCGCAGCACCCAGGCAAGGCACGGCCAGCAGCAGAACCGTAAGCGCCAGCCGCCGGCACACGGTAGAGATGAAGAGACGCATATCAGTGTCCTCCCGCATAGGTCAACAGGATGTCCGGGGTCGCCAGCAGGTCATAGAGCATTTTCACCATCACGATGAGAACCAGCGAAGCCAGCAGGATCTTCAGCTGCTCGCCGCCGAGTTTCTTGCCGATCCTGGCGCCCAGCTGGGCGCCGATGGCCGAGCCGAGCAGCAACAGCAGGGCCAGAATGAAATCGACGGTATGGTTTTTTGCAGCCTGCATCACGGTGACGTTCATACAGGTGAAGAGAATCTGGAACAGCGAGGTGCCGACCACCACATGCATCGGCATGCGCAGCAGGTAGACCATCACCGGCACCATGATGAAACCGCCGCCAACCCCCATGATGGCCGCCAGCACCCCGACCATGATCCCGAGCAGAAAGGGCATCAACAGCGACAGACGGATGCCGGATCGGCCGAACTCCATCTGCAGCGGCATGACCCGGACCATCCGGGCATAGAGCGACTCCCCTGGCGCCGGCCCAACCGGGACTTCTGTTGTGGACCTGCGCAGGGACTGCAGGCTCTCGAGAAACATGTAGCCGCCGACGAAACCGAGCATCAGCACGTAGGTTATACTGATCAGAAAATCGGCGTTGCCCATCCTCTTCAGAATGGCGATGACCTGAACCCCCAGGGTGCCGCCGACGACGCCGCCGACGAGCAGCAGCAGCCCCATCTTGATATCGACATTGCCATGCCGGAAATGGGCCAGGGTCCCGGAGGTGGAGGCGCCGACGATCTGGTTGGAGTCCGAGGCCGCGGCCACGGTGGGCGGGATGCCGAGCATGATCAGGAGCGGGGTCATGAGAAAGCCGCCGCCAACCCCGAAGATGCCCGACAACAGGCCAACGACTCCGCCAAGCCCGAAGATTGCCAGGCAGTTGACACTGGCCCCGGCAATGGGCAGGTACAGGTGCATTGAAACATTCATTTCGTCCTCTTTGAAGTTGTTCTGCTCTCTGGATATATCCCAAGGAAAAGCCCTGGCTACCGCCGGCGTCGTTCACCCCTCCTGCTGACGTAAACGAGAGCTTTCCCGCGTCGTTCTCATGAAGTTCCCCCGATCGGCGCCACCACCTCCACCCTGCACCGCAGCCGATGACGGAGGGCCTGCAGGGCGATGCTCTGCCGGGCGGCGCCGCGCCCGCACCCGCCGCAGGCCTCATAGACCAGGAGCGCTATCTTGTGGGTATTGGCGAAGAGAATGACCTCGTCCTCGTAGGGACCCTCGGTCACGAAATAGTTGATGACAAGCCCCTCGGCCTTGGCGGTTTCCAGCAGCAGATCAAGCCGCATCCGCACCGCCAGCTCCGGCTTGCCGGGGCTATCCTGCTTTTTGCCCACACCTGGAGGATTGACCAGCAGGACATTGAGGTCGACATCCATCCGCTTGGCCAGGGAACAGGCGTGGGACAGGGCGGCCCATGCCCCGCATCTCCCATCTATGGCTACCAGTATTTTTTCCATGAACCTCCTCGCCCCCTGATAGAAGCAAAGAGAATGCCAATTGATTTTATCTCATCTTTTCAGCATCTTTGACGATCGATCCTGTGAGAAAAATCTTTTAATGTTTCGCTATGGAACAAAATGACGTATTGTTGCTCATCGATGTTTCAAATTGAAATACGCAAAGGGATGGAGGGCGCTCATGGCAACCAACCTGGGAACGTTGGGGCGGAAGATCATCGCAATCGGCAGTCGTCTGCTCAGCCCCGGCTCGATCAAGGGAAAGATCATCACCATATTTTCCGTGGCGTTTTTGTCCATCGCCGCCCTGACCACCCTCAACCTCTGGGACTTTTCCACCCTGAAGGCGCACCTGCTGGCCAGTGAGCGTTACGATGATCTGCTCAACGACATCCTCGAGGTGCGCCGCTTCGAGAAGAATTTTCTCATCTACGGCGATCCGGCCGCAAAGCAGGAGAGCATCGATTACCTCGACCGGATCGACACCCTGGTGGCCGAACTGTCAACCGATCTGCGCCAGTTGACCAGCGGCCAGTCGCTGGGCCGGTTCCAGCAGAATCTGCAGCAGTACCGATCGATGGTCGAAACGCTCAACGAACATGTCGCGGCCGCCCTTACGCCGATCCGCGCCACCGGTAAGGCCCTTACCGACGATGCCGAACAATTCCGCCGGGATAAGCGTGAGAAAATCCATGCCGCGATTGTCCGCATCTCCATTTTACCCTTCGCCTTCCTGGCGATTCTTCTCTCGCTGCTTTTGCTGGTGATCTGGCTCATCTCCCACCGGCTGCTGAGGCCGCTGGCCGTGGTCGTCGACACCACCCGCTCGGTGGGCCGAGGCGATTTCAGCCCCATCGCCTACCATGGCGCGCCCTTAGCGGAGATCTCCGGGCTGATCGAGGCCTTCAACCAGATGGCCAGGGAACTGGAGATCCACCAGGAGGACCTGATCCAGACCCGGAAGATCGCCGCCATCGGCACCTTTACCGCCGGCATCGCCCATGAACTGAACAACCCGATCAACAATATCGTCCTTACCGCTGAAAGCCTGCAGGAAGAGCTGCCCGAAGAGACCAGCCCCGAGAACATGGAGATGCTGACAGACATCGTCGGCCAGGGGGAACGGGCGGCGGATATCGTCAGGAACCTGCTCGATTTCAGTCGAACCGAGCGGCCGACCGTCAGCGAACTCACTCCGGAGCAGATTCTGACCAGCAGCGTCAAGCTTGTCAAAAATCAGATGAAAATCACTGGATTACACTTTGAAATGCAGGTCGCCGAGAAGTTGCCGACCATCCGAGGCAACCTGGGCAACCTCCAGCAGGTCTTTACCAACCTGCTGATCAACGCCATCCATGCCTCGCCCCAGGGGGCGACCATCCGGATAACCGCCGACTATGCCGAAGAGGAAGGATTCATCGCCCTGGTGGTCGAGGATTCCGGTACCGGCATTCCCCGGGAGATCCAGCACAAGATCTTCGAACCCTTCTTCTCGACCAAGGAGGTGGGCAAGGGCACCGGCCTGGGGCTGGCGGTGAGTTACTCGATTGTCAAGCGCCACGGTGGCAGGATCACGGTCGTGAGCGAACCGGGCCGGGGAACCGCCTTCACCGTGCTGCTGCCCCTGATGGGCTGAGCCGCAACCACCACGTTTTCAGGAGATAGACGGCCAAGATGCTGAGACTGGCGATAGTTGATGACGAAGAGATAGTCTGCCGCCGCCTGAGCCAGGCGCTGGCCAAGGAGGAATTTCTGATCGAGCCCTTTCTGATCGGCCGCTCCTTTCTCGAACGGATGATGCAGCACCCCTTCGATATCGTGCTGCTGGACATGTTTCTCGAAGACATGGACGGCCTGGAGATCCTCTGCCGGATCAAGGCCCTGCGCCCGGAGACCGAGGTCATCATCGTCACCGGGCACAAGAGTGTGGAGAGTGCGGTCAAGGCCATTCAACAGGGGGCCTTCCATTACATCGCCAAACCGGTCAACCTCGCGGAAATACGACTGCTGGTGAACAGCGCCCGGGAAAAGGTCACCATGCGCCAGGAAAACCGGCGGCTGCGCGAGGCCCTCAAGGGGGATTCCGGGCTGAAGGCGATCATCGGCAACAGCCCGGCCATTCAGGAGCTGTTCGCGATGATCCGTAAGGTGGCGCCGGTGGACTGCAACGTGCTGATCGAAGGCGGCAGCGGTACCGGCAAGGCCCTGGTGGCCCGGGCTCTCCACCAGTTGAGTCCGAAAAAGGAGCATCCCTTCGTGGCCTTCAACTGCGGCGGATTCACCGACGAGTTGATCAACAGCGAACTCTTCGGCTATGAACGTGGCGCCTTCACCGGGGCCACCGCCGCCAAGGTGGGGTTGTTCGAATCCGCGGCCGGCGGCACGGTCTTTCTCGATGAGATCGGCGAAATGCCCCTGGCCATGCAGGTCAAGCTGCTGCATGTGATTCAGGAACGGAAGATTCTCAGGGTCGGCGGCACCAAGCCGATTGAACTCGATATCCGGATCATTGCCGCCACCAACAGGGATCTCAAGCACCAGGTGGAAATCGGCGCCTTCCGCGAAGACCTCTACTTCCGCCTCAACGTGGTCGCCATCGATCTGCCGCCGTTAAGCCAGCGGCGGCAGGACATCCCCCTGCTGATCAATTTTTTCCTTGAAAAATACAGCCTGGCCTTTCACAAGCAGATCACCGGCATCGCTCAGCAGGCCCTGGATATCCTCTGCAATTACAGCTTCCCCGGCAATGTCCGCGAACTGGAAAATATCGTCGAGCGGGCGGTGGCGCTGGCCGATGGCCAGCAGATCGGCACCCGGGACCTGCCGGCCGACCTCCAGGACCTCCGTTTCGATACCCTGGAGGGCGATGGCCTGCCCACCCTGGCGGAGATGGAGAGGCGCTATATCGGCAAGGTTCTGGCCAGCACCAATTACAACAAGGGCCTCACCGCCCAGATCCTCGATATCCCCCGGACCACCCTCTGGCGGAAGATCAAGGCCCACAAACTCGATTGAGCAAACAGAGGTCCCTCCCGCTGCAGACCTCCTCCCCCGCTCCATTGCAGAGACCTACATCGTGCCGGTCACCTTCTGCCGCTCCTCGATGAAGTCGAACCCGGGCCAGATGCCTATCGACC
Organism: Desulfopila sp.; assembly: GCA_047973425.1. Classification (GTDB taxonomy): domain Bacteria; phylum Desulfobacterota; class Desulfobulbia; order Desulfobulbales; family Desulfocapsaceae; genus Desulfopila. The sequence continues at coordinate 78,162 of JBKEBZ010000019.1, forward strand.
CCAGCACCGAATCCTGGGGATGGAAACGGCGGAAAATCTGGAAATAATAGGCGGCCTCCTTGCTGTTGATCACCGCTCGGGGGTTTTCCTCCTTGATGCGCTGCACATCGCCATCCGACAGGGACCTGGCGGCCAGCCTCTCCCCCAGCCCCTCGCATCCCGCCCCTTGGGTATACTGGACCTTGTAGCGCCAGAGGATTTCCTCGGGCAAAAGAGCGCTGCCGGCAAAGGCCTGGCGCAGAATCCATTTCTCGATTTTCTCGCCGTTTTCTGATTTTATCTTCAATTCCGGCGAGATCTGCATGGCCAGATCGATCATGCTGGCGTCGAAAAACGGCACCCGCAGCTCCAGGCTGAACAGCATGCCCATTCGATCGGCCCGCTGCAGGTTGATGTTATGCACCCCCTCCAGCAGCCGCCGGGCCTCGGGATTGAGCTGATCGGCAGCGAAACGTTTCATGTAGTGATAGCCGGCAAAGACCTCGTCCGCCCCTTCGCCGGTCAGCACCACGGTGACGAAGTCGGCGGCCAGCTTGCAGGTGAAGTAGCATGGCACCGCACACCGCACCAGGGACGGGTCATAGGTTTCCAGCTTGTTGATCACCCTCGGCAGCACCTCGTAATACTCCTCCTCGGTTATCAGGTACTCGTGGTGATCCGAGCCGATATGGGCCGCGGCCTTACGCCCGGCGATCAGGTCGTCGCTGTCCCGGCCCCGCTCGTCTTTCATACCGACGGCGAAGGTGTGCAGATGGGGAAGATCTCTGGCCGCCAACGCGGCGATGAGGCTACTGTCCAGACCGCCACTGCAGAAGGCCCCGACATGGATCTCCCGGTCGGAGAGCAACCGCTTTTTCACCGCCTGAGCCAGGGTGGCGCGGATCAGCTCCGCAGCATGCTCTGGATCGGATATCTGATAATCCCGCGGTCTTGGCACCGTGTAATAGCGGACAAAACCATCTTCGGGGGTATAGTAATGACCGGCGGGGAATTCGTGGACTTCCGGCACCTCGGCAAGGCTCATCGCCCCCAGCTCAGAGCTGAAATAGAAGTTGCCATCCTTGTAGCCGTAATATAACGGTTTTATCCCGATGGGATCCCGGGCGAGCATGAACCGCTCCTCATCGTAGAGGGCAAAGGCGAACATCCCATCGAGGTCCCGGACACAGTCGACCCCTTTTTCGAAAAAGAGGTTGAGGATGACCTCCGAGTCGGAGCCGGTGGAAAAGGTATACTTGCCCAGCAGTTGGCGTCGGATAGCTTCAAAGTTATAAATCTCGCCATTGGCGATGATTCCCGCCCGGCCCTGCCGGGCCAGGATGGGCTGATGCCCCTTGGCCACATCCACAATAGAGAGCCGCGTATGGCCCAAGACAGAGTGATCATGGCTGTGAACCCCCCGATCATCCGGGCCACGATGAGGGAGCGCGTCGAGCATGCGATTGACTGTTGCTGTATCATTTGCGCCGATGCATCCGGCAATACCACACATTTGTAGAAAACCTCCCTGGTGTATTATGTTTTTTCTTTTTTCCTCGCCGCCTGGCGGATCCCGCCGAACACTCACCAGACGACCTGCTCACCGGCATGGCTGGACCAGACAGCCTCAGCCACACCGAACAACGAAGCTCCACACCCCGGCAGGATGACTTCGGCACTGACGAGTTGCCTGTACAAGAGGAAAACCTGACAAGGTCTGGGGTAGACTAGACGCTCATGAAGGTGTCTGTCAACCATGTTCCAGGCAGGACGTCCCGTTACGAACGCCTCTTGCCAGATGTTCACCTCTCCAGTCCGGGTTGCCCGGAAAGTCAGCGCATGATGAGCGCTGAAGATGAGGAAACATCGCAACAGCGCCCTCTTGTTGCAAGTCTAGCCGGTAAGTAGGCATAATGAAGTGAAAAATGTTGTCTTCACAGCATTGAGCGACTAGAATAGGTGGTGTTGCAGAAGAGTATGAACCAGGCAGCACCAATTCGATTATTTTATTAAAAAGCAAGAGCTTACCACCATTTCCCACCTCGTCTATCAGCCAAATGAAACAGTTTTGCATCACCACAATTCTTTTTGTCGTTCTGCTTTGCCTGGTCGGCGACTGTACGGCCACTGAAGCCACTGAAACAAAAGATTTCTACCTGGGGATCGGATTATGGACTCGGCATGTGTCCCCCAGTGAAGACACCAACGAGAACAGCAACCTGGTTATCGTAGGATACCGCAAGTGGCTCGCAGCCCGCTTTATCAACAGCTATCACCATGAAACATACTTTGGCGGAAGATTGCTCTACCATAAGGATATCAGGCCTTTTGCCTCTCACAGCTTTTTCTTGAGAGGCAACCTCTACGGCGGCATCCTGCACGGTTACACGGAAATTCCCAATGTGGCCAAATTCACGCCCGCCCTTTTTCCAACGGCCGGCCTGGGATTCGACATCAACGAGAAAAACGAAGTCGGTCTGGAACTGCTCTACATACCCACCGGAAGCGGCGGAGTGTTTACCAACTACTTTACCTACCGCTTCAGCTTCTGATCAGTACCCCTGCAGCAAAAACCAGGAACAAAAAACGGGGACACAAAAAACGGGGACAGACCACGATTATTCCCCCCTGTAATCAAAACATCCGAACAGGTATCTTCATGCCAAGACGACCTCGAATCATACTACCGGGAATCCCGCTGCACATCATCCAGCGTGGCAATAACCGCCAGGCCTGTTTTTTTACCGATGAAGACTATCGATTATATTTGGCCTGGTTGGGGGAATATTCCTGCAATACAAACTGTGAGATTCACGCCTACGTTCTGATGAACAACCACGTTCATCTCCTCTTGACGCCCAAGTACAAGGAGAGTGCGGGGGATCTGATGAAACGCCTGGGCCAGCGTTATGTACAGTACATCAATCGAACCTATGGGCGCAGCGGAACGCTTTGGGAGGGACGGTTTCGATCGTGTGTCATTGAGGAGGACGTCTATCTGCTCACCTGCCAGCGCTACATCGAACTGAACCCGGTTCGCGCCGGGATAGTGAACCATCCCGGCGAATACACGTGGTCGAGTTATCAGATAAACGGCGAGGGAAAGCCATCCCTGCTCATCAGCCACCATCCGCTCTACCATGACCTGGGACATGACGAGAGCGAACGGACAGCGGCATACAGGGCATTATTCAGGCAGGAGCTGGAATCCAGGGAGATAGCGGATATCCGAAGAGCCACAAATGGAAATTTTGCCCTGGGCTCCAACAGCTTTCAGGAGAAGATGGCCAATATGCTTGGCCGCCGTGTCGCACCCGGCAAGGCTGGCCGTCCCCGGAAAGAGGTGCATGAATAGAAAATCGACATAAAAACGTGGTCTGTCCCTTATTTTCTTTGGCCAAGAAAACACTTCTCTTCTCATTTCTAACCTGTTAAGTTTTTTCTGTACACCATGTTCACGGCCCCTTAAACAGGCGCATAATCGGAGATAGCAATGGTATCGAACAAACTTTTCTGCACGTTACGGGTTCTAGGCGTCTGCCTGTTCGCACTGTTGGCAAGTGGTTGCGAGCGGTTGATCGTACTCAACTCGAAAGGGCCCATCGGCCGGGAAGAGACGACCCTCATCTACCTGTCCGTTGGCGCCATGTTGATTGTCATCGTGCCGGTTTTCGTGATGACCTATCTGTTCGTCAAACGGTACCGGGCCTCGAACAACCATGGTGACTACCGACCGGACTTCGTCCACTCCACCAAGGTCGAGCTGGTCATCTGGCTCGTGCCGGTGATGATCATTCTCTTTCTCTCCTATCTGGTATGGGTCAAGACCATCGAGCTGGACCCCTACAAACCCATAGCTTCTGAAAATGAACCGCTGAATATTCAAGTTATCTCGCTGGACTGGAACTGGCTGTTCATCTATCCCGATTACGACATCGCCATGATCAACGAGCTGGTGATCCCCGAGCAGGTACCGCTCAATTTTCGCCTCACCTCGGCCACGGTGATGACATCGATGTTCATCCCCCAACTCGGCAGCCAGATGTACGCCATGGCCGGCATGCAGACCAAGCTGCACCTGATGGCCGATGAAACCGGCACCTTCGCCGGGCACAATATCGAGTTCAGCGGCGAGGGATACGACACCATGCACTTTGCCGTGGTCGCCAAGACCAGAGAAGACTTCGACCAGTGGGCCAGAGAGGCCAAGACCAAGAGTACCCGGCTGGATATGGCCACCTACACGGAGTTGAGCAAACCCAGCACCAACTACCCGATCACCGTCTTCTCGGCGGTGGAGCCCGGGCTGTTCCAGCATGTCATGCAATCCTTCATGGGCTGGATGGGCGACATGGACGGACATCAGCAGATGAACGGCATGAACGGGCATCAGCAGATGCACGGCATGGATGAACATCAGCAGATGAGCGGCATGGTTGAGCATCAGCAGATGGACGGCATGGGCGATACCACCACTACGGATGGCATGGATGCAACGAAACCATGAAAGAGGACAACTGACATGTTTGGAAGACTCACGGCGGAAGCCTTTTCCCACGATGCCCTGCAGATGGGTGCCGTTTACGGAACCCTGCTCGGAGCACTCTTCATTTGTGCCCTTCTCACCTATTACAAAAAATGGTCCTGGATCTGGAACGACTGGCTGATCAGCGTCGATCACAAGAAGATCGGGGTGATGTACACCATCCTCGGTCTGGTCATGCTGCTGCGAGGTTTCTCCGATGGGCTGCTGATGCGCTCCCAGCAGGCCATTGCCGTGGGCCAGAATCACGGTTTTCTCAGCCCCGATCATTTCGCCCAGATCTTCACCGCCCACGGCACGATCATGCTGCTCTTCGTGCTGATGCCGATTTTCGTCGGCCTGATGAACATCGTCATCCCTCTGCAGCTCGGCGCCCGGGACGTGGCCTTCCCGCTGATCAACTCCATCAGCTTCTGGCTCACGGTCACCGGCGTCAGCCTGATCATGATCTCTCTTGGCATCGGCGACTTCTCCATCGCCGCCTGGACCGGCCTGGCCCCGCTCTTTGAAACGACCTATACCCCGAACTCCGGAGTCGATTACTGGATGTGGGCGGTACAGCTGGGCGGGATCGGCTCGACGCTGACAGGAATCAACTTCATCGTCACCATCCTGAAGATGCGCGCCCCGGGCATGACCCTGATGCGGATGCCGCTCTTCACCTGGACGGCTCTCACCACCAGCGTACTGATCGTCCTGTCCTTTCCCGTCCTGACCGGTGGGCTGGCCCTGCTGACCCTCGACCGCTACCTGGGCATGCATTTCTTTACCAACGATCTGGGCGGCAACATGATGCTGTGGATCAACGTCTTCTGGATGTGGGGACATCCGGAGGTGTACATCCTGGTCCTGCCGGCCTTCGGCGTCTTCTCCGAGGTGGTCGCCACCTTTTCCCGCAAGGGTCTTTTCGGCTACAAGTCCCTGGTGTATGCCACCGCGGTGATCATGTTCTTGTCATTTACCGTCTGGCTGCACCACTTCTTCACCATGGGCAATGCGGCCAGCGTCAACATCGTCTTCGGCATCACCACCATGATGATCGCCATCCCCACCGGGGTCAAGGTCTTTGACTGGCTGATGACCATGTACAAGGGCCGCATCACCCTCAGCGTGCCGATGTACTGGGCCATCGGTTTCTTCGTTATCTTCGTGGTGGGCGGCATGACCGGGGTGCTGATGGCCATCCCGCCGGCGGACTATGTGGTGCACAACAGCGCCTTTCTGGTGGCCCACTTCCACAACATGCTGATTCCCGGCGCCATCTTCGGCTACTTCGCCGGCATCAACTACTGGTTCCCCAAGGCCTATGGCTTTAAACTCGACGAGAAATGGGGCAAGTTGTCCTGCCTGGGCTGGGTGGTTGGCTTTATCGTCGCCTTCGGCCCCCTCTATGTGCTCGGCTTCATGGGGATGCCCCGCCGGTTGTCGCACTACACCAATCCCCACTGGCAGCCCTGGCTGATCGTGGCCTGGATCGGCATGGCCATTATCGGCTTCGGCATCTTCGCGATGATCGTCCAGCTGGTGCTGAGCATCAAAAACCGTGACAAGCTGCGCGACGAGACCGGCGACCCATGGGACGGCCGGACCCTGGAATGGCGAACCTCCTCGCCCCCGCCCGAATACAACTTCGCCACGGTTCCCACGGTAGAAGGGCTCGATGCCTTCTGGCAGATGAAGGAAAAGCAGACGGCCTACCCCAGAGAGGTCGAATATACCGACATCGAGATGCCGAAAAACAGACCCCACGGCTTTGCCATCGGCATGCTCGCCACGGTCTTCGGTTTCGCGATGATCTGGCATATCTGGTGGCTGGCGACTCTCACCCTGCTCGGTATCATCGGTAGCGTCATTCACCTCGGCTTCAGCGAAGATGCCGACACCGAATTCGTCATTTCCGCCCGGGAAGTTCAGGAAACCGAAGAAAAACATCTGCAAAAACTGCAAAAGGGTATCGCATGAAACAGGAAGCGCAAGCCTCTGCCCATGGTGCCGAGCACCTGAAAAAGGTCGAGATGGCCGCCCTGGGGTTCTGGCTCTATCTGATGAGTGACCTGGTCATCTTTTCCATCCTCTTTACCGTCTTCGTGGTACTTGGCCAGAACTATGCCGGCGGCCCCGGCCCCAAAGAGCTCTTCGACATCCCCTATCTCTTTGGCGAAACGCTACTGCTCTTGATCAGCTCAGTGACCTACGGGGTGGCCATGGTGGCCCTGCAGGACAAAAGAGCCACTACGGTCATCAAGGCCCTGGGCATCACCTTTCTTTTGGGATTCGCCTTCGTTTTCATGGAAATCCGCGAATTCCACGAGATGATATCGGCCGGACACGGCCCCCAGCAGAGCGGCTTTCTCTCCGCCTTCTTCGCCCTGGTCGGCACCCATGGCGCCCATGTCAGTTTCGGTCTGTTGTGGATGCTCGTCATGATCTACCAGGTAAAAACCAAGGGGTTGACCCTCAGGGTCAGCTCCCGTTTGATGCTGCTGAGCCTTTTCTGGCACTTTCTCGACATCGTCTGGGTCGGGGTCTTTACCGTCGTCTATCTGGCCGGGGTCATTTAACCAGCATGGCTGGACCAGGAAGCCTCAGCCACAACGAAGCATGAAACAGAGACCGTTGCGCTGATGAGTTTCATATAAACACGAGGATACAATGGATCAGGCTAAAATGAATGAAGCGCTGGGTCTTGGCCATCTCAGCGTGAGAAAATATGTGGTCGGCTTCGCTCAGGCGCTGGTATTGACCGTGATCTCCTTTGCGCTGATCGCTATCCCGGGGATGTCCAAACCGGCAATGCTCACCGCACTCTTTATCGCCGCAATCCTGCAGATGCTGGTGCACCTTCACTACTTTCTCCACCTCGACCGCTCGTCAAAGCAGCGCTGGAACCTTATCACCCTGTTGTTCAGTCTGCTGTTGATCGTGATCTTTGTCGGCGGCTCGATCTGGGTGATGGTCACGCTCAATGCCCGCATGATGTAACAGCAGAACACGGCGCGCGCCCGAGTGGCAGAGAGCTCTTCTCGGCGCCGCGCGGGGTTGAGAGGGTAGTGCAGACGAGATATCGCGATAATCGATTAGACATGCCGACATGAGCCAGCTCTACATCATCATTACAGCTTTTATTCTCGGTTCGATGTCGTGGGTCGTATGTCCTCTTGTTTCTGACAGATTCGAGCCATTTGATTCCGCACCTGGGCTGATACTCGGTCAGCTGCTCATGTGCAGCTTCACGCTTTGGCTGGGCGTCAGGCGCTCGTTATGGGCTGTCGTCATTGCGGTGGTCGGGCTTTATCTCGGGCAATATGTGTACGCCTATCTATTCGGCCCGAGTGGGTCCCGCGCATGGTGGCGGCTTGGCTTGGCGACCACTACTCTGCTGATTCTCGGCCCTCTGATCGCCGGGTTCGCCGCAAGACCTGTATCGTTGGCCGTGCGAAGGGCGCGAAAGAACAGGTAACAGGCAGGCGGCAAGGCATCTGTTACACGCCGCGCCCACACCCTGTGGCGCCGCATATGCCCGGGGCTCACCGTGTATTGCGATTGCCCGAGCCGGCACGCCCCGTTTCGGCCACCACTGGCCTTGCTGCTCATCACCTGGGGCCGGAGGGCCTTCACCTGTTACGGCCTCGCCTGTGCCCGGCAAAGACAGGTGGTTTCTGTCCGGTTTTTCCTTGACTGTGAATGGTCCGCGCATTAATCTACACCAAACGTCAGGTTGATAAAGGTGAGGTATGCCATCTCTTATGCAGATCGGCGAACTGTCCGAACGTACCAAGGTCAGTCATCGCACGATCCACTACTATGAACGGCTCGGCCTGCTGGCCCCGGCGGAGCGCCAGGGGACGGGCTATCGTTATTACGACGAGAACGCCGTCAGGCGACTGGAGAAGATCGCGGCCTTGAAACGTCTTGGTCTCAGCCTCGACGAGATCGCCGCCGTCATCGAACTCTATTTCGAGGATGGCACCGGCATCAAGGGCAAGACGAGGGTAGTGGAAATTCTCGAAGGCCAACTCGCCAGGACCAATGCCCAGCTCAAAGAGTTGAACACCTTTCGTGATGATCTCATCGCCAATATCGCCCGAATGAAACAGCTGATCGCTGTGGCACAAGGCGAATGAACATAACCAGCATGGCTGGACCAGGTAGCCTCAGCCACAACGAAACATGAAACCCCTCGGCGCGGTGACAGAGCGTTCCGCACTGGCGAGTTTCATATAAACCAGCATGGCTGGACCAGATAGCCTCGGCCACAACAAACCATGAAAATCCTCGGTGCAGCAACAGAGCTTTTCGTACTGGCGATTTTCGGATAAACCAGCATGGCTGGACCAGGTACCGCAGCCACAACAAACCATGAAAATCCCGAGGAAGTGCCAACGACTCCTTATCGGCGATTTTCGGATAAAAACCAGCATGGGCTGGACCAGGTAGCCTCAGCCACAACGAACCAAGAAACTCCTCGGCGCGGTAACAGCGTTTTCCGTGCTGATGAGTTTCTGCTAAACAAGCATGGCTGGACCAGGTACCGCAGCCACAACGAACCAAGAAAATCCCGAGGAAGTGCCAACGACTCCTTGTCGGCGATTTTCCGATAAACAGGAGAAAAAGATGCCCCACAAAACTACAGGAAACGATAACTATCTACAGGCC
>JBKEBZ010000005.1:0-3059 GCA_047973425.1 Desulfopila sp.
CAAACTCTGCTTCGGCTCTCAGTCCGACACCGGTGAGCGGTTTACCGAACGGCTGCTGTCCGTCATTACCACCTGCCGCCTGCACGGCGTCAATTCTTTCGACTTTCTGACCGAGGTCGTCAGCTCTGCATTCTCCGGCAAGGCTGCTTTGCCGGCCCTGCCTTACCTACCCCAAGAATAGTTCTGCCGTTGTTTTTTCCCTCAGGTTATCAGCCGCTGTACTGGGTGTTTTGGCCCCGCTGAACGGTTACCAAAAAAGATAGAACGGCTATGCTTAAATCAATGAGATAACCTAAAATTACTGCAACAACCAGCTGCAATAGTTGATAAACGGCATACTGCCTGCGCAGCAAAAATATCTGGAGCAAAACGAAAAAAACATGCATTGCTGCGGTAAATTCTCCAACCGTGAATGTATTATCGATCTGGCTTAAAGCATATGGCAAACACGAAATCGGAGAAATTCCCATATTGGCATTAATTGAAAGGGCAACCCCAAAGGCCATAATAAAAAGTCCAAAAATAAGCAAAAAATATCGGCGTAGGTAGTTTGAAATAAATTCCTGGCACATTGTTGTATATAAATTTCCTTCGCAAATTATGCGTAAACGTTCACCAGCACCCCATTTTCGTCCGATCAGGCCTCCTCACAGAGCAAACTCTTGGGCAACGGCCCGCTTGAACGAATCTGGAGTACTGGATAAACGTTTACAGATCCGGGTTACGGAACATTCCCGGTATCACCGGTGAACGATTACAATTATGCGATACCCTGTTTTCTTCCTGATTGCGCGATCATGCCTAATAATGATATCTAAGTTGAGCGATAAAGACTGAATCATTCTCGACCTTATAAACAATGCGGTGTTCACTATTGATTCGGCGGGACCAGTATCCTGATAATCCATGCTTGAGAGCTTCAGGTTTACCGATACCTTCATAAGGAACTCGTTGTATATCTCGTATAAGAAAATTGATTTGGTTTAAAATTTTCTTATCGTTTTTTTGCCAGTACAAGTAGTCTTCCCAGGCATTTTCAGAAAATATGAGCTTCACTCTACAAGCTCCTTTTCTGAACCTTTGCCAGCATTAATTTCGGCAATTGACTCTAATAAGCGGCGGGCATTTACAGGGCTACGTAAAAGGAAAGCAGTTTCTTCCAGTGCCTGAAAATCCTCAAGTGACATCATGATTACTGGTTTTGAAGATTTGCGGGTAATGATAACAGGAGAATGGTCATCACAGACTTTCTTCATTGTTTTTGCGAGGTTGCCTCTAGCAGAAGTATATGTGATAGTATCCATAACAATATCTCCATTCAGGTTAAAAGTACATGTACAGGTTAATGTACTACAGAAAGCTTGCGATAACAAGGTATCTCATATCGATTTGGTCTGCTTCGCGCTCCAATCGAGTGAGACTCCATGTTCACGGTGACTGCGTCGCCGTGTATCCCGCAGCGACCTCTCCCGAGCCGGGAGTCAACCTTGATGGACTCGTAAAAAACCAGATCTACTTCGTTGTAGGTCGCAAACGACACTTCGGCTGTACCATATGTACTACCAAATTGCCCTTTGAAAAATTACGCCTCGTATAGCAACGTTTTTCCTGAGCCCATCTCGGTGGGATATGCGACTTTTCATGAGAGTATCGACCTTGCCCGGCCGTCTTTCTCCTCTCCCTGCTCGCTCTGCGGCTGGGTCGCTGCGGTCGGGGTCGAGGGGGCGGTGGGTTGCGGGGTCGGTCTGGCGGTTTTCTCCGCTGTCGGGGCCAGGGCCATGGCCGCCGTTTCGCTGACGGTCCGCAGATGCAGGTCGGTCTGGGGGAAGGGGATCTCGATACCGTGGAAGGCGAACTCTGATTCCACCGCCTGATTGAGCTCGCTGGTGGCGGTCATGAAGTCGTTGTACTCCGGAATCCAGACCCGGAGCTGGAAATCAAGGGAACTGGCGCCAAAGGCCACGAACAGGGCGGTGGGGGCCGGAGTGCTGAGTACCAGGGGATGGGCGTTGGCGCAGGCCAGGAGTATTTCCAGAACCTTCTCGACGTTGCTGCCATAGGCGACGCCGACGAGAATCTTGACCCGCACCCTGCGCTCGCTCAAGGTCCAGTTGGTCACCTGGCCGGTGACGAGATCGGCATTGGGCACGACGATCTCCGAGTTGTCGAAGGTCTGGATGATGGTGGAGCGCAAGCCCAGCTTCTTTACCTCACCCAGCTGGGGGCCCACCTCGATGGTGTCGCCGACCTTGATAGGCCGTTCAAAGAGCAGAATCAGGCCGCCGACGAAATTGTTGACGATGGCCTGCAGGCCGAAACCGATGCCCACCCCGAGGGCCCCGCCGAGAATTGTCAGCTGCTGCATCTGAAAACCGAGCACTTTGAGCATGATCAGAAAACCGATGGTCAGAATCCCATAATGGACCAGCCGGGTAATGGAGATCTGCACCCCCTTGCCGGTACTGTATCTGGGCAGGACGACACTGAGCAGAAGGGCCTGGATAGCTCGGGAAAAAAGAACCGCGCCGTAGAGCACGATAAAAAAGGAGATGAGCAGTCCCGGTGAGATCTGCAGTCCGGCGATATCCGGACCGGCGCTGTAAATGGTGGCCAGAGCCGCTTCGGTGGAGGGGAAGATGTCCCAGGTAACGGTGAGTATCGCCACTGTCAACAGGATATGAAAGATTGCCAGAAAGGGCTGGATCGATTTGACGATAACCGGGATGTTATCGAGAATCAGAGGAAACGGCAGAACCCGCAGAACCAGTTCGAGAAACCCCGAGATCAGATGAAAGAGCATCCAGATGACCAGGCAGGCGCCAATGCTCGAAATGACGGTGGAAAAGGTAAAGATCGCCAGCTGATCGTAGCCGACGCCGGCAAAGATGATGACGGTGGCCGGCAGTACCCCCCAGAAATTTCGCAAAACCTTCTGGGGGGTACTGTGGACAGGGGTTCTGAGGTGGATGAGGTAGAGAACGAAGGTGGCCACCGAGGTGATGAAGACGAAGAGCAGCATGAGTACCTGCGGCAGTTCCAGGGTGGCCAGCAGCATGATA
>JBKEBZ010000029.1:0-30273 GCA_047973425.1 Desulfopila sp.
AAACCGCGCCGAAAGGACCACAATGTGGCATCTTGCTCAGGTTGCGGGCTGTTTATTGCGCTATCAAAGACCAATATGAACGGCAAATGAGGACATTTGCCGCAATCTTGGAAATCTTCCAGTCGAGAGTGACGAAACGACCGGAATTCGCTGTTTAGGTTTTTACGACGCCATCAACATTGATGAACTCGTAAAAACCTCAAGCGTGCATACAGGATGGCTAAGTACAAAAGGTCGATATACAAGGCGCAGTGGCGTCGGTCAAGCACAGGCGTACATGTGGTACGCCGAGCATTGGCCGATCCCGCTGCAACGCAGGAGATCGACCTTTTTACGACGCCATCAACATTACAGCTTTGTAATGTTGCGGCAAGCAGCCGGTAATGAAGAGGTGGTATAGTGGAGTGGTCGTAAAAAAAAACGTCGCAGCAAAAAGGCAACACCTCCCCAAGACAACGATGCATAAAGAGAATTACGACAACATAACCTCCGTGGCAGGGCAATCTGCCATCCTCACCCCGGTCCCTCCCCCGGGTGAGGCCATCTATCGCTCCATCCAGGAGATCAGCGAATCGGTTCAGCGCAACTCGGCGTGGCTCCCTCCCTTACGCTGCGAAGTCAGCAAGATGATCGTTGGTCAACAGCACCTGGTGGAGCGGTTGATGGTGGGGCTCCTCACCGGCGGCCACATCCTGCTCGAAGGCTTGCCGGGACTGGCCAAGACCCTGGCGGTCAAAACCATCGCCAGAGCGGTGCAGACCGAGTTCCGGCGCATCCAGTTCACCCCGGATATGCTGCCGGCCGATATCATTGGCACCGAGATATACAACCCCCAGCAGACCAGCTTCGAAGTCAAGCAGGGTCCGATCTTCTCGTCGCTGATTCTGGCCGATGAAATCAACCGGGCCCCGGCCAAGGTCCAATCGGCCCTGCTCGAAGCCATGCAGGAAAAGCAGGTAACCATCGGGGAAAAGACCTTTCTTTTACCAGAACTTTTTCTGGTGCTGGCCACCCAGAACCCCATCGAGCAGGAGGGCACCTACCCCCTGCCCGAGGCCCAGATTGACCGGTTCATGCTCAAGGTGGTGGTCGGTTATCCCAGCATGGCCGAGGAGAGATCGATACTCGACGCCATGGACAGCACCGAGGCCGCCATCGACGTTCTGCCGGTGGCCAGCCCCAAGGACATTCTCGCCGCCCGCAGGGTGGTCAACAGCATCTACATGGATGACAAGATCCGGGACTATATCGTTTCTTTAGTCTATGCGACCCGGACCCCGCAAGAATTCAAACTCGACCTCCAGGGCTATATCGAAACCGGCGCCTCGCCCCGGGCGACCATCAACCTCAAGCTGGTGGCCAAGAGTATGGCCTTTCTTGGCGGACGCGGCTATGTCACCCCCGATGATGTCAAGGACGCGGCGCTGGACGTGATGCGTCACCGGTTACGGATCAGTTACGAGGCCGAGGCCGAAGGGGTCACCAGCGAAGACATCATCCGCAAGATTCTCGACACGGTACCGGTACCATAAGACCTACCGAAGACGACCACGGTATGGAAGTTCAACTCAGCAAAGAGATACTGAAAAAGGTCAGGCAGATCGAGGTTCGCACCAACCGGCTGGTCAACGACAGTCTGGCCGGCAGCTACCACTCGGTCTTCAAGGGCCGGGGGATGAATTTCGACGAGGTGCGGGAATACATTCCGGGCGACGATATCCGCACCATCGACTGGAATGTCACCGCCCGCACCGGAATTCCGCATATCAAGAAGTTCACCGAGGAGCGAGAGTTGACCATCATGCTGATGATAGATATCAGCAGCTCCGGCGACTTTGGTTCAGGTCTCGCCTCCAAGCGGGAAATCATGGCGGAAATCGGCTCGGTACTGGCCTTTTCGGCGGTACGCAACAACGATAAGGTTGGCCTTATCCTCTTTACCGATTTTGTCGAACTCTACATCCCCCCCAAGAAAGGGCGCTCGCACATTCTCCGGGTCATTCGGGAGATCCTCTATTTTACGCCCCAGGGCAGCCGCACCGACCTGAAGGCGGTGCTGGACTTCGTCAATCAGGTGGCCAAGCGTCGCTGTGTGGCCTTCCTCATTTCCGATTTCTGTCTGCCCGGCGATTTCGCCACCACGCTAGCAGAGTTGCTGCCGAAGATCCAGATCAGCAACCGGCACCACGACCTGATCAGCCTCGTCGTCTCCGATCCTCGCGAGACCGAACTGCCGGATGTGGGCTGGATCACCCTGGAAGATGCCGAAAACGGGGAGCAGGTCGAAATCAACACCTCGGACCCGACCATCCGGCAAAAATATGCCGAGATCGCCCGCGAGCGTCGCAGCCATCTCGGCAGAGCCATTCGCGGATCCGGAGTCGATATGCTGGAGCTCTCCACCGATACCTCGTACATTCCGCCACTCCTTGGTTTCTTTCAATCGCGGATGCAGAGGGCAGGAAGATGAAGTCTGGCTGGCTCATCCGGCTTATCTGCTGGCAACTCCTCGTCGTGTTTTCTCTTCTGCCGGGAGTGGCTGCTGCCGGCGACGGACAGCCCCCCTCTCTCCAGCTGTCCCAGCAGCAGCCACTCCCGCCAGAGGGAGCGGCGCAGCGTCCCCCGGCGGTCCTGCACGACATCCATGGCCCGATGCTCCTCCCGGAGCCGGTGCCGTATCTTCTCTACAGCCTGATCGGGCTTACAGCACTGGCTCTTTTTCTTGCTCTGTACTGGTGGTTTTTCAGGCGCCGCGCTCCCCTGGCATCACCAGTTCCACCGGAAATCATCGCCAGAAACGATCTCCTGCTGGCACGGGAACTGATGACGACCGATCAGGCTCTTCTTTATATGGAACGTCTGGCAGAAATTTTACGACAGTATCTCGAGGCACGATTCGGCCTGGATACCATCCGTCAGACTACCCGGGAGTTTCTACAGACCATGGCCGAGGCGCCCCCCCGACCCCTCGCTGGTTTTACCGCGGAGTTGCAGGCATGCCTTGAGCGGTGCGATATGGCCAAGTTCGCCCATAAGGGTGAGGATGTCGGTCAGCTGCAGGCCATGGAAGACAGCATCCTGCACCTGGTCAACAGTATCGACCAGGCCAGTTCCCCGCACACGACAGGGGACCGGCGATAATGCGTTTTCTCTATCCGCAACTGCTCTGGCTCCTGCTGCTTTTACCCCTCCTGGCAATTGTCCGCGGCAGGCTGGGCTCGGCCCCGACCCTGCTCTTCTCCTCGACCAGCCTCATCGCCTCACTGGCCCGGGGCAAGAAGACCAGGCCGACCGCCCTGCTTGCGGCTGTACGGCTCGCGGTTCTGGCCCTGCTGATACTTGCCGCCGCCCGGCCGCAGCAGGGCAACACCACCTCGCAAATTCAGGCCAGCGGTATAGATATTCTCCTGGCGGTGGATGTCTCGGGCTCGATGGAGGCCATGGATTTCACCTTGAACGAGCAGGCGGTCAATCGACTGGCGGTGGTGAAAAAGGTGGTGGACGAGTTTATCCGGGAACGACCCAACGACCGCATCGGCCTGGTGGCCTTTGGCGGACGTCCCTATCTGGTCTGCCCCTTGACCCTTGATCACGACTGGTTGAGAAAACGGCTGGAATCGCTGTCGATTGGCATGGTGGAGGACGGCACGGCCATTGGTTCAGCCATCGGCAGCGGTATCATCAGGTTACGTGATCAGGAGGCCAAATCTCGTATTCTGATTCTGTTGACAGACGGCATGAGCAATGCCGGGCGGGTACCGCCACTGGTGGCCGCAGAGGCCGCAGAGGCCTTAAATATCAAGGTGTATACCATTGGCGTGGGCACCCGGGGCGAGGCGCCGATGCCGGTCACCGACCCCTTTGGCCGTAAGCAGATACGTTTGGTTCGGGTCGATATCGATGAAAAGACCCTCAGCGCGGTGGCGGAGAAGACCGGCACCCA
Organism: Desulfopila sp.; assembly: GCA_047973425.1. Lineage (GTDB taxonomy): Bacteria > Desulfobacterota > Desulfobulbia > Desulfobulbales > Desulfocapsaceae > Desulfopila. The sequence continues at coordinate 3,944 of JBKEBZ010000029.1, forward strand.
GTACTTCCGGGCCACCGATACCACCTCGCTTGCCCGAATCTATGAGGATATCAACCGGATGGAAACCACCACCAGAACCATCAAGAAATTTGAGAACTCTTGGGAACTCTTTCCCTACCTGGTGCTGGCCGCCCTCATCCTGCTGGCATGCGAGATAGGCGGCCGCCGTCGACAGCTGCCCTGATGCCCCCCCTATGGAAACGCTCACCTTCGCTCAACCATATTGGCTCCTCGTTGCCCTGGTCGCTGCCGCCATCACCATGTGGATATTCCACCTGATGCAGGTAAGGCGACAGAAGACCCTGGAAAAATTCGCCGCAGCCAAACTCCTCAAACATCTCACCCGTCATGTCTCGCGCACCCGCCGGCGCGTCAAAAACGGTGTGCTGCTGCTGGCGATCGTGCTGCTCTTCGTGGCCCTGGCCCGCCCCCAGTACGGCTCGACCTGGGTCGAGGTGAAACGGAAGGGCATCGATATCCTCTTTGCCCTCGACACCTCAAAAAGCATGCTGGCAGAAGACACCAGACCGAACCGACTGCAACGGGCGCGGCTCGGCATCATGGATTTCGTCGCCAAACTGGGTGGCGACCGGATCGGTCTCATGCCGTTTGCCGGCACCGCCTACCTGATGTGTCCACTGACCCTCGATTACGACGCCTTCACCGACTCGCTCAACAGCGTCAGCACCGATATCATTCCCCAAGGCGGTACCAATATCTCGGCGGTAATACAAGAGGCTGAAGAGGTGTTGCATAACGACGCCAACCACAAGGTTCTCATTCTCCTCACCGATGGCGAGAACCTCGAAGGCGATGCGGTCCGGACCGCTCGGGAGGCCAGGACCAGGGGCTTGACCATCTATACCGTGGGAGTCGGCACCGCCAGTGGAGAGTTGATTCCCTTAGGTGATGGGACGGGCAGTGGTTTTGTCAAGGATGAAAACGGTACATACGTCACCTCGAAACTTGACGAAAAACGCCTTGCCGCCATCGCCAAAGCCAGCGGCGGGATCTCTACCCAGCTTGGCAACGACGGAGAAGGACTGGAAAAAATATACCAGCAGAAGTTACAACTCATCCCCAAAGAAGAACGTGTCGAAAAACGGCAGAAGGTTCCTCTCGAGCGTTTTGGCTGGCCGCTGACCGCCGCCATCCTGTTGCTGCTGCTCGAATATCTTTTGCCGGAGCGGAGAGCGGAGAAAAAACTGCCGCTTTTTTCTCCGCCGTCGATGACAAGGGGCGGAAAACTGCTGGCGATTGTGCTGCTCTGCGGTCTGTTCACCACCCCGCCGCAGCGACTCTGGGCCTCTGCCGCGGAAGAGGCTTACAGCGCCGGTGACTACCAGAAGGCTGCCGAGATCTATGGCAAGGCCTTGAAAAAGCATCCAGAAGACCCCAAGCTCCACTTCAATTTCGGCACCACCGCCTATAAGAACAGCAAACAGGACGAGGCGATCGCCTCCTTTTCCGAGGCCTTGATGAAAAGCGACGACCTCTCCCTTCAGCAAAAGGCCTATTACAACCGCGGCAACGCCCAGTTCCAGAAAGGAGTCGAGAGCCGGCAGGACGACCCCCAGGCCACCATCGACAGCTGGCAGGAGGCGCTCGACAGCTATGACGGGGCCTTGCACCTCGATCCGCAAGACGCGCAGGCCCGGGACAACCGAGACTATGTGGCGAAAAAACTGGCTGAACTCAAACAGCAGCAGCAAAAACAGCAGAAGAGTGATAACAGGAAGCAGAACAACGACAACGACCAGCAACAGAAAAAAAACCAGGACAACCAGCAGAACAGCGGCAAGAACGGCGAGAACAACCAGCAACAGAACAGCGTGGACACGCAGCGACAAAACGACCACGAGCGGCAAAAAAGCCAAAACGGCACCCAGGATAACGACCAGAACCAGCTGGGGCCCCAGCAGCAGGACACCTCCGCTGACCAGCAACCGAAAGAGGCCAGGCGTGGCCCAGAGCACAACAGCAGACCACAATCCGCAAGCGAAGGGACCAGGCAACAACAGGACCAGGCTGCCGATCAGCATGCTGCGGCCCAGCACGAGGAAAAAGGGCGACATCAACCCGGCAAGATGACCCAGGACGAGGCCAAAAACCTTCTGGACGCCCTGAAAAACGAGGAGGGCGAACTCAACTTCGGTCCCAGGCGACAGGACGCGCCGACAGTGAGGGACTGGTAATGACAGGTCGCAAAGGCACAACCCATATTGTCGTCCTGGGGATTCTGACAGGCCTGATCCTCTGTACCATCTGTTCGCGGCCAGTGAGAGCGGCGGATATCAGCGTCAGCGCCACCCTCAGCCCCACCACCTTTTCCGTGGATGACGGGGCCCGGCTGACCATCACCGTCAACGGAACCCAGTCAGCCGAACTCGAAATCCCCGCAACCGATGCAGACCGTTTCGCCATCGTCCAGCGCGGCAGAAGCAGCCAGTTCAACATGATCAATGGCCGGTTCTCCTCCGCCATAACCTTCACCTGCCTCGTTGAGGGATATAAGGCGGGAAACTACTCCATCCCGCCGATAACCATACATGCCGACAACACCAGCAAGATCACCGAGGCCATCCCCTTTACCGTCACCGAGGCCTTACCGACCAATCTGAGCACCGGCGGGAGCGGGGCATTGCCGCAATCCCAGGCCAGCGGCGCTGGCGCTGACACAGTGGCGGCTTTTATCCGCCTGATTGCCGCCAAGACCACCGGCTATGTCGGAGAACTCATGCCAGTGGAGGTAAAGGCCTATTTTCGCTCTGGCTTAAGAGCCAATCTCAACAGCACACCGACGCTGGTCGGAGACGGACTCCTCCTGCCACAGCTCAACGAAAAACCGCAGCAGAGCGAAGAGATGGTCGGCAACAGCCGCTACAGCGTTCTCACCTGGCACACCGCCCTCTCCAATATCAAGGAGGGGGAACATACGATCCATCTGGAGCTCAACGCCACCCTGCTTTTGCCACAGCGGCGGATGGCCAGCTCCATTTTCGGCCAGAACTCACCTTTTGACAACCAATTCTTTGACAATTTTTTCAACGGATACAAAGAAAAACCGATCAAAGCCGTCAGCGACGAACTGGCCTTCACGCTCCTGCCGCTGCCCGAAAAAGATCGCCCGAGCGACTTTACCGGGGCCATCGGCGATTTTAACCTCGAGGTGGTCGCAACGCCCAAACAGGCCGAAACCGGGGAACCGCTGACCCTCACCATGACCATCAGCGGCACCGGTAATTTCGACAGGGTCCGGGCGCCCAGCTTTCCCGCCACCGTCGGCTGGAAGACCTACAGTCCATCAACGACCTTCACTGGCAATGCCTCTACCTCTGGCGGCAACAAGGTGTTCGAGCAGGCGATCGTTGCCAGAAATGGCGAGGTCAGCGAGATTCCATCTTTACGGTTTTCCTACTTCGATCCGCAGCAGCAGCGGTATATCACCCGACGTTCCGCGCCGATTCCGGTGACCATCGTCGACCGCTCAACACCCGTTGCCGCCCCTGCAGTACCGGCGACCATCGCCACCGGTGCGACCACGCCCCAGACAACACCGGCCGGGCAGACTCGGCAGCCCTCCCCACAGAGTGGAGAGATCAGCGGTCTCGCCCCCCTCCATCTCCAGGCCGGCAGCGGTCACACCGCGATCACCCCGCTCTATGCCAGGCCACTTTTCCTGGCTATGGTCATTCTCTGCGGCCTGCTTCTGCTGGCCGCCGCACTGGTCAGGTTCTGGCGGATACGACAGAGTGCCCACCCGGACGAACAGCGAAAAAAACAGCTGACCAGAATGCTGCAGCAGGCCTGTTCCGAGTTGGATCACGCTGCGACAGAAGGCAACAGCGCGCTCTTTCTCGCCAGATGCCGCAGCGTCATCCAGAACCAGCTGGGAGCCATCTGGAATCGCCAGCCAGACGCCATTACCAGGGCCGATCTGGCAGTCCGTCTACCACACGGCAACAGGCTTATCGAGATCTTCACCGTGGCCGAACAGGCGGCCTACAGCGGTGCCTGGTTGCAGGTCAAGGAGATGACCGACTATGCCGCGACCATAAAAGACGAGTTGGAGGGATTGTCATGAACACGCCATTTCGACTGCTCGTGCTGCTGCTGTTTGTGAGCCTGGCCTATCCGGTTCCAAGCGATGCCGGCGAGGTGGATAACAGTACATTTCAGCAGGCAAACGCGCTGTACAGCCGCAACGATTTCAAGAAGGCCGCCGCGATCTATGAAAAACTGATTAAACAGGACGGCTACAGTGTCAGCCTGCTGTACAATCTCGCCAACAGCTATGCCCAGGCCAAAGAGACGGGCAAGGCGGTGCTGAACTACGAACGGGCCCGCAGGCTCGATCCCAGTGACCCGGACATTCTCGCCAATCTCCAGTTGATCCGCTCTACCCATGGCTTGTTCACCCCGACCGAGAGTCGGATGAATCATCTTTTTCATCTCCTTTCCCTGAACCAGTGGGCCGGTCTGGGGGGCGCGGCGCTGGTCGTTCTCACCGCGGCCATGCTGCTCTCTTTCTGGATCACGTTTTCCACCTGGGTGCAGAGCCTGGTCATTGTCTGTTCCGCCGCCACGATACTGATCTCTCTCACCGGAGTTCTCGAGTTGAGGGGGGAGTGGGATCAGGCGGTGATTCTCCACGAGTCTCCCCTGCTCATCTCGCCCTTTGCCGGGGCTGCGACTGCCGGCACTATTCAGGCCGGCAGAATGGTCACCTTCGGCCAGCACCATGGCCACTATCTCTTCGTTCATGACGAAACAGACAGGAAAGGCTGGGTCGAGCAAACGGTGGTGGTACCGGTTATCCCGCAGAACACCACGACAAACCAGCATGGCTGGACCAGGTAGTGTTCAGCCAGAAACCAGCATCCCAAGGATCGGTAACGAGCGTGGGTGCAATCATGTCAGCCGGGAGGGTGACATGAACTTTTTATAATCTTTCACAAGTGATGGACTCGTAAAAACTCCGATCTACTTCGTTGTAGATCTCAAACGGCACTTCGCTGTACCATATGTACTACCAAATTGCCGTTTGAGACACTACGCCTCGTATATCAAAGTTTTTTCTGAGCCCATCTTGGTGCAACATTCGACTTTTTACGAGTCCATCACAAGTGATGGACTCGTAAAAACCTCAAGCGTGCATACGAGATGGCTAAGTACAAAAGCCTGATATACAAGGTGCAGTGGCCGATCCCGCTGCAACGCAGGAGATCGGGCTTTTTACGACGCCATCACAAATGATAGCTGGAATGTTCCATAACCCGGACCTGTAAACGTTTATCCAGTACTCCAGGTTCGTTTCAGCGGGCCATACGACAAGGATTTGCTCTGTGAGGAGGCCTGATCGGAGGAAAATGGGGTACCGGTGAACATTTACACCTTTTTTCTATTGGATGGAGTTCAACAATGATCAACGTAGAGCGACTTACACGCAAGTATGGAGAATTCACCGCAGTCGACGACGTGTCGTTTGCCATTTCTCCAGGGGAGATTGTCGGCCTGCTCGGCCATAACGGCGCCGGAAAGACCACCATCATGAAGATGATGACAGGCTACCTCGAACCAACCGGTGGAACGATAACGATCGATGGCCTGGAAGTGACGGAGAAACGACGTCAGGTACAGAAAAAAATCGGTTATCTGCCGGAAAACTGTCCGGTCTATCCGGAGATGACGGTCATCGACTATCTCGACTACTCGGCGACCCTGCGCGGTATCGGTACCGCGGAGCGGCCGAAACGGATCGCTGAGGCGATTGCCCGTACAGGTCTGGGGGAAAAGGCCGGCGCAACGATAGCCACCCTGTCCCGGGGATATCGCCAGCGTACGGGTGTGGCCCAGGCCATCCTCCACCAGCCAGGGATCCTCATTCTCGATGAACCGACCAACGGTCTCGATCCCACCCAGATCCAGCAGATGCGATCGCTGATCACCGACCTGGCCAGGCAGTCGACGGTGATCATCTCGACCCATATCCTCCAGGAGGTGCAGGCGATCTGCGATCGGGTCATCATCATGAAGGACGGAGCCAAGGCACTGGACGCCCGCCTGGCCGACCTTAACCGTAACGACCGGCTGTTACTGTTGATCAGCGCCCCGCCGGAGTCCGCGACAGAGATTCTCGCCGGGCTGACCGGCGTCAGCGCGGTCCAGGCCGCCTCCGTGACCGGAAGCGACAGCCATACCTACGCCATCACCCTGGTTTCGGCTAAAGACCGGATGCAGACCGCAGCCGAAATCGCTGCGGCAGTCCACCAGCATGGCTGGCAACTCTATGGCATGCATTTCGAGTTCCGTAATCTTGAAACGGTCTTTGCCGAAATCAGCGCCTAGGAGGACAGACCAATGACCACTCTTTTCCGTATCGCCAAAAAGGAGTTCGGCACATTCTTCAGCTCGCCGATAGCCTTCATCTTCATGGGCGTCTTCCTGGCGGCCACTCTCTTTATCTTCTTCTGGGTCGAAAAATTTTTCGCCACCGATCTGGCGGAGATCCGGCCGCTCTTTTCCTGGATGCCGCTTTTGATGATATTTCTCACTGCCAGTGTGACCATGCGACTCTGGGCCGAAGAGCGGCGGGCGGGCACCCTCGAGTTTCTGCTCGCCTCGCCGGTCTCCCCCTGTGCCCTGGTGCTCGGCAAGTTTTTCGCCTGTCTGGCCCTGGTTATCATCTCTCTGTTGCTCACCCTGCCCCTGGCGGTGACGGTCAGTTTCATGGGGCCACTCGACTGGGGGCCGGTCATCGGCGGCTATCTGGCCACCATATTCCTGGCCGCCGCCTATATCTCCATCGGCCTCTTTGTCAGCGTCAAGTCCGACAACCAGATCGTCAGCATGATCAGCACCTCACTGATTTGCCTGCTCTTCTACCTGATCGGCTCTCATCTGCTGTCCTCGTTTTTCGGCACCCGTGGCGCTGAGATCCTCCAGCTTTTCGGTACAGGTTCACGGTTTGCATCGATCACCCGCGGGGTCATCGATGCGCGCGACCTCTATTACTATCTGACCATCATGGGGGTCTTCCTCAGCCTCAATATCTACAGCCTCGAGAAGATCCACTGGGCGGACAACCCGCCCAACCCACGCCATCGCCGCTGGCAGCTCCTCTCCTGGCTGATGGTGCTGAACTTCGTGACCGTCAACTTCTGGCTGGCGCCCCTCGGTTCGCTGCGCCTCGATATGACCAAAGGAAAAATCTACTCGATTTCCGAAACCACCCGCAGCTATCTGAGCCAGTTGAAGGAACCGCTTCTTATCCGCGGCTACTTTTCGGCCCAGACCCATCCGCTCCTGGCACCCCTGGTACCTCGGCTGCGTGACCTCCTGGCCGAGTACGCGGTAGCCGGTGGCAACAAGGTCCATGTCGAGTTCATCGATCCGACCGAGCACCCCGAACTGGAACAGGAAGCAGGCCAGAAGTACGGTATCCGGCCAGTACCCTTCCAGACCGCCAGCAAATACCAGGCGGCGGTGACCAACTCCTATTTCGATCTGTTAATCCAATACGGCGATCAGTATGAGGTGCTCGGATTCAAGGACCTGATCGAGATCAAGACCAACAGCGAGCAGGACCTCCAGGTTGACCTGCGCAACCCCGAATACGACATCACCCGGGCGATGAAAAAGGTGCTGTACAGTTATCGGAGCGGTGGCGATATCTTTACAGAAATCACCGCACCGGTCACCTTCACCGGCTATTTCTCCCCGGACGCGAAGCTGCCCAAGGAACTGGTCACCTTGAAAAAAGAGATTGCCGGGCTGACCGCCGATCTGCAGAAGGAGGCGGGCGACAAGTTCACCACGACCATCGTCGACCCCGATAGCGGCAACGGCAATGTGGCCGAAAAACTGAAAAACCAATATGGCTTCAGGCCGATGGCCGCCTCCCTGCTCGACAGCCACACCTTCTGGTTCTATATGACCTTGACCAGCGGCGACCAGTTCGTGGAAATTCCCCTGCCGGAAGATCTCGATAGTGCCAGTCTCAAGCGGGTCATCGACGCCGGCTTGCAACGATTCGGCAGCGGCTTTGCCAAAACCATCGCCCTCAACACCCCGAAACAGCTGCCACCCATGCCGCAGATGGGCATGATGCCACCCCAGGGGCCAACGTTCAATGTGGTAAAACAGCTCCTGGAAAAAGAGCATAAGATAACCGAAACCGATCTGGCCAATGGCCACTTTCCCGAGAATGCCGATCTGCTGATGGTGCTCTCTCCTGAATCGTTGAGCCAACAGCAGCTCTTTGCCATGGATCAATTCCTGATGCAGGGGGGAACGGTGGTCATTGCCGCCTCACCCTACTCCATCGGGCTGACTGAAGGCCTGACCGCCGACATGAAGGCCACCGGCTTAAAAGACTGGCTGGCCTTCAACGGCCTCGGTATCGGCGACCAGCTGGTGATGGATAACACGAACAGTTCCTTCCCGGTTCCCACCGAGCGCCAGGTCGGCGGCTTCACCGTTCAGGAGACCCGGCTGGTCAACTATCCCTACTTCGTCGATATCCGCCCGGACGGCATGAACGAAAAGAGCGGTTTCATGACCGGCATGAACCAGCTGACCATGACCTGGCCGTCTCCGATCCTGGTCGATGGTGCCAAGAACGAGGGGCGACAGATAACACGCCTCTTGGAGAGTTCTCCAGACAGTTGGCTGTCCAGCGATGTAACCATTACCCCGGATTTCAAGAAATATGGTGAGAGAGGGTTCGCCATGGGCAAGAACCGCAGCCGCCAACTCCTGGCTGTCGCCATAGAGGGAAAATTCACCTCGTACTTTGCCGGTAAGCCTTCACCGCTTGAAACAGCGGCTGCAAGCGAACAGGCACAAACCAAAGTCGCGGCCACCGAACAGAAGGCCCCCTTTATCACTCGACAAATAGACCATTCTCCAGAAAGTGCCAGAATCATTCTGTTCTCATCGGCAACCTTCGCCAGCGACATGGCCATCAGCATAGCCTCGGCCACCTCGGGTACCAATTACCTCAATCCGGTCCAGATCCTGACCAATGCGGCCGACTGGTCATTGGAGGACAGAGGTCTTCTGGCCATTCGCGGTCGCGGCCATTTTTCCCGTACTCTGCTGCCTATGGACAGAGATATGCAGCTCTTCTGGGAATACGGTAACTACCTGATGGCTGCCCTTGGCCTGGCTCTGGTCTGGTTTATCAAACGAAGTGCGGTCCGGCGAAACGAAAGACGCTACCAAGCCGTACTGCAGCAGAATTGTGGGAGGATATGACCGATGAAAAAATTCATCATTGCCGCTGCGACCCTGCTTGTAGCGCAGCTGGTACTTGCCGCCGTAACCCAGTGGAGCGGCAGAACCGATATGAGCGCAACCCCGGAGTCGCCCTTTCTCGCCTTTGAGGCTGACAAAATCGACGGCCTGGAGATTCTTGGACCGGACAAGGAAAGGGTGGTGATCGATAAAAAAAATGGGGTCTGGGTACTGCCGGCGCTCACCAATGCCCCTGCCGACAGTCAGATGGTGACGGCCCTCATCGACAAGATTGCCGGGCTCAAAGAGGGTTTTATCGTTGCCAATTCCCAGGAAGCCGCCCATCGTTTCAAGGTGGCGGATAACGCCTTCGAACGCCACCTGCTGCTAAAAGAAAGCGACCAGGTGGTTGGCGATTTTTTTGTTGGCACCTCCCCGGCCTTCCGCCAGGTTCATGCGAGAAAAATGGGCAATTTCAACATCGTCGCCGTCGGCCTGTCCACCTATGAGCTGGACACCTCGGCAGATACATGGTTGGACAAGGGATTCCTGCGTGTTGCCGACAAGGACCTCACCGGCATGACCTTTCCAGACTTTTCTCTTTACCGGACGACGGGAAAAGAGGGTAAGGTCGCCAATGGCTGGGAGCTTGCGGGCTCAGACAATCCCTCTGTCGATAACAAAAGCGCCGGCGAACTGGTCGCCGCCGTCACCGGCATAACCATCAGCTCGGTCATCGATTTGCCAAAGAGCAAGGATCTCTCGTTTGCACAACCGGATTTTTCTTTTACGGTCACTACCACGGCCCAAAACACCATCCAGTTCGCTTTCGTCAAAATAGATGAGACCTCCTTTGCGTTAAAACGTTCCGACAAGGATCTGATGGCAACAGTCGGCAAGGCCACGGTCGAGCGGCTCCAGCAGTTCACTCGCAGTAAAATAGCTGGCAGCCAACCGACAGCCAAACCGCCCGTTGCAGTCTCGAATACGACCCAGGCAGCTTCATCAGTGCCTGCGACAGCCGGGGCCTCGGCAACAGGTGCTGGTCCTGTCACACCACCGGAATCGACCGGCGACTAACCAGCATAGCTGGACCATAGCGCCTCAGCCACAACGAAACATGAAACTCCTCGGCGCGGTAACAGAGCTTTCCGCGCTGACGAGTTTCATATAAACCAGCATAGCTGGACCATAGCGCCTCAGCCACAGCGAAACATGAAACTTCTCGGCGCGGTAACAGAGTTTTCCGCGCTGACGAGTTTCATATAAACCAGCATAGCTGGACCATAGCGCCTCAGCCACAGCGAAACATGAAACTCCTCGGCGCGGTAACAGAGCTTTCCGCGCCGGGACCTGTTTCGAATAAATTATCCTCCCCGCGAGACTGGCCGCAAACGTCAGTCTCGCTCCCCATCCCGCTCCATTTTTCCTGACACTCTCAATCAGAGATTTTTTTTGATGCCCTTGAGCTACATCGACAAAGATGCTAGAATTTCCAATTGATAGGGAAGTGGATTGATTCAGGTCCGCTCCTATCCTCTGCAATGCATCCTGACAGCTGACGAGAACCCACTCAAACAACCCGGCGAGCAGACGGAAGACGATACGAGGCAACAACGCCATCCTGTCGAGTTACCGCCTCTTTTCTCGGGCTGACAACACCATCACAACGAACAGGCATATGAGTATGGACATCAGTCGGCAGCGATCCGGCTCGATTCGCAACAGAATCTTCCTCTTTTCCATTCTCGTGACTCTTGTACCGTCCTTCGGTATGGGGTGGTTCTGGTATGACATCTCCAGCAAAACCACCACAGCCAAGTTCGAGCAGCGGCTCACGGCTTCAGCGGATATCATCGAGCGGGAAATCGATCTCTGGTTCAAGGAGCGCAACTACGACCTGCGGGTCTTCTCCAATTCTTTTCTGATTTCCCAGAATCTGACGATTTATCAGCAAAGCGATGCGAACAGCGTCAGCGCTCTAGCCGAAAAAGAAGAGGCCTTGAAGAAAATCAGCAGCTATCTGGGATTCATCATAACAAAATTCAACAACTATCTCCGGCTGGCTATTCTCGATCCGGACGGTAAGGTTCTCGCTTCATCGACTCCACTAGAACGTGAGCAGTTCATGTCCGTGCCGGAAAACTGGCAGCAGCAGGTTCTGCGCAATCAGTACTTTGTCGGCAACTCCTTCTTCATAAACGCCAAAGGCGAGCCCTTTATCTTGATAGGGGTCCCGCTGATTAACGGCAACGACAATCAAGTCGCCGGCTTTTTCGTTCTTGAGGCCAGCCTCGACGGGATCCAGATGCTGTTTTCGTCCATCCTGACCGGTGGCAGAATGGACACCGGCAGAGCCATCACCCTGCTGGAAAAAGATGGGCGAATTCTCTTTAAAATATCTACCGCCGATGCGATGGAGACCGGGGATATCGTCACGGAACACCCCCTGACCTTAATCCACCAGATCGGCGAACTGAAAGAGTATATCGACGACAGAAAAGTTACGGTGCTGGGAATGATGTTCTCTCTGACAGACGTTCCGTGGTTCCTGCTTTTCGAGGAAAACAAGAACGCGGTCTATGCTGAACTGCTGGCTGCCCGTGACAAGATTCTGCTGATCACGGTCCTGCTGACGGTCGTTATAGGCGGTGCCGCCATCTTCATAACCCATCAGATCATCTCGCCCTTAAAAGAGCTGACCAGGGGTGTCAGGCAGGTGGCCGACGGTGACCTGCAGGTGGCAATTCCGGTTCGTGGCAGTGACGAGTTCAGCATGGTCGCCTCCATGTTCAATGAAATGGTCGGACAACTGCGGGAAAGTCAGAATCGTCTGGAAGAAATGGCAACCACCGACTCGCTCACCGGCCTGGCCAACAGAAAACAGATCATGGCCAACCTGGAGTTACAGATGGAGGGATACCGCCGACATAAAACCAATTTCGCCATCCTGATGCTGGATATTGATTTCTTCAAGAACGTCAATGACACCCATGGCCATCTTGCCGGCGACTCCGTTTTGATTGGCGTGGCCAACATACTGGCGACAATTCTTCGCTCTCTCGACACTGCCGGACGTTACGGTGGTGAGGAATTCATGGTCATTCTCGATGCGGCGGATCAGGACCAGGCTCTGCACACCGCCGAACGTATCCGTCGTTCGGTGGAAAACCATGTCTTTATGTGGCAGGATCAGGAACTGCAGGTGACCATCAGTGTCGGCAGCTGCGCCATTACCGTGGCCGACGAGTCAGTGGATAGCCTGATCAGCCGGGTCGATGAGGCCCTGTATAGGGCCAAGGCATCCGGTCGAAACAGAACCTGTCAGTCCTTGGACGAAAAGGCGCTTGAGGCTGCCACCTGTTAGTGTCGTGAAATCAATCGTATCTGATGGACTCGTAAAAAAAGTCCAGCAAAATTGCCATTTATCGATGACCACTACTTCGTGTCCGTCCAGAAACGAGATATTTTGGCCTAAATCGAGGCGTGAGAAAAATTTTACCACAGGCATATAATTGATATTCCGAGGATAAAATTTCGAACACAACGAAGAGTTGATGAACTCGTAAAAACCTCAAGCGTGCATACAGGATGGCTAAGTACAAAAGGTCGATATACAAGGCGCAGTGGCGTCGGTCAAGCACAGGCGTACATGTGGTACGCCGAGCAGTGGCCGATCCCGCTGCAACGCAGGAAATCGACCTTTTTACGACGCCATCAAGAGTTAGGGCAAAAGAGCCGTTTCTGGATGGGCACTACTTCACCTCGACGTTATCCGGTAATTCTGGAATGGAGAGCAGAGAATAATAGATCCAGCCCTGCCGACCATCCTGCAAAGCTATTTTTATCCAACGTCCCTTATGGCCCAGTGCCCTCACGGTGGACTGCGAAGGCAGGATGGTCATCACCCTCCCCTGCATACCAGGATTTTTTCTGACATTACTCTTTCCTGCCACCTTCATAACGAAGGAGTCGATAAAGTCAGAATACTTTTCCGTTGAAATACGTGTTTCTCCGACAATATTGCCAGACTCTTTCGTATTGATGGCCTCAAGCGCCTGGGTCGCGGAGTGTGAGGCCTGTTCATATTGTTCCTCCTCCAGTTCGCGGTTGCTCTTGGCCAGCAGATCCTCGGCTTTGACGAATACTTCCTGCTCCTCTGGTTTGCTTATAGCCTTTGCACTTTCTACTTCAGTAGTTATTTCAGCAAGATAAGCTACAGTTTTCACCCTGGTGTTCGAAGCAGGCGTACGAATGACCGTGTCAGCGAGCTCTTTGACCGGCTCCTTTTGAGAGGCCTGTATCTGTCGGGTCACATCCTCTTTCTGCTGGACCATAGCCATCTGCAACCGGGCATTGACAACCTTCTGTCTTTCAAGCTGCTCTTTTAAACTCTCATTCTCTTTTTGCAATGCAACATTCCGGGTCGTTATTTTTGCAACCCGGTCCCTGTCAGCGGTGAACGCGGCGCACCCCGCCATCCCCAATGTCAGTATCCCCAATAACAGAAGAGAATATCTACGAATAGTCTGCTGTGAATTCTGCAACTCGTCTCCCCCTGAAAAGAATGTCGGCCTCCTGGCAACCCCAAAGGGCTTCAATCGAATATATGTAGCTATTCAATATACCTAAATACGCTTCATCAGAAAACTACTGATTTAAAGAAAAGTCAGCAAAAAAAAATTCACTTCCTGATCAGGCCGCAGCCCTCCTCGCACCCAGTACCTCGAAACCTCGCATTGAAAATAAACTGATAGCCGGAAATGGACTAACCAGCATGGCTGGACCATAGAGCCTCAGCCACAACGAAGCATGAAACTCCTCGGCGCGGCAACAGAGCTTTCCGTACCGATGAGTTTCATCATAAACCAGTGCCCCATCCAGAAACGAGATATAATTGCTTATCTATATAAATTTATTACAATAAAACAGTTATCAACAGCACTCCACAACCCTTTGACAACCTTTCCCCATGCTCACTGTTGGTAACAGGGGCAATCGTTGTGGAAAAGTCTGTTGATTATCGACAATCCACAAATGGCAGCTTTTTTTCCATCCTCTCTTGTTGATTTTTTTTGTCGTAAAAACAAGAATATATATTCTTTTGCCACATATGCACGCCATTAATAAGAATAACAGAAACAACCTCTAATAAGAAAAGGCGAGGATGCCCTCAGCTCACAGCGCCGGTCCGATGCTTTCCCAATAGCAAAATCTATTCCATTTAAGTTTTCTCACTCGACAGGAAAGACCTAACAAACTGCCAGGTGGCTATTATTTCATTGAAATTTTTTACATTTTCTACTACTCTAGAGAACTGATTGTTTTTTCAAAAAAATACTGTTTTCACGACGTTTTCTGCTTGTTCACAGGTAGACCCATCATAACAACACAGCATTTTTCAGCTCATTTACTTTTTTTCACACCACACGTTTTGATCGTAATAGAGGAAAGTCATCCAGCAACACCACTATCTGTGAGCCCCAGGAGAATCTTTTCTCTCGATATATCTCTTTTTATATCTTGTAATATCAATATAATAAACGTTGTTCTACCTGCCCTGACCTTCAGATAATGGTGACTTCGACACAGTCAGTGGCTTCATAGAAAGGAGTTTGCTATGCCTCTTCATTGTAAAGTTGCCCAAAAGGCACTCTTGAGCTGCCTGAACAGCATGCAGAATATAACCAATAAAAAAGGAACGATGGCTATTCTTTCAAATGTTCTTATCGAGGCAAAGAACAACGGCCTGGTCATTACTGGAACAGACCTCGAGGTTGGTCTGCAGCTCTTTATCCCCGCTGAAATTACCAGTATTGGCAACATAACCCTGCCTTCGAAAAAAATATTCGAAATTGTCCGTGAATCTGGCTCTGAATACATCACCATCGAAGAGACGGAAAAGAGCTGGGTTATCATTACCGCCGGTCACAGTACCTACAATCTTGCCGGAATGGCCAATGATGAATATCCTGAATTTCCAGATTATGAAGACGATACCTTTCTCTCAGTTCAGTCCCATATCTTTATCGATCTGATAGACAAGGTTATTTTTTCCATTGCCGGTGAACAGGAGAATATCTACTCGCTGACCTCTGTTCTTTTCGAGCAGGAAGAGCGGGAAAACGGTCATATCTTTCGAATGATATCCTCGGATGGACACAGATTGTCGATCATGGAAAAGGATGTGGCCGAAGATATGAACAGATTGCAACTCAATCCGGTAACTCTCATTCCCAAAAAGGGCATTCAGGAGTGGAAAAAATTCTGTGAGGTCAGGGATACCATTGAAATATCCTTTGAGAAGAAGCAGATGGTTATCCGTGATAAGGATGCAGTGATGGTCATTCGCCTGAAACAGGGTGAATTTCCCAACTACCGGGCCATAATCGAAACTGTCCGACTGGAGAGTTGTGCACGAATTCAGCGAATACCCTTTCTCGAATCCCTGAAACGGATCAATCTCTTTACCGAAGATATTTTTCACACCATCCAATTACAACTCGGCAAAAATTCGATGACTCTCACTTCCCAGAATGCTGATCTGGGCAATGCCAGAGATGTGCAGGAAATTGATTACGACGGAGATCCCTTCACCCTGGGATTCAACTGTCGGTATTTTCTGGAGACTTTGCAGGTGATGGAATGTGAAACCGTCGAGGCCTATATCAATTCCAACAACAGCCCCTGCCTTATCCGCTCCGATGATGACAAGGGTTTTACGAGTATCATCATGCCAATGCAACTGTAATACAGTAGATATACTCGTGGCAGGCTACAACGTATTTGTTGGCTTTATTTTGTAACCGTTCAGCGGCATACTCAAAAAGAGAGCGCTATCACGGCCTGTAACCATTCATCCAGTGCACCAGGTTCGTTCAAGCAGGTCTCATAGCTATAGTTGGCTATGCGATGAGGCCTGATCGGGCGAAAATGGGGTGCTGGTGAACGGTTACTTTATTTTGATTTTTAATTTTATCAATGCGAAGGAACGAGCGTGACAGAAGAAAAAAACAGCTATGGCGCCGAACAGATAAAGGTTCTCGACGGTCTCGAGGCGGTGAGAAAGCGACCAGCGATGTATATTGGCTCCACCTCCGAGGTTGGCCTGCATCATCTCATCTGGGAGGTGGTGGATAATAGTATTGACGAGGCCCTGGCCGGATACTGCTCGAGAATCCGAATAACCCTGCATGAAGATAACTCGGTAACGGTAGAAGACGATGGCAGGGGAATACCTGTCGATATCCATCCGACCGAAAATATTTCCGCCCTGGAACTGGTGATGACCACCCTGCATGCGGGGGGAAAATTCGATCACTCGACCTACAAGGTTTCCGGTGGTCTGCATGGCGTCGGAGTTTCAGTCGTCAACGCCTTATCCAGCAGGGCCGTGGCGACCATTCGACGTGACGGCAATGTCTATCGTCAGAGCTACAGTTATGGTGAGAGAACCTCTGATCTGGAGGTCATCGGCACCAGTGAACGTAATGGCTCGACTATCAATTTTCTGCCAGATCCGGAAATTTTCAAGGAAACTACTGTTTTTGATTACGAAACCGTAAAGACTCGACTCAGAGAGTTGTCTTTTCTCAACAAAAATATCCGTATTTATCTCAAAGATGAACGGAGTGGAGAGGAGGACAAGTTTCATGCCGACGGCGGCCTCATCTCCTATGTCGAATATCTGAACCGCAAGCGAACGCCGATATTCAGTGAACCGATATGTATCATCGGCGAGAAGGATCAGGTCGAGGTGGAGATAGCCTTTCAATATTTTGACGGGTATTCTGAACGATTGTTCAGCTTTGTCAATAATATCAATACCAGGGAGGGAGGAACCCATGTTGCCGGCTTTCGTTCCTCTTTAACCAAATGCATCAATCGCTACGCCAGTGACGATATTGTGCCCAAAAATCTCAAGGAAAAGATGGGTGGCGAGGATGTCAGGGAAGGGTTGACCTGTGTGATATCGGTACGTGTGCCGGACCCGCAGTTTGAGGGGCAGACCAAGACCAAGCTGGGAAATTCCGAGGTAAAAGCCATTGTCGAATCGATATGTACCGAAAAATTCGGTCTTTTCCTTGAACAGAATCCGGGCGTAGCCAAAAAGGTTCTCTCCAAGGTCGTCGATGCAGCCAGAGCCAGAGAAGCAGCTAAACGAGCCCGCGATCTGTCACGGAAAAAGGGTTCCACCAGTTTGCTGATGGCTGGAAAACTGGCGGAATGCCAGGAGAAAGATCCAGCGCTCAGGGAGATTTTCATCGTCGAGGGTGATTCGGCCGGTGGTTCGGCGAAACAGGGACGTGACCGCTCCATTCAGGCTATCTTGCCGCTGCGGGGCAAAATCATGAATGTGGAGAAGGCCCGCTTTGACCGCATCCTCAACAGCGAAGAGATAAAACAGCTCATAGCCAGTCTGGGATGCGGCATCGGTAAGGATGAATTCGACCTGGAGAAGTTGCGTTATCACAAGATTATCATCATGACCGATGCCGATGTCGACGGGGCGCATATCCGCACTCTGCTCCTGACCTTCTTTTACAGACAGATGCTGCCGCTTGTTCAGGGGGGATATGTCTATATCGGCAAGCCGCCGCTGTTTCGGCTGGGAAGGGGAAAAAAGGAACAGTATTTTCTCGACGAGAACCAGCTCAACACCTTCCTGTTCAGCCAGGCTAGCGAAAGGATCACTGTTGTTGTTCATGGTGAACAAGAGCATGAGCTGCAAGGGGCTGAGATGGTGCAGGTGATGGAAAAGCTTTCCATTTATCAACGCATAGTCCATTACATGAACAGGATGAACATCTGGGAGGAGATGCTTTTTTTCCTGCTGGAGAATTCCATTCGCAGTGCCGATCAGTTTACTGACGAGGCCTTCGTGACCGACCTCATCGATAAATTACCAGACGAAAAGCTGATCATCGGTCAGGTTCGATCGTGCCGCTGGCGACCGGACTGTTATGAGGCCGATATCGCGATGCGTGACAAGGTACAGATCATGATGACTCTTGGACCGCAGATCCCGCTTATTGGTGAATACCGCACGGCCTATACTCTGTTTAAAACCATTCGTCCTTATCTGCGGAGCAGTTTTACCATCAGGATGGACGGCAAGTCAGGCGGAGAACTGACTCAAGAAAACAGTGACTGGAAGGATGTTCTGCAGCTTGTCCGTACTGAATCGTTCAAGGGAAGCCATCTGCAACGATATAAAGGGCTTGGTGAGATGAATCCGGAACAACTCTGGGAAACCACCATGAATCCGGAAAACAGAACCCTGGTCCAGGTCACCATCAATGATGCGGAACAGGCCGATGACATGTTCACCACTCTGATGGGGGATAAGGTTGAGCCGCGCAGAGAATTCATCCAGAATCATGCCCTGGAAGTAACTGAACTCGATATCTAGTGTCTATCCAGAAACACGAATTGTCTAACCAGCATGGCTTAACCAGGTAGCCTCAGCCACAACGAACCAAGAACATCAGGGCTCGGTGAGAGCGCTCTCCTTGTCGGCGGGTTTTCAAGACAGGAATGTCCGATAAAAGAGCCGTCTTAGGTGGCCACGTTCCAGAAGAATATTGGCCTTGGCAACCGTAC
The DNA here is from genome assembly GCA_047973425.1 of Desulfopila sp. GTDB lineage: Bacteria > Desulfobacterota > Desulfobulbia > Desulfobulbales > Desulfocapsaceae > Desulfopila. Next base: position 22,784 of record JBKEBZ010000029.1, read on the forward strand.
TGGCCACGACAGAATAACAACAGCGTTGTATAGAGAATTATGACTATTGATGAAAATGTGTCAGCTGAACAATTTCCGACGATTTCGGTAGAAAAGGAGTTGCAGAAATCCTATCTCGATTACGCGATGAGCGTGATTGTCGGTCGTGCCCTGCCGGATGTCCGGGATGGTTTGAAACCGGTTCATCGTCGCGCGCTCTTTGCGATGCGAGAACTCGGGGTATTTTATAATCGCCCGTATGTAAAATCCGCCCGAATTGTCGGTGATGTGATAGGTAAGTACCACCCTCACGGGGACTCGGCGGCCTACGATACCATCGTCAGAATGGCCCAGAATTTCGCGATGCGCTATCCCCTGGTCGATGGTCAGGGTAACTTCGGTTCGCTCGACGGTGATTCCGCGGCAGCGATGCGGTATACCGAGGCCAGGATGACCAGAATAGACCGGGAGATTGTCGCTGATCTCGAAAAAGAAACGGTCGATTTCGTGGCCAACTATGATAACTCGCTGACCGAGCCCTCGGTGATGCCGAGCAAGATTCCCAATCTGCTTATCAACGGTTCTTCCGGTATTGCGGTGGGAATGGCGACCAATATTCCTCCGCACAACCTGACCGAGGTTCTCGACGGGCTGATCGCGATGATCGACGACCCGAATATTACCGTTCATGAACTGATGTCGATCATCACCGGACCCGATTTTCCAACCGGCGGACTGATCTGCGGCCGAGCCGGAATCCGGGAAGCCTATGAAACCGGTCGCGGGGTGGTGACCATGCGGGCGCTTACCCATGTGGAAAAATCCAAGGGCGGCAAGCGGGAAGCCATCATCGTCACCGAGATTCCCTACCAACAGAATAAAGCTCAATTAGTCGAAAAAATAGCAGAACTGGTAAAGGATAAGAAGATTGAATCCATCGCCGAAGTGCGAGACGAGTCAGACCGGCATGGTTTACGGATCGTTCTCGAACTGAAAAAGGATGAGATTGCCGACGTGGTCATCAACCAGCTGTACACCATGACTCCGATGCAGAAATCGTTTGGCATCATCTTCTTGGCGATCGTTAACAATAAACCGGAAGTGCTCAATATAAAACAGATTATCGAGCATTTCATTCTGCACCGCAAGGTTATCGTCTACCGGAGAACGACCTTTGAACTTCGTAAGGCGGAAGAGAGGGCCCATATTCTCGAAGGATTGAATATAGCGATAAACAATCTCGATGAAGTGGTAACGCTGATACGAGAGTCCAAAAATCCCCAGGAGGCCAAAGAGGGATTGATCAGCCGTTTTTCCCTGAGCGAGATCCAGGCCCAGACCATTCTCGATATGCGACTGCAGCGCCTCACCGGGCTCGAGAGGGAGAAAATCGCCCAGGACTACCAGGAGGTTCTTCAAGAGATAGGAAGGCTCAGGGAGATTCTCGGCAGTGAAGCGCTGGTCATGGATATCATCAAAAACGAATTCAATGAAATAAAAGAGACCTATGGTGATGAGCGACGAACAGAAATTGTCGATGCCGTCGACGAAATACTGCCAGAGGATCTCATCGCTCCAGAAGATATGGTGGTTACCGTCACCCACTCGGGCTTCATAAAACGTAACCCGGTCTCACTGTACCGTTCCCAGAACCGTGGCGGAAAAGGAGTAACCGGGGTCAAGAACATTGAGGAAGATTTTGTCTCAAGCGTCTATGTGGCTTCGACTCTTGATACCTTTCTGTTCTTTACCAATTACGGCAAGGTCTTCTGGCGCAAGGTCTATCAGTTGCCACTGGCTGGGCGTACCGCCCGGGGCAAGGCTATTGTCAATCTGCTGCATCTTGCCGAAGGAGAAAAAGTGGCAGCCATTTTACCCGTCTCCTCGTTTGACGACGATGGTCTGGAAAAAACCATTATGATGGTCACCAAACAGGGACGGATAAAAAAGACCAGCTTGCAGGAATTCAACCGGCCTCTGAAAAAAGGGAAAAAGGCTCTGACCATCAATGAAGGAGACGAAATTATCGCGGCCAGTATCTTACATGGAGACGATACTATCCTGCTGGTCACCCGCAAGGGGATGAGTATACATTTTCATGAAAACGATATTCGTACCATGGGGCGCACTGCGGCCGGAGTTACCGGCATGCGCCTGGTAGACGACGATCAGGTCGTGAGCGCCAAGGTCGTGACCTCGGAAGATTCGATTCTGATAGTTACCGAAAATGGCTATGGAAAACGAAGTCCTATAGGTGAATATAGGCTGCAGAAACGCGGTGGCAAGGGCATCTTCGGTATCAAACAGAGTGAGCGTAATGGCGATGTGATCGCGGCAAAACAGGTTGATGAAGAGGAAGAGATCATCCTCATTGCCGATTCAGGGAAAATGATCCGGATGGATCTCAGCAGTGTGCGGGTCATCGGTCGCGCCACCCAGGGCGTTCGTCTGATCAATCTCGAGGAAGGCGAAAAAGTGGTGGGCATGGATTCGGTGGCAAAAGACAATTCCAACGGTGACGATAACGAAGAACCTCATGACGGGGAATAAACAAAAAATAGCCGTGATCGGCGCTGGATCCTGGGGAACCGCCCTGGCCATGGTTTTGGCCTCAAAGGGGCATAAGGTCTCACTGTGGGGTCACGACAGCCGTCATCTCGACACCATCAGAGCGGAAGGTGAAAACCGCCGCTATCTGCAAGGCTGTCCGTTGAGTGCCGACATTGTGCCGATAAACGACCTGGATGAGGCAGTGACGGGCTGCAAGGTCGTCTGCATGGTGATTCCTTCCCATGGTTTTCGAACAACCTATGAGAAGCTCATCTACCAGCTTCAAGATGGCGCCTGGGTGGTATCGGCGACAAAGGGGATAGAAAACGACAGTCTGATGACCATGACCCAGGTGATGGAAGACGTTCGCAGCCGTCTTACGCCAGAAAAAAAGATCGAGGTGGCGGTTCTTTCCGGACCATCCTTTGCCCGGGAGGTCGCTGAAAAAATTCCTACTGCCGTGACTATTGGTTGTCGGGATCTGACTGTGGCCAAGATGCTGCAAAAACTCTTTGTCACCGAAACGTTTCGGGTTTACAGCGGTTGTGACATCACAGGTCTGGAGATCAGTGCCGCGTTGAAAAATATCGTCGCCATCGCCGCTGGAATCTGTGATGGACTGGGCTATGGTTTAAACACCAGAGCTGCATTGATAACCAGGGGGCTGGCTGAAATAACCCGTCTCGGGATTGCCATGCAGGCGGAGCCAGCTACCTTTTCCGGCTTGAGTGGTCTGGGTGACCTTGTTCTGACCTGTACCGGAAATCTCAGTCGTAACAGGTCGGTGGGACTCAAACTTGGTCAGGGAAAAAAGCTTGATGATATCATCGAGGAGATGGATATGGTTGCCGAGGGAGTAAAGACAACCCGATCGGGTTATCAGCTCGCCGAAAAAATGGGGATAGAGATGCCTATCCTTCAACAGGTCTATGCCGTTCTCTATGAGGGGAAAAAATGCTCGGATGCAGTGCGGGACCTGTTGATGCGCGAACTCAAAGTCGAATAAACTCTCTTCCTCTTTGCACTGCCATGGGTTGAAAAGGTTCCCTGCCGATGCAGTATCTGTTGCGATGGAGAATTCCTGGTTCAGCCATGCTGGTTTATAGATAATTCATTTTGACCAATCGTTATCCATGAATTGCTGATGATCAGGATGGGGAGGACGCTCTTCAGCCAGTCTCTGATTGAGCCATTTGAGAACTTTTGGCAGTTCTTCGCGTAACTCGGCAAGAGCCTTGCCCCTATGGCTTACCCTGTTTTTCTCCGCCAGAGAGAGTTCAGCAAAGGTCTTGGCCAAAGGTTCGAAATAGAACAGCGGGTCATAGCCAAAGCCACTTTTCCCTCTTTTTTCCTCTAAAATTACGCCGTGGCAACTGCCTTCATAGGTAAGCGCCGGGCCCGAGGGAACCGCGATGGAAATGACGCACTGGAAACTGGCTCTCCTCTCTTTGATGCCGGCCATCTCGGTGAGTAATTTTCTGCAATTCTGTTCATCTGTCGCCTCTGAGCCGGCAAAGCGAGCGGAAAAGACCCCGGGGCGACCATCCAGGGCGTCGACCGTAAGACCGGAGTCATCGGCTATGGCGGGAAGACCAAGAATTTTAGCTGTATGAAGAGCCTTTTTATAGGCATTCTCATCAAATGTGGCACCATCTTCGATCACCTCTGGAATCGGACCAAAGTCGGCAAGCGAGCGAAGATCGATAGCGTAGCCTTTCAACATCTCGCGAAACTCAATGACCTTGTTTGCGTTATGCGTTGCGAGAACCATCATGGATAACATAGCAGGGCCTTTTCAGTGCGTGTTTGTGGTAAGAGATAATTATGATGGGCTCGTAAAAACCCAGATCTACTTCGCCCCTGGTCGCAAACGGCACTTCGCTATACTATATGTACTACCAAATTGCCGTTTGAGACACTACGCCTCGTATATCAGGGTTTTTCCTGAGTCCATCCTGGTGGAACGTTCGACTTTTTACGAGTCTATCAATTATGAGAGTGAGCCAATCCTTACACGGCTATTTTATTCTCTCTTGGTTCTGATCGAAATTTTATCTTTGGAGATAAGCGTAGACTCCGATATCAAGTATATGGCTGTGGTCAAATTTCTCTCACGCCTCGATTGAGTAGAAAATATCTCGTTTCTGGATGAACACCAACACATCCCATACTCTTGAGTCTATTACTTTTTCCTCAGTGAGGAATCATATCTCTCCTGTTCACTGTAGATACAGCCGCAGTAGGGCTGGCGATACATCCCATACTCCTTCGATTTGTCGATACCATAACGCCATCCCTTGCGAAAATAACTATAAATGAAGGAAACACCGTATATATCGGCCAGTTCGAATCCGTAACGTTTCAACGCCTCGTGATCCTGGTATCTCGAATAGAGGAGAGTGGTCGAAAAGCCGGTAAACGATTGGTTGACTGCAGTCTTGGCTGTCTCTTCCATACGCCAGCGATAGCAGATGGCGCAACGATCAGCTTCGTGAAAAACAACTCTTTGCAGGTAATCGTTCAGACCATAGGTGCCGGGGTCTACGACCGGGATGTCCGATTGTTGGCAATATTGCAACAGCGTCTCCTGACGGCGTTTGAATTCCTGAAAGGGATGAATGTTTGGATTAAAGAAGAAAACGGAAACTGTATGGTCTTTCTGTAATGTTTCAAGCGGAAAGATAGAGCAGGGACCACAGCAGGCATGAAGAAGAATATTCACTGTCAGACTTTATATTTTTTGGGATCGATGTTGTATTGATGGATCTTGTAATTGATGATCCGTAGACTGGTATCCAGATACTTTGCGGTTTTGGTTTGATTTCCTGCATTTTTTTTCAAACCGTCAATGATCAGTTCCTTTTCGAAATTTTCAACAGCGGTGGTTAGCGAGAGGGGATTATCAGTACTGCGAGTTTCAGAAATCTGCAGAGTCGGAGGGAGATGAATGGCCTTTATGCTGTCACCATCGCATATGAGAACGGCCCTCTCTATACAGTTCTGGAGTTCTCGGACATTCCCCGGCCAATGATACTGAATGAGCATGTCGATGGCGGATGTGGATATTCTGCGAATTTTCTTTTTATTCTCTTTGACAAATTTCTCCAAAAAGAATTCCGCCAAAAGGAGTATGTCTGTACGTCGTTCACGCAGCGGAGGCATATATACAGGAAAGACATTGAGGCGGTAATAGAGATCTTCCCGGAAAACCCCGTCACGTACCGCTTTTTCAAGATCTCGATTGGTAGCGGCGACCAGGCGAACGTCGCACTCAATGAACTTGGTCGAGCCCAGTCGCTGGAAGCTGCGCTCCTGAACGACATTGAGCAGTTTCACTTGCACTGAATTACTTATCTCCCCTATCTCGTCGAGGAAAAGAGTACCACCTTCGGCCTGTTCAAAGCGGCCGATCTTTCGATCGATGGCCCCGGTGAAGGCCCCTTTTTCATGGCCAAACAGTTCGCTTTCAAGAAGGGTTTCAGGCAGAGCAGAACAGTTGACCACTACAAAGGGACTGTCTTTACGTTTGCCATTATAATGCAAGGCCTTGGCTACCAGCGTTTTACCCGTTCCCGATTCACCGCGCAACAGAACGGTGGCATTGGAGTTGACTACCCGATGAACCATTTCGAAGACATCCTGCATCCTGCTGGAGTTACCTATGATGTCATTAATACGATTCTTTTGGGATAATTCCCTCTTGAGCTTGAGGTTTTCAGTATGCAACTCATCCTTTTCCTGGTTGACGGTCTGGATTCGCATGGCGGTCTGAGCGATCAGACCAGAGAGAACCGTAAGAAACTGGAGATCGGTATTGGCCTGTTCGCCTATTCCTTGCTGGTATATTCGATCGATCGAAATCGCGCCTATGACATTGTTACTGTTCTTTATCGGCACACAGAGGAAAGAACGGTTCTGTTCCCGCAGGTCGCCTCGTGACCGGGTTCTGTTGAGAAAGAGCGGTTCTTCTGCTATATGAGGGACGATGATAGGTTCACCGGTGGCAACTACCCTGCCGGTTATCCCTTCCCCTATTTTGTATTTGCCGCGCTTTCTCCCTTCAGCTGTTATACCGTTGGCCACCTCGATTTCCAGCTTGCCCGTTAAAGGGTTGATGATTGTAACTGTGCCATTCTCCATATGTTTCATCTCTAAGAGAAGCTGCATCATCTTTTCGAGACAGTCACGGAGGTCGGTGGCAGAGGCGAGACGTTTGGATATCTCGTAAAGACAGGACAAATCTTGCAGTTTTTCCTCTATTTTGTTATTTTCACTGGTATTCATCTTAAAAAATAGTCTTGATGTAACGGAGGGGTTGCCGGATAAAGATCTGGAAAAATTCCCAAAATGATAATTTTTTCAGAGAACATATTACAAAAATGTGACCAAAAGTTAAACAGTTTTCTCAGCGTTCGACCCATAATGTTGACATTCATCTGTGCTAATGGTAGAAGGATGCTGCACGGAGGGATGGCCGAGTGGTTTAAGGCGGCGGTCTTGAAAACCGTTGTACGAAAGTACCGTGGGTTCGAATCCTACTCCCTCCGCCAGAAAAAAAACAGATTTGGAGAGATGACCGAGAGGCCGATGGTGCTCGCCTGCTAAGCGAGTGTGGGGGTAAAACTCCACCGAGGGTTCAAATCCCTCTCTCTCCGCCAAATAAAAAAGCCTGCTGCCGGATAATCCCGGAGGCAGGCTTTTTTTTATTGGTGGGCTGAATCCGTTCGACAGCACCGCTATTTCATGTCCATCCTGAAACGGTTTTTTTACCTAAATTTTCGTCATTCTCAAAATTTTATCCTCGGAGGTAGGCATAGACTCCGATATCAGATATATGCCTGTGGTAAAATTTATCGAGAACCTTGATAGACTCGTAAAAAGTCGAACGTTCCACCAGGATGGGCTCAGGAAAAACCCTGATATACGAGGCGTAGTGTCTCAAATGGCAATTTGGTAGTACA
>JBKEBZ010000048.1:0-92956 GCA_047973425.1 Desulfopila sp.
TGGAGATACTCAGTAACCGTGCCGTTCTTGTTTTTTCTTTTCGTAGTTCGCAAGTACATGATTGCCCACTACGTTAGCGTGTATCAATTTTTATTTCAAGATGTATGTTGCGAAACGTGTGCCCACAGGTTTTGACGATTTTCGACCGCTGAAAAAATTCATCAACCTGGAATTACGTCATATTTTTTCCGGCTGCGCTGCCATATGTGCCCACACACCGCAAACCCAGGCCAGGCCGATGGCTACAACTGGTCACCGGTGATGGACGCTCCACCACAGAGGCACCAGTACAGGAGGGAGAATGGACGGCTATACAATTTTTATGGTCCTGCTCGCGGCCTATATCGGTCTGCTGGTGGCGATAGGGTGTTTCTTCAACACTCGTCAGACATCTCTGCGGGAGTTTCTGCTGGCGGGGAGGCGGGCTGGCGGGCTGGTCATCGGCTTTTCGGCGGCCTCATCATGGTTGACTGCCGGGGGGATACTGGCGGTCGTCGGCTTCTTCATGCTGCTGGGCATGGGGTCGATCTGGGGTTTTGTCGCGCCAAATATCATCGCTCTGCTGCTCATTGCGCTACTGGTCAGGAAGATCCGCTCGATCCCGGCGATGACCCAGCCCGAACTTCTGGAGATTCGTTACGGCGCCTTTGTCCGGTTGCCGGTTGCCCTCATTATCATTGTGGTGATGATTCTCTTTGCCGTGGCCGACATCAAAGGCTTTGCCATGGTGTTACAGGTCTTCTACGGGATCGGCAAGGTCCATGCGGCGCTCATTGTCAGTCTCTCCGTGGCGGCCTATGTCACCTTGGGCGGGATGTCGGCGGTTATCGCCACCGATTCGATCCAGTTTCTGCTGCTGTCAGCCTTTATCCTGGTGATGTCGCTGGTGGTGCTGGGCGACGCCAGCGAGGCGACCGGCTTGAGTGTCGGGCAGATGGCCGGAACGCTGCCTGACCAGTGGTGGAATCCGCTGTCCATTGGCCTGCCGATGGTGGTGGTGTTCTGCGTGGCCATTCTCCCGGGGTGGATCAGCGAGCAGGACCCATGGCAGAAAATATGGGCGGCCCGGGGAACCTCATCCGCCAGAAAGGGGATGGTGATCGGTTCGCTGCTGGTGACCCTGGTCTTCGCCGGCTGTGCGGCCATCGCCCTTGGTTTGCAGTATATCTATCCGGAAATCAGCGGAATGGGCTTTCCGATGGGCATGGCCAAGGCAGAGCCGGCGCTGCTCGCCTTCGTTGTGGAACGAGGGCTTGGCAGCTTCTGGCTCGCGCTCTGCGCGGTGGCTCTCGCTGCGGCGGCGATGTCCTGCACCGATACCTTTGCGGCCTCTGGCGGTTCCTGCATCGCCCGTGACATCTACCAGCGGTTTATCGACCCGGCGGTCTCCATGAGTGAGATGTTGGTGATCAACCGCCTGGGCGTCTTGTGTATCATCGGTTGCGCCACGGCCGGGTCGTTTTTTATCGACTCGATTATCGACGCGATCCACATCGCCACCTTTATCGCCAGTGCTTCCTATTTTTTTGCCCTAATGGGCGGGCTCTACTGGCGTCGGGGCACCGCTGCCGGCGCGGCGGCTTCGATGGCGATCGGTTTTGTCTGCCAGTGCACCTTGATCGTCATCGATCTGGGACGGACCCCGACTGGCGCGCCTCCCTACCTGGAGTCCTTGCACCCGGTCCTCATGGGGCATGGAGTCATTGTCGCGATGGGTCTGAGTGGCCTGGCCTATGTCGGGGTATCGCTGGTTACGGCTCCTGCGCCCACCTGGCGACTGGCGCCGTTTTTTGCGGACCAGTCCCGGCGGCTGGTCGCCGGGCGCCAGGTCTCCCAGCCGGCGGTGAGTATCCCCTGCGGTGTGCCAGTGGTGGAAACGATCGAGGGGGGCAACGTCCATCTGCGCCTGCAACTCGCCCTGCCCGGACATCTGCCCTGGCGCGAGTTGCTCGGACGAATGGTTGCCGAGTATGGTCATTGGCTGGCCCTGGGAGGAGATCATTCGTTGCGACGCTGCACTCGCCCCGAGATCGTATCCTGTGTCTCGCTCGTTCGAGGCGCCAGGAGCGAGGGCTGGCTCGAGGTCGAAGGGCTGCACTCCTCTGTCGAGGAGTTGCGGCGAGAGGTGGCAATGGCATATGCCGAGTTGGAAAAGCTTCTGGCTGCCATGCTGACGGCAGAGCAGGGGGAGGCAAAGAAGGTATCAACTGGCCTGACCAAGTGATTCATCTGAAATCATTTGGTTCTGGCAGGGCTATGGGTTAGGTTTATTATTATACACTGGTGATGCGCTATTTTTTCCTGAGGTGGTACTCGTGATGCTCTCGTAAAAGTCATCGACAACCCGGAGATGGGCTCAGGGAAAACTTCGATATACGAGGCAGAGTTTCTTGAACGATGATTTGACAGCACATGTGGTACGGTGACTCTTCGCTTACGACCTGTAACGAAGTAGCTCGGAGTTTTTACGACACCATCACTCGTTGATGAACTCGTAAAAACCTCAAGCGTGGATACAGGATGGCTAAGTATAAAAGGTCGATATACAAGGCGCAGTGGTGTCGGTCAAGCACAGGCGTACATGTGGTACGCCGAGCATTGACCGATCCCGCTGCAACGCAGGAGATCGGGCTTTTTACGACGCCAGCACACGTTCACTAACTCAAAACGCCCGGGACAGATGCTATGAACGCTGTAGAAGAACCATTCTGGGGAAAAACGTTGCGACTCATTCGGGAAATCTGGGTTTTGGGTGAAACCGAAGAGTTGAAAGAGAGGGTTCGGGCCGATTTGCCCGACAGTGACTTCGGTCGGTTGCGCGAGGCGATCGATGCCTGCCTGGAGGGGCGGGGCGGCGAGGTGTCGGCCCGGGCCCGGGCCGCGGAGTTGGGGCGAACCTATCTGGTTCTGGATAGTGTCGGTCGGCAGCGATTTTTAAAGTTGCTGGCCCGGGAATATGGGGTCGACAATGGTGCGGTGGACCAGGCGATACAAGAGCGGGAAGCGGCCATCGATCCCGAAGATCGGTATGTGGCCAACCTGCGGTTGCGTAATCTGCTGGAGCCGCCACGGGCAAGGCTTTTTCGCCAGTTCAATGAGCTTGAGGACGGGGTGAAGTTTTTAGTCGACCTGCGGGCGGAACTGCTGGCCCTGATCAAGACCAATCCCGAGTTGCGGCCTCTGGACCAGGATGTTCAGCGTTTGCTGACCTCCTGGTTCGATATCGGTTTTCTCGATCTGCAGCGGATTACCTGGGCGACTTCTGCGACTGTCTTGGAGAAGTTGATCCTCTATGAGTCGGTTCATGCCATCTCGTCCTGGAAGGACCTGAAGAACAGGCTGCGTGACGACCGACGGTGTTATGCCTTTTTTCATCCCAAGATGGCTTGTGAACCCTTGATATTTGTCGAGGTGGCCCTGGTCAATGGCATTGCCGGCAATGTCGAGAAACTGCTCGATGTCGAGGCTCCGGTGAGGTCGCCGGAAAAAGCGGATACCGCCATCTTCTATTCGATCTCCAACTGTCAGCAGGGCTTGACGGGGGTGAGTTTTGGCAATTTTCTTATCAAACGGGTCGTCGCGGACCTGGCGGCCAAGTTGCCCAACCTCAAGACCTTTTCGACCTTGTCGCCCATTCCGGGCTTCATCGACTGGCTGGCCTCAACCGATGCCATCGATGGTCTGAACAGGGATGAGCAGGAACTCTGGGACAACATAATGATCCCGGGCCAGCCGGTGGAGCGTATCCGGGAAATTCTGCTCGATTCAGCGGAGCCGCAGCCTGTTTTACAGGAGATGCTGATGCAGTGTTGCGCCCGGTACCTGGTGGAGGCCAAAAGAGGCCGTCAGGCCTTAAACAGGGTCGCTCATTTTCACCTCTCCAATGGGGCCCAGATCGAGCGGATCAACTGGCGGGCCAACCTGAGCGAGCAGGGGATCGAGCAGTCGGCCGGGATCATGGTGAATTATCTCTACAAGCTTTCGCAGATCGAGAAGAATCACGAACTCTATACCGGCAGCGGTGAAATCGCCGTCTCTTCCAGCGTAAGGAAGTTGCTTAAACGGTAGTAACCGTTTCTCTCTGTCCGTAATCGTTCACCGGTGATACCGGGAATGTTCCGTAACCCGGATCCGTAAACGTTTATCCAGTACTCCAAATTCGTTCAAGCGGGCCGTTGCCCAAGAGTTTGCTCTGTGAGGAGGCCTGATCGGACGAAAATGGGGTGCTGGTGAACGTTTACCTCTGTCCCATGTTCGTTTGGATACACGACCTCGATTTAAGATAACGGTTGTTAGGATAATGGAGATGTTTCTGCAATTTCCGCCCAGTGATAATTGTGATCCGATACAGGCGCAATGGCAGGGATATAAATGAAGGAAAGAGCAGCTTCTACAGACTGTTTCCTGAAATATAGCGCCAGGATGAATTCTCTTGTCGCAAGGATTGAATCACTACCGTTTCTCTGGCTGAAAGAGCTGAAATGCATTGAACGTACTGACTGCAAGATGCTGTGGTTCTGGCCTTGATAATGGAGCGAAACACATTCCAGACAGGTTGAGCTTTTATCCGAAACTGGTTGGTGCGAAAAACTCTCTTCCCGGGCGGCTCACACTGCCCGCTTACCCGAAGTTCTCGCTTGCCCGGAGTTTCGCATTGCTCGCTTACCTGGCGAGCAATGCTGTTGTATTGAGAATCAGCCAGGTAGAGATGACCGTATCTCTCGTTGCCGACCTCTTCAGAAACGGCTACCTTCTCCTGACCCGCATGGTAGGCACTAGTTGATCAGGAAACTGTCGATTGAATCACCGGCATCTACACGTTCCTTAAATACATTGGGCATACGTCCCTGGCCAGTCCAGGTAACCCGTTTACCGTTGTCGTCGATTATTTCGTATTTTGGAGGGCGAGGTGCTCTTTTCTCTCTTTTTCCAGTCGATTCTGCGACAAGCTCGTCGAGGGCGATGCCATCAACGGCGAGCATTTCGCGATATTTTTCTATTTTCTCTATCTTTTCTGCTTCTTCCTGTCGTATTTTTTCCTCAGCGGCGAGTCGGTCATCTATGATTTTCTGCAGCTTGGCCATGATGTCTGTCAATTCATTTACGCTCAATTTCTTCGTTGCGCTTTTGAGGCGGCGAGCATGCCCGATGATCTGTAAAAAGTCTTCCATGGATCCATCCTTTGTTCAATTTGATTGATAAGAGGGTACTGTTGAAAACCTGAAAACTGTCAAGGACAGAGTAGTTACTCAAATAGACACCCAGTATTTCCTTTTAAAAAGGCCTCTATGATAAATAACAATATGAATATTGTTCTGTCCAGATAAAATAATATAATTTTTCGACTACGCAATACTATTTTTAGTCAATGTCTCAAAGGTAGAAAAGTCAGACCAGTTGTTTATATAACGAACTTTTGCACATAAAATCGATTGACTCAATACGACACTGAGCCAGTAGTTGATGGCGTAAAACCACGCGACGAAGATATGACGAAAAGCATCGCAGAGGAGTGAGTGGCCATCCAGAAACGAACTCCTTTCGACCCAATCGAGGCGTAAGCGAAATTTCACTACCGGCATATATCTGATATTCCGAAGAGAAGATTTTGAACACGGTGAAGAGTGAGGAAGAAATACTCGTTTCTGGCTGGCTACGCGGTGACAATTGCCTGACAATGTAATGGTGGCCAGTGCCTGAGAGCTGTTTTCCGGAACTCGTCGGTCCGCAAACGGAGTTTTCCGTGCCGGCGAGTTTGGAATACACGTGGAGCGAATACCGGTGAGAAGGTGTTGAGTGTTACGCAGTGACGAGTCGAGGAAAAACAGTTCTGTCGGCGGATTTTGGTGAAGAAATGCCCGACCTTTCGTTGGCTTCGTGGCACGGCTGTATCGACGAGGTGGACGGCGTTTTCGCCGGTCTGGTACCGGCACAAAGGTTTATTGCGGCGCCAGATGCCGTTTGCCGTATTGCCGGCATCTTAAGGAAACTTCTGTCGTCATCTCCAGAACCTTTATCGCCAGATCGACAGGGAGGGAACCGGTTCCACAGGCTGGAGCGATAAAGGTTTGAGAGAAAATTGTCTCGCGGCTGATGCCAAGCGTTGAGAGGCTATGAACCTGCTTGAGCCATCTGGCAAAGAGGCTGTCGCTGTCTTCTTCGGTAACGGACAACGGGTTGCCGGTGGGGACGATGCCCCAGGCCAGCAGCCCGCCACCAGCCAAAAATGCCTTGAGGGCATCGGCATACAGGCTGATATTGGCAAAGTAGGAGTAGGCATCAAAACTGAGGATATCGGTAGCGGAGTCGAGTACCGGTCCCCAGTCGCCGTTGGCACAGATATGGACGCCGGCAAGCCCTCCTGCCTGCTTGATCGCATCGATAACCTCACCGACCGCAGCGCTCGCCATTTCGCCGGAGACCCCGGTAAAGGCGGTGGAACCAAAACTCACCATTCCCGGCTCATCGATGAAAACAATGGGCTTGCTCCCCTTGCTGAGGCGGCTGAGTTGCTGGACCTGCCATCGCCCCTTCATCGCCAGATGTTTGATCAGCATGTCTCTGAGGTTGTCATCGTAGAAAATTGCATTCCCCCTGCTGTCCCTGGCGCCAATCCCGGTAGTTACCGGCCCGGTCACCTGACCCTTGAGAGTGACCCTCGGCTGGTCCTGCCTGACGATGCCATCGAGCAGGGCCGCAAATCCGCCAGCACTGTCCGAGGTGAGGGCAAAGCGTGAGGTAGCCAGAAAATCCGGCTCGGCTTCGGCCCGAATGAAGTCCTCGTAAAAACTGGTCATCTCCGTAGCGAAGTCAGCAGCGTCGGTGGCGATCCAGAACCGTTTGTCTTCGTCGACCAGACCGGGAAAACCAGAGAGGAACTGGCGGACCATGCCCTCTCTGGCACATTTGGGCAGCTGTGGCCAGAGCGGGATCGCCGGAGAGTGCCGCAGAATGATTTTTACCGCTTCCTGGTGATTGGTCAGGGGCAGGCTGCCGATAAGAAGGGGCAGGCAGTGGGGGAAAAAGGTGGACATACTTTTCACCTATCGTCTGGATTGTGGTGGCAAAGTCTTCGCCCATGCTGTCTGCTCCCGTCTTGGAACGGCAGGGAGTCTGAAACGGTCTGCTTAAACGAACATGGATCTCTGGTGAACGGCTACGGCCCGGGGTATACCCACCCTGGGTCAAGATTTTGTAAATGGTTGCCAAAACGACAAAACTATCGCCGACGGTCGACCTTTGCCGGCAAGGTTCCAACTGAGAGGTTGTCCGAAGGCTGGACCCGGCGCGGCGTTGTATCCTGGCGAAGCGAAAAACGCTCCACTCAACCGAGAACCGCTTCGATCCAGTTGGCGATATCGGTTATCTGGGCGGGGCAGACACTGTGTTCCATGGGATATGTCCGGTAATGCGCCCGGTAACCGTGGCCGGTGAGAAACTGATAGGCCTGCTGGCCGAGCCGTTCCGGCACGACCGGATCGAAGGTCCCGTGCTGGATCTCGATGGGCAGTGTGCTGTTGGCCTGGGTCAGGGTTATGGTGTCGCTGCTGGCGAAATAGGTGGACATCGCCAAGAGACCGGCGAGGGGGCGTGTCGCACTGAGACAGCACTGATAGGCCACGGCCCCTCCCTGGGAAAAGCCGGCGATCAGAATTCTGTCGCTGGCTATGCCGCGTTCGATCTCATTGTCTATCAGGTCGCAGAGCCTGGCGACCGAAGCCAGCAGACCCGCCAGGTCGACCTCCTGGTCGATGTCCATGGCTCGGATGTCGTACCAGGCCGGCATCACATAGCCGCCATTGACCGTTACCGGGATGGCGGGGGCGTGGGGAAAGACGAAGCGGATAGCCAGTGAGGACGGCAGGTTGAGCTGGGGAATGATCGGCACGAAGTCATGCCCGTCTGCACCCAGGCCGTGCAGCCAGATAACGGCGGCATCGACCGTTGCGCGGGTTTGCTGTTCGATACAGGGAAGCAGGGGTCTGGTCGGCTGGGGCATTGGGGGCACCTGGTGGAGGTGAGCTAATGATGGACTCGTAAAAACTCCGATCTCCTTCGTTGTAGATCACAAACGGCAATTCGCTGTACTATCTGTACTACCAAATTGCCGTTTGAGAAACTACGCCTCGTAGAGCAAAGTTTTTCCTGAACCCGTCTTGGTGAAACATTCGACTTTTTACGAGAGTGTCAGCTAATGGAAGTGCTGAATTTTCTTATTGATAGCTGGTATATCCACTGTGGCGGGATCAAAAGAGGACGAGACCTCGAACTGGCGAAGAACCGTCCAGCGATTGGCCGTCGGCCCGTCAAGCGCGGTGATCATCTCCTGGTAGGCATGAATGTCATCGAAAACGTCTGGCGGAGAGGCACCCTGTCCGTCGATTACCAGGGGATGGAGAATCTTCGGTCCCGTACTGAGCACCTCTTCGACGGTGATTTCGCATTCCCAGCCGCTGCCCCCATCGTAGATATAGCTGAAGATGAAGGTCATGTCCTTTTCTATTTCATGCAATTGGGCGGTGGTGCTGCGGGAACTGCGGTCGCCCCCGTCCGGGTCAGGGCGATAAAAGATCTTGCCGACCAGAAAGCGATAGGTCGCTGTATCCTGCCAGTCGAAACAGCGCTGAACGACACCATGCAGGCCGGCCAGACTGAGTGTGCCCGGTACCTCGATCCGGCGCCAGATGGACGGATCGGAGAACGAGAGGATGAGTCGCAGCCGGAAGCCCTGGATGCTTTTTTCCTTCTCTTTCTCTTCGCCCTGTCCACCGCTGCCCTTCTTCTGTCGAAAATCAGGCCTGATAATAGTCACCGCTCACTCCTTACCCTGTAGAGCGCTGATGACCTCGCACCACCCCCTTTCCGGGCAGTCGCCTGCCGGCTCTGGTCGACGTCGACCGCAACCATGCATGCTGCAGGAGCGTTTCACCCTGTCACCGGTTCCGGGTGGGGGGAAGGATACCTCGTCTTCAGAAGGTGCGGGCCAGCTGCGCTATCAGAAATTGAAGACTTTGCTCTCCGCGGCCATATCGATGAGGTGCGGTCCACCGTCAAGGGCCATATTGGTGTGAAAATCCGCCTCGTCGAGGTTGCGGTTCTTGGCGCAGGGGGTACAGACGCCAACCTGTACCTCGTTTTCAACCAGGTAGGGCAGATAGTCGCCCACGCAATCGCCGGTGACGGTCTTCTGGCTGCCGTCCCGGCCGGCAATCGCCCAGTCGACGCCGCTGTCGATGAAAAACAGGTTGACAGTGTGTCCCTTGCTATGGGCGATTTTGGCGAACTGAAAGCATCTGGTGGCTTTTTCGAAGTTATTGTCGCGCAGCACGAACAGGAAACTGGCCATGAATGTCTCTCCTGACTGGGGGGAAGGGCGAAAGGGGTATGACCGTTGCGGTACGGCGGAGGATACCCCGTTGGTCGTAATCGTTCACCGGTGATACCGGGAAGGTTCCGTAACCCGGATCTGTAAACGTTTATCCAGTACTCCAGATTCGGTCAAGCGGGCCGTTGCCACAAGAGTTTGCTCTGTGAGAAGGTCTGATCGGACGAAAATGGGGTGCTGGTGAACGTTTACCGTTGGTCAACGAGACCATACTGCCATAAACGATTGACGAGGTAAAGTGAATATACCCAGAACATACTGTCCGCCGGGGCAGGAGTGAAAGGTGACCTCGTCGCTGAAATCGAGATTGATGGAGCCCGGAGATATAGTATTTTTTTTCTGTCGATGGTAGAAGGGTCTCATATTCCACTCTCGATGGCGTCGTAAAACGTCCGATCTCCTGCCGTTGCAGTGGGATCTGCCACTGCTCGATGTACCATGTGAGCACCTGTGCTTGGCTGACACCATCGCACCTTGCATATCGAACGTTTGTACTGAGCCATAGGTACCGCATGTTTGAGGTTTGTACGAGTTCAACAATTCAATATATTTACATTTTCTCCACAGAAGGTGATGGTAGCCATGATATCTACTCTTGCAAAGCGATGTTATCTGTTATTGGCCGCGGTTCTGCTCGCAGGCTGCCTCGTTCCGCCGGCGATGGCCAATCAGGATTTTGTCAACTGGCTCCATGCCTTTTATCCCCAGGCGAGACAGCAGGGTATCAGCGAGCAGACCCTGAATCAGGCCTTTAGCGGAGTGACCGAACCTGATGAGCTGGTGCTCGATCGTGCCGCCTACCAGCCGGAGTTCGTTCAGGCGCTCTGGGAATATCTCGATAGTCGGGTGAACCGCATTGCCGTGGCCAACGGCCTGGTCAAGGAGGACCAGTACGCTGCAACCCTAACCAGACTGGAGGAGCGTTTTGGGGTGGACCGCACGGTGTTGCTGGCGATCTGGTCGATGGAGACCAGTTACGGCGCCGTCCTGGCCAAACGGGAACGGCTGCATTACATTCCCCAGGCCCTGGCGACCCTGGGCTGGGGCGACCCCAAGAGGAGCGGGTTCGCCAGAAAACAGCTTGTCGCCGCCTTGGAGATCCTCCAGAATGGGGACGTGCGTCCCAGGGATATGCTGGGCTCCTGGGCAGGGGCCATGGGGCATACCCAGTTTATTCCGACCAGTTATCTGGCCTATGCCGTGGATATCGATGACGATGGCAAAAAGGATATCTGGCACTCCATCCCCGATGCGCTGGGGACGGCTGCCAACCTGCTGGCGAGAAATGGCTGGCGTTCGGGGCGAACCTGGGGCTACGAGGTGATTCTCCCGACCGGTTCCGGTAGATGGGCCGAACAGACCAAGACCCTGGGCGAGTGGCAGCGGTTGGGCCTGATTCGTCCCGGTGGCAAGCCATTTTTTCAACCCGAGGACAAGGCCATCTTAAAGGTTCTGGCTGGCGAGAACGGGCCGGGATTTCTCATGCTGAAAAACTTTTTTGTGATCAAGCGATACAATAATTCCGATAAATATGCCTTGGCGGTAGGACTCTTGGCCGATCGGCTTGCCGGGTATGACGGTATGAGCAGGGACTGGCCCCGTCCGGCGGATGCGCTGTCGGCCGACGAGAAGATCGAGTTGCAGCAGCTGCTTAAGGCCAAAGGCTATTACCAGGGAGAGATTGACGGCCAGCTGGGCTCAGGTTCCCGGGCCGCCATCCGTGAATTTGAGATTGCCGCCGGTCTGCAGGTGAACGGTCTGCCCAGCCGGAAACTGCTCGATGCCCTGAGAAAATGACCAGGCCCGCCTGGCGGCTCGGCCTGGACTCTCACTGGAGAGTACCGGCATGCAGTTCAAAGAGAAAACCCCGATGGCCGTAAGCCGTCGGGGTTTTCGTTTCGTTCGTTGTTGCTGAGGCTACCTGGTCCAGCTCTGCTGGCTTATCCGAAAGTCGCCGGCGCAAAGAGTCCTCTTACCGCGCCGGAGAGTTTCTTTGTTCGTTGTTGCTGAGGCTATCTGGTCCAGCCCTGCTGGTTAGGCCTGGTTGGGGACGATGGTGATTTCGACCCTGCGGTTCATGGCCGCGCTCGACGAGATCGGCTGTGACTCCCCATAGCCGTAGCTCTGGATCCGCGCAGGATCGACGCCTCGCTGGACGAGGGCGTTCTTCACGGCATCGGCCCGGCGCTGCGAGAGCTGCATGTTATACTGCTCGGAGCCGCTCGAGTCGGTATGACCGGCAACCTGGATGCTGGTCTGGGGATATTTGTTCAGCACCGAGGCGACCCGGTCGATCTCGTTGTAGGCACCGGCTTTTAAGCTCGCCGAGTTGGTGTCGAAAAAGGTCTCGCTTTTGAAGGTCGCGGTGAGGACGTCCTGTTCGCGACGAATGGAGGCCCCCTCCGAGTAGGCGATGGCGTTGCGCAGATCCTGCTCCTGCAGATCCATATACCGGCCGATCTGATTGCCGGCGAGACCGCCCAGGGCCGCGCCGATGCCGGCGCCGATCAGGGTGCCTTTGGTATCGCGGCCGATGGCCTGACCGACGATGGCCCCTGCGGCGGCGCCAACACCTGTGCCCCAGGCTGTTCCCTGTTCCTGCTTGGTCTGCATTGCACAGGAACAAAGACTGAGCGACAGCGCGACAACCAAAACCTTCGTGGCATGTGAAACAGTACTGTTCATTCGTTTTCTCCTTGGATGAATATATCGAGCGCCTCTGCAATTGAGACCTCGAAGAGGTTCTACTGGCGAGACAGATACGTTGGTGTGTGTCGATATCTCCGTGGCAGGAATGGCTCGATGGCGTCAGCATCCGGTTACAGTTCGGGCTTTACTCACCTGTGACACGAACTGGTGACCAGTTGCAGCATCCGCCACGAAGCCGTGAACGACGGGATGTGGCCCACTTTGCTGCTAGCATATACCTTTCTGCCTAAAAGGCAACTCTCCAGAATGTTTTCCCGGTTGACGGCCGGTTCCGGACCATGTTCCGCTGGAACGGGATCCCGCTCCTTGACGTCTTGTGGCGATACCGACCACACGTTGCCGACAAGTGTTTTCGTCCGTGTTCTGGCGGGCAACATAGCACGGCATGGCAAGAGGCGATAGACAATGTCGGGCGATGTCAGGTAGACACTCCCCCGTGCCGGGCGCAGCTACATACAGAGCGCCCGGTGCAGGGCTCGCTGGGCATCGGCGAACTGCTCGCGTTTGACGACAAACTGCATATTGGTCTGGCGCGAGGTCTGTGATACCGCGAGGATATTGATTTTGTTGTCGGCCAGCGCTTTCGAGGCCCTGGCCATGATGCCGGGCTGGGCGATATTGGAACCGATGGCGCAGACGATGGCGACCAGGGTGGTCTTCACATGCTCGAAGGTGTCGCTGAGTTCGGCCACCAGACGGGGAGAACAGTCCTTTTCGGGGACCACCATGTCGATGGTGTTGGCATTGGTCACCTTGGCGATATAGGAGACCTTGTGGCGGGCGAAGATCTGCATTATCCGCAGATCGAACCCCACTTCGCCCACCATCCGGGTGTCGTGGATCTCCAGACAGGCTACGGCTGCCGACCCCGTGACGATTTCGACCTTCGAGGTCGGGGCGATGAACTCCTTGGTGATCAATGTGCCGGGATGGTCGGGTTCGAAGGCGTTTTTCACCCGGATGGGGATGGAGTTGACCTCGAGCGGTTTGGAGGCTTTGGGGTGGATCGCCTCCATGCCGACATCGGCCAGCTGGTCGGCGACGTCGTAGTTGGTGTTGCCGACGGGATGGGCCTCTTTTTCGCCGACGGTCAGCGGGTCGCCGGAGCAGAGGTGATACTCCTTGTGGATGATCGCCTCGGCGGCGCCGAGCAGCACGGCGATCTTGGAAAAGGTCACTTCGGAGTAGCCGCGGTCGAATTCGCGCATGATCCCTTCGGTGCCCTTGGTGTAGCCGGTGGCAAAGCAGATGGTCGAGAAGGGATCGAGATCGTCGAAGCTCTCCTTGATCCGGTCGTCGATGGTCAGCTGCCGGCCGTCATCCCAGCCGCTCAAGTCGACATAGGTGGTGCTGTAACCTCGATTCTTGAGGATATTGGCCGAATTGTAGGCGCTGTGCATCTCGCCGAGGGAGGCGAGGAGTTCCCGGGCGGCAAGCAGCAGCTCCTGGCGGGAGACATAGCCGGAGGCCAGGACGTTGTCCATACTGCGGAGGATGTTGATCGATTGATCGATCCGATCGCCGATGAAATCGTTGGCCTCTTCCAAGTCAAGGCCGACCTCGACAAGCGACTCGTTGATATCGAAGAGTTTGTCGCGCAGGGCGAGGAGCTTGATCGGGTAGTTTTCCTGCCCTTCGAACAGCTTGTAGATCCCGGGCTTGCCACTTTTCTTGTGTTCGAGCAGTCCGTTGGTCACACCGGCATAGGCGGAAACGACGTAGATTCTGCCGTAGATCTCATCTGTTTTGGGCAGGATGATATTGTCAATGATTTCAGGAAAACGGCTCATTGAAGTGCCGCCTATCTTCTCGACGCGAAGGTTATATGTTTTCATCTGTAACATGGCTGGTTGGCGAGAGGCGAATTCCCCGGGTCTGGCATGCTGGCTTCGAATAGAGGGTAAAGGCCGGCCGATTCAGGGGTATTGCCAGGAAAAACAGTGATATTGACATGTGTAAGCCTACTGGGGAAGGAACTCCTTTCAAGCAGGAATTCTATTAGCACACTTATTTCGACCATTGCAAGATGTTTTTGCCAGGCATCCGGGACCATGATGTCGCCGGTCGCCCCATTGCCAGGGTCGGAAAGAAACAACGTCCTGACAGGAAAAAAGTGTTTGTCGGCCGGATGTGTTCTCTGGAAATGGTGACAGGTTGGCGTTGCCGGCGAGAGGGACGGCCAGGTGGGAGAGCGTCTTTACTCCGCGGCTGGTGGCAAAGACGCCAGAAAACCACTAAAGTCGGGAATCCTAACGTTTATCGGGTACCTTAAGTGCTGAAAAAGCGTTTTGTTTTGCTTGACAATATCCCGTGATCCTTGGTATCTCAAGGACGTTTACTCTGTTCATAGCATCTTGACAGGTCAGGATGAACCCGAAAATGCAGTAGAACGCTGGAGGGATGTACGCAGATGTCGGCAGAATTGGTTCTTTCCGCAGGTATTTTATTTGGCTTGGCAGTCATCATCCCGGCAATCATGCTGATTACCGCAGTTTTGGGGCCGCGGGCCGGCGGGGTGGCGAAAAACGAACCGTATGAGAGCGGTATTAAAAATGTCGTCGGTCTGGCCGACCAGAAGTTCAGTGTCAAGTTCTACCTCATCGCAATTCTCTTTCTCATCTTTGATATCGAAGCGGTTTTCATGTACCCGTGGGCAGTGAGCCTGCGTGAACTCGGCATGTTCGGGTTCTGGGAAATGGTTGTCTTTATCCTCCTGCTGCTCACTGGACTTATTTATATTTTAAAGAAAGGGGTGCTCAATTGGCGTTAGGATTGGAAGCCGGTCTCGGCGATACGGTAATAACCACCCAACTGGATGCGGTTATCAATTGGGGACGACAGTACTCCCTCTGGCCCATGGTGTTCGGTACGGCCTGCTGCGCCATCGAGTTCATGAGCGCGGCGGCGAGCCAGCACGATATCTCCCGTTTCGGGGCGGAGGTCGTCCGTTTTTCTCCCCGGCAGGCCGATCTGATGCTGGTCTGCGGCACGATCAGTTACAAGCAGGCGCCGATTCTGAAAAGGATCTACGAGCAGATGCCCGAACCGAAATGGGTCGTGGCCATGGGGGCCTGCGCCAGCTCGGGCGGGATCTACGACAACTACTGCACGGTGCAGGGGATCGATCACATCATTCCCGTCGATGTCTATATCTCCGGCTGTCCGCCACGGCCGGAGGCGGTGCTCGATGCGCTGATGAAGATCCAGCAGCAGATCCAGACGGAGAGTATCCTGGTTGATCGACACAAAGACTACAAAGGAATCCTTGACTGACCATGAAAGCGACCGCAATTGAGAGAATCACCGGCAAATTTTCAGGGATTGCCTGCCGAAAGGTCCTGGACTATGTGGAGCTGACCGTCGAGCCTGACCAGCTGATAGATACGCTCGCCCGGCTCAAGACAGATCCCGAGTTGAATTTTCAACTGCTGCTCGACGTGACGGCGATCGACTATCTCGACTACCCGGGCGATAAGCCATGCCGATTCGCCGTGGTCTACACCTTGAGAAACTGGCAGGAGAACATGCTGGTCCAGGTGAAGGTGGCTGTCGCCGATCCCGACCAGGGGGTGCCGACCTGTTCGCATCTCTGGAGCGCGGCCAACTGGGGTGAGCGCGAGGTGTATGATCAGTACGGTATCAACTTCATCGATCACCCCGATCTGCGCCGCATTCTCAATCACTGGCAGTTCGAGGGACACCCCCTGCGCCGGGACTATGATATCTACAAGGGCCAGGTCTGCTACGAATCCTACTCGATGGAGAAAGAGATCAGGGACCGGCTGCAGGTCAAAGGTGTCGATCATACCACCATGCAGGATATCAATACCGAGATCATGTTCCTCAACCTCGGTCCCTCCCATCCCGCCACCCATGGGGCGATCCGCATATTCACCGCTCTTGACGGCGAGACCATCCTCGCCAATGTCAACGAGATCGGCTACCTGCATCGCGGTTTTGAAAAGACCGCCGAAAACCGGACCTACAACCAGGTCATCCCCTTGACGGACCGGCTCAACTACTGTTCGGCGATGATGAACAACATCGCCTACGTCAAGGCGGTGGAGTCGTGGCTGGGCATAGAGATCACCGAACGGACCAAGTTCATGCGGGTGGTGATGTCCGAGTTTTTTCGCATCCAGGATCATCTGGTCTGCATTTCCGCCAACTTCGTCGATATGGGCGGGTTGACCAACTACTGGTATCTTTATGACGAGAAGGAGGCCTCCTACGATCTGATCAGCCGTTTGACCGGGGCCCGCCTGACCAGCTCCTTTACCCGGATCGGCGGGATGTACCGCGATTTTTACGAGGGCTGGGAGCAGGACATGGAAAAACAGCTGCAGGGCATCGAAAAGGGAGTCGGTGACTCCCTGGCCCTGGTCCTG
Organism: Desulfopila sp.; assembly: GCA_047973425.1. Taxonomy (GTDB): domain Bacteria; phylum Desulfobacterota; class Desulfobulbia; order Desulfobulbales; family Desulfocapsaceae; genus Desulfopila. Next base: position 16,483 of record JBKEBZ010000048.1, read on the forward strand.
AAAAACCGCATTGTCCACGATCGGACCCAGGGCGTCTGCATCCTGCCGGCGGAGACCGCGCTGGCCTATGGCTTCACCGGGCCGACCCTCAGAGCCAGCGGGGTGCCTTTCGATCTGCGTAAGGACAATCCCTACTACAACTATGACGCCTTCGACTTCAACGTGCCGGTGGGTTCCACCGGTGACATCTACGATCGGATCATGATCCGGTTCGAGGAAATCTTCGAATCGATCAAGATCATCCGCCAGGCCATGAAGCATATTCCGGGTGGGCCGATATTCGTCGAGAATCATGAGGCGGTGCTGCCGCCAAAGTCAGAGGTATACAACAAGATCGAGGGGCTGGCCAATCACTTCAAACTTATCTTCGAGGGGGTGAAGGTGCCGGCCGGTGAGTGGTACGACAGTTTCGAAGCGGCCAACGGCGAGCTCGGGTTCCACTTTGTTTCCGACGGATCCGGCACGCCGTACAAGGTCAAGGTACGTCCGCCATGTTTCTACATCATGGGTGGATTCCATGAGATGATCGAGGGGGCGATGATCGCCGACGCCATCATCAACCTCGGCAGTATCAATATTATCGGCGGGGAGTTGGACAGATGAGCGACCGATCAGAGCTGATGAGCACAGGAAAACCGTTTGCCTTCGATGCCGAGAGGGACGCAGAGTTTGAGCGGCTGGTGCAGCGCTACCCCACCCGGGAGTCGATGATACTGCCGGCCCTCTGGCTCACCCAGGACCAGGAGGGCTGGATCAGCGTCGAGGCCATGGCCTATATCGCTGACCGGATCGGTACCTACGCGGCCAAGGTGTACGAGGCGGCCACCTTCTACACCATGTTCAATCTCGCCCCCAGGGGCCGATACCACATCTGTGTCTGCCGGACCCTGACCTGTTGGCTCAGGGAAAAGCAGGCGATCGTCGATTTCCTCGTCCAGGAGATCGGCATTCGCCCGGGCGAGGTCAGCGATGACGGCAGGTTCAGCCTCGAGGAGGTCGAGTGCCTCGGGCACTGTGGCACGGCGCCGGTCGTTCAGATCAATGGCGAATTTTATGAAGAGATGAATGCCGATAAGATGAAAGAGCTTCTGGCCACGCTGTCATAGGAGGCGTCACGGAAATGGAAGTAAAAATTCTCAGCGAAAAATTTGCTCTCGAAAACGCCAACCAGCTGGAGGTTGCCAGGCAGCATGGGGCGTATTCGACGCTGGATAAGGTCTTTGCCATGGAGCCGGCGGCGGTGATCGAGGAGGTCAAGAAATCCGGTCTGCGGGGGCGTGGCGGTGCCGGGTTTCCCGCGGGGATGAAGTGGAGCTTTCTGCCCAAGGATACCGGCAAGCCAACCTATCTCACCGTCAACTCCGACGAGTCGGAGCCGGCCACCTTCAAGGACCGTTACATTCTGGTACGCGACCCGCACCTGCTGATCGAGGGCATTATCATCTGCTGCTGGGCCATTGGCTGCAACGACGTCTATATCTATATCCGCGGCGAGTACACCACCCAGGTCAAGGTTTTGCAGCAGGCCATCGATGAGGCCTATGCCGCCGGCTATCTCGGCGAGAAGGCGGCGGGCCATGATTTCCGGATCGATGTGACGGTACACCGGGGTGCTGGCGCCTATATCTGTGGTGAGGAGACCGCGCTGCTGGAATCGATCGAGGGCAAGAAGGGGCAGCCGCGTTCCAAGCCGCCGTTTCCGGCGGTGGAGGGGCTCTACGCCTGCCCGACCATCATCAACAACGTTCAGACCATCGCCTCGCTGCCCTTTATCATGAAAAACGGCGCTGCGGCCTACACCGCCTACGGCACGGAGAAGAGTCCCGGCACCCACCTCTTCGGAATCTCCGGTCATGTGGAGCGGCCTGGTATGTACGAGCTGCCGCTCGGCCTGCCGCTGCTCGAGGTGATCGACAAGATGGCCGGCGGGGTCTGGAAGGGGAGAAAGCTCAAAGGGATCATACCCGGTGGCAGTTCGACCCCGGTGCTCACCGCCGAAGAGGCCAAGACCGTTACCCTCGACTATGAGTCGATGGCGGCCCATGGCACCATGTTCGGCTCGGGCGGTATCGTGGTGCTCGACGAGACCGTCGATGTGGTGAAACTCGTCGAAAACCTCGCCGCGTTTTATCATCACGAGTCGTGCGGGCAGTGTACCCCCTGTCGGGAGGGACTGGGCTGGATGAAGAAGATCACCACCAGGTTGCTCGCCGGTAAGGGGACCATGGCCGATATCGATCTGCTCCGCGAGCTCTGTGACAATATTGAATTGAAGACTGTCTGCGTGCTCTCCGCAGCCTGTACGATGCCTGTGCGCAGCTACCTGGATAAGTTTCGGCATGAGTTTGAGGCCTATGCCATTGATAAAGTTACTGCAGACCAGACGCTGCAGCGGAATTAGAGGGAATCATGGCTGATATGGTGAAGCTGTTTGTGAATGGCGAGGAGGTCGAGGTCGAATCCGGCAAGAACCTGATCGATGCCATTGGGGCTGTCGGCATAGAGATACCTCATCTCTGCTATCACCCGGCGCTGGGGGCGGCGGGCAACTGTCGGTTGTGTCTGGTCGGCATCGAAGACGGTCGTCCGCCGATAGTCCCCGCCTGCAAGACCCCCGCTCGCGAAGGCATGCGGGTTCAGCTCGATACCGAAAAGATACGGAAGATTCAGCATGACATCATGGAATTCGAGCTGATCAACCATCCGATCGACTGTCCGGTATGTGATCAGGCCGGGGAGTGCAAGCTGCAGGATTTTTACATGGGCTATGACCTCGAAGACAGCCGGATGCGGGTCCCCCAGGTGAAAAAGGGCAAGAAGATGGACTTTGGCTGCGGGGTAGTCCATGACCAGGAGCGTTGCGTGGTCTGTGCCCGTTGCGTCAGGTTCACCCGCAAGATCACCAAGACTGGTGAGTTGGGGATCGTCAATCGCACCGACGACGCCCGGGTCAATATCTTTCCCGGTCGACCACTCAATAACCGTTATGCCTTGAACGTGGTCGATCTCTGTCCGGTTGGAGCCATGACCAGCAAGGATTTCCGTTTCAAGCAGCGGGTCTGGTTCCTGAAAAAGGACAAGGGGATATGTCACGGCTGTGCCCGGGGCTGCAATATCTACATCGATCACAATCGGGAAAAATACAAGGATGATCTGATCTACCGCTATCGGCCCCGGCATAACGACCTGGTCAATGGCTACTTCATTTGTGACGAGGGACGGCTCAGTTACAAGGCAGAAAACGAGGGTCGGCTGACGACCCCGCTGATAGCCGGTGAAGCCGCTGGTCAAAAAGAGACCATCCAGCAGATAGTGCAGGAGATAGAGAAGGCCAGAAAACCGCTGGTGCTGGTCTCTCCCAATATGACCCTTGAGCAGCTGTGGGCAGTGAAGAAGTTTGCCGGGCAGAAAGGGGCCAGCTGTCTTGGCTGCGCCGATGCCTATGTGAAAGATGGCGACGGTGATGACTTTCTTATCTGCGACGACAAATCGGCCAACCGCCGGGGCCTCGAGCTGCTGGGTATTGCTACCGATGCGCAGAGCTTCGCGACGGCTTTGGCCGACTGTGACCTGTTGATCAGTTTCGACAACGACCTGTTCCGGGCCGGCGACGACCCAGAGCTGCGGGAGAGGCTCGCTGCCAGGAAGCTCATCGCCATCTCCTGCCGGATCAATACGATGACCGATCTGAGCCAGCTGGCGCTGCCAGTTGCCTCCTTTAGCGAATATTCCGGCTCCATCGTCAATGTACAGGGTGTCCTGCAGGCCTTTAAAGCGGCGGTACGGAAAAATGAACAACAGGCCGATATTCTGGCATTGACCCTGCTGCTGGGAGGGGATGTCGCAGACAACGCCAAGGCCTGGACGGAGATGCGGGCGGCGGTGGCCGTACTGGCCGATGTGCATCCGGATCAGATCCCGGCTGAGGGATTGCAACTATCAGTAAACGAGGAGAGCCATGTCAGCGCTTGATATTCTTCTAGTCGTTCTTCGCATCGCCTTCGGAGCCTTTGTGCCGCTCTGCTTTGTGGCGGTACTGGTGTGGATGGAGAGGCGCGGCGCCGGATTTTTCCAGGATCGCTCTGGTCCGAACCGGTGCCATATCTTCGGCTTTCGTGCCGGCGGGCTGGTCCAGAACCTCGCCGATGCGGTCAAGCTGTTGTTCAAGGAAGATATCGTACCCAAGCATATCAAGCACAAATTCTACTTCATCCTCGCCCCGACCCTGGTGTTCATCACCGCGATCATGTCCTTTGGCATGGTGCCCTTTGCCGATACCCTGGTGCTCGGCGACAAGAGCTATGTGATGCAGGCGATTCCCGGCAGTCTCGGTATCCTCTGGTTTTTAGCCCTGGTCGGATTCGGGGTCTATGGCATCATCCTGGCCGGCTGGTCCTCGCACAACAAGTATGGGGTGCTGGGCGGTCTGCGGGCCGCGGCCCAGGTCATCAGTTACGAGATTCCCATGGGGCTCGCGTTGGTGGGGATGCTCTGCGTCTATGGCACGGTCAACCTCAACGAAATGGCTCAGTTTCAAGGGCAGTTGCTCTTTGGGTTTATCCCCATGTGGGGGATCGTCCTTCAGCCTCTTGGGGTTTTCATCTTCGTTATCGCCGCCTTTGCCGAGGCCAACAGGACGCCCTTCGATCTGGCTGAAGGCGAATCCGAGATCGTCGCCGGCTTCCATATCGAATACTCCTCGATGAAATTTACCCTGTTCTTCATGGGGGAATATGTGGCGATGTTCGTCTCCTCGGCCCTTATCGTCACCCTCTATTTCGGCAGCTACCAGATCCCCTGGTTTGCCACCGAGACCCTGGTCAACCATGCCAAATGGATCGTGGTGGCTCTGATGGTCGGGCTCGCGGTCGTTTCCTATTTCTTCATCGGCTGGATGAAAAAGAACAACCGCAGCCAGTATGACCGGCCCAACGATCCGCGGGTGCGCGAAGCGGAAATCTACGCCAGGATCATCTGGGGCCTGGTCATCATTCTCGAGGTGATCTTCATCGGTTTTCTGCTCTTTTCCTCAGGTGGGTCGGGGACGAGAATCCTTGTCGCCCTGCTGCAGATGGCGACATTTCTGGTCAAGACCTTTCTGATGTGTTTCGTCTATATCTGGGTGCGTTGGACCCTGCCCCGATTCCGCTATGATCAGTTGCAGACTCTGGGCTGGCAGAAGCTGCTGCCACTGGCGCTGCTCAATATCTTCATCACCAGTGCAGTTGTCGTATCACTTGCTTGAGGGACAGTCATGAGTGCGAAAGTCAAAACAATTGAACGCAAGGGCGCAACATTTATAGAGAAATTGTACCTTGTCGAGGTCTTCAAGGGCATGGCGGTTACCTTTGGTCATCTCTGGCGCAACCTGATGGATAATTCGCGACTCTACGTCCGGCATTATCCCGAGGTCAAGCCCGAGATAACCCCGCGCTGGCGAGGACGGCATCGCCTGACTACCCATGAAGACGGCACGGTGAAGTGCGTGGCCTGTTTCATGTGCCAGACGAACTGTCCATCCCATTGCATCATGATCGAGGCTGGTGAACGTGAGGATGGCAGATCAGAGAAACTGCCGGTCAGGTTCGATATCGATCTTTTGGAATGTATCTATTGCGGCTACTGTGTCGAGGCCTGTCCAATGGACGCGATTCGCATGGATACCGGAATCTTCGCTGTTACCAGCTCTGACCGGGAGTCGATGCTGATCGGCCTGGACGAGCTGAGGAAAACTCCGGCGGGATTCTCGGAAGAAGAATACCAGAAGGGAGGCTGTTGATACTATGGGTTCACCTGTTCTTTTTACCGTTTTTGCCGTGCTCGCTGTCGCCGGAGCCGCCGGGATCGTGCTGCTGAGACACCCGATGAACGGAGCGATGAGCTTTATCGTTACCCTGATCTCCCTGGCCGGCCTCTATGCTCTCCTCTCGGCCAAGCTGATCTTCGCCCTCCAGCTCATCGTCTATGCCGGGGCCATCATGTCGTTGGTCCTCTTTATCATCATGTTCCTCAATATCGGGGAGAAGGATCTTCCCAACGAGTCGAAACGATGGTTCTACCTGCTGGGCGGTGCGGTCGTGGTCGCGCCTTTTGCCCTGCTGCTGCTCAAGGTTGTCGGCCGACTGCCGCAAGCCGAGACGATGGCTGTCGCCGAGGGGTTTGGCAGTGTCAAGGCGGTTGGCCGGATTCTGTTCGCCGAATGGCTGCTGCCATTTGAAATTGTTTCCATTCTGCTGCTGGTGGCCCTGGTTGGCGCGGTGGTGTTGGCTGGTACAAAGGAGGGCAAGCCGTGATATCGGATTATCTCACCCTGAGCGTGATACTGTTTTGTATCGGACTGCTCGGTGTCGTCTCTCGCCGCAATGTCTTTACGGTATTCATGTCAATCGAGCTGATGCTCAACGCCGCCAATCTGGCGTTCATCGCCTTTTCCAGATTGCATGACAACATGGACGGTCATGTGCTGGCCCTGATGGTGATGGCTGTGGCGGCAGCGGAGGCGGCACTGGCCCTTGCGATCGTCATCCTGCTGCATAAGCATAAAGGCAACCTGGATACCAACGTATTCAGCCTGTTGAGAGGGTAACAAAATGGAGAACACCGTATCGTACCTCGTGTTGATTCCTCTATTGCCGCTGCTTGGGGCGTTGCTGCTGGGGGTGCTGTTTCTCCTCTCTAGCAGATACCGGCCGCTTCCCGAGAAGGTCTACAGTATAGTGGCCTGCATCGGGCCGATTGCCAGCTTCATTCTGGCGGTCTGCGTCTATTTCGGCTTACGGGGTCTGCCGGAGGAGAGCCGCTACCTGGTGCAGAAGGCCTTTACCTGGATGGCGGTCGGTGATCTGCAGGTGGCCATGGGCTTTCTGGCCGACCCCTTGAGTGCCCTGATGCTCATTTTCGTCACCTTGATCGGCAGCCTCATCCATATCTATTCCGTGGGCTACATGGCAAGAGACGAGAGTTACGGCAAGTTCTTCGCCTATCTCAATCTGTTTCTGGGCTCGATGCTCATTCTGGTTCTGGGCGACGGCCCGGTGGTCATGTTCGTGGGTTGGGAAGGTGTCGGACTCTGCTCCTATCTGTTGATCAGTTATTATTCCACCGATGCCGACAATGTCACCGCCGGCAACAAGGCGTTTATCGTCAACCGGATTGGCGATTTCGGCTTCGTGCTGGGCATGTCCCTGCTGTTCTGGGCGATCGGCACCAGTGGTTTTGATTACCTCTCTCTCAAGGCCAATGCCCATCTGCTCACTCCCGGGGTAGGCCTGGCGGTCTGCCTCCTGTTCTTTGTCGGCGCTACCGGCAAATCCGCCCAGATTCCCCTGTATGTCTGGCTTCCCGACGCCATGGCTGGCCCCACTCCCGTTTCCGCGCTCATCCATGCGGCGACCATGGTGACCGCCGGTGTCTATATGGTCGCCAGATTCAGCTTTTTGTATGCCGAGGTGCCGGCTGCGGGCGAGGTGGTGGCCTGGATAGGCATCCTGACCGCTCTGCTGGCGGCAATTTTCGGCTGTTTCCAAAGAGATATTAAGAAGATCCTGGCCTACTCGACGGTGAGTCAGCTCGGGTACATGTTCGCTGCCGTCGGGGTTGCCGCCTATTCGGCTGGTATCTTCCATGTCTTTACCCATGCCTTTTTCAAGGCCCTGCTCTTTCTTGGGGCCGGGTCGGTTATCTACGCCATGCACCATGAGCAGGATATCTGGCGGATGGGTGGCCTGAAAGAGAAGATGCCGATCACCTACTGGACCATGCTGGTCGGCTGTCTGGCCCTGGCCGGCTGCCCGCCATTCTCCGGCTTTTTCTCAAAAGACGAGATCCTCTTTCTGGCCCTGGCCTCAGGCCATAAGTGGATATGGCTGATCGGCGTGGTCGTGGCGGCGATGACGGCCTACTACACCTTCAGAATGTTTTTTGTGGTGTTCCATGGTCAGCCCCGCAATCAAGAGGCCTACGACCATGCCCATGAACCGCCGAAGGTCATGACCATCCCCCTCATTGTCCTGGCCGTCGGGGCGTTTTTTGCCGGTTATCTCAACGTGCCGTCGCTCTTTGGCGGTCACCTCCAGGTCTCGGAATGGCTGGCCCCCAGCCTGAGTGAACATCATCCCCATGTCAGCGTCTGGCTCGAAGTGCTGGCGGTGGTGACATCCATTGTGGCGTTCGCTCTCGGTCTTTACTGGGCCTGGAAAAGCTTTTATCGGCAAACCGCCCAGGAACCCGTTTACGAGGGCGCATCCAAGTTTGCCTACAACAAGTTCTTGGTCGACGAGCTGTACCACGCTCTGGTGGTTTCTCCCTACAGGAAACTCGGTGCGGCAATCTCCTCGACCATTGAGCCGTCAGTGACCGATCGGCCGGTGAAGATTGTGGTCTGGCTCTACAACGCTCTGGCCAATGGTTTCAAGGTTGTGCAGGTGGGATTTGTCCGGGTGTATGCAATCTACATGGTTATCGGCCTTAGCATTCTAAGCCTGATGATTTCCAGTTCCTTGAATCTGTAAAGGTGGAATAATGTTTGATAATACCCTATCGATAATGATCTTCCTTCCCATTGTCGCCGGTCTGGCCCTTTTGGTCCTGCCCGTTCGCAAAGAGGTGGCGCGGGTGGCGGGGCTGGTGGTGGCGATGCTGGTCGTCGTCCTTGGGTTGAAGGTCTTCATCAACTTTAGCGGCAGTGCGGGGCTGGAATTCGTCGAAAAAAAGACCTGGCTCTCCTATGTGGGGATCAATTACAGCCTGGGGGTCGATGGCCTGTCGTTTCTGGTACTGTTGACCGCTTCCTGCCTGATGCCGATGGTCTACCTGCTGTTTACCACCAAAAGCAGAGGGTTCTATGGCAACCTGCTGCTGGTGCAGGGGGCGATGATCGGGGCGATAGCGGCTACGGACATGATCCTCTTTTATATCTTCTGGGAGGTCATGCTGTTACCGATCTTCTTCATGATGGGGCTGTTTGGCGGGCCGAACCGTCTGCCGGCGACTTTGAAGATCACCTTGTACACCATAGCGGGTTCGTTGCTGATGCTGGCGGGGATCATCTATGTCGGCGTCTCCTACCACGCCCAGAGCGGCATCTGGAGCTTTGACATCGCCGAGCTCTCCAAGCTCAGCTTGACCGGTGCGGGCGCGACCGCGGCATTTATCTTCTTCATGTTGGCCTTTGCCATCAAGATCCCGCTCTTTCCTTTCCATACCTGGTTGCCCGACGCCTACACCGAGGCGCCTACCTCAGCGACCTTTGTGCTCTCTGCCATCATGGCCAAAATCGGGGTCTATGCCGTCATCCGTTTCCTGCTGCCGATCTTTGCCGAGGATTTCAGTCGCTACGCGATACTGCTCGCCTACCTCGGTGTCATCGGCATGATGTACTGTGGCATAGCGGCCATCGCTCAGAAGGATTTCAAGCGAATGCTCGCTTTTTCCTCCGCCTCGCACATGGGGATAATCGCCCTGGGGGTGTTCTGCATGAACCTGCAGGCCCTGACCGGCTCCCTCTATCAGATCGTCGCCCACGCCACCAGTACCGGTGTGCTCTTTCTCCTGCTCGGGGTCATCGAGGAGAGAATGGAGACCAGGACCATTGCCGATCTGGGCGGTGTCGCTTACAAGGCCCCGGTTTTCGCTGCTTTTTTCGCAGTAGCGATGCTGGCCTCCGTCGGTCTACCCGGCACCAGCGGCTTTATCGGTGAGTTTCTGATCATCCTTGGGGCCATTCATTTCAATACGGTTATCGGGGTGTTGGCCGCCACCACGCTCATTATCGGGGTCTGCTATATGCTCTGGTTGTTCCAGAGGGTCTTCTTTGAGAAAAGTAACAGCACGACAGAAGGGTTCAAAGACCTTTCCGCGATGGAGACCCTCACCATCCTGCCCATTATCATCCTGATTGTGGTCATGGGCATTTATCCTCAGCCGTTTCTGGCGAAGATCACTCCGGCCGCGGCCAAACAGATTGCATCCGTCAGCGCCGTCGAACGGCAGCTGGTCGATATAAACGTTCCGGATTTGGAACAAACTCAGCAAAAGAATTGAGGCCAGGGAAAAGATTATGCTGGATTTTACCTTGATACTTCCGTTACTTGTGGTAGGAGCGGGGGCGATCGCCCTCATGCTGATGGCCTCGATGAAGACGCTGGGAGAGGAAAACACCGCGATTGCCAGTATGGTGGTGTTTGCCTTCGCCTTCATTGTCCAGCTGATGGTCGAACCGACGGGCCGGGTCATGCCCTATGAGGCAACGTTCAACGGCATGCTGGTGGTGTCGAAGTTTTCCGGAGTGGCCGGCCTGATCATTCTGGCCTGCGGCTTTTTCAGCTGTATGATTGCCCAGACCTACTTCACCAGCAACCGGTTGTATTCCGGTGAGTTTTACAGCCTGATCCTGTTTGCCAGCTGTGGCATGCTGCTGCTGACCATGGCCGCCGAACTGATCACCCTCTTTATCGCTTTAGAGATTATGTCCCTGGCTATCTATATCCTGGTGGGATATGACCGGAAGAGCCTGAAATGTTCTGAGGCGGTGATGAAATACCTCATCCTCGGCGCCTTTGCCGGCTCTTTCTTCGCCATGGGCGCGGCCCTTATCTATGGCGGGGCCCAGTCTACTCGTTTCGCCGAGATAGCCGCCTATCTCGGAGCGCACACCTTCCTCTCCAGCCCACTTCTGGTGGCTGGCAGTGTCCTGGTGTTTGTGGCATTTCTGTTCAAGGCCGCCGCTTTCCCCTTTCATGCCTGGGTGGTGGATGTCTATGATGGAGCACCCCTGCCGGTTACCGGATTTATGGCTACCGGAGTGAAGACTGCAATCTTCGCGGTAATGGCCAATTTCATCGTCCTGGACAGCGGCTTGAAAGGGACATGGGTCGATTACCTGTTTTACGTGGCGGTGTTCACGATGTTCGGGGGCAACCTCATCGCGATCGGCCAAAACAGCCTCAAACGGATGCTCGCTGCTTCCGGTATCGTCCACACCGGTTATCTGCTGATTGCCCTAGTCGCGGTTGGCACCAAAAACTTTACCGGCAGTGTTATCCTGTTTTATCTGGCGGCCTATGCGGTAGCGACTCTTGGGGTCTTTGCGGCCCTGTCCTACCTGGGTGGCGAGGGCGAGCGGCGCGGCAGCTTTGACGATTTCAAGGGGCTCGCCAGGGTTCGCCCCTATTCCGCTGCGGCCATCACCATCTTTATGCTGTCGATGGCAGGCATACCGCCGACGGCTGGTTTTCTCGGTAAATTCTACATCATAACCGATGCGATCAGGGCAGGTCAGATGGTGCTTGCGGTTCTCGGTATCGTCTCAAGTATTTTGTCGATGTGGTATTATCTGCGACTCGTCATTATGATGTATTTCAAGGAGCCGGAGGATACCTTTGAAATTTCCGGGATGTCTCTTGCTCCAGTGGGCACTGTCGTTCTGGCCGTCGCGGTGTTTGCAATCGGTTTCTACCCTGTCTTTCTGTAACGGAGGAGTGTCACCATAAAGAGTAAAGAGCGAGACCGTCGGGACGAGGTGTTGATGAGGTAAACTTCAGATTGTGGCATGCCGTCAGCAACAGGCACGCTGAACAAAAAGGAGCGACGACACATGAAAGCCAAAGATATTTTGCAGGCCAAGGGTACTCGGGTCATCACCGCTGTTCAGGATACCTCCCTCGTCGACGTGATGGCAATGATTTTTGCCAACAAGATTGGCTCGATCATGGTCGTTGACAAATATGGCGGTGCGGTCGGCATTGTCTCGACGCTGGACATTCTCAAGGCCGTTCACCAGCATCTCGGCAATATTGTCGATCTGAAAGCCCGGGATGTGATGAACACCGATCTGATCGTTGCCACCCCGGAAGATGACATTAACTATATTGAGAATATCATGACGGAAAACCGTGTCCGGCACATTCCGATCATCGATGGCGCCAAGCTTGCGGGACTCGTCTCCATCGGCGACGTGGTCAAGATCCAAATGAAGGAGGCGCATGTCGAGAACCACTATCTCAAAGACTATATCGAGGGGAAGTACCCCGCCTGACAGGCTCTCTGAACGTCGGTGCATTCTGTGCTTGTATTCTCCCCGCCCCTCTTTTTAGAATGCGCTGACGTTTTCTCTTCTTTTCGTTTTGCTCTGATGCCGTAGTCGAGGCTCTCTCCAACTGTCCGGTGCCTGGATTTTTTCCGGCAGCCACCCTATAGTGTCAGTTACCGCAAGAAAACCCCGGTGCGGTGCCCGGCACTGTGTCATATGCTGTTTTTCATCGTGGAGAGAGCCATGGACCTTTCTTTCTTAAAAAAAAAGAGCCTTACCGGGCTTTCGAGAACCTGTGGTTGAGCGGCAAAAATCGGTCCGACGGACCTGTTGGACGCGTTAAGCGGCTTTACCACTCAGGCTGATCCGGATCTGCTGGTGGGGATCGAGACATCTGATGATGCGGCGGTCTACAGGGTCACTGCCGAGATCGCCATGATCAATACCGTTGACTTCATCACCCCACCGGTGGACGATCCGTACTGGTTTGGCCAGATTGCCGCAGCCAATTCGATTTCCGATGTCTATGCGATGGGAGGAAGGCCCCTTACCGCGCTCAATGTGGTGATGTTCCCCAGCAGAAAGCTCGACATGGGGGTGTTAAAGCAGATTCTGCAAGGGGGGCACGACAAGGTCGTGGAGGCCGGCGCCTCATTGGCTGGTGGTCACTCGGTCGACGATAACGAGCCGAAGTACGGGTTGTGCGTCAGTGGCCTGGTCCATCCCGAAAGAATCATCAAGAACAGCGGGGCCAGGCTTGGCGATGGCCTCGTTCTCACCAAGCCTCTTGGTTCAGGAGTGCTGTTCAACAGTGTCCGAGCCGGAAAATTTCCTCTCGCCCGACTTGTGAGAGAAACTCTGCCGATCATTGCCGCTCTGAACAAGACCGCGATCGAGATGGCCCTGGGCTATGATCTGCATGGTTGTACCGATGTGACCGGTTTTGGACTTCTTGGCCATCTGCTGGAAATGGCTCGTGGCAGCCATGCGCATATCCACATCGATTATGATGGGCTGCCCTTTTACAGCGGTGCCCTGGACATGTACAAAAAAGGGCAGACAACCGGCAGCAACAGCGCCAACCGGCAGATGGTCGCCAGACATGCCCCGTCCTTTGCCAGGGAGCTCTCCCCGGAGCAGGAAGAACTGCTCTATGATCCCCAGACCTCCGGTGGTCTGCTTTTAGCCCTGCCCAAGGAGCAGGTCAAACCTCTGTTGATGGCGCTGCATCAGGCAGGCGTTGGCGAAGCGGCCTGGATTGGCGAAGTGGTTGCGGGTGAGCCTGGCCTGACCGTTTGGTAGAGAGTGCCCAGCCGGCAGGGGGCAGTGCCGCTTACCGTTCCCCCCTCTCTACCGGGTCAGCTGTTGCTGGGCCTTGGCGCTCAGTGCTTCGTTGAGCTGCTGCAACTGCAGGTTCCTGCCGGCCAGGCTTTTTGATTTTGAAGAGAGCTGGATGGCCTGGCTGTATTGCTGCTGATCGTATTTGAGTTGGGCCATGGTGTACCAGTAATCGGCATTGCGCGGCTCAATCTTCAAGGCCCGTTCCATCACCATCTCCGCCTGCTGGTAATTGCCCTGGCCCATGGAGTCCTTGGCCGATGCGTAGAGTGCTCCGGCGGCACCCACCGTCGGCACGTACCTGCTCGAAACGGTCTGGGGAGGCGTTTGCTGGGTTGGCTCTTCTACTGGCGCGGTCAGAACCGGCTGGATGCTGGGCTCGATGACGGGCCGGGAGGGCACGATGGTGCGGTTGGTGGTCTTTTTCGGGAGAGGGCTTGGCGGGACCACCGGGTGTTTTACCGCGCAACCGGTCTGCAGCAGCAGAAAGAGTAGCAGGGCGGAAAGGGCGGTCAGGGCGGTACTGGCCGAAAACGATGGGGGAGCTGGTCTGGTCATGGCGTTGTCTGTTGTCGTTGGCTCGGGTGGTTGTGTTGAGGTCGTATGCGCTTGAGCTGGCTGGTCTGGCTAATTGAACATATTGCTGATGGAGTCCCAGAATTTCTGGGCTTTGTCTTCGATACTGTCGCGGTCGATCGTGGGGGGGTTGCCACGGGGCTCCGGTTGCGGTGATGGCTCGATGCGGCGGGGCTCCGTCCCCTCTGTAAAGGGGAGCAGAGTGGTGCCCTCTCCGGCGGCGAAGGTTGGTTCCATGGTTTGGGTGTCGATCCGCTCCCAGACGATACCTGGCGGTTCGGTCATTTCCAGGGGGCGGGTGCTGATGGCATCCATGACCCGGCCCCAGATCGGCAGCGCGCCGGTTGAACCGCTGAGCCCGGTGGGGCTGTTGTCGTCTCGTCCCACCCAGACCACCGCCATGTGCATATCGGAAAAGCCTGCAAACCAGCTGTCGCGCAGATCGTTGGAGGTGCCCGTCTTGCCGGCATAGAGTTGGCTGCCTTTGAAATGACGGCCACTGGCGGTACCTTCCGAGAACACTCGTTCGAGGGCGTGCTGGAGGAGAAACATCGGCTTGGGGTCCACCCGCTGTTCCACTTCGAGTCCGTACCGGGTCAACAGCCGGCCATCCTGGGCGATGACACCCTGGATGGAGCGCAACGGCATGTAAAATCCTCCTGAGGCGATGGTCTGAAAGATCTGGCCGACCTGCAGGGGGGTCATGTCCGGTGCGCCGAGCAGAAGAGAGGGGTAGGGCGCGAGTTGTTCGGGATAACCGAGGTCATGCAGGGTCGATATCACCTGTTCCAGGCCGACCTTCATGCCAAGGTTGACGGTGGCGAGGTTGTAGGATTTAGCCAGGGCCCGATAGAGGGCGATGGTGCCGTGTACGCGCCTGTCGTAGTTTTCCGGCTGCCAGAGTTTGCCGCCGCTCTTGATGCTGACCGGACTGTCGTGTATCGGGGTCGCCAGGGTGTAACCCTCTTTGAGGGCGGTCAGATACACCGCCGGTTTGACCAGGGAGCCGATGGGGCGCCTGGCGTCGATGGCGTGGTTGAAGCCGACCGCTGTCGGGTTGACGTCCCCGACGATCGCCTGTACTTCGCCGGTCTCCCGACTGGTGATGAGCATCGCCAGTTGCAACTCGGCCCCGCCTTTTCGTTTTTGCAGAGGTGGCATCGCTTTTGCTATCTGTTCTTCCATCGTCCATTGGACCTGTGGATCCAGCGTGGTCAGGATCTGCAATCCTTCGGTTTTCAGGTCCTCCTCGTGGTACTCGGTCTGCAACTGCCGTTTGACCAGGTCGACAAAGGCGGGAAATCGATTCAGGCTGTTTCTGGGGGGGCTGACATCGGTCAGGGGCTCTGCCACCGCCTGGGTGAAGGCGGTCTCCGAAATGGCCTTTTCGTCGAGCATCAGCCGCAATACCGTTTCGCGCCTGGCCAGGCACCGCTCAGGATTGCGCCGGGGATCATAATAGGATGGACCCTTGACCATGCCGACCAGGGTGGCGATCTGGGCGACCGAGAGTTCCTGCAGATCCCGGCGAAAGTAGAACTGGCTGGCCAGGCCGAAACCGTGAATCGCCCTGCTGCCGTCCTGGCCGAGAAACACCTCGTTGATGTAGGCGGTGAGGATTTCATCCTTGCTGTACTTGGTTTCCAGGATGATGGCCATCACCGCCTCCTGGACCTTGCGCTTCAAGGTCCTCTCCTTGGTCAAAAAGAAATTCTTCACCAGTTGCTGGGTCAGGGTCGAGCCGCCCTGCACCATTTTGCCACTCCTGATGTTGGCCAGCATGGCCCTGGCAATACCTGTCGGTGAGATACCGTGGTGGCTGTAGAAATCCTGATCTTCGACACTGATCAGGCTATCGCGCAGCAGGGGAGAAATCTCGTCCGGCTTGAGGATGACCCTGTCCTCGTGGACAAGAGGGTGGATGGAGCCGATTCTGGCAGGGTTGACCCGGAGCGTGGGAATGGCTTGACCGGAGGCGGCTTGCATGGCCGTTATGGTTCTGCCCTGGAAGGTTATCTGCACCGCGGTGGATCTCTCAAGCCCCGATGGATAGACGAAATCTCTGGTCACCAGGTTGAAGCGCGCGCCTTGGCGGTTGTAGCCCCCGGAACCGTGAACAGGCGTTTCCTTGCGGAACGCGGCCAGTTCCAGTTCACGCTCCAGCATGTTCGGATCGATTTCCAACCCCTGATACAATTCCAGCGGTCTGGCATAGATGGTTGCCGGGACCGCCCAGCGCTTACCGGTAAATTTCTCGGTGATCTCGTCGCTTAGCTGACTGATGGAGTGCATCAGGAACAGCCCCCCCAGGAGGAGCAGAAAGAGACAGCTGGTAAGGAGTATCGGGATGGCGAGGCCGGATCGCGATTTTCGTGTTTTTTTGATTCTTCTTTTGGCCATAAGAGATTGATAGGTACCGCAGGAAATGTCTGATGGATGTGTCGAGGCAATGGCTGATGAACTCGTAAAAACACCGATCTACTTCGTTGCAGGTCACAGCAATTCGCTGTGCCACATGTACTACCAAATTGCCGTTTGAGACGCTACGCCTCGGATAGCAAAGTTTTTCCAGAGCCCATCCTGGTCGAATATTCGACTTTTTTCGAGAGTATCAATGGATGATAAACTCGTAACAACCTCAAACCTGCACGTAAGATGGCTAAGTACAAAAGCCTGATATACAATGCGCAGTGGTGTCGGCCAAGCACAGACGTACATGTGGTACGTCGAGCAGTGGCCGATCCCGCTGCAACGCAGGAGATCGGGCTTTTTACGACGTCATCAATGGATGATTTTGCCCATTTTACCCGAGAACCCGGAAGAAGGGGAGAAAATGGGAAGGGTAGAAAAAACTTTTTTTCTACCAGAAAACCAGATTTCTGCAAGTGTTACTGTAAAGGCCGAAAGGGCCGGGGGGCGCACTTGAGCCCGGTGCGGAATGACACCGCAGTGGTCGGCTTTCCGACCTGGTGTGTGGTGGCTGAGGCTATCTGGTCCAGCCATGCTGGTTAGATCTTGACGACGTGGTATAAAGATGGCAGTAATGTCCGGTAAAGGGATTTGTTGAATAGTTTCATTGATTACCACATTGTAGGCGTAGACGGAGTGTCTCCGGCTGGTCTGGTTTGCCAGAGTGGTTTTCCAGCCAGGTGACGATCTTTTTCGGTGGGTTACGGCCAGACGTCGCGGAAAGGAGCCAGCCCCAGGCCATGCTGGTGTAACGAGGAGTGACGAACATGAACAAGCTGTTGGCTGCGGTGCTTCCGCAGGAAGGTGGGCTGGAAGTCGCGGTGGCGGGGAAATACAACCTGTCCATCGGCCTTCTGGCCCTGTTGACATTGCTCGGCGTCGCTGCCGGGGTGCATGGGCTCTATGTCGGGCATGAGCATACCTATGGGGTGAGTCGAGAGGTACCCTGGGGGATTCTCATTGCCGCCTATGTCTTTTTTGTGGTCACCTCCACCGGTCTCTGCATTGTCTCGTCGCTGGGCCATGTTTTCGGCTTTGCTAACTTCAATCCCATCGCCAAACGTGCCGTTTTTCTGTCGATTGCCACCATCGTCGCCGGTTTTCTGGTGATTGCCTTCGAGATTGAAAACAGCTGGCGGATGCCGGTGGGAAATGTGGTTGGCGCCAATCTCTCCTCCAACATCTGGTGGATGGGCACCCTGTACGGGGCCTATCTCTTTTTCATGATGATCGAATTCATCATGCTGCAGCTGGAGCGGCACAAGGTGGCGGCGGCGATTGGCCTCTGCGGCCTGCTCACCGGTATTGTGGCCCACTCCAATCTCGGAGCCGTCTTCGGCCTGCTCAACGGGCGCGAGTTCTGGCATGGGCCCTATATGCCCATCTATTTCATCGCCTCTGCGGCGATGTCCGGCTGTGTGGCCATTATCTTCTTTACCTATCTGGCCTATCTCTTCAACGGCTGGAAAATGAGCGGGGCCATGCGGAACTCGCTCGCCTCGGTGGCCAAGGTGGCCGCCCTGATGATGGCGGTAATCATTTTCTTTACCTGCTGGAAAATGATCAGCGGTGTCACCGGCCATCCACCGGGCAAGTATGAGGCGATGATGACCCTTCTTACCGGAGAGTATGCGATGAACTTCTGGTTTGGCGAGGTTGCCCTGGGTATGGTCATACCTTTTGTCATCATCCTGGCCGTACGGGCAAACAGTATGCCCGCCCTTTTCCTGGCCTCGCTGGCCGGCATGATCGGCATCTTCTTCATGCGGTATGACCTGGTGATCGTGGGGCAGCTGGTTTCGCCGTTTCACGGGATGGGGCTTATCGAGTATCCGGTCTTGAATACCTATGTGCCGAGCCTGCATGAGAATCTGGTGGTTCTTGGCGGCGTGGGGTTTTGCGGCCTCCTTTTTCTTCTGGGGGAGAAGCTGTTTCGTGGCCATCTCTCCGAACACCACTGAGACCCGTCACCACGAAAACGATACGTCCCGGTCTGGCATGAGCCAAACAGAAGCGATCTCGTCGAGATGCTTCTTTGCAGAGTGGACAACCTGGAGAGCGGAATGAGAATTGATGAGTTGGAGCAGTTGGCAAGTGAAGACTTGTCGACCATTACCTCGGCAGAACGGCGAAAATTCCTGAAGATGGGGCTGGCGATTACCGGCTTGTATCTTGGCGGTTCGGTGCTCTCGCTTGGTTCGGTTCGCCGGGCCGTTGCCGATTCCGGTGTTGTGCCTGAGCCGGGTCAGTATCCTTACAATCCCCATTACAGCATGGTCCTTCGCGAGCGGCGATGCATCGATTGTGAGCGGTGCAAGGAGGCCTGCGTCAAAACCAACGATGTGCCGGCTTACGGCTACCGTACCACCATCTTAGAGCGGCGGCGCAGCCTCACCGGCGGCGAATACGAGACGACCTTCATGCCGGTGCTCTGCAATCACTGCAACCGGCCTCCATGCGTACGGGTCTGTCCGACGACCGCCACCTATAAGGACAAGAAGACCGGTATCGTGATGATGAATTCGAGTCGCTGCATTGGCTGTAAGACCTGCATGACCGCCTGCCCTTACAATGCTCGCTACTTTAAGGAAGAGATTCGCGCTGTGGATAAGTGCGATTTCTGCTTTGATAGCAGGCTCTCCAAAGGTTTGAAGGACACGGCCTGCGTTGAAGCCTGTCCGGCGGATGCCCGGGTCTTCGGTGATCTGGCCGACCCCAAGAGTCGGGTTTTCAAACTGATCCATGCTCCGGACACCATGGTCTGGGTGCTGCGGCCAGAGACGGGCGCGCTGCCAAATATCTATTATATCAACGCCTGAGAGGGACTGACTCGACGCCACTTGCCGGTTTGTCGTTGTTGATTTTCAAGGAGAACGTTATGAAGAACATCCTGCTCGCTATGGTTCTTGGTCTTGTCGTCACGGCCGGTACAGTGCTCAAGGCGGCTGACAGTCAGACTGGCGCCGATGACTATGATGAAGACACCTACGGCCCCCAGGCGCCGATCGTCTGGACCAAGCCTGTGGAGACCGTGGTCTTCGAGCATAAGGTCCACACCATGGATGCCGGGCTCGACTGTGATTCCTGTCACGATGACATCTTTACCATGGAGGCCGGAGCAGCCGAGGAAAACGATGATTTCACCATGGCTTCCCTTTACGAGGGGAACTACTGTGGTGCCTGTCATGACGGTTCCACCGCCTTTGCCTCCGATACCCGCTGTACCACCTGCCATATCGGCGTTCGTGGCCAGGCACGGTTGCTGGCCGATGAACAGCAGCACCAGGAAAAGAGCAACCACTGAAGCCGTCCCGCTCGCTGTTCGCTCTGCCGTTGTCGGCAGGCAGCCTGCCAGGGGGTACACCCTCGCCCCTGCAAACCTCTTTGTTCCCGTTTTTGCCCGCGATCGTCGTGATGATGGTTGCGGGTTTTTTTATGGATTTTATCCGAAAATCGTCAGCACGGAAAATTCCTTTACCGGGGCGACGATTTTCCTGTCTCGTTGAGGCTGAGGCTTTCTGGTCCAGCCATGCTGGTTTATAGTCCATTATGGTCATCCCGGGTTTCTCGTCAACCGTGGGTGCATGTGTTGGCGTTTTGCTATGGACAAGACGTCTTATGAGCAATTCGGGACTGTACTGATTTCTGGGCGTAAATTGCGCCTTCCTCCCTTCCCTGTGGGTACCCTCCTGTAAATACGGTAATTTTTTCAAGAGAAACCGTAGTCATGGCCCTGGCGTCTGGCCAGCAATTACCAGTCTCTACCCGGTGCAGCTGTCAGGGTTATGTCGATTTTGTTCAATATCCCCCTAGATTAGCATACTCCTCTCTGTAATGACGCAGAATGCGCAGTCCGCTGACCGCATGAAGACGCAAAATGCGTCTTCATGGGAAGACGAGAGGACAATTTTCCGGTGATATCCTGCTTGGTCAATATAAAATACTATTGAATAACAGTTGGTTGCGTGTTGCGTGTAGGCGATGGAACTGCAAAATTTCCCATGGCATGCTCTTTGCTATTTTTTTGTGTAAGCGAAAATGGGCTGACGATAGACGATTCAACCTGAGGATGATCATGATGACGATAACCCAATGTCTGGAAAAGGCGGCAGTACCTCGAACAGAGCGGCATGCTTTGGCCGCAGTGCTGGCGAAGATTTCCGAGATCTTCTGGTTCACTGTTGCCTTGCTGCTCTTTATGGTGCTTGGCCCCTTTGCCACTCCGGTGGTTCTGATGGCGATATTTGGCCTGGCCGGTAGCTATCGGGGCGAGGCCGAACCTGAATCGATATCGTAGGGTCTCTTTATCGGTTTTGCGACAACTGACTGTACTTGCTAGGGAGTGAGAAAAATGGCAAAGGATATGACGATAGCGACGGTTCAACAGACCGGGGCAAGGACGTTCCGGCTGGATATTTACATGATGATCTCCTTGGCGATGATCGCCATTGGCCTTGGCGCTGCCATCTACGCCCAGTATGTGGGCCATCACCAGGCCTTTGCCAATACCCGGGAGATACCCTGGGGCCTGATGATCGGGGTTTATGCCTACCTGGCTATCATCTCCACCGGATTGTGTCTGATGGCGGCCATCAGTCATGCCTTTCATCTGCGGTCACTCCTCCCCTTGGCCAACCGGATGGTCTGGCTGTCGATCATCTTTTTGTTCGGGGCGTTTTTCGTTATCGGCGCCGAGGTGGAGAACCCCTGGCGGATGCCGCTCAATCTGGTTATCCATCCTAATCTGACCTCAAATATCTGGTGGATGGGAACCTTGTACGGTCTGGCGGTGACGCTATTGGTCGTGGAATTCTATCTTCTCGTCACCAGACGGTTTGCGATGGCGGTCGTTCTCGGTATGGTGGGGGCCGTGGCGGAAATGCTGGCCAATACCAACCTCGGCTCGGTGTTCGCTTCACTCAGTGCCCGACCGTTCTGGTATGGTTCGCAGCTGCCCATCTTCTTTCTGGCCAGTGCCCTGCTGTCTGGTGCGGCGGCGGTGGTGGTCTGTACCTTCTATGCTCATAGCATCGGTAAGCGGCCGCTGGCAGGGGGTACCCTCCAGGGCTTATGGGCGGCCGGCAAAATTATGGTGCTGATGATCTTTCTCATCCTGCTGGCCACCGTATGGAAATTTGTCAACGCCTACTGTGGCACGGAAGACCTGCGACTCGCTGCCGATATGCTGGTTCGGGGACCTCTGGCCACGAATTTCTGGCTCTTTGAGATTGGTATCGGTCTGTTGCTGCCGTTTCTCTTGCTGTTGGCCACGAGGATGCGTTCGCCTCAGGCGTTGTCCCTTGCCGGACTCATGGTGCTGGTCGGTCAGCTCTTTTCGCGATACAACCTTGTCGTTGCCGGCCTGGCGGTGCCGCAATATCCTGGTTATGACGATCTGCCGCAGTATCTTCATTATGCCCCTTCCGTTGCGGAATATCTTCTGGTCGTCGGGGGCTTCGGGGTAATTGGTTGTGCTTTTCTTCTGGGCGAACGCTGTTTCGCTGCCGTCTTCCACACTGAACAGACGGAGGAGGGGTGATCATGTTGCCAGATGACAAGGCGGTCTTCACCATTGGCATGGTGGCCTCGATGCTGAAAATTCATCCGCGAACGATAAGGAATTACGAGGCAAAAGGGTTGCTGCGGCCGGTACGTAAGGGAGCGTGGCGCTACTACACCATGCGGGATGTCCGCTGGATAGTCTGCCTGCGGGAGATGATTCATACCCATGGTATCAGCCTGAATGCGGTGATCAAGCTGCTGAAATATACCCCATGCTGGAATATCGTCGACTGCCCGTTCGACAAGCGGCAGCGCTGCACGACCTTTTTTTCCAATGGCCTGATTCCACAAAAAATACATCGACTGCGACCTGGCAAAGACGCCGATGAGGCGGCGGCATAACCGGACCACCGGCAGATCCGGTTTATAGCAGAACTGATGTGTTCTGCTGTGATGTTCTTTTTCCCCATCAGGGAGGTGCTGAAGTTTTTCGGTGCCTCCCTGCCTTTTTTCTCCATCCTGAAGCCCGGGTAACAATCCGGGAAGTCTTCCCCTCTTCCGCATCTGTTGCTGGTCTCGTAAAAATTCCGATCTACGTCGCCCTCGGTTACAAACGACACTTTGCTGTACCATATGTAGTATCAAATTGTCGTTTGAGAAACTACGCTCTCGTAGAGCAAAGTTTTTCCTGAGCCCATCCTGGTGGAACGTTCGACTTTTTACGCGTCTATCATCTGTTGAGATATTTCGAGTCTTTTCCATGACGCATATTGCGTCCTTGTGCTGAACCGTTTGGCGAAGGGCGTAGAATACGCCCACTCTGGTTGTGGCCCTGCTTCTGGGTATATGTATATCTATCATGCTTATATTTTTGCGTATGTTAAAATTTCTACCGTGATTGTGAAACATATATGTGCAAATAAGTTGACAATAAATAGTGTCAATTATATGGTGACCTCAGATGTGCAACCTTGCAGGCATGGCTGAGATGAAAGGCGTCGGCATGGCAGGCTCTGCTGCCAGAGCCCAGAGTTTTTTTGTTCGTTGTCGTCAGGGTTGTCTGGCAAGTTTATATGAAACTCATCAGCACGGAGAGATCTGTCACCGAGCCAAGGAGTTTCATGTTTCGTTGTGGCTGAGGCTATCTGGTCCAGCCATGCTGGTTAGAGAGGGTTTTGGAGAAAAGACCATTTCTGGATGCCGCAAAGGATATCGACAGCGGTAGGAGGTCGTATGGATGGAGTGTTTTTTCTGCTGATCTGGCTGGGTGGCGCCACGATCCACACCTGCCTCGAGCTGCGGTGTCGGCGCAGGGGCCGCGGAATACGGCGTCAGCCACTGCTGGAAATTCGCAATCGCGAGGATCGTTTGTGACCCAGGGACGGTTGTGCCGGCAGCGACGGTGGTGTCTCTCTATGATAACGGTCCAGTGGAGGGGCTAAAAGACAGACGGGGCGAATCCCCGAGGAGGGCAACATGAACAATCTGTTTGCGGCAGTACTGCCACAAGAAGGCGGACTGGCGGTAAAGGTCTCCGGCAGGTATCAGCTTACCTTGGCTATGCTGGGATTGCTCACCCTGATCGGAGTGGCGGCAGGGGTACACTCGCTCTATCTCGGTCACGAGCACACCTTCGGGGTGAGCCGGGAGGTGCCCTGGGGGCTGTTGATTGCTGCCTATGTCTTTTTCGTGGTGACCTCGACCGGATTGTGCATTGTGTCGTCAGTCGGGCATGTCTTTGGTTTCAAAGGCTTCCAGCCAATCGCCAAACGTGCTGTTTTTCTGTCGATCGCCACCATCGTCGCCGGTTTTCTGGTCATCGCCTTCGAGATTGAAAATTCCTGGCGGATGCCGGTGGCCAACGTCGTCGGTGCCAATCTCACCTCCAACATCTGGTGGATGGGAACACTGTATGGAGCGTATCTCTTCTTCATGCTGGTCGAATTTCTGATGCTGCAGCTCAACCGGCACCGGCTGGCGCTGTCGTTCGGTCTTGCCGGGCTCATTACCGGTGTGGTGGCCCACTCCAATCTCGGGGCGGTTTTCGGCCTGCTCAACGGTCGTGAATTCTGGCACGGGCCGTACATGCCCATCTATTTTATCGTTTCGGCGGCGATGTCCGGCTGCGTTGCCATCATCTTTTTTACCTGGCTTGCCTACCGTTTCTGCGGTTGGCGGATGAGTGACGATATGCGTCGAGCCATGGACAGCGTGGCCAGAATGGGGGCGTTGATGATGGCGATTATCATCTTTTTCACCAGTTGGAAGATGATTGCCGGCATTACCGGTGATCCTCCCGGCAAGGTCGAGGCTATGGACGCTCTGCTCAGCGGTCCCTATGCGCTGAATTTCTGGCTGGGGGAAGTGGTGCTGGGGATGATTCTGCCCTTTATAATCATCATACTGGCGAAAGGACGAAGTATGACCGCGCTCTTTGTCGCCTCGGTCTCGGCTATGATCGGTATCTTTTTTATGCGGTATGACCTGGTGATTGTCGGCCAGTTGGTCCCTTCGTTTCACGGCATGGGGCTGGTGGATTATCCCGCGCTGCTCACCTATTCGCCGACTCTGCATGAGAACCTGGTGGTTCTGGGCGGCATCGGCTTCTGTGGGTTGCTGTTTCTGGCCGGGGAGAGAGTGTTTCGCGGTCACCTGTCGCAGGAGCATTAACATCACACCCAAAGTATCGTATAGTGGGTCCGGGTTCATTGTCAGCGGATGAGCTCGGATCAAATGTCCTTTGAGGGTGTGAATGATGCAGAGAAAAGAAAAAAAGGGCGAGCCCTTTGCCAAGGACCTCCCCGTCTATTCCATTGGCGTCGCCGCGCGCCTGTTGCGGATTCATCCCCGAACACTGCGAATCTATGAGGATGAAGGACTGATCAAGCCGAGTCGAAACGGTACCCGCAGAATGTTTTCGCAAAACGACCTGCAGTGGATCGCCTGTCTGCGTTCGGCCATTCACGAACAGGGGATCTCTATCCCCGGGATCAGGAAGTTACTGAAATTCGCCACCTGCTATGAGATCGTCGAATGCCCCGACCAGGTGGCCTGCAGTTGTGAGGCAGTGGTCGACCGGGTGGTGCCACGGGGGATCCGTCTGGCCGATGACCGAGAAGCGGCCGCCCGGATAGCAGCAGAGGAGCGGGAGCAGCGCCGACTGGCACGCGTCGCCAGAGGGGATGTCGTCAGTGTTGACGCCGACGCCACCGACAAGGTCGATATCAAGTAAGATGGGCTCGTAAAAACCCAGATCTACTTCGTTGTAGGTCGCAAACGACACTTCGCTGTACCATATGTACTACCAAATTGTCGTTTACGACGCTACGCCTCGTATATCAGGGTTTTTCCTGAGCCCATCCTGGTGGAACATTCGACTTTTTACGAGAACATCAAGTAAGGGCGGCCTCGTAAAAAGCCCGCTCTTGCGCCGTGCAGCGGGTTCGGCGGTTCATTGTTGTGGCTTGAGCCATCTTCGTTTTATCCGAAAATCGCCGACAAGGAGTCGTTGGCACTTCCTCGGGATTTTCATGGTTTGTCGTGGCTGCGGTACCTGGTCCAGCCATGCTGGTTTATATGAAACTCGCCGGTGCGGAAAGTTCCGTTACCGCACCGAAGAGTTTCATGTTTCGTCGTGGCTGCGGTACCTGGTCCAGCCATGCTGGTTTATGTGAAACTCGCCGGTGCGGAAAGTTCTGTTACCGCACCGAAGAGTTTCATGGTTTGTCGTGGCTGCGGTACCTGGTCCAGCCATGCTGGTTTATATGAAGCTCGCCGGTGCGGAAAGTTCCGTTACCGCACCGAAGAGTTTCATGTTTCGTCGTGGCTGAGGCTACCTGGCCCAGCCATGCTGGTTAGACCATATTTGCTCAGTTTTCGGCGCAGGGTATCCTTGGAGATGCCCAATTCTCGGCAGGTTTTCATTTTCTTCCCGTCATTTCGCTGCAGTGAGAGAAGTATGGCCTGCTTTTCCACCTCTGCCAGCGGCAGACCGGCGATTCCGGCAGCCACCTGGTTCGGGGGATGTTCCCGGTCGGCAAATATTTCCGGCAGATGGTTCTCCTGGATATATCCTCCCGGGCAGAGAATGAAGCTGTATTCGATGATGTTTTCCAGTTCTCTGATATTTCCTGGATAGTTATATTGCATCAGCAGCTGCATCGCCGCATCGCCGACACCGACGATATCCTTTTGCTTGGTAGCCCTGAAGGTATCGACGAAATGGTCGATCAACAGTGGAATATCCTCTTTTCTCTCCCGGAGCGGCGGAAGCTGGATATTGACCACGTTGAGACGATAGTAGAGGTCGTCCCTGAAAATACCTTCCTGTACCAGTTGGCCGAGGTTGCGGTTAGTGGCGGCCAGGATGCGGACATCGGCCTCGACCGGGCTGTTGCTGCCGAGGGGTTCATAGACTTTCTGTTGCAGCACCCGCAGCAGTTTCACCTGTACCGATTGCGGTATATCGCCGATCTCATCGAGAAAGATCGTCCCTCCTTGGGCCGCGGCCAGCCGGCCTTTGCGATCTTTTTTGGCATCGGTAAACGCTCCCGCCTTATAGCCGAAGAGTTCTGATTCGAGCAGGGTCTCCGGCAGGGCGCCGCAGTTGACGACCACAAAGGGCGCCTGATTGCGGGTCGAGGTGTTGAAAACTGCCCGTGCAATCAACTCCTTACCGGTGCCGCTCTCGCCGAGGATCAGCACGTTGCTGTTGCTGGTGGCGATATCTGGCAGGATCTGAAAGAGTCGCTGCATGGCGGGGCTCTTGCTGATCATCGTGTCGAAGGTGAAGTTTTTCAGCAGCTGCTGGCGAAGGCTCATCTCCACGCTCAAGTCGCGAAAGGTCTCGACGCCTCCCACCACGTTGCCGTCATGGTCGAGCAGGGGGGCGGCGGAGATACTGACATGGACGCATTTATCCTGTCTGTTGCGGATGGTGATGGTCCGGTTGGCCATCGGCCTGCCGGTGTAGATGCTTTCGGCTATGGCGCAGTTTTTGCCGCAGATCGAGGAGTGAAAGATATCGCTGCAGAACTGGCCGATTGCCCGCTCTCGGCTCCAGCCGGTGATGAGTTCGGCTCCGAGATTGAACGAGGTGATCCGCCAGTTGCGGTCGACGGTGAAGACCCCATCGGCCACCGAG
This sequence comes from Desulfopila sp., assembly GCA_047973425.1. Lineage (GTDB taxonomy): Bacteria > Desulfobacterota > Desulfobulbia > Desulfobulbales > Desulfocapsaceae > Desulfopila. The sequence continues at coordinate 43,539 of JBKEBZ010000048.1, forward strand.
TCGAGGATCAGGGCGGTTTGCAACCGGCTGGTGTTGTTGCGAAACGACTCGACCCCACCCAGCACGTTACCCTGCGGGTCGAGAAAGGGGGCCGCGCTGATGCTGACGGGGATGGACTAGCCGTCCTTGCCGATGATGAACAGTTCGTAATCGACCAGGTTTTTTTTCTCGTGCATGCAGATGGCTAAGGGGCAACTGGTGATGTTGCTGCTGCCGAAAAGAATTTCGGCGCAGCTCTTGCCGAGCACCTCCTCCTCCAGCCAGCCGGTGATTTCTTCTGCCGCCCGGTTGAACGAGGTGATATGACCCCGTTCGTCGACGGTGAAGACGCCGTCGGCCACCGCATCGAGGATGATTTCGTTCTGGAGCGTGGCGGTGATGTCACGGAAGGTTTCCACCCCGCCGATGATGTTGTTGTCGAGATCGAACAGTGGGGTGGCGCTGATCAGGACCGGGATGGAGCGGCCGTTTTTGGTGGTGACGAAGACCGTCCGTTTGCAGAGTCGGTCGCCTTTGTCGATGGCTCTGGACATCAGGCATGCATCGTCGCAGAGGGGGGTGCTGAACACCGTACTGCAGGGCAGGCCCACCACCTCGGTCTCTTGCCAGCCAGTGATCCGCTCGGCCGCCTGGTTGAAAAACGTTATTTTTTTCTGGTGATCGACAGTGAAAACGCCTTCGGCGATGGAATCGAGGGCCAGACGACCGGCGGCGATGGTCGAATCCGGATCGGAGAAGTACAACGCCGCGCCGAGCCAGGTGCCATCGGCCGCAGGCAGGGTGAGCACCTGCACATACATCGGGCTGCCGTTGTCGCCGGCAATGGTGGTGGTGAGATTGCTGTTGCCGCTGCGGCAGGCCTGGGGCGATTCGGTGAGGTTTTTGAGATGATTGACAAGTTGCAAAAATCGGCTGTCCCTTGCAAAGATATCCCGTATGTCTTTGCCGGCAAGCCATTTCTCATCACAACCGAGAATGGTAGCTGCGACCGCATTGCAGGAGGTGATCCGCCAGTTCGTATCGATGGTGGTGTAGCCACCCTCAAAGGGCGGGGGCCACTCTTTGGCTTGCATCGCGGTACCTCTTTTGACCGATCGGCTGTACTGTCGATAGGCCGGTCGTTGGCTGGTGGGAGTATGCAGTGAAACATTCAACTCCTGTCACTATAGCACAGTTTTCTGGCATATGCACGTTAACTGCCGCTCTTTCTCCGATGGGGCGTACGGTCCGGTTCGGCGGCAGGGCGACCTCAGCCGAATCGGCCGGTGAGGTACGCCTCGGTCAGTCGGTGGCGGGGGTTGGTGAAGATCTGCTCGGTCGGGCCCACTTCGATGAGATTGCCGAGGTGGAAATAGGCGGTGCGCTGGGAGACCCGGGCGGCCTGCTGCATCACATGGGTGACGATGATGATCGTGTACTGCTGACGCAATTCGGCGATCAGTTCTTCGACCTTGGCGGTGGCGATCGGGTCGAGCGACGAGCAGGGTTCATCCATCAGGATGACCTCGGGGTTGACGGCGATGGCCCGGGCGATGCACAACCGTTGCTGCTGACCGGCGGAGAGTCCGGTGCTGAGGGTATGCAGCCGGTCCTTCACTTCGCTCCACAGACCGGCCCTGGTCAAGGCCTTTTCGACGATCTCGGCCAACTCGTCTTTGTGGTGCACCAGGCCGTGAATTTTCGGGCCATAGGTGACGTTGTCAAAGATCGATTTGGGAAAGGGGTTGGGTTTTTGAAAGACCATGCCGACGCTGGCTCTGAGCGGCACGACATCGATTCCGGGCGCGTAGATATCTATATCGTCGAGCCGGATCTCCCCCTCGATCCGACAGTTGGCAATCGGGTCATTCATGCGGTTGAGGCAGCGGAGAAATGTCGATTTACCGCAACCAGATGGGCCGATCATGGCCAGTACCTCGTTCCGGGCCAGGTCGATACTGACCGAGTTGACCGCGCAGTGTTCCCCGTAATAGACCGACACCTCCCGGCAGGTCATCCGGGGATTCTCGGTAAAGGGTTGGCCGACCGTCATCGTCGGGGTTGGACTGGTCGTCGTTGCCTCGGCGGCGGAGTCGGGGATTGCCATGTCGACAGTGAATTCCATAAGATCGCTCATCGCGCTGGTTGCAGGGGTGATCGGGGCGGTGAGGGCGGCCGTGTCCCCGTCGACACTGGAGCCCGTCGTTTCAAGTTCAATTTACATCTCAAGGTGAGGTCTTTGTCGACTGTGGCGCACGGCTCTTTGCCGTACTCTTTGTATTGATGTTCTCGTAAAAAGTCGAATGTTCCACCAGGATGGGCTCAGGAAAAACCCTGATATACGAGGCGTAGCGTCGTAAACGACAATTTGGTAGTACATATGGTACAGCGAATTGTCGTTTGCGACCTACAACGAAGTAGATCTGGGTTTTTACGAGCCCATCTGTATTGTCTCATGGCGGCTCGCCTGTCCTCTTTAGCTCAACCCGAATGCTTCTTGGGCTGAGATCTCTGATGATCTTTCGGTACTGGTCGCGCTCCGCCGCCGGCATCGGAATCAGACCCTTTTCGGCCAGGTAGCCATTCTCACCCCAGGCCCTGTCGCTGCTGAATTCGTTCAGATACTCCCTGATGCCTGGAATGATGCCGACATGGGCCTTTTTCACATAGAAGAAAAGCGGCCGGGAGAGGGGATAGTCGCCAGAGGCGATGTTGGCCAGGGTCGGATGCTGGTTTTCTATACTGGAACCCTGCAGGAAGTCGCTGTTCTGATCTAAAAAAGAGAAGCCGAAGATGCCGAGGGCGATCGGATTGGTTCGCAGCTTCTGTACGATCAGATTGTCGTTTTCGCCCGCCGTGACATAGGCGCCATCCTCGCGCAGGGTCCGGGCGATTCTGACGAAATCTCCGGGGGCCATGTCCTTGAGAAAGGGGTATGTCGCGGCCCCATGATCCATGACCAGTTCGACAAAGGCGTCCCTGGTTCCCGAGGTTGGCGGTGGACCGTATATCTCGATCCTGTGGGGCGGTAAGCTCGGGTCGATATCACTCCAGTTCCGGAACGGGTTGGCTCTCAGCTTCCCTGGAACTCTCGGATCCGGAACCTCTTTGGCGAGAGCCAGATAGAGCTGCTTCCGGCTCAGTGGCAGCGGCGCATGCTGCTTGGCATTGGCCACGACGATGCCGTCGTAGCCGATCTTCACCTCGACGATCTCCTGGACGCCATTGGCGGTGCAATCCGCCAGTTCCAAGGGTTCCATACTTCTGGAGGCGTCGGTAATATCCGGGGTCTTGAGCTCGATCCCGGAGCAGAACAGCTTGAAGCCGTCGCCTGAACCGGTGGCCTCTATCTTTGGACTCTTGAAGTGGCTGGTCCGAGCAAAATGCTCGGCAACCACGGTAGCGAAGGGGTAGACGGTGGAGGAACCGACAATGGTGATGTAGTCGCGACCGGCCATCACGGGGGTACTGCTGACGATGGCCATCAGCAGCAGGCCGACGGCCCAGAGGGCTTTGCTCTTCATCCCTTTCTCCTTGCCAGAATGTGCATCTGGTTTATCCACAACGCATCCGTTCGGAAAGCTGCTCACCGAGGACGGGAGTTTCATGTGTCGTCGTGGCTGAGGCTTCCTGACCCAGCCATGCTGGGTTATTCGAAACTTGCCGGTGTGAAAAACTCTGTCACCGCGCCGGGGAGTTTCATGTGTCGTCGTGGCTGAGGCATCTTGGTCCAGCCATGCTGGTTCGTTCGAATCTGTTGCGCAGGTAGACCGCCAGGCCGTTTAACAGCAGCAGACAGACCAGCAGCACCATGATCGCCGCTGCCGTCTTTTCGGCAAAGGCCCGTTCGGGGTTGTCGGACCAGAGATAGATCTGCACCGGCAGCACTGTGGCCGGGTCGGTGAAACTGGCGGGGGCGTCGACGATGAAGGCCACCATGCCAATCATCAAGAGTGGCGCGGTCTCGCCCAGGGCCCTGGTCATGGCGATGATGGCGCCGGTCAGCATGGTCGGCATGGCCAGGGGCAAGACGTGATGGGTAATGGTCTGAACCTTCGAGGCACCGATTGCCAGAGCGGCCTGGCGAATCGAGGCTGGCACAGCGGTAAGGGCTGCCCTGCCGGTAATGATGATGGTTGGCAGGGTGACGAGAGTGAGCACCAGCCCAGCTGTCACCGGAGTGGCCCGGGGCAGGCCGCAGGAGTTGATGAAGATTGCCAGCCCCAGCAAACCGAAAATGATGGAGGGAACAGCGGCCAGGTTGTTGATGTTGATCGTAACCAGATCGACCCAGATGTTTTGGGGCGCGAACTCTTCGAGGTAGATAGCCGCCGCTATGCCCATTGGAAAAGAGATGACCAGGGTAATGGCCAGGGTGTAGAGGGAACCGCACATCGCACCCCATATTCCAGCCTGTTCCGGCTCGCGGGAGTCGCCATTGGTAAAGAAGGTGGTGTTGAATTTTCTGTCGATTCTGCCGGCGGAGGCAAGACTGGCAAGCCAGCTCAGCTGCCTGTCGTTGAGATGTCGGCCACTTTCCGGCGCCGTGTGGTCATACCTGCCTTTCTGCCACATATCCACATCGTCGTCGGCCGGAAGCCAGACCGACAGGCTGGTGCCTATACGCCTGGGGTCCTTTGTCACCAGTGCCATCAGCTGGTGGGGTGCTCCGGGACTGATCAGCCGGGCCAGTCGTTCTTTGTCCTGGTGGCTGGTCACCTCGGGAAATGTCGTGTACAGGGCTTTTCTGATCAGGCTGGTAAAGTCCGCCCTGGCGATGTTGGCATCGGTGAATTCTGCCGGATCGAGATCGATGTCGAGCCTGATGGAGGTCTGCTGGAAAGCGGTATAGCCAGTGGTGATGATCGAGAGAAACAGCGAGAGCAGCGTGGCCAGGGCGATGACGACAGCGGTGACGGTCAACCGCCGAAAATACCTTTCCCGACGATGGCGTCGGGTAAGACCGGCAGTGACTTTGCCGGTGATGGCGAACGATGATGGCAAGGTAGGCATGGCCGGTCAGTCTGCTTTGTTTTTTTTGCCAGGCAGCTGCAATCGCCCGGAGAGAAGAGGGGTGGACTCAGTCATAATGCTCCCTGTATTGGCGAACGACCCGTAGAGCGATGAAATTCAGAATCAGGGTCAGGAGAAAGAGCAGCAGTCCCAGGGCGAAAGCCGCCAGGGTTTTCGGGCTGTCGAACTCCTGGTCGCCGACGAGCAGTGTGACGATCTGCACGGTAACGGTAGTGACCGCCTGCAACGGGTTGAAGGTCAGGTTGGCGGCCAGTCCGGCGGCCATCACCACGATCATCGTCTCACCGATGGCCCGTGATACCGCCAGGAGTATGCCGGCGACAATGCCGGGCAGGGCCGCGGGGATCACCACGTTTCTCACGGTCTCATACCTGGTCGCTCCCAGGGCGCAGGAGCCGTCACGCAGCTCCTGGGGCACGGCATAAATGACATCGTCGGCGATGGAGGATATGAGAGGAATGAGCATTATTCCGGTGACCAGTCCGGCGGCGAGCGCACTTTCGGAGGAAACGGAAAAACCGAGATATTGGCCGATGACACGGATCAGCGGCGCCACGTTCAGGGCGGCGAAGAAACCATAGACGACGGTGGGGATGCCCGCCAGTATCTCCAGCAGTGGCTTGATGGTGGCTCGGACTTTTTTGCTCGCGTATTCCGAGAGGTAGATGGCCGAGAGCAGACCGATGGGAACTGCTACCAGCATGGCGATAAGCGAGATCAGCAGGGTGCCCAGCAAAACCGGTACCGAGCCAAAGGCGCCGGAAGAGGCGATCTGGTCCGAGCGGATGGCGATCTGGGGGCTCCAGTCGAGCCCGAAGAGAAAACTGGTCATCGGTACCGCCTTGAAAAAACGGAACGCCTCAAAGAGCATCAAGAGAATGGTGCCCAGGGTGATGACAATGGTGAGCACGACACAGCTAAACAGCACCGTCATCCCCATCGATTCCACCAGCTTTCTGGCCTTCAGGTCGATCTTGATCCAGAGGAGGACGCCACCGCAGGCGACCAGCATGGTTGCGATTGTCACCTTGAAAACCAGGTCCCTGACCGAGGATTGCAGAGCGACATACTGTCGGGCACCGCTTTCGACCAGTGGTTTTGCGGTTTCACCGACGATCTCGCTGTTTATTCTGTTATGGATTTCGCTGGTGAGCAGTTCCAGGTCGCTGGTGTCGAGCCGTTGCACCTCGGCGGGCAGTTTTTTGACGATAAGCGAGGTAATGACTGGGGTTTCGACTATCTGCCAGGTTGTGAGAAGAAAAAATGCCGGGATGGCGCAGGCCAGAGCCGTCAGCACACCGTAATGGACCGGCAGGGAGTCGAGTGCGCCAGGTTCCCTGCCTCTGGCGACGGCCAACGCCCGTCTCCTGCCCAGGAAAAAGGCGACGACGCTGAACAGAAGAATGCATGGCAGGATGTAGGAGTAGAGCATGGGTTATGACATGTTGACTGACTGGATGCTGGATGGGTACTCCCTCGCCGGCGGGTCGTCATTGGCCCCGGATGAATATTCCTTCAACCAGGTGAATGACATCTTCGGCGATGTTGGTCGACCGGTCACCGATGCGCTCCAGGTGTCTGGCCAGCAGATAGATGTCGATCAGACAGCCGGGATGTTCCGGGTGGCGATCCAGTCGGGCCGTGACCTTGTCATAGGCGTCTTTGAGCATCGCGTCGACCTCGTCGTCGAGCAGAAAGACCTGCCTTGCCATCTGGGCGTCGTGGTTGACCAGGGCATCGAGACTCATCTTCAGCATGGTGATGACCTTCTCGGACATCCTGCTGTAGTCGTACATCCAGCCTTTTCCGTTGGCAGAGGACTCCCTCGTGCAGGCGGAAATGGTCTTGACCCTGAGGGCAATGCTGACGGCCATGTCGCCGATGCGTTCTATCTCGTTGTTGACCTTTATGACAGTTACGATAAGGCGCAGATCACTGGCAACAGGCTGGTGCAGGGCGAGAATCCTGAGGCAGTCCTCCTCGATCTCGACCTCCATGTCGTCTATTTCGTAGTCGGTGAGCAGAATCTTCTGGATCAGCTCCTCATCTCGACTGGCGATGACCGAGGTCGCCGCCCGAACCCGCTCCTCCACCATGGTGCTGACCTGCATGAGCTTTTTGCGCAGGCTGGTTAGCTCGTGGTGGAAGGTGTAAAATGGCTGCATAAGAGTATTCACGTAATTTACGTAACAGAGGTTTTTTTCTGTCTGGTCTCGCCATGGTGCCAGTGACAATACGGCGGGATTTTTTTTTATGGATTAAGAGAGGATTAGGATTGCGTTAATCCGCCGGATAGCCCTTGCGGAGCGTGGAAAAATGCAGAATGCTACCCCCAAACGGGCCATCAGCCCGCTGAGGTGGGGTGGCTGTGGCCGGTCCGATGGGCGGGACCTGCCCTCAGCCCAGAAATCCGGGCTGGAGCACTCCAGGTGCAAAGAATGCAGGGGAAAAGGGGTCAATGGGAAAAGTACACATACTGATTGTCGAGGATGAAGCCGATATCCAACAGCTGGTCAGCTACAATCTGATCAGGGCCGGATTTCACGTCACCTGCGCCGATACCGGTGAAGAGGCGCTGCAGGCTCTCAAAGGGGAGGGTGTCGACTGTATTCTGCTCGATCTCATGTTGCCTGGCCTGTCGGGCATCGAGGTGTGCATGGAGATCAAGAAGGGGCGGGCCAAGGAATACAGCTTCATCCCGATCATCATGCTGACCGCCAAGGGCGAAGAGGTGGATATCATCGCCGGCCTTGAATGCGGCGCGGACGACTACATCACCAAACCGTTCAGCCCCAAGGTGCTCCTCGCCAGGATCAAGGCGGTTCTGCGCCGCAGCGCCGCCAAGAAAGACGACGGTGAAGAGGGTGGTCCGGTAGCCATCGTGGTTGGCAATCTGACGATCAACAAGGGCAAGCATCAGGTTCTGCTCGATGATCAGGAGATCCAGCTGACCGCCACCGAGTTCGGTATTCTGACGCTTTTGGCCGGCAAGGCCGGCTGGGTCTTCACCCGCCAGCAGATTATCGACGCAGTGCGCGGCTACGATTTTCTCATTACCCCCCGGGCTATCGATGTGCAGATCTTTGGCCTCAGAAAAAAGCTGGGCGAGGCCGGGGCCATGATCGAGACAGTCCGTGGTATTGGCTATCGTTTTAAAAATGCGGAAGAAAATATAGAAGAGCAGGATGAGACGGCCAAGATATGAGACCGCAGAAGCTGATCTGGCAGATGTACCCGGCAACGGTTATCGTGATGCTGGTGGCCGTGGTCGCCATCACCTGGTATGGGGCTATCGTTTTCCGGGAATTCTTTCTGCAGGAATCCGAACTCGATCTGGAGGCCCGGGCCAGCCTGATCAGGTCAAGGGTTCAGGACTATATAGATGCGGGTAATATCGCCGGGCTGAGAGCGTTCTGCAAAGAGGCGGGTCGGGAATCGGGCACACGAATAACCATCATCGCCCATGATGGGGTGGTATTGGCCGATTCCAACGAGAATCCGGAGAGTATGGAAAATCACCACGAACGGCCGGAGATCCTTGCCGCCTACCGGGGAGAACAGGGCCGGATCCTTCGCTACTCCAAGACTCTGGAACAGAAAATGCTCTATATCGCCCGACCGCTCAACAGTCAGGCGAGGCTGGTTGCCGCCGGCAGCGGTGTGCGGCCGGATGTGCAGACCGTACTCAGGATGTCGGTACCGTTCACCTCGCTGGACGAGACCATGCAGCGGTTGCGGCTGAGAGTGATGCTTGGCTGTGTGGTGATCACGGTGGGAGCGGCGCTGCTGACCCTCTTTCTGGTCCGTAATATCAGTCGCCCTCTGGAGGAAATGACCCGAACGGCGGAGCGGTTCGCCAAGGGCGATTTCAGGCAGCGGATGACGCCATATATGGACCGGACCTCGTCCTATGAGGTGACCGCCCTGGCCTCGTCCATGGACCAGATGGCGGAGATGCTCGACGAGAAGATCAAGACCATCGTCACCCATCGCAACCAGTTGGAGACCGTATTCTCCAGCATGGTGGAGGCAGTGATCGCCATCGACAGCCAGGAGCGGGTGATCAGCATCAATACCGCCGCCGCCGAATTGCTGGGCATCAACCGGCAGACCGCTCTCGGCAAGGTGGTGCCGGAGATTATCCGCAACAGCCATCTTCAGGAACAGGTGCAGCATATCCTCACCACCATGGCGTCGGTGGAGGACGAGATCGTCTTGAAGGAACCGGGTGGCGACAGGTACCTCCAGACCAACGTAGTGACGCTCAACGATGGCAAAGACGAGAGCGTCGGGGTGCTGGTGGTGATGAACGATGTCACCAAACTCAGAAAACTCGAGCGGATCCGGAGCGATTTCGTGGGCAATGTCAGTCATGAGCTGCGCACCCCGATCACCTCGATCCAGGGCTATGTCGAGACCCTGCTCGATGGGGCGCTGGACGAACGGGAGGATGCGGTGCGGTTTTTGGAGATCGTGTTGCGCCAGTCACAACGGCTCAATGCCATTATCGACGACCTGCTCGCCTTGTCGCGGATCGAGCAGGAGTCGAGTGAGGGGGCGATCCATATGGAGGAAGGCCTTGTGCGCCGGGTGCTCGAGGCGGCCCTGCAGACCTCCCAGGTCAAGGCCGATCAACATGGGGTACTCCTCGAGCTGAACTGTCAGAATGCGCTTGTCGCCACCATGAACGAGACCCTGCTCGAGCAGGCGGTCGTTAACCTGCTGGTCAATGCGATCAAATACAGCAAGGAGGGTGATTCCGTGCTGGTCTGGGCAGCAGTGGTGGCCGATGATGATAGCGGCAGCTGGGTACAGATTGGGGTCAAAGACAGCGGCTGTGGCATTTCTCCTGAGCATCTGCCGCGCCTCTTCGAACGCTTTTACCGTAGCGACAAGGCCCGCTCCCGCGAGCTTGGCGGAACAGGTCTCGGTCTGGCCATTGTCAAGCATATTGCCGGCGCCCATCGCGGCCGGATCGATGTCGAGAGCCAGTTGGGGGAAGGGTCGGAATTTATCCTGACCATTCCTGGCAGGATCTGTTGAAACAGTTCATCTTTTGATCGCAAGGGCCGATATTGGACTTTCTCTCTTTTTTTGTGATATTCTTTGGGCAGTGCAGAGACGAGGGGCTGGATGGACACGAGGTAGTGTCTGTCCAGAAACACGAATTTTTTGTCTCAATCGAGGCGCTCGATAAATTTTACCACAGGCATATATTTGATATTCCGAGGATAAAATTTTGAGAGTAACGAAGAGTTAGGCAAAAAAGGCCGTTTCTGGATGGACACGAGGTAACAGCGTGGTAGGATGGGGCCGCCGATGAAGGGTCACAGTGGAGAATTGTCTTCGAAAACGACGATTTCTGGCAAGGAACTCGTCCCGGATGCGTTGATCGGCAGGGTGTTCGACAGTTTCGACAGTACGGTGCTGGTCGCGGATATCGAGACCAATGAGATACTCTATGCCAACACCTATCTCAAACGGATCTGCGGCTTCGACCCGACCGGATACGACTGTCGCGACCTGATCCACCAGATCCAGGGCGAATGCAACAGCTTTTGCGTTAACAGCCGGCTCTTAGGCAGTGACGGCAAGCCTGCTGGCGCGGTCAGCTGCCAGTATCAAAACAGGTTTGATAACCGGTGGTATGGGGTCAAGGCGCAGGCGCTGGAGTGGGCCTCAGGGCGTTATGTACGCTTTGAGATCGGCCAGGATATCACCGAGTCCAGACGGTTGCGGGGACAGTTGCGCGAGGCCAGGCAGCAGGCCAGAAACGCCGTGGAGACCAAAAACAGGTTCGTGGCCCTGGTGGCCCATGATCTGAAGTCGCCCATCGTCTCGATTCTGGGGATGTTAAAGCGCATTCTGAAAAAAGAGGCCTTCCGCCACGATATCCATCGCAAATTTCTCGAAAGCATCATCGTCAATGGCCAGCGGATGATGAAGATGATCGACAATCTGCTGGGAATGGACAGGCTGCAGACCGGCAGGATAAAACCTGAGCCGAGTCTGTTCGATCTGGCAGAGATGATCAACGAGGTGTTTGACAGCTTTACCCACCTGGCCCAGAGGAAGCGGTTATCGCTTGTCAACCAGATCCCTGCCGCAACCGGAATCTATGCCGATCCGGAACTGTTCAAGGTGGTGCTCAACAATCTCCTCTCCAATGCGGTGAAATTCAGTTACGCCGGTGGCCGGATAACCGTCTCCTATGAGGCGAACAGCTCTCATACCAGGTTGATTGTCCGGGATGGGGGCTGTGGAATGCCCCAGGACTATCTCAAAGACATCTTCCGAGCGGACGTGAAAACGACCTTGCCCGGCACCGGAGGGGAGATCGGTTCGGGATTTGGTCTGGTGTTCTGTCAGCAGATCATGGAGGCCCATGGGGGCTCGATCAGCCTGGAATCCGTCGAAGGGGCTGGTTCGACCTTTTACGTGGAGCTCTGTTCCTGTTGCGAGTTGCCCGAGTCCGTTCCCCTGCCGCCATTCGTCTGCAGATCCTCGGAACGGTAAAGAAGGGTGTCCATCACCTCCCGGGTGGTATCGCCGCCCTGGGTATCCGGCAGTCCGCTCCCCAGGATCGCTTCGGCGATCTGGCGATGATCGGTCGCAAGCGCCGGTCCGGCTGGAAAGAGGCGACCGGTGGTGGTGGAGACGTGCAGCAGCCTTGCCTGTATCAGGGTTTCTTCCACTTCGTCAAGCAGCGCCTTGGGGTAGTTGCGCTCCAGCACCTCGAGGTCCGCCTGAACCAGAGAGTGATTGTGATCAAACGATTTCTGGGCCATTGCCATGATGTCAAAGGCCGCACTCAGACGCAGGGCCGGCTCGGGCGGTGCCGGCTGCAGCCGGTAGTTGTCGAGGTGCTGGCAGGCGTAAGCGACCTGGGCCCCCACCAGGACGAACAGCCAGCCGAGATAGATCCAGACCAGAAAGAGGGGCAGGGTGGCAAAGGAACCGTAGATGGCGTTGTAGTTGGAGACCCCGATCTGCAGGCGGATATAGACGTTCTGGACCATAAACCAGAGGATGGCCGCAAAGATCGCGCCGCTGAGAGCGGGTAACGTTTTGACCATGATGTTGGGGAAAAAGACATAAATGATATAAAACGTTACGGTGATGGCGACCACCGGTACGAGTTTTAAAACGAGTGTCTGCATCCAGGGAAAGGGGATGAAGAGCTGGGCGTGGGCGGAGAGGGTGGGGCTGGTCAGAAAGGCGGAGGCGGCCAGGGCGACGTTGATCGAGATGGGCATCAGCACGATCAGGGTGATGTAGTCGGAGACCTTACGGGCGATAGAGCGACTCTTTTCGACATGCCAGATCGCGTTCAACGCCAGTTCGATATTGCCGAACACCAGAATGATACTGACAAAGATACCGGCGACGCCGAACGAGCCAAGAGTGGCGAAATTGGTTTTATCGACGTAATCAAACAGCATGTCGATGGCGTCGTGAAGATGGGAGGTCAGGCTGTCGGCAAGCGGGTCTCTGGGGTCGCTCTCCTCCGGGGGCGTCGGATCGTCTTCCATCAGAGCGACGGGATTGTCGCCCATCAGATCGGCGGGGCTGTTCTGCACCAGATCGGCCGGATTGTTATCAAAAAAAATGTCGGTGGGGCTCTGCTCGAGACTGGCGATATAGCTGTAGGCCAGATTACGGAGTTGATCGCTGCCGCCAAGCCCCTTGATCACCGCGGTACTCATCGCCAGAATGGGTACCAGGGAGAGGAGGATGGTGTAGGTCAGGGCCGCTGAGCGCAGGGGCAGATCGTTTTTGCCGAACTCCCGCCAGGTGATGAGCAGCAGCCGGACCAGGGCATGGATGAGACGTACGGGCAATGGACGCCTGTGCGCCGGGCTATCCGCCCAGGCGAGGATGCGGCTGGAGGTGGACACGGGAGCGGTGGGGTGCGACGATGTGCGAGCCATGACCTCTTACCGGGGGGTGGTGGAGCGTCGGTGCAACCAGCGATCGAGCACCTGGAAAAACAGCTCCTGTTTGATGGGTTTGGAGATATAGTCGGACATCCCTGCCGCCAGACAGACTTCGGGGTCGCCTTTCATGGCGTTGGCGGTCATGGCGATGATGGGGATCGTCCGGTGACCGAGCCGACGGAGTTCCCGGGTCGCTTTCAAACCATCCATTTCCGGCATCTGCACATCCATCAGGATAGTATCGAACAACTCGGGGTTGGCGGCGTAGGTCTCCACTGCCTTTTTACCATTATTGACCACTGTTACCTGATAGCCGGCTCTGGTCAACATGATTTTGGCCAGTTTCTGGTTGACGAGGTTGTCTTCCGCCAGCAGCAGTCTGCCGGGTTGGTTCTCATCGCCTGCTGGCAGGTGGTGTCCGGCCGGCTGGAGCGGAGATGGCTGGTGTGCCTCTCGTTGACGGGAAAAGAGCAGATCGGCAAGGGTGGCGGCGATCAGCTCACGCTGACAGGGCGTGGCGAGAAAGGTCGAGAACACCGGGGGCTTGCTGGCGAGCTTTTCCCATTGCCGGGCAGTTCCGCAAGCGAGCAGCGGCAGTGAGGCCATGGGGGCGGGGAGTCGGCGGAGACGGCTGGCCAGGTCGTAGCAGGACAACGGGGCCCGCAGATTGAAAATGACGAGATCAAACGGCTCTTGCCGCTGGGCCTTGGCACAGATCAGATCGAATGCGCCAGAGAGGTCGCCTGCGACCTGGAGATTGGCGCCCATGGCCGCAAGCGCTCTGGCGGTTGTCGATCGCCCTGGATCGCCGTCATCGACGATCAGGAGGCGCTGTAAGCCAAGGTCTGGCGACGATGCGGCTGGCGATTCGCTGGTGGCCGGTCGTCCCAGAACCACGGTGAAGTAAAAGGTGGTGCCGGACTCCGGGTCGCTTTCCAGCCAGATTTTGCCGTTCATCATTTCGACAATTCGGCGACTGATGGAAAGGCCCAGGCCGGTGCCGCCGTATCTTCTGGAGGTCGAATTGTCGGCCTGGCGGAATTCTTCAAAAATCGTAGCGAATTTCGCCGCTTCAAGGCCTATGCCGGTGTCCCGGACCCGGCAGTGAAGGGTGGTTGCCGTCGCGTCTTCTGACTCCGCCTCGATAGCCAGTTCTATCTCGCCCCGGTCGGTGAATTTGGCGGCGTTACCCATCAGGTTGACCAGTACCTGGCGGAAGCGGCTCGGGTCTCCCAGGACCCGTGAGGGCACGGAGTCGCCGATATGGCAGAGGATCGTGATCGGTTTCTCCATAACCCTGGGTTTGATCAGCTCACAGACATCCAAGGCGACGACTCCCGGGTCGAACTCGATGGTCTCGAACTCCATCTGCCCGGCTTCGACCTTGGAGAAGTCGAGAATATCGTTGATCAGGGCCAGAAGCGATTCTCCGCTCCGTTTGATGGCCATGGCGCTGTCAAACTGCTCCTCGTCAAGACGGCCCGTCAACAGCATATCGGTAAAACCAATGATGCCGTTCATGGGCGTACGAATCTCGTGGCTCATCACTGCCAGGAACTGGCTCTTGGCCTGATTGGCCGCTTCGGCCTCACCCTTGGACCTGCGCAGCGCCTTGGTCTGTTCCTCTATCTCCGATTGTAATTTTTTTGAATAATTTTCCTGTTGTTCGTGAATAATCCGATAGCTTCTCTCGATTTCCTCCAGGGTCTCCCGGTAGCGGCTGTCAAGGGCCGTGACCTTACGGTTGAACTGCCTTTTCTGGATTTCCAGCCGTTTCTTCGTCTGGCTGAGTTCGCTGGTTGTGGTAAACAGTTCCATGGCCAGCGTCAGACGGGTGACAGTCTCCTGATCCACCTCGTCCTGACGTGATACGAGACAACTGGCCGCAAGAGAGGGGACAAAGAGTAGAACGTAACCGTGGGCGAGAGGGGTTATAATGCGTTTTTCTTTCCGGGCACAGGCGATGGTATCAGCTTGGTCGGTCAGGTCGGCCAGTACCTCGCCTGCGAACGTGTCGGCCGGGTTTCCGTCCGGCTCCTCGATGAACGAGACGGTGATCTCGCCCAGCCAGGTGCTGAGAAAAACTCTGAAATCTTCCCGTTCCCGGACAAGGATCTCTCGTGGAGCGGTCGTGAATGGCAGGGTGGCGATGTTCATCAGTTCCCCTCACCCGCATAGAGATCCCTGGCCTTGGCCATCTCTTCAGGAAAATCCTCGAGGAGCACCATGTATTCGTCATTGTTTTGCCGGATGTGCTCGATCAAGGTTGGCGAGATCTCGCTGGTGAATTCTGGTAGAGGGGTGTAGCCTATCTGGGCGGTGAGATATTCGGCCATCTGCAGAATACCGGTGAGGCTCTGAGGGACGATGTCGTCTGTTATGGTGTGGTGATTGCCGATCGCTTCCTGAATGGGGTCTGGCATATTCCAGTTTCGGGTCAACAGTGCGCCCACCTGGCAGTGATCGGTGGCAAAGAGCCTGCTCTCCGCGGCCATCATTTCGCCTGAGCTCCTGGCGTTTCTGCAGACTGTAAGAAAGGTGGACGGGGCGACCTGCTCTTCGATAATGAGGCTGAAATCGTGAAGTATACCAGTTAAGTACGCATCTTCTCCATCGAGGGCGAAAATACGTTCGGCCACCATCTTGCTGCAGATGGCCACCGCGGCGCAGTGCAGCCACAGCTGTTTTCTGGAAAAGACGGTGGCGTTGCCGTTATCTCGAAAGAAGGGTTGTATCGCCTGGGTTACCGCGATGGCATGCAGATTTTTCATCCCGAGATAGGCGATGGCGCGGGCAATGGAGTCCACCCGGTGGACCAGTCCGTAGAAGGGGCTGTTGATCAGCTTTAACAACCGGGCCACCAGGACCGGGTCGATCTTGATAATCTCTTCGAATTCCTTCATGGTGGCGTCACGGTCCACCATCAGGGCAGAGAGTCTGCTGACCACATGGGGCAGGGTCTGGGTGGCGCTGAACCGGGCAATGAGGGTGGCGGCTGGCATTTCTCTGGCAGTTGATGAAGGTTGGCCTTGCGGCAATTGGTCAGGCGGCATGATTCGGGCACCAGAGGTCGGTTCAGGCGACGCCATTCTTTTGAGAGTTTTGCCAATGCATATAAAGAATTTAGTTCATCGGCAAAAACTTGGGATCTGATGCGTCTGAACTGATGAGAAATCTGGGCTACCCAGCATGGCTGGACCATAGGGTCGCAGCCACAACGGTCGAGGGTGTTCTGATAACTATAGCAGAAATTTCTTGCAGTTGAAGAAAGAGAAGAGAAATTCTCACTTCTTTTTGAGAAGAGTGTGCCGGTTGGCGGGCTAAAGAGAGCCCAAACGGAGATGGCGGGCCTGGGGCAGGAAGCAATAAGCGGTCAGGCACCCCTGGTGCTCGAGGAGAGGGGGCCTTGAACAGATTGATCCTTCAATCATTTCGAAGTACCTTTAGCATCTCGAAATGATTGGGAAGTTGCGCGCCTTGAATATGAAGATTGTTGCGGAACCATCATCAATTGGCACTGATATACTCGATTTTACTGGTCTCAGCCGAGAGAACCAGGGGTTCGCTGGCAGGGGGGGAGCTCTTGGTGTTGGTACTGGATCTGTGCCGCTTGGCCTCGGCCGCGGAAAGTGAACGTACCGATGAAGAGGTCCTGCTGGCGGTCTCTGGAGGGATGCGCAATCGTTGGCCGATACGCACCTTGGCGTCATGGCGGAGCCCGTTGGCGGCGGCCAGGGTTCTCACCTTTATCTGGTATTTGGCGGCAATCTGGGTCAGGGTCTCGCCAGGGCGAACCAGATGGTACTTGCCCCTGGTCTGTTCCCTCTGAAAATAGGCGTCAGGAACCCTGGCGATGAGCGCATTGATGTGTCGGGTCGCCGGCAGCCGGAGATGATAGCCGGCGGGCAACAGCTTTTCTCCTCGATAGACCGGGGGGCGAATGGCTGGATTGAGCTCGTCGATCATGGCGTCGGTGACGCCGAAGTGGCGCTTGACATTTCTGAGGTGGATATAACTTGGCAGCCGATATTCGACAAAATCCACTGGCCGGTCGAGTCTGACCTGTCGGGAAGCCTCCAGCTTTTTGGCCACATGAATGGCCGCCAGAAATTCCGCATAGAAGTTTTGTGAGGCAAAGCCGAAGTTGCCTTCGCGGTACTCTAGAAAAATACGTTCGTACGATCCCTTGGCCGTCTTGGCTCGAACCATTCCGGCAGTACCGTAATTGTAGGCCGTCAACGCCAGGGGCCAACTTCCCAGTTTCTGGTAACCGTCACGCAGATAGCGGGCCGCTGCCCGGGCGGCGATATACGGGTCGCTGCGCTCATCGACCGCATCGTCGATGCGCATATACTGTTTGCCGGTGCCGAGAGTGAATTGCCACATGCCAGAGGCCCCGGCCTTGCTGTAGGCCTTGATGTTAAACGACGATTCCACATGAGGGAGATAGGCCAGTTCGCTAGGGAGACCGTGTTCCTTGAAAATGGCGCGAATGGTGGGGAGGTAACGGCCAGAACGCACGACCCCTTCGAGAAAGCGCTCCTTCTGGCCCTTCTGGGTGCGCACGGATTGGGCTGCCTTCGCCATGCGACCCCGGCTATCCCGCCCCTTGTACATCGAGGCGATCCGTTTTTCCTCGACGGTGGCAGGGCGCTTGCCATCGGCCAGATCCTGCAGTATTCTTTGGTACTTTGTCGTGGCGAAACTGATCATGGTCGAGTTGATCTGGGATGCAGCCGGCAGATCTTTATCCACTAACTGTACGGTTTCATAAATCTTTGTTACATCGTTTTTGTCATGAACGACAATCGTGTTGATGGAATAGGTGGAGTAGATCTTTTCCCAGAAGGCGACGTTGGCAGTAATGGCCGGATAGTGGGGGAAATGATCCGCAGCCAGCGCGGGAGCCGTGGCGAGACAGGTTGACAGAAGGGCGAGAAACGAGAGAATCTTCGGCAGCATCATTGAACAAATACCAATAGGGCGGTTGTCAGTGTTCATAGGCGAACGTTCAGTACCAGGGATGAAGCGGTATCAACACGCTGAAAGGGCTCAACTCATCGACATGATATCAGTATATTCGTCACGGGGCGAATGGCCAGGAGAATTGCTCTTTCATCGCAAATACCGTCTCCTGCGGCGGATTGCCATACTGCTGCATCTCTGTCTGGCCATGAGCTGAGCGCCCATCCAGAAACGGCCTTTTTTTCGCCTGATTCTTCGTTGCTCTTAAAATTTTATCCTCGGAATATAAAATATATGCCTGTGGTAAAATGTATCGACCGTCTCGATTCAAACAAAAAAAATCGTATTGCTGGATTGGCGCTGGCCTAGGGAGGGTGAATCCTCTTTCATTAAGCTAGAATTATAGCATGATTTCCGCCCTGGCTGCACGGGTTTTCCGGGTCGAACGAGCGAATGTGAAAAATAATATCATCTGAAAAAAAGGGAGTTTTTCGTGTATGCGCCGATAATTGGGACGCTTGGTTTTGTTTTGTCCCCCGATAGAAAGAAGACGCTTCTGGTCCATCGAAACAAGAGGGCGAGCGATCAGCATCTGGGAAAATTCAATGGCTTGGGCGGGAAAATGGAGTCAGATGAGGATGTTCTTGGCTGCCTGGTCCGAGAGCTGAGGGAAGAGGCGGGTATCGTCTGCGTCGACACGGTGCTGCGGGGAATCATCAACTGGACAGGATTTGGTCCCGAGGGGGAAGACTGGCTCGGATTTATCTTTCGGATCGATCGGTTTACCGGTACTCCGCATACAACCAATGAAGAGGGTGATTTGAGCTGGGTCGAACTCGAGCGGTTGCCGGAATTGCCGATGTGGGAGGGAGACAGACACTTTCTTCCCCTGGTTTTCGATGCTGATCCTCGGATATTTCATGGCTATATGCCATATGACAATGCCAGACCACTTTCCTGGCAGTATACCCGGGTGTAGGATGCATAAACGCCGTAAATGCCCGTCGGATTTGCTGTTTGGTAGAGAAGATTCTCGCTTGCGGAAGATGTGGTGCATGGTATAGTCAGCGCAATTTGCCGGGCTGAATCAGAGCAAGAGGGTTGTTTGCGGAGATGTTGGCAGCCCATGATGCAGGTGTTGCTGAAGAGAGAATATGGGCGTACGATAGCGCCGTCGTGATCTGGGGAAAAAGGGAAAGTGCGGGGCTCAAAACGGCGGGTTGTTGACAATACTCTAGAGTTTGCAATATGGGAGTGAATATGAATAATGAGAATGAACTGAGACGTCTTGAGGGCTTCGTGGCAAAATTGTTGAAGAGTTTCCAGGAGCTAAAGGATCAGCATGGTCGATTGCAAGGTGAGTTGCGAGACAGAGAGGCGACGATAGCTGACCTCCGGGCGCAATTGGCGGAAAACGATGTGGAGCGTAACGTCATCAGTAACCGGGTTGGCAGTATTATCGAGCAGATTGAAGAGTGGGAGAGCGCCCTGACAGAGGATGGCCAAGGTGAATATCATGAGGTCGGTGACCCCAGTCGTCAGGGCAGCCTGTTCATCACAACCGGGGATGAAGGTGGGGATAACGATCTGGAAGAACAGGCGGATCATGAAGGGTACCGGGAATAATTCGTCATCGTTTGGGACCCGTCGCCAAAGGGAATGTGATGTCGGAGCCTGAACGCCTGGTCAGGTTTACCCTTCTCGGGCAGGAATTTCAGTTCTATACCGCTGCCGGGGAAAGGGAAGTGGATGCGATCCTGTCCCTGGTCCGGGAAGAGGTGGAGGGCAGTGGAGGGGCGCGGCGCGGCAATCTGCCTGCTGGCAAACTGGCGATTATGGCGTGCCTCAATGTTGCCTCAAAGTATGTCCTGTTAGAACAGGAGTTTGAGAGATATAAGGCCGACAACGCCACCAGGGTTGCCCAGCTGAGTGAAGAGATACGGTCGACCCTGGCCACGGACTGATACATCGTTGTATATTTTGTTTTCGTTTACCGGAAAGTTTGCTATAGTGGACCTGTAGTGAAAATTTGAAAAAATGCAGAAAATAGAAGGGCTCTACCGCTCAAGGAAGTGGAGTCCGTGAGATTTCCCTGCGCTGTTGGTGATTTGCAGAGTGTGTTGAGCCAACTCCCAAAAAAAGGGCGCCTCTGCTGTTCGATCAAGGAAAATCCCGAGGGAATTTCCTGAAGCGTGCATGAGCTATGCCCACCTAATTTATTAGGTTTAACTGACCTGCCAACACGGCAGTGCGGGGAAGTTAATGTGTCAGAGCGAATACGCAGTCGTTCGTTCTGTTTATATATTGCTGGTTTCGCAAGTAGTGGCAATGTCAACGGTTCGCCGGAAGATTTGCTAGCCGGTGGCGCTGGTCGCCGTCGAAGACGCTCTGCGGTTTCAGCATATATCCGGGTCCATTCGCCCGTACATCTGGTCCGAATCCCGGTGCAATCAGAGAAGACTGGGTGCAGCAGGAATGCTGTTTGAAGGGTAGGGAAACGACAAAAAGCAGGTCAGCTTTTTCAGATAGGTAGTATGCGTATCGGTAGCCGCTGGTACGAAATGAAAAGCCGGTTGTGCGACAAGCAGAGTCGTCGGCAACGAGCCCGCGGAATCGTCGATCGCGCCTGCAAGGCAGCGACGGATTGTGTGCGGGAGGGATATCCCAGATGGGGTGCTGTATGGGCCTGACGACCAGAGACCACGGTCGTCAG
This sequence comes from Desulfopila sp., assembly GCA_047973425.1. Classification (GTDB taxonomy): domain Bacteria; phylum Desulfobacterota; class Desulfobulbia; order Desulfobulbales; family Desulfocapsaceae; genus Desulfopila. The sequence continues at coordinate 64,167 of JBKEBZ010000048.1, forward strand.
GCCCATGGACCGCCCCTGCCCGACGGGTCGTCGTGGGCTGATATTTGCCGATCCTTAAAGAAATCTGTAAGGTGCTGACCAGGGTGTGCACTGGCCAGGGGATCGTTGTCGTCGTAAGACCATCTGATTGTAAAGCTCGATCTGGATAGTGAAATACGTAGCGATCCTCAGGTGACACTGAGCTTTTCGTTCTGGCTGTTCAAGTTGCAGAGCGCAGGGCTGGCCCTCGGTCCTTCTTTCGTTTCTCCATTTCCTACGCGTTCATTCCTTCCTGTATTTTCAGTTACTGCATTAACAGGAAATTGTCATGAGCGCCTTCCATTCATCGTTGTTTCTTTTTCTCGGACTGCTTTGCGGGTCGTTTATAGGATATCTGCTTCGCAAGCAGTTTGTCGAAGGACATCAGCGGAACATACATTCCCAGAGTCGACAGATCATCGAAAATGCCATCGTCGAGGCAGAGCAGCTGAAAAAAGAGGCGATTCTTCAGAGCAAGGAAGAGGTCTACCAGATCAAGCAGGAGGTCGAAAAAGAACTCAAGGCCGATCGGGATGAACTCAAGAGTGAAGAGCGCCAACTCGCCAAAAAACGGGACAGCCTGAAAAAGGAATGGGATGTCTTCGAGAGAAAAACCAGCGATCTGCAAAACGTCGAAGAACAGCTGAAGACAAGAGAGAGCGGGATCGAGGTCAAAAACAAGGAGGTCGATGAGCTGCTGGCCAGGCAACGCTATGAGGTAGCGAGAATTGCCGGTGTAAGCCAGGAGGAGGCCAAGAAAATGCTGATGGACTCCATGGAGAGTGAGGCGCGAATGGAGGCGGCTAAACGCCTGGCCCGTATTGAGACCGAGATGAAGATGGAGGCCGACCGCAAGGCCAAAAATGTCATTGCCCTGGCCATCTCTCGCTATGCCGGCGACTATGTGGCCGATAAGACCGTATCCATGGTGCCGCTGCCCAACGATGAGATGAAGGGGCGGATAATCGGCCGGGAGGGACGTAACATCAGGGCGATCGAAGCGGCCACGGGGATAGATATCATCATCGACGATACCCCAGAGGCGGTTATTCTTTCCGGGTTCAATCCCGTTCGTCGGGAGGTCGCCCGCCTGGCCCTGCTGCAGCTGATTGGCGATGGTCGGATCCATCCAGGGCGGATCGAAGAGGTTGTCGCCAAGGTGACCAACGAGTTGGAGGTGACAATCCGGGAAGCTGGCGAACAGGCCACCTTCGATGTCGGGGCCCATGGCGTGCACCTCGAACTGATCAAACTTCTCGGCCGGTTACGCTATCGCACCAGTTACGGGCAGAATGTGCTGCAGCATTCTCTCGAGGTCGCCTTTCTCTGCGGTATCATGGCTGCCGAACTGGGGATCGATGTCAAGGTAGCCAAACGGGCCGGCCTGCTTCATGATATCGGTAAGGCGGTCGATCACGAGGTCGAGGGCTCACACGCCATTATCGGCCGTGATCTCGCCAAGAAATATGGAGAGCCCGAGGATGTCGTTTACGCTATCGGTGCCCATCATGAGGACCAGCCCCCGCAGAGCGTTCTCGATCTGCTGGTCCAGTCCGCCGACGCCCTGTCAGGGGCGCGGCCCGGCGCTAGAAAGGAGATGCTGCAGAGTTATGTCAAACGCCTGGAAGATCTCGAGGCCATTGCCAATGCCTGCCATGGCGTCGAGAAGTCCTATGCGATTCAGGCCGGACGTGATTTGCGGATAATTGTCGATGCCCTGAAGGTCAGTGATGAACAGGCCCTGCTGATGAGTCAGGACATCGCTCGTTCTGTAGAAGAGAAGCTGACCTATCCCGGCCAGATCCGGGTAACCGTTATCCGGGAAACCAGGGCAATTGAATACGCCAAGTGACCATCGTGGTGAGCCAGGTAGTGTCCATCCAGAAACACGATTTTTTGTCTCAATCGAGGCGCTCGACACATTTTTCCAGGTGCATGTATTCGATATTCCGCTGATAAAATTTCGGGAGTAACGAAGGGTTAGGTAAAAAGGCCGTTTCTGGATGAGCGCCAGGTAAGCGAGCGGAGCGAGACTCCGGCTAACCAGCATGGCTGGATCAGGTGGCCTCTGCCACAACGAATCATGATGGGCTCGTAAAAACCCAGATCTACTTCGTTGTAGGTCGCAAACGACAATTCGCTGTACCATATGTACTACCAAATTGTCGTTTGAGACGCTACGCCTCGTATATCAGGGTTTTTCCTGAGCCCATCCTGGTGGAACATTCGACTTTTTACGAGAACATCAATCATGAAACTCCTCGGCGCGGTAACAGAGCGTTCCGCACCAACGAGTTTCATATAAACCAGCATGGCTGGACCAGATAGCCTCAGCCACAACGAATCATGAAAATCCCGAGGAAGTGCCAACGACTCCTTGTCGGTGATTTTCGGATAAAGCTCGGATATAAATAAAGGGTTAAGGCGGCAACGGCAAGAAAGAGCGAGAGCGAAAAAAGGCAAAACGAATGACAATATCCATTGATGAACAGCTGGCATTGTTGGAACGTGGGGTAGTTGATCTGGTTTCCCGTGAGGAGTTGGTCAGAAAACTGCAAAAATCTCAACAGACCGGAGTTCCCTTGAAGGTCAAGGCAGGTTTCGATCCAACGGCTCCGGACCTTCACCTCGGACATACCGTCCTCTTGCAAAAGCTGAAACATTTTCAGGATCTGGGACATGATGTCTATTTTCTGATCGGTGACTTCACTGGGATGATCGGCGACCCGACAGGCAAATCGGAGACCCGAAAGCCGCTTACCCCTGAAGATGTCGCTCGCAATGCCGAGAGCTATAAAGACCAGGTTTTTCATATTCTCGATCCGGACAGGACCAAAGTGGTGTTCAATTCCGCCTGGCTAGGGCAATTGAACTCCTATGATATGATCCGCTTGGCCTCTCAGCTGACGGTGGCGCGGATGCTGGAGCGAGAGGACTTTCGCAACCGCTTTGATAGCGGTAAGCCCATTTCCATCCATGAATTCATGTATCCGCTCATCCAGGGGTACGATTCCGTGGCCATGGAGGCCGATGTCGAACTGGGCGGCACTGACCAGCTTTTCAATGTTCTGATGGGCCGTGACCTTCAGCGGGCCAGGGGACAGGAACCTCAGGTTGTACTGACGATGCCGTTGCTCGAAGGTCTCGACGGCGTCAACAAGATGAGCAAATCCCTTGGCAATTACATTGGCATTACCGAGCCAGCAAACGATATCTATGGCAAGGTGCTCTCTGTTTCAGACGAGTTGATGTTCCGCTATTACGAGTTGCTGAGTGATCTGGGCAATGAGGAAATAGCTGCCCTGAAAGTGGCGGTCGAAAACGGCACCCAGCATCCCAAAGAGGTCAAAAAGCAGTTGGCTCGCGAGCTGACCATGCGATTCCATGGTCGCCAGGCGGCTCTGGCGGCGGAAAAAAACTTTGAAGAGGTCTTTAAAAAAGGCGGGCTGCCCGACGATATCCCCGAAGTGACGCTTTCCGCCCGTCAACCATTGTGGGTGCCGCAGCTGCTGCTGGATGCGGATCTTGTCCGTTCCACCTCTGATGGACGACGAATGATCCAACAGAACGCGGTCAGTATCGATGGGGAAAAGGTGACCGATATCCAGGGCATGGTGCAACCAGAGGGGGAATTGCTGGTCAAAGTCGGTAAGCGCCGATTCTGCAAGGTGAAATTCGCCTAGAGACAAAACAAGCAACTGAAGAATCCAAAAGCCGGCAAGAGAAAGAAAGGAGCTGTTCCTTTTTTCTTGCCGGCTTTTTTCGCTGACACCCTTTACGTCTGGGCTGATGTTATATTTTATCCGAAAATCGCCAGTGCGAAAAGCTCTGTTGCCGCACCGGGGATTTGCATCGTTTGTTGTGGCTGAGGTTACCTGGTCCAGTCATGCTGGTTTATATATGGGAATGATCTGACTTGACTTCCTGGTACTGGGCCTGCTGTTGACAGCTCGGGCAGATCCCGGAAAATTCGATATGGTGGCCAAGTATTTTGTAATTAACGGACGCCATGGCGGCCTGATTGATCTCTTCTTGTACCGGAATATCGATGTCGTCGACCTTGCCGCATTCCGAGCAGCGCACATGGTAATGTGGTTCTATTGTGGCGTCGAACCGTTTCTGGGTTCCGCCCACTTCCAGCTTTAAAATGATCCCGCTGTCCGCCAGCAGTTCCAGGTTGCGGTAGACGGTTCCGAGGCCAATACGTGGCAATCGTTTTCGCACCATGTCGTAAACTTCGTTGGCGGTCGGATGACTCTTGACCTTGCCGAGCTCTTCTAAAATGATCTGGCGTTGGGTCGTTAACCGCATATTTGGCAGTGTTTCTACAGTGTTATTCATGACGTTGGCCCCGTGGTGTGAGAATGATTTCTGTTTAGAAATTATATATCACGAAGATTTTTTTTCAACGGAAATTTCAATAGCTAACCAGTATGCTGGACCAGAATCCCTCAGCCGCAACGAACCATGAAAATCTTCGCTACGGTAACAGCCGTAGAGGTATCCGTTCTGGCGAGTTTGGGATAACCTCTTCGTTGTGTTCGAAATAGTATCCTCGGAGGGGAGTGTAGACTCGTCTGGATGAACACAAGGGAATATCCCCACCGCTCTCTGGCAAGGAGATGTCCGTTACCGTTCTCTGTGAGCCGAAGGGAAGCAGGATGAATCGAGACAGGGATTGAAGTAGCCGTAGCCGAGTTCGGGAAACCGGGTCTGCAGACGAGCGAACCAGGTGCGGATGCCTGCAGATGGCCGATTCGTCTTAAACTCCAGAGTGTTGAGATACCACTCGGGGTCCATGTTGAGATTGCGCAACTGGATGAAGTCGGGCGAGAGCTCTGCGATGAAATGGCACAGGGCATCCCATTCATCTTCGGAATCGGTTACGCCAGGTAGGACGAAATAGTTCAGAGAAACGAATTTCCCAGCCTCTTTCATGACCCGAATCGATTCCCTGACGTCAGCGAATTGGTAGCCCCTGGGGCGGTAGTAGCGATGGTAATACCGTTCTTGGACCGAGTTGAGACTGACCCGGAGGGAGTCGAGCCCTGCCTTGGCGAGACGGGCGACACTGTGCGGCAGGCTGGCATTGCTGTTGAGGTTGATGGTCCCTCTGCCGGTTGCCTTGCGGATCATCCGGATGGCCTGCTCGATGGTGTTGGCCTGCAGCAACGGCTCGCCCTCGCAACCCTGACCAAAGCTGACGATGGCCCGTTCTGCTGTTTGCAGATGGGGAATCGCCATGGAACTGATCTCCCTGGCGGTGGGCACAAAGGTGATCCTCTCCTGGCTGGAGGGACAGCAACCGGATTCCTGCAGGGAAATACAACCGACACAACGGGCGTTGCACTCTGGCGAGGTGGGCAGGGGGGCTTCCCAGCGGCCAAGAAAATAGTTTCTGGCTGCCGGACAGCCGTAGGTGAGGCAGCATTTGCCCAGGTGCTGGATGAGCCGATTGTCCCGCCGGCTCTTGAGCAGCGCTTTGGTTCTTTTGATCACCGCGGCCTGGCGGTACTGGTTCCTGTCCTGGCGGATATCCCTGTCGCTGCGAAAGGCCGGTACCCAGAAGCTGTTGTCGTACCAGCCGACAGCGGTATAGGCAAAGAGGGGCAGGGTCGGTGCATCCGGCAGACTCCGGTAGGCGCTGCTGAGGATGGTGGTGTGGGCCGGAGCCATGAATGCCGCCACCGCCTGAACCGTGCGGCCCGGGTTGTACGGGTCGTCCTCGACCAGCAGGGGCTCGGCGGTTACCGGGTCGCAGCCGACGGGCAACCGCATGGGGAGCGCGAAGAGTTCGCTGCCTTCCGGCAGCGGTATCAAGTCCTGGAGGTCGGGAAGGCGAAAAGATCCCGCCGTCATGCCGGCCATCTTCAATTCGGGGAAGTCAGTGATTGTCCCCTTTTCGTCGGCCAGCACCAGGAATGGAACCTCTTGCGGATGAATCACGATTCGCGCAGTACCCTGAAAACCGAATCGATAGCCCGGTACACATCGAGATCATCACCGAAGACATCGAGGACATCCGGATGGTCGACAAGGTCTTCCACCACATACTGGGTCAGGTAGAGACTGACGATATTGGGGTCCTGAACCAGGGTGCGGAGAGGGGCGATCTTCATCTGGAGGTCGAAATCCTCGAGCATCGCCAGCTTGTGGAGTTGTTCCTCGATTCCCTTTTTGATGCCGCTCGTCGATGAAATCTCGATTATTTCCCGGTCGATCAACCGTTGCACCAGTTTGGTGGCCAGGGGCTCGGCATGATCTTTTGCGGTGCGGAACATCTGCCGCCGTTCCCTCTCCCGTTTGCGGTCGATGGCCCGGATGGTTTTGTCTGTCGATCGGCTGGCGCTGATACTTACTTTTGCCATGAATGTCTCCCGAAAATATCCTCCCGCCAGGCGGGATGCGTGATGAAGGTGAGTCTATTTCATACTGTAATCTCGCTTTATAAACTGAAAAGCTATTTATCACTATTATAAAGTTCTGCATAGCGGTTCATCAGGGCGATATGCTCCGGGGGCAGGTGCAGATTATAGCGTTTGAGGTACTCAGCGGCCACACGGTTGGTATTGAAGATCGGGATGTTCAAGGCAAGATTCATGATGCTCTGCTGAAGAAATCTGTCTGGTTTTCCAGGGTTGTAAAACATGTCGATGACCTCGGGCAACAGCCGGTAGAACGAGCTGGAATCTTCGAAGTAGAGCAGCTGTTCCCGCGATTCGTTGAGACTGGCGCTGTCGATGGGGCCTTCGTGGCCAAACTTCCAGCCCGTGGCTCCGTCGTGATAGCCTTCGGCCCACCAGCCGTCCATGATGGAGATGTTGGGCACGCCATTCATTGCCGCCTTCATGCCACTGGTGCCGGAGGCCTCGAGCGGTCGTTTGGGACAGTTCAGCCAGGCATGCACGCCGGCGACCAGCATCTTGGCGATGGCCATGTCATAGTTGGGAATGAAGATAAGACTTGCCAACCCTTCGCTTTTGCTAAAGAGCGCCTCCTGGTAGTAGAGGATCTCCTTGAGAACCTTTTTGCCCGGTTCGTCGGACGGATGGGCCTTGCCGGCAAAAATGAAGTTGATGGGCCTGCCCGATTCCACGATGGTTCGGCAGAGGGTGTCCATGTCGTAGAAAATGAGGTCGGCCCGCTTGTAGGTGGAAAATCGGCGGGCAAAACCGATGGTGAAAACGTCTGAACGGACGATGGCCCGGTCGTCGAACAGGGTGGAGAAATAATTGGGCGGGTTGATCCAGGTCTCGGTCATCTGCAGGCGATGTTGCTGCAGCATGGTGTTGAGGTAATTGACCAGGGTCTGGTTGTCTCGCTGCCAGGCGTTCTGCAGGCTGGCCATGAAGTCATAGTCCGTCAGCAGGGAGCGGCAGTTGGCGAAGACTCCTGGGTCGCTGCGCCAGTTGGCCAGTTGCTCGACAGAGTCGAAGACCGCGGCCCGTTCGTCGCTGATCCAGGTGAGATGATGAACGCCATTGGTGATCGCCGAAATTTTTTCGGCGAACTGGGGAAACTGCCAGTGGGTGACATCGCGATGCAGTCGGCTGACGCTGTTGGCGCTACGGTTGACCCGCATGGCCATGTTGGTGAAGTTGTACTCGTTTACATGCTCTTCGTCCACGGCGAGAATGTCAAGAATGTCCTGGCAGGTCTGGCAGCATATTTCTCGATAGACCGTTTTGTTGAACCGGTCGTGACCGGCTTTGATGGGGGTGTGGATGGTGTAGACCAGCCTGTCGGCGACCTGGGCGGCCGTCTCTCTGATCATTGCCGGAGTCGGGGTGGAGAGGTGCTCCCTGGCCATGCGCCCATGCAACTCTTCGGCGATGAACTGCATGGCGAGGACCACACCGTGCTGCTCGTTGAGGTGAAAGGTCCGGGAGGTGATCCCCAGGGCGCGCAGCGCCGGAAGAATACCCATGCCGAGCATCCGTCGCTGGATCGCCTTGGTGATCGATGAATCGGCGTTGTAAAGTTGTGAGGCGGCGGTGCGAAAGATGGCGGGGGTGTCGGCGGAGGCGAAATCGAGGAGGATTTCGGGGACGAAAAAATCGAGGGAATGACTGACTTCGAGTTTCATCCACATCTGGGCAGAGAGAATGAACTCCTGATTGGTGGTGGTGCAAAAAGGTATTTCGATAGTGAGCGGTCGGTCCGGTTCTTCGGGGTCGCGAAGCTGGAAGAGGCATGGGGTATTCTCCGGCGGCCAGATGACCTTTTGCGAGATCTGACCGAGCTTGGAGTCGACGATCTGGGAGAAATAGCCGCTGCGGTAGAGCAGGCTGACCGCCACTACCGGCAGCCGGCAATCGGCGTAACTTTTTAAGGTGTCGCCGGCCAGGACTCCGAGGCCACCGCTATAGTTGGGAATTTTCTGGTAGCCATGAAGATACTTGGCGAGAATATCCCGATAGTTGTCCGAGACGCCCCCGGTCTGCGGTGTGAGCAGCAATTTGTCACGTACGGGGTTGTAGACATCAGGGTCGGCTCCTATCTCCATCGAGATATATGCCACCGAATTGCCATCAGCAGCACAGAGCTTCTGCCACACCTCATCGAACACCTGCTGTGATACACCAAAGAGCTCTCCAAAACGACTGGTCACCACCATACTGTCATAAAAGAGCGATGCGGAAGTTGTCATTGTCCTAACAGAAAAAATGTGTTAAAATGAAGTGTTTATGGAAGGGCTTCAGCCTCTTGCGGATGAGATCTGTTATTTTTTGCATATAATACCAATTCTTCGTTGTTGCCACAGTAAGAAAGTGGCGGATGGCCTGATAGCGATCATAAGATGGAAAAGAAAAGATATCGGCTCGCCAGACCTTGATAAAAATCAGTTGAATTTGTAGGCTTTCATCTATATATAGCCAGAGAAGAGAAGACGGTGAAAAAAAACGAAAAATCACCGCTCGAATGTATCGAGACCTCTCCTTTGCTGTGTAAACAATTTTTTTCAAGAGTCGTAGGAGGTTTTTGCCATGTGGATGAACAGAGTCGCATTGCTTGCACTGGTTTGTGCTTCATTTCTCGTTGTGTCGGGTTGTGCCAAAAAAGAGACCACAGACACGGGTATGCAGTCTGATGCCGCTGGGACCGAGGAGTCGCTGGATACGGCGGCCAGTGGCGGCATCAGCGAAGGCCGTACCTCGGCCCCCATGCTGCCGGTGTATTTCGATTTTGATGCCTCCGGCATCAGGGGTGACCAGCAGTCGCGCATTCAGGTCAACGCCGATTTCCTCAATCAGAAGCCGGACGTGACCATTCGTATCGAAGGAAACTGCGACCAGCGTGGGACCAACGAATACAATATGGCCCTTGGTGAGAGGCGTGCTCTTGCCGCCAAAAAATATCTCGTGCATCTTGGCATTGCCGAGAGCAGAATGAGTACCGTAAGTTACGGCGAAGAGCGCGCGCTTCTGCAGGGCCAGGACGAGCTCTCCTGGGCTCAGAACCGTCGTGATGACTTTGTGATCGAATAAAGCGGTCAGGAGCCAGCACAGCTGGACCAGGAATCCTCGGCTTCAACGGACAATGAAATTCCGAGCCCGGCAAGCAGTTCCTCCGTGCCGAGGAGTTTCGGATAAACCAGCACAGCTGGACCAGGAATCCTCGGCCACGGCGGGCAACGAAACTCCTGGTTCGGCAAGAGCGCCTTCCGCGCCGATGAGTTTTGGATAAACCAGTCGATCTGCTCTGGCAGGGCAGAGCGACGCAAGTGGAGAAGGTTATGAATGTGAAAAGGTTGTTGGTGGCGTTGATCTTGGTAGGCACGCTCTTTCTGCTTGGGGCAGGTCAGGTGCTCGCCGAGTCGAAATTTGCGGTAATGAATGTGCAGCGTGTCATTACCCAGTGTGATGCGGGCAAAAAGGCCAAAACCAGGTTCGAGGCCCGGATGAAGGATCTCCAGGGCAAGTTCAAAGGGGAACAGGATCAGCTCGTTGCCCTGCAGAATGATATCGAAAAGAAGAGTTCCGCCTGGAGCGAGCAGAAGAAGATCGACAAGGTCCGTGAACTGCAGAAAAATCGTCGTGACCTGCAGGACAAGACCGATGATGCCAACCTCGAGCTGAAACAGCTGCAGGAAAAAGAGCTGCAGCCGATCCTGAAGGCCTTGGAAAAGGTTGTTACCGATTATGGCAAAAAGAACGGCTATATGGCTATCTTCGATATCAAGGGTGGGGTGATTTATTACGAAAATTCCATCGATGTCACCGATGACATAATCAAGGGAGTCAATTCGGCGATGAAGTAATCGGCGAGTCGGGCGGGGTTTGCCGGGGGCGGCTTCTCACCGTCGGTGAAGCGAAACGATGTCAGGGGATCTTCTCCTTTGACATCGTTTTCTTGTTTGTCATTCCTGTGAACGGGGCGAGCGGCTATCACTGCCGGGTGAAGGTGGTACGCTCTCACTGTTTACATATCGATTTGTGGCCTTTATCGGGCCATTGGCAAGAGGACAAGGTATGGTTGTGCGAAGTATGACCGGTTTCGGCAGAGGGGAGGCGACGAGGGCGGGCCGGTTCTGGACCGTTGAGGTTCGTTCCGTCAACAATCGTTTTCTGGATTTGAAGATCAAATTGCCCAAAGGCTACCTGGCCCTGGAAGAGCGGGTGAGAAAACGGGTCGCCGAGTACCACCAGCGTGGTCGGGTCGATTTGTCGCTGTCGCTTACCGGTGATTTTTCCGATCTCCTCCATGTCCATGTCAATCTGGCTCTGGCTGACAGTTATCATCAGGCTCTCGAGAGCCTGGCGGAGAGGTTCACGTTGAGTGGAGATCTTTCCGCCGTCCAGCTGGCGGCCTGTCCCGAGGTGCTGGTACGGGAGCAGGATGAGGAAGATCTCGACGCGGTCTGGCCGCAGGTCTCGGAGGCCCTGGATGCGGCGTTGTTCTCCTGCGAGACGATGCGCCGGCAGGAGGGGGCGGCTCTGGTCGCGGATCTGGCGGCACGGCTTGCCGGTTTCCAGCAGACGGTGACCGGCATCGAGGGCGCAATCCCGGGTTTGTTGCAACAGCGGCAGGAACAACTGCAGGTGCGGTTGGAGAGACTGCTTACCGGTGTCGAACTCGATCCCCAGCGCCTGGCCCAGGAGGTGGCGATCCTGGCAGACAAGACGGATGTCACCGAGGAGATTGTCAGGTTACGCAGTCATATCCAACAGTTTGAGAATTTTCTCATCGAAGGGGCTGCGGTTGGCAGAAAACTCGATTTTCTCATCCAGGAGTTTCTTCGAGAGGTGAACACCATCGCCTCGAAAATAACCGATGCCGATATCGCCCATCTGACGGTGAATTTGAAAAGCGAGCTGGAAAAAATGCGGGAGCAGGTTCAGAATCTAGAATAGATCTGCCTGATTGGTCCCTCTCGCTGGGCAGGTGGATGTCAAGAGACTGTCGCCTCAGCTGGTCAGGGCGCGGGAGGGTACAGTGATAAATAAAGCTCGTCAACACGGATACCTCTGTTACCGCGCCGAGGAGTTGCAGGTTGTGTTGTGGCTGAGGCTCTCTGGTCCAGCCCTGCTGGTTCGTGTTCATCCAGAAACGAGATATTTTTGACTGAATCGAGGAGTGAGAGAAATTTTACCACAGGCATATAAGCGATATTCCGAGGATAAAATTTCGAACACAACGAAGATTTTATATGAAATTCATCAGCACGGAGACTTTTGTTGCCGTGCTGAGGCGTTTCATGCTTCGTTGTGGCTGAGGCTATCTGGTCCAGCCATGCTGGTTAGGGCAAAAGAGCCGTTTCTGGATGGGCACTGGTTAAGGGAGAATCATGAAGCTCTTGAATGTAGGCTTTGGCAATACGGTGATGGTCGAGCGGATAATCGCCGTGATAAATACCGGTTCGTCGCCGGCCCGGAAGGTCAAGGAACTTGCCAAACTGGACGGAAAACTCATCGATGTGACCGAGGGGCGACGTACCCGGTCAATTCTGGTGATGGATTCCAACCATGTGGTCCTCTCTTCGGTGCAGCCCGACACCATAACCCAGAGAATGCAGGCGTTGCATGCCGGGTTCCACCTGGCCGAACTCGATCGAGAAAAAAAACAACGCCAGGAATAGAAAGTGATAAACAACGGCATAGTATTTATTCTGTCAGCTCCGTCCGGGACGGGCAAAACCACCATCTTGAAAGGGGTAATGGCCCGCTTGCCCGGGTTGAATTTTTCCGTCTCCCATACCACCCGAGCTCCGCGTCACGGAGAACGGCATGGAAAAGATTACTTTTTCGTCGACAAGGACACCTTTGAGGCGATGATTACGGCGGGAGCGTTCGTCGAGTGGGCGAAGGTGCATGATAACTATTACGGCACCAGCATCGAGGCCGTGGCCAACAGGGTCGAGAATGGCGAGGACGTCATCCTCGATATCGATGTGCAGGGAGCGGCCATTCTGCGCAATTCGTCGGAACTGGCCGCAGTGCAGATTTTTATCGCCCCTCCCGGTCTGGATGTGCTTGAGCGGAGGTTACGCGAGCGCAATACCGAGGATGAGGCGAGTCTGCAGGTGCGGCTGCAAAATGCCGAAGAGGAGATGAGGGGGGCTGGCGACTACGATTACCTGGTGGTCAATGATCAGCTTGAAGAGGCAGTGGAGACCCTGATCGCCATCTTCGTTGCCGAGCGGGCCAGAAGGCGGCGCCGTCGTGACGGTCAGGCGGTGACCGTGGAGTGGGCATCATGACGAGGGAAAAAACTGTGAACCGACAGCAGGAGAAGGCCAGGACCGGTGAAAAACGGATCCGCCTCAGTGACGATCTCCTGTGGGGAACCCACCCGGTGGTCGAGGCCCTCAGTCGAGAGCCGCAGCGTCTGTCTGAGGTGATCCTGGTCCGGGAGCGTCGGGGCAAGAAACAGGACGAAATCGTCACTCTGGCCCGGGCGGCCGGGGTGAAGGTGACGTTTGTTCCCGCTTTACGCGTGCTGGGTGAGGGGGCCACCCAGGTTCGTCACCAGGGGGTGGTAGCCAAAACCAGCGCCAGCGATTTAAGGGACTTCGACCAACTGGTGGCGGATTTCGCCGCCCGGGTGGCTGCCGGCCAGCGGCCTCGCCTGGTGGTCTGTGACTCGTTGCAGGATCCCCATAATCTCGGGGCGATCGTCCGTTCTGCGCTGGCCTCGGGAGCGACCGGGGTGGTGATCACCCGGGAGCGTTCGGCCCCTTTGGGCGGTGTAGCCGCCAAGGCCAGCGCCGGGGCGATGGCCCATATCGATATCAGTCAGGTCACCAACCTGACGGCCGCTCTCAAAAAGCTGAAAGCGGCCGGTGCCTGGATCTTCGGCGCGGTGAAGGATGGGACGGCGCAATCGATCTATGCCACCGACCTCAATCTCCCCGCCTGTATCGTGGTGGGCAGTGAAGGCAAGGGGATCCGGCCGCTGGTACAGAAGGAGTGCGATGTGCTGGTCTCCATCCCCATGGCCGGCGATCTCGACTCGCTGAACAGTTCGGTCGCCGCCGCGGTCATTCTGTTTGAGGCCCTGCGCCAGTCGCTGGCGCCGGGAAAGGCGTAACTTCGCCGGCGGGCTCTTCTGCCTGGTCGAGCCCGCTGCAACGCAGGCGCTCAGACGTTTTACGAGTCCATCATTTCTTCTTTTCTTTCATTTTGGCCTTGAGCAGAGCACCAAAACTGCCAACCCCCTCAGTACCGCGATCCTGGGCCCGGACCTTTTTCTGACGCACATAGGAGACATAATCAGCCTTCTCCACCTCTTCGAGTTGCTCCGCCGACTGGTAATCCACCGGCGCCAGGCTGATTCTCTTTTCCTCGGTATCGACAGATTCGATAACGACGTCGATCTCCTGGCCGGCCTCCAGCACCTCGCGGGGATGATTGATTCGCCGGCCACCGCCAAGTTTGGAGATATGCAACAGACCGTCAATTCCCTCGGCCAGAGTGACGAAGGCGCCGAACTGGGCCAGTCGCGACACCACGCCCCGCTGGGTCGAGCCCTCCGGTAACCTGGTGGCCGCATCTGTCCAGGGATCCGGTTGGGTTTCTCGAAAGCTGAGGGAGATGCGGTTGGTGTCCCAGTCGAGTTTTTTGACCATCACCTTGACCTTCTGGCCGAGGGTGAAAAACTCGGTAAGATTGTCGATCCGAGTCCAGCCGACCTCCGAGATCGGAATGAGACCATCGACCCCGCCGAGATCGACAAAGGCCCCGAAGTCCTGGATGGAACTGATTTCTCCGTCGACGATATCCCCTTCCATCAGGGTCTTTTTCAGCTCTTCACGCTGGGCCTGTCGCTCTTCTTCCTGGATGGCGCGGGCAGAGACGACAATGTTCCTGCCCGCCTCGTCAAACCGGGTGATGCGAAACGGCAGGCGATTGCCGATGTACTCCGTGGCCGGGTCCGCCACCCGCCGCAGGCCAATTTGCGAAAAGGGGCAGAAGGCGCGGACGTTGCCGCCCAGAGTGATCTCGAAACCGCCCTTGACCTCGGCTTTGACCAGCCCTTCCACCGGGATGCCACTGCGCCACGCCTCCTCGAACTGTTCGGAGCCCGAACCGGAGCCCAGTCTGGCGGTAAAGACCATTTCAGCCCCGGTAAAACGCAGAAAGTAGACATCGATCCGGTCCCCTGCCACCGCAGTTATCTGGCCGTTTTCGTCTTTTAGCTCCGCACTGGCCAGCACCCCTTCGCTTTTGCCGCCGACATCAAGAAAAGCGGATTCTCCACTGACGGCGATGATCGTGGCCTTTACCTTTTGTCCCGGAGTGAAGTGACGGATTTTTCGTGTTTCTTCCTGTTTGAACAGATTTTCAAAGCTCTCGTTGTTGGCGTCCATGTGTGTTTCCTGTGGTAGGCGATGAACTCTGGTTGGTGGTTGATGGTTGTCGGGAGAGAACGGTACCGGCAGGTTGGCCCGTTATCGCCTTCGTCGCCCCGATAGGGCTGGAGTGATCGTATCCGACACCTGCCAAGGTTACAACCCGATTTGTCCTGTCGGGAAAAAACACCTTGCCACGTCTACCGGCTGCAGGAGCAGGGCCGGACGTCGATCGGGCTTTGCGGAAGACGCCATGACTCACTGGTGGATGATCTCTGTTCCCTTCGGGGGCGTGAAGGTGAAGAGCCGGCCGATCTCGGCTGGCGTGCCGCTCAGGCCGTTGACCTTGATATCGGAGAGATTCAGCTGGGTCGTGGTGTCGAAGTGGTCCTTGATCGCGATACGACGGATCAGGGAATCCTGGTCAACCCAGAGATGAATGGACTGTACCTGGGACTGCGGCTCCCGGGGCACCAGTTTGATGATGCGCGGCAGCTTGGGATCGCTGTCGTTCTGGCTGAATTCCTGGTCTGGTGGCAGGATATGGAATTGCTGGTCGATATGACCGCGGCCGCTGAAAAAGGTGTAGGTGAGATCGCTGTCGATGGCGTCCGCCGGGGTGATGATCATCTGCTGCAGTTCGGCGAAGTACATGGAAAATGTGGTGCCATCGCTGATCAGTACCTGCCGGTCCGGGGTGGTGTAGTTCCAGCGCATCCGGCTGGTTTTTCCCCGTTTGTAAAAGAGGGCGGTGCCGCTGCCGGTCCGGGGCCGACCACTCAGCTGGCCCTGGCTCTGTTGCTTGAAGGCAAAGGACAGACTGGTCATCTGGTCATACTTCTTCTGCAGTCTTTGGGCAATTGCGTCCGGTGATTCCTCGTTGACGGCGGACCAGGCCCAGAGAGGAGGCAAAAGAAAGAGCAGCAGAAAAACGGCCTCGATGGACAGGCGGGTGGACGGTTTCATAGGGGTATCAGTTCAATGCGGCGGCAAAAGATGGAGTTTGCAGTCTGCTGGGCGCTGACGGTCAGATCGGAAACGAAAAACCGGTGCCGCGCCCTGCCTTGTGGTACTGTAACCAGTCCGGGATGTTCCTGCAGATATTTTTTCAGGCTTACGGCCACGGCCCGTGACGAGTCCACCAGCCGCACCCGTTTGCCGATGCGCGGCCCGATGAGATGGGCGAGCAGTGGATAGTGGGTGCAGCCCAGCACCAAGGTGTCGATCTGCCTCTCTTTTAATGGACGGAGATAGCGTCTGACGATCATCTTCGTCTCTTTTCTGTCGAGCCAGCCTTCCTCGATAAGCGGCACCAGCAGGGGACAGGCCTGGGAGAAGACCGTGTACTGGGGATGGCTGGCATGAATCTGTTGCTCATACTGCCGGCTGCGGACGGTGGCACTGGTACCGATTACCCCAATCCTGCCGGTGGCGCTTGCGGCCAGGGTCTCGCGTACCGCCGGGCTGATCACCTCGATGATCGGGACGGTGAAGTTGGCCCGTAAGCTGGCGGTGGCGACGCTGGCTGCCGTGTTGCAGGCGATGACGACGAGTGTCGCCCCCTGGGCCAGCAGGAACTGGGTATTCTGACGGGCGTATTCAAGGATGGTAGCGTCGCTTTTCGAGCCATACGGGGTGCGGGCCAGATCGCCGAAGTAGCAGATCGGCAGTTCGGGCATAAGCCGCTCTATGGCGCGGGCGACGGTCATGCCGCCGATGCCGGAATCGAAAATACCTATCATAAGAGATGCACAGGGTGAAATGATGCCGGGCCAGGGATACGGGGTGTGGTGGCGCCAGAGAGTGCCCATCCGGAAGCGGCTGTCTTCTCCATCGTCCTCCTGGTTGTGTTCGAAATTTTATCCTCGAAGGGCGGTGCAGACTCCGATATCAGATCCATGCCCGCGAGATAAGATTTCTCTTATACCCCGATTATGTAGAAACTCTCTCGTTTTGGGCTGGGCACGAGATAAAATGGGCAGAGGTCTGCCGGTCCCCGGGCCACTGCAACGCTCTCTTATACCAGGAACCGGGCTAAACGACAAGCCAGAGGCACAGCCACTCTGTGTTGTGCGGTCGGTGGCCGGGCAAGGGCCGCAAAAAGACTCCCTCCTTGGCTGGAGGCTGTTGACAGCGCTGGTCAGGGGAATTATTCTGCTTGCAGCTTGGTTATCGACACCCTGGGCGGGGCCGGCCCGGCGTGTCGATTCGTTTGTTGGTTTCGTAAAAAGCTTTAACCTGTGTCTATCCAGAAACGGTGCCTGTCGCTGGAGTTGAAGCCTTTTACGAGTTCATCATCTCCATTGCGGACCCGAATTCTTTATTGAGGAAAAGGTAACATGCCTGTCTACGAGTACGAATGCAAATCATGTCACAAGGTTCTTGAAGTCCAGCAGAAGATCGCCGATAAGCCGCTCACCACCTGCCCCGATTGTGCCGGAGAGCTGAAAAAGTTGATGTCGATGAGCTCGTTCCAGCTCAAAGGTGGCGGGTGGTACGCCGACGGATACTCCAGTTCCTCCGGCGATTCCGCCGCGACCAAGCCGGCTCCCGCCTGTGCTTCCGGTGGTGGCTGCGCCGCCTGTCCCGCTGCCTCTGCCGCTTCCTGATTGTCGCCGTAAATCCCTTTTTCTTCGCGTCATGGCCGGTGGCCGATCACCGCCATGGCGTCGCCGTACGAATAGAACCGGTAGCCCTCATCGACAGCTTGACGATAGCAGTCGAGGAGCCGCTCTCTGCCGCACAGCGCGGCGACGAGAAACATCAGTGACGAGCCGGGCAGGTGAAAGTTGGTGATCAGGTTGTCTATCACCTTGAAACCATAGCCCGGATAGATGTAGAGGTCGCACCAGTCGGCCACCGGCCGCAGTGCGCCTCCGCGGGCTGCAAACTCCAGGGCCCTGACGGTGGTGGTGCCCACCGCCCATATCCTGCCCCCCCGTTTCCTGGCTGCCGCAATCCCGGCGACCGTTTCTGCCGGAACCCTGACATACTCCTTGTGGATGCGGTGCTCCGCTATCTGCTCCACTCTGACGGGCGCGAAGGTTCCATAACCCACATGCAGAGTTATATGCCCCAGCAACACCCCCCGGCGGGTGAGCTGTTCGAGGAGTTCCCTGGTAAAGTGCAGGCCGGCGGTGGGGGCGGCGACCGCCCCAGGCTGGCTGGCGTAGACGGTCTGGTAGCGGAGGAGATCCTCTGCCGAGGTCCCTGCAGAGCGATGGATATATGGCGGCAGAGGAACCTGGCCGCACCCGGCAAGTACCCGGTCGAGCTCTCCAGTGTAGTGCAGGGTGAGGCGGGCTCTGCCTGCTGGCAGCAATTCCTCCACCGTGCAGACAAGACTCGGGTCGATGGTAATGGTTGTCCCCGGTCTGGGCCGCTTGGAACTCTTGATGAGCGCCTCGGCACTCGCCTCCCCGGCGGTAGCCGTTGGCAGGGGGTAGCCGAGCAGAAAGACCTCGGCCTTGCCACCGGAATCTTTGTGGCCAAAGAGACGGGCGGGAAACACCCTGGTGTCGTTGACCACCAGCAGGTCACGATTGTCGATGTATTCGACAATATTGGAAAAATTTCGGTGACTGATGGTGCCGTCTGTGTTGTTGAGGACCAACAGTCGCGACTGGTCCCGCCGGTCGACGGGTTGCTGGGCGATCTGGTCACTGGGCAGATGATAGGTATAGGCCTTGAGGCTGAAATCCTTTTCCATTGACGGTGCGGGGCTTTGGGTGAATTCGTTTTGGCCTGGTCGGATCTGTGGTATAGTGAAAGCTTGCCGCCGGCAACCTTCCGCTGCTGGGCGAACGGCCACCGGACGATCGGTTACGGCTCGTCTTGATACCATGATTGGCGCTGGTGGTGCAACTCAATTGGCAGAGGGGTACACGTTGACCAGTGCTCCAGCCGCGAACGAGCATCGAACCGGTGTTACATCATGTCAAAGAACCTCTCACCCCTGCCGCGTATCACTGTCACCGCCCCTCGGCCTGAGCGATATCGTCTGTTCCATGAACTGGTCACCTCCCGTCTGGTGGACAGGGGACTGGCCGTCGCCGTCGTGAGTCTTTCGCCCTGTCAGAGCGAGCGTGAAGAGCGAGGGGGAGGCCTGTTCTCCTGCCATCTCGACAACGATAGTCTGTGGCGGTATCTGTGGCGGGGGGGGACAGACGATCTCGATTTTCTGCTCGGGCGGCTGGCCGCGGAATTCGACCTCATTGTACTCGAGCGACAGCCGGACCCCCGGCAGACCGATATAACGCTCACCGTCGCCGGCGGAGACGATCAGACCGCCACGGCCTGGCCGGATATCGACAGGCGGCCGGAAGCGGCGGTGGCGGCGATCACCGCGCAACTTGCCACGCTGCACGGGCTGCGGCCGGTGTGGGCCTGCATTCTGATCGGTGGACAGAGCTCTCGTATGGGGCGTCCCAAACATTTGCTTTGCAACGAGCGGGACGGCGATACCTGGCTGGAGAGAACGGTGTCGCTGCTGACCCCTCTGGTTACCGGGATTGCCCTTGCCGGCGGTGGTGAGCTGCCGGCGACGCTTTCGTCACGGCCGAGGTTGTGCGATGTCATCGGGGCGAGCGGGCCGATGGCCGGGATTCTGGCTGCCCAGCGCTGGCAGCCGACGGTCTCCTGGCTGTTGCTGGCCTGTGACATGCCCGGGCTCAGTACTGCGGCGGTACGCTGGCTGCTGGCCCAGCGCCAGCTTGGCCGCTGGGCTGTCGTGCCCCGTCTGGGCGAAAAGGAGAAGGTGGAGCCGCTTTTTGCCGTCTATGAGCCCCAGAGTGCCCTGTTTTTCGAGAGAATGCACTGTAGAGGTGTTGGCCGGATAAGCCGGATCGCAGAGTATCGACGGGTCGAGGTCGTCAAGGTCGCGGCAGAGTTGCAGTCGGCCTGGCGGAATATCAACACTCCCGAAGAGCTGAGCCGCTTTCAGGGCTGCCGCTGAAAGTGTGGTCCAGGGCATGACTTCTCCTTGATTATCGCGCAAAACTGCAAAATACTCTTCTACACAGGGTGGCTGAGGCGGTGGCGAAGGACCAGGACCGGTGAATGGAGGAGGCAGGCATGGAGCTTGACGCAGGCAGGATGGTCTCCGATTTTGACCCGCACTTCAAGGTGTTTCATGAGCTGATGAAGTTCAAGGTCCAGGAGATCCTTCTGGTTTCCAGCCTTTATGATGCCTTTCTGATGGAAGAGGATGGCAGCCTCGCCACCCGGCTGATCAACGAATATCACGGTCTCAACCTTTCCAAGGCGCCACGGATTACCCGGGTTTCCACGGCCCAGGAGGCCCTGGAGATTGTCGGCAGAATGCCGTTTGATATGGTGTTGACCATGCCCTACCTCGACAGTATGGACGCCTTTGAGCTGGGGGCGGCCATCAAGCGGATTCGCCCCGACATTCCGGTGGTGCTGCTGGCCCACAATCTCCGGACGACCTTTGTCGACAAGGTCGATAGCTTTGGTGTCGACCGCATCTTTCTCTGGTGCTGCAGTGCCGATCTGCTGCTGGCCATTATCAAGAATGTCGAGGACCACCGCAATGTCGATGCCGATACCGCCCGGGCCATGGTGCGGGTGATCATCTATATCGAAGACTCCCCTGAATACCGCTCCCTTTTTCTTCCCCTTATCTATCGCGAGGTGGTGCGACAGACCCAGTCGGTACTCGACGAGAGCCTCAACGAGCGGCACCGCCTGCTGCGGATGCGGGCCCGCCCCAAGATCCTGATGGCAACCGATTATGAAGAGGCGATGCGACTGTATCAGCGGTATCGTCCCTATGTCTTCGGGATACTCTCCGATGCCCGCTTTCGCAGAAACGGGGCGATGGACGACAATGCCGGTTATGCGCTGCTGTCCGCTATCCGCAGCGATATTCACGATCTGCCATTGTTGATGATGAGTTCGGCTTTGAACAACCGCGAGCGGGTCGAATCGTTGTCAGCGGTCTTTCTCGCCAAGAATTCCACCACCATCCGTGATGAACTGCACCGGTTCTTCCTCGACTGCCTCGGCTTTGGCGATTTTGTCTTTCGCCTCCCGGATGGGACGGTGATCGGTCACGCCGCAACCCTCTTGGATTTTGAACAGAAACTCGCTGCCATTCCCGCGACTTCGCTCAAATATCATGCCAGCCGCAACCACTTCTCCAACTGGATAATGGCCCGTTCGGAGGTCGATCTGGCCCGGCAACTGCACAGCGACTATATCGGTAATATCGAGAGCGAGGCGAGGATGCGCGATGATCTCATCTTCAAGGTCCGTTCGGTGCGAAAGCTCCGCCAGCAGGGGGTGGTGGTCAAGTTCAGCAGGAACGATTACGACCCGGAGATCATGGATTTCGTCAAGATAGGTGACGGCTCCATGGGCGGCAAGGCCCGCGGTCTGGCGTTCATCTGGGCCAGCCTGCAGAGCGGTTACGACGAGCGCTCGGTACTGGCCTCCTACCCGGTGATGATCCCGAAGACCTGTGTGATCACGGCCGATGGGTTCGACACCTTCGTGGCCGACAACAATCTCGGATATCAGCCCGGGATGAGCGATGAGCAGGTTGCCGATCTCTTTCTCGATGCCGTGCTTCCCGCCTGGCTCAGAACGGATCTGACCGCCTTGCTGCACAAGGTGACCGCACCGCTCTCCGTCCGCTCGTCAAGCCTGATGGAGGATGCCCATTTTCGCCCCTATGCCGGTCTCTACTCCACCTACTTCCTGGCTAACAACAGCAGTGACTTCGGGGAGCGGCTGGCTCAGTTGGAGAGTGCGGTGAAACTGGTCTATGCCTCCACCTGGTTCGCCAGCCCCCTGGCCTTTTCCCGGACGGTGAGTGCGGGCCTTGGTGATTCGATGGCGGTGATCATCCAGCAGGTGGTGGGTGACGAGTACCGCGACAGCTGGTATCCGGCAGTCTCCGGGGTGGGGCAGTCGCACAATTCGTATCCGGTGCTGGGAATGCGCTCGGATGCCGGCGTCGCCCATATCGCTCTGGGACTGGGCAAGACCGTGGTCGAGGGAGAGAAATCCCTGCGTTTTTCTCCGAGCCAGCCCAAACGGCTGCTGCAGTTTTCAACGGTTGCAGACATCCTGGCCAATTGTCAGCGCTCTTTCTATGCCATCGATCTTCGTAACGGCAACTGCCTGCGGCGGCATGGTTCGAACCTGGTGCGGCGCAGTGTCCAGGATGCCGCAGGCGAGTTGCCGGTGCAGATGCTCTCTTCGACCTATCTCGCCCAGGAGGATCGAATTCGTGACAGCGATCTGCCGGGTCTGAAGGTGATGACCTTTGCCCAGTTGCTGAAGTATTCGAGCTATCCGTTGGCCCAGATTATCGAGGAGCTGCTGGCCCTGGGGCGAGTCGGCATGGGTGGTGAGGTGGAGATCGAGTTCGCCCTGACCCTTCATCCCCGGATCGAGAAGTCGCTGTTTTATCTTCTGCAGATCCGGCCGATGGTCGCGGGTGGCGAGCAGGGAGAGGTGCAGATCTGTGATCAGGATGTGGCCTCTGCCTTCTGCTACTCGAAAAGCTCTCTGGGTCATGGCCGCTTTGTCGATATCGCCGACATCGTCTATGTCGACCCTGAATCCTTCAATGCCGCCAAGACCCGGGACATCGCCCAGGAAATAGGAGCGGTGAACCGCAGGTTGAACCAGGAGGGGCGGAGCTATCTGCTGATCGGGCCTGGTCGCTGGGGTTCGGCGGACCCGTGGCTTGGTATTCCGGTTCAGTGGGTTGATATCTCCAGGGTCGGGGCCATTATCGAACAGCGGGGACGGCTCCTGCGGGTCGGACCGTCACAGGGCTCACATTTTTTTCAGAATATTACCTCACTGAACATCCCCTACCTGACCATTACCGAAAACGGTGACGCTACCTTCGAATTTTCCGCCAGGGAGGAAGAGTTCATCGACTGGACCTGGCTTACCGCCCAGCCATGTCATCAAAAATTGCAGTATATCCGACATGTTCGTCTTAACGAACCGTTTGAGATGAAGTGCGATGGTAAACGTTCTGAGGGCTGTATCGTACCCGGGGACAGGAGGGCCCGATCGCCGTGTAGTGTTCAGGGGAAAAGGGTATATTACAGCTGACCGGCATGGCTGGACCAGTCAGCCTCAGCCATACTGAACAAAGAAACTCACCGACCCGGTAAGAGGCCATTGACTCCGTCGATTTTCGGATACTATTCGGCGTCTATGACCCAATTGGCGGATACTAGGCGATAGGTGCCGTGATGGAGGTAACGGATGGAACAGATAATGGCCCAGATCAGGGAGCGTGATCCCGAGCAGCGGGAATTTCATCAGGCGGTTCAGGAGGTGGTGGAGACGGTGAAACCGGTCCTGGACCGTAATATGGAGTATCGCCAGAAGGCGGTACTGCAGCGGATTACCGAGCCCGAGCGCGTGTTGATGTTCCGGGTGGTATGGCTTGACGACGGAGGGCAGGTTCAGGTGAACAGGGGGTTCCGGGTACAGATGAACAGCGCTCTCGGGCCTTATAAGGGTGGGCTGAGGTTTCATCCTTCGGTGAATCTTGGTATCATCAAGTTTCTGGCCTTTGAACAGACCTTCAAGAATTCCCTGACCACCCTTTCCATGGGAGGCGGCAAGGGAGGGTCGGATTTTGATCCCAAGGGAAAGTCCGACGAAGAGGTGATGCGGTTCTGTCAGGCGTTTATGGCCGAATTGTTCCGTCATATCGGTCCGAACACCGATATCCCTGCCGGTGATATAGGGGTAGGGGCTCGGGAAGTCGGCTATCTGTTTGGTATGTATAAAAAGCTCAACAATGAATTTACCGGGGTGCTCACCGGCAAAGGTCTGGCCTGGGGGGGGAGTCTGATCAGGCCGGAGGCCACCGGCTACGGCAATGTCTATTTTGCCGCCGAGATGCTCAACACCAGAAATCAGACGCTGGCAGGCAAGCGCTGTCTGGTGTCCGGGGCTGGTAATGTGGCCCAGTTCACCGCCGAGAAGATTCTCCAGCTGGGTGGCCGGGTCCTGACCCTGTCCGATTCCTCGGGATATATCTATGACGAGGAGGGGATCGACCGCGACAGGTTGCTCTTTGTCAAGGAGCTGAAGAATATCCGGCGGGGACGCATTGCCGAATATGTCGAGCGGTATCCACAGGCGGTCTACACTCCGGTCGATCCGGCTCTGGACCACAATCCCCTGTGGACCCACAGGGCAGAGTGCGCCATGCCATGCGCGACCCAGAACGAGATCATAGGAGAAGACGCCAGGCACCTGTTGGCCGGCGGCATCTCTTTGGTAAGCGAGGGGGCGAATATGCCCTGCACTCCCGAGGCGATCGATATCCTGCTGGACAGCGGGATCCTCTACGCCCCGGGAAAGGCGGCAAACGCCGGCGGTGTGGCCGTCTCGGGGCTTGAAATGGCGCAAAACTCCATGCGGCTCTCCTGGATGCGTGAAGAGGTGGATTCCCGCCTGAAGCAGATCATGAAGTCGATCCATACGACCTGCCTCGAGGCGGCTGATGCCTATGGTGCCGGCCAGAACTATCTGGTGGGAGCGAACATCGCCGGCTTTACCAAAGTGGTCAATGCCATGCTGGATCAGGGAGTGGTGTAGAATGGAGCATAACCGAAGTCGTGAGAGGGCCGGACAGCTGGGTTGCTGCCCGGGCGATGACAAGATCTGCAGGCCAGAAGACCAGGGCAGGGGATGAGTGTGACTACGGAGTACGATAAACGTTGTGCCAGGGAGTTCGCTCAGCTGCAAAACAGTGTGGACCGGTATTTTGTCGAACTCAAGACCGAGTGCCCCTACGGGTTACCCTACACGGCCCGCTTCTATCAGGCGATGTTCGGGCCGCTCACCGACCATGCCATGGAGCTGTTTCTGGCGGCAGGATACCGACGCAACGGCAACTGTCTCTATGCGATGCGCTGCCGGCAGTGCCGGGAATGTATCCCGATCCGTATCCGGCCCGAGCTGTTCGTCGCCAACCGCAATCAGCGGCGGGTGGCAAAAAAGAACGACGATGTGGAGATTGGTTTCGACCGGCTCGATATGGACCAGGAGAACATCGCTCTCTGTGAGCGGTTTCTCTCCACCAGGTATCCCCATGAACATAACAATGCCGACGGGTACTATGCCGGTTTTTTCTGTAATGCCATTGTCAACTCGATGCGCCTGGAATTCCGAGCTGGCGACAGGCTGCTGGGCGCCTCGATTGTCGATATCGGTAAAAACTGGCTCAATGCAGTGTATTTCTATTTTGACCCAACCGAAAAATCACGCAGCCTCGGTACCTACAATATCCTGACCTTGATCGATCTCTGCCTGGAGCTGGAGATCGATTACTGTTATCTTGGCTACTACATCAAGGGGGTCGGGGCGATGAGCTATAAACAGCATTTCCGACCGCACGAGCTGTTTATCGACGGCAACTGGCGACTGACCCAGTGATGGCCCTGTTCCTGCCGCAGGCAACCCCGCCCCATACCCGACCCGGGCTGCTGGGGATTCGAGCCCAAACATACAGTGTAGGTATGCGATAATATTATTGAATTTACTAAGAAAAAGTAGGATATCCCTCCTGCCATTCCGCAGTGGCGCGTTCTGTGTCGATTCCCCTGGCGCAGAGGACTGACTGACCAGACGAACGAAATCTTCTATATGTGATGAAATGCTGAAATCACTCCCTATCCTCTTGACTGGCGAGCTAGTTTTGTGTTAGGGTTGGTATGTCGTTCAGAATGTACGCACTTTTCTGGCGTGGTGGCCATGCCGAGAGGGGGACGGATATGAAAAAATGGCATATGGAAGGTATTCTCAGACTGGAGCGTCGGGGGCGCAAATTGCAGGTGCTCGACCCGGGGCAGAAAACGCTTTGGTCGCGAGTGGTTGATGACAGGAATGAACACCCGGTGTTTCTCGCCAGGGTCATGCGGGTGTTCAGACCGCGAACCAATGGGCAGATGTGAGTTGCAGGGGATGAGTGTGTGGCCTGCAGCCGTCATCAGGAGCGTTGACGGGTCAAGGTGCTCTTGTTGCCCGGGCTGCTGTCACTGTGCACACCGTTTGCCAGTCTTGTTGTTGGGCTGGTGAATGGTCATGCGTCGGGCGCTTTTCTACCTCAGCGAGCCAGGTTGGATCCAGTGTGAGCTCTGTGCTCACCGTTGCCGGATCAAGGAGGGCATGCGGGGGCTCTGTGGCGTGCGGGAAAATCGTGGCGGCGAACTGTACTCGCTGGTCTACGGCAAGCTGGTGGCCGAGAGTGTCGACCCCATTGAGAAAAAACCACTTTTCCACGTTCTGCCCGGTTCTCTCTCCTATTCGATTGCCACCAGGGGGTGTAATTTTCGTTGTCTCCACTGTCAGAATGCTTCCATCTCCCAGGTAGGTGAGAGGGATGATCCGGCTCGCCTCTGCGTGGACCGTCGACCAGAGCAGGTCGTTGCCGCCGCGGTGGAGGCGGGCTGCCGTACCATCAGCTACACCTATGTCGAGCCCACCGTTTTTTTTGAATTTGCCTACGACTGCTGTACCCTGGCTGCAGCGGAAAATATTGGCAATATCTTTGTTTCCAACGGCTACCTGAGCGAGCAGGCGACCCGTCTGCTCGCCCCTCTGCTCACCGCGATCAATATCGACCTCAAATCCTTCCGTGACGCCTTGTATCGATCGGTTTGCGGGGCGCGTCTGCAGCCGGTTCTCGATACTATCAGGCGCATGCATGAGCTGGGGGTCTGGGTCGAGGTGACGACTCTGCTGATCCCCGGTCGCAACGACTCGGCTGAGGAGCTTCTCGATATCGCGAACTTCCTGGCTGCAATCGACAGCTGTCTCCCCTGGCATGTCACGGCCTTCCATCCTGCCCATTATCTCAGCGATATAGCGCCGACGCCGCTTTCCTCCCTTGAGCGGGCCCGGGAAATCGGTCTGGCGGCCGGCCTGCGCCATATCTATCTGGGTAACGTCGATGCCAGCGGCGCGGAGAATACCTTCTGTCCTGGCTGTGGCAGCGAGGTGATCAAGCGGCGTGGATTCACCGTTCTCACCAACAGACTCGCGGGTGGAGCCTGCCCGGTATGTGCGACGACGGTGGCCGGGGTCTGGTAGTCTCAGCCACAACGAACGATCAAACGCGCTGGCACGGTGACCGAGATATCCGTGCCAGCGCGTTTCATATACCAGGAAGGCTTGAGCCTTTTCCTTATCAGTCAACTGAAATGACCGAGGCTGCCGCCGGCGCGGTCACGGTCTGGTGAAGAGCCGGTTGCTGGTCAGGGTCAGCAGAATGGCGAACAACGCTGCCGCCAGGCCGAGCAGGACGTTGTAATAGGGCGGTGCGGCCAGGGCTATGCGAATGATGAGGGTGGCCAGGGCGAAACCGGAGTTGCGAAACACCGCCTGAAACGATGGCTGGAAGCATTGGGCGATGAGCACCAGCAGAATGTCCGAGAGGATCAGTACCGTGTAGAACTGGTGAAGAAAATCGACATGTTCCTTGCCACTGAGGGTGGCTGACAGGCTGCCTGACCCCAGGTAGATGAAGATCGCGAGCAGAAGAAGGGCTATGGCTTTTTTTGCGGCGACAAAGGCGAAGAGGTCGGCGGGCAGCAGGGTCTTTTCGACCGCTTTGGGTTGGATATGATAGTACATTCCAAGCAGAGCGAAAATGAGCAGGGCGCCGAAGCCGTCGGAGAGTATGCGTAAAACAGCGTCGTGCAACTCGGGTGTGATGAGCAATGGTTCCGGAAATCTGGAGAGTTCCTTGAAGGCATTGCGCATCAGGATGAGGGCCAGTATCTCAAACTGTTTGCCGACCGAGCGGGAGATGGAGCAGGGCAGGGTAAAGACCAGGCTGATGACCTCGAGCACCAGAACCACGGTGAAGGCTGCCGATATGGCGTAGAAGTGATTGGTTGGCATGGCCCCGGCAAGCGAACCGCTGATAAGCCCTCTCCGCCTGGCCTCGATCATCACCAGGCTCCCCAGAAAAAACAGGACCAGCAACACCGATATCTTTCTCGAGAGCCTCTCATGTTCCCAGAGATGGTGCAGCGGGTCGAAGATATGGGTTATCTTTTCGTAAAAAACGTTCATCCGTTCTCTTGATCTGGTGCGTATCAGTCAGTTACCGTTGTTGCCGCTCCGGCAGAGTTTAAAACAGGCTCTCGAACCAAATGGTTTCTGAAATTCCCGGGGGGTGGCGGGTTGAACGATTCTGGATAGGCATCCACTCAAAGGGTAATTCCTGTTTTTTGCGCAATCTTTACGGCAAGGCGTTTGAAGTCTTCCTTAGCGTCTCTGACTGCATTGGCATGACTGCCAACTGGTAATTGTTCACCGGTGATACCGGGAATGTTCCGTAACCCGGATCTGTAAACGTTTATCCAGTACTCCAGATTCGTTCAAGCGGGCCGTTGCACAAGAGTTTGCTCTGTGAGGAGGCCTGATCGGACGAAAATGGGGTGCTGGTGAACGTTTACGCCAATTGCTCCATCGGCGGATGTCAGGTTAAAGATCGGTTTTCGATGTTCTTGTGCCATGGGGATCAGGCTGCGATAGTGCTTTATCGTGGCCAGGCAGTAAGGGTCATTTTCTTGTTTTATGGTTTTACTTGGCGCCTCACCAAGGACAGCTTCACGATAGACATTGGGAATACGCTTTACCCACTTGTCATAGGCCTTCACTGGTCGGTCAAGTCGTACACTGTGTTGTTGACAGAGGTAGCCAATGACTTGCATGTGTCCTTGACCTGGGTTTGCGGTCTGCGGAAACGCGCCTCGTCGCCAAGCCATACAGAGAGCGGGTTTGCGGGTGAGGCCAAAAATTGGCGTGTGCCTACAAAATCACCGCACGTTTTCAACCGGCTTTATGCCGAAAACCTTTGCTGGTAGCTGGATTGCGAGTTTTTCCATGATTTCACGGCAGTCTTTTCGAGCCTCATTAATCTGAAAAAAATTGTACTTTGGGCTCCTGAATTCCGTTGCTTGAA
>JBKEBZ010000033.1:0-50019 GCA_047973425.1 Desulfopila sp.
ATATGGTGCGAGCTGTGTTATTGTCGTTCATATATCCCTTCCAACAAGGAGAACGACATGGCACCAAGATACAGGGTAACATTGACGTTAGAAGAGCGGCATGAGCTGGAATCCATTTCAACCAAGGGTAAAAGGGCTGCGCGTACGGTGCTATATTCTCGGGCATTACTGCTTCTTGATGCAGGAGAATACGGCCCCAAGTGGATCGTTGAAAAAGTTGCAGAAGCTTTGGGAGTGACCTCCAGGAGCCTTGAACATTTAAAAAAGCGATTTGTCGAACAAGGACTTTATGCTGCCATTGAACGTAAAGAACGACTGACACCTCCGCGAGAGATCCAGTTTGGCGGCGAATTTGAAGCACAACTATTGGCTCTTGCTTGTTCGGAGGCACCAGAAGGAAGAAGCCGGTGGACTGTTCGGTTGTTAGCGGAAAAGTTGGTGGAGTTGAATATTGTGCCGAATGTTTCTCCTATGACGGTATGTAACACTTTAAAAAAAATGAACTTAAGCCTCACCAAAGCAAATACTGGAAAATCCCGCCGGACGAAAATGCAAGCTTTGTAGCGGCAATGGAAGATGTTCTTGAAGTTTATGCCCGCATGTACGATCCAAAATTTCCAGTGGTGTGCATGGACGAATCGAGTGTGCAATTGATCGGGGAAGTGCAACAACCTATTCCTGCAGCACCAGGTCATCCCGTCCTGGTGGACGATGAATACGTTCGCAATGGAGTAGCCAACATATTTATGGAAGTGGAGCCGCTTGGAGGGAAGCGAAAGGTAAAAATAACCGAGCATCGAACCCAGATTGATTGGGCCTATTTCATCAGGGAAATGCTTGAAGAACGTTATCGAGATGCCGAGAAGGTCGTTCTGGTAATGGACAATCTCAATACGCATACGACAGCCTCGTTATACATGGCCTTTCCTCCCGAAGAGGCAAGATATTTGGCGAATCGATTGGAAATACATTACACGCCGAAACATGGCAGTTGGCTCAACATCGCAGAGATTGAGCTCAGTGTGTTAAAACGACAGTGCCTTTCAGTTCGAATCGATTGCATTGAAAAAATGCGAGCCAAAGTGATGGCCTGGAATGACGACAGGAACAACCGACAAAAGAAGGTCGACTGGCATTTCAAAACAGTTGACGCTCGCATCAAACTAAAACGGTTATATCCGAATTATTAAACTGTACTGTGTACTAGAATCGCTCGCATCGTTGCTCCCGGATATCCTCACCATGTCATCCAGCGTGGCAATACCGTGCTGTCGTCTTTTTTGACGATCAGGACAGGCAGACCTCTCTGCAACTGCTCCTCAAGTACAGCAAAGGATTTGACCTGCGCATCTGGGCCTACTGTCTGATGGATAACCACGTTCATCTGCTGGCCGTACCGGAGAGAGAAGACTCCCTGGCTCGTGGCGTCGGTCTGACACATCAGATCTATACTCAATACCTCAACCACAAGCTGAATCAGAGCGGTCGCATCTGGCAGAATCGATTCTTCTCATGTATCGTTGAGAGTGATGAATATCTTTGGAGTGTGACACGTTACATTGAGTGCAACCCGATCAAAGCAGGGCTTGTGGCGCATGCAGAGGATTATGACTGGTCCAGCGCTAAAGCTCACCTGACATCGGCACCGGATGATCTTTTGCAGGAACCTTCCTGGTTAGAAGAAGCCGCCAAAGCCAGCTACGCCGAATTCATTCTAAAGAGCGATGAAGAAACGGAAAATAAGCTACGCAATGCGACCCGTACCGGCCGCCCATTTGGATCGGAGAAATTTATCGATGATATGGAATATCGGTTGAAAACGAATTTGAGGCCGAGAAAGCCGGGAAGGCCAAAGAAAACCGGGGAGTGTCCCCAATTCTACCCCAATTCTACCAGCGTCACCTGAAATGAGATACAAGAGAAACAAACTAATGACTTGTTGGGCTGCACTGAGAGCGTCACTGCCCGGAGAAACCATGATCAGAGTGTTTCGTGCCTTTCTTGTGGCTACCCTATGTAGCGCGACGGTTACGGTCGTCGGAGCGGATGCTCGGCCTCTAGTTGTTTCTTTCGGTGATCGTTCTTTCGTCCATCGGTGGTCGAAAGACAATCAGCACGAGTTCACGCCTGAGGGACAAACCGATCTCGGTAAATGGGAAGAACTGATCACCCTTAATGTTCACCCCAACGTTAAGGATGGTGACCAACTTGCCAACCTAGCCAATGCCGTTCTTGCCAACTATCAGCGATCAGGAAAGATCCTTCGGACAGATTCAAAACCACGCACCAAGGAGCAGCCCGCAGAGCATTTGATCGTCGCAATCCTGCGCGCGCCTGCCGTCATGGAAACGGCATTTGCGCGTTTGATACTAGTCGACGGCACGGGCTTGATCGTTGTTTATTCCCGTCGCGCTTATGGCGATGGTGCAGCACAAACTATAGGCAGGTGGTTACAAACCAATGGCCCAACCACGGAACAGACCCTGATGGGCTGGGCGGCGTATCCGCGGCCTGCAACTCTGAAAGCGCTACCACAGAGCAAATAGGTGCAGCCCAATCGGGTAGCCGGGGGAATCTCTCCCCCAGCCCCCACACCACCTGGCATGCGGGTCCGCACCAGGCGGTTCCCAGAGGCTACCGAGCCGTAGCCGGGTAATGGATGTTTACCCACAGATCTTTGCCAGAAATCATCCCTTGCTCCTTGAGCCATTGATTGGTCATGCCCGAATGGGTGGCCAGTGTGCGGGACAGTCGCCATGGACCTTTCCTGCTTATTACCGTTCGGCCAGGCTTTCCCGGTCACGAAGATGAATGGTCCGGCCCTGCACCTCGATCAGGCCTTCCTCTGTCATCTTGGCGAAAATCCGTGACAGGGTCTCGGGGATGGTTCCCAACAGACTGGCCAGCTGTCCTTTCGATATCTCGAGTTCGACCGTCTCGGCATTGCCCTGTTCGTCAGCAAGATAGAGCAGGTACGAGGCCAGTCGGGCCGGAACCTCTTTTAACGACAACGATTCGATTTGAGAGGTGAACCTTCTGAGCCGCATGGAGAGCACCGCCAGCATGTTCAAGGCAATGGATGGCGATTGGGTGACAATCTGGACAAAGTCGTTACGCGGAAAAAAGAGGACCCGGGTGGCCGACAACGCTTCGGCGGTGGCCGGAAATGGTTTACCATGGAAAACCGGCACCTCACCGAAAGGCTCGCCCTCACCGAAAATGTGGAGTATCTGCTCCTTGCCCTGCAGAGACATCTTGAAAATCTTTACCCGCCCTTCCATGACCAGATAAAAGCCGTTGCCGGCATCACCTTCAAAAAAAATCGACTCGCCCCGGCCATATTTTTTTTCGATCACAATTCGTTCAATCTGCGTCAGCTCCTCGGCCGGCAGTCCCTGAAAGAGGCGATTGGTGGCGATGGCCGTTTGTTTATCCATGATATACTGTGCTCCCAGACAGTGATGGTCTCGTTTTTCTCTTCTCTACCTTTCTTTTCTTCTGTACAGTCATTGCTGAGCCTGTCTCTATGGCAACCTTCCCGTTTCTGGACGGACACTCACCAGCATGGCTGGACCAGGCAGCCTCAGCCATAACGAACTATGAAACTCCTCGACGCGGTGACAGAGCTTTCCGTGCTGATGAGTTTCATATAAACCAGCATGGCTGGACCAGGCAGCCTCAGCCACAACGAACCATGAAACTCCCGAGGAAGTGCCAACGACTCCTTGTCGGCGATTTTCGGATAAAATCACCAGACGCCCCCTTTGACAAGGCCTTCTCCACCATGCAACGTGCCAGAAAAATTGTCCATATCGACATGGACGCCTTTTTCGCCTCGGTCGAACAACTCGACAACCCTGCCCTCCGCGGCCGGCCGGTGATCGTCGGGGGTTCGCCAGAGAGCCGCGGGGTGGTCGCGGCCTGCTCGTATGAGGCCAGGCGTTTTGGCATACACTCGGCCATGGCCGCCGGCAGGGCCGCCCGCCTCTGTCCCCAGGCTATCTTCATCCGCCCCCGGATGTCGCGCTACCGCGAACTCTCTGCCCGGATCATGGATATCTTCCATGACTATACCGATATCATCGAGCCTCTGTCGGTGGACGAGGCCTTTCTCGATCTCACCATCAATCATTGCGACGAACCGTCGGCCTCCGTTCTGGCCGATCGGATTCGCGCCGATATTCTGGCACGCACCGGGCTCACCGCCTCGGCCGGGGTATCCTGCAACAAGTTTCTGGCCAAGGTCGCCACCGATCTGCACAAACCAAACGGTCTCACGGTCATTCCACCAGCCCAGGCTATCGCCTTTCTTTCCAGGCTGCCCATCGGCAAATTCTATGGCGTCGGCGCCGCAACCGAGAAGAAAATGGAGCGCATCGGGGTCAAAAACGGCGCCGACCTCCGGCGTTTCAGCCGCGAGGATCTCGTCTTTCACTTTGGCAAATCAGGCCATTTCTTTTACGATATCTGCCGGGGGGAGGATGACCGGCCCGTGCGGCAATCGACCGTCCGCAAATCCATCGGCTCTGAGACGACACTCGCCGAAGACACCCTCGACACCCAGTATATCCGGGAAATCCTCATCGAGCAGGCAAATTCGGTGGCCACCAGCCTGATTCGACGCAATTTCGGCGGTTACTCCCTGACGCTCAAGGTCAGATATCACGATTTCACCACCATAACACGATCGACGACTTTGAAATCCCCCATCTTCACCTGTACAGACATTCTCAACTGCCTGCCGCGCCTTATCGCCGCCACGGAGATCGGCCGGAAAAAGGTCCGCTTACTGGGCCTCACCGTCGCCAGCCTCTTTCAACGGGACAGCAGGCCGATCCAGCTGGTTCTGCCCTTTCCCACCGAGGGACTGGTGCACTGGTGAGACGCGGCGAAAGGCGGATCGGCCGGCATCACGGCCCGGTCGATCACAGAACGATCGACTTGTCGAAAGGTGATAAAATGAGTACCATCAGAGATCATGGTCGCCGGCATCCCGCCAGACACACCTGCGTGTCGAGATCTCCCCGAGGTAGTGTCCGTCCAGAAACGAGATATTTTGGCCTAAATCGAGGCGTGAGAGAAATTTTACCACAGGCATATAAGCGATATTCCGAGGATAAAATTTCGAACACAACGAAGAGTTTATATGAAACTCGCCAGTGCGGAACGCTCTGTCACCGCGCCGAGGAGTTTCATGGTTCGTTGTGGCTGAGGCTATCTGGTCCAGCCATGCTGGTTAGGGCAAAAGAGCCGTTTCTGGATGGGCACGAGGTAGCAGCGTACAGGACGAGAGACCGCCGGCCGACAGCGTCACAGAATCAAGGAGCCATTTGCGCTAAAATCGCCATCTGAAATCTCCAGATGACGTTTTTGCCAACCGGGCCAAGCACACCTCATGAAAGATCTGGTTTTCTCTATTTTCAACATCCTCAGACATGCCGGCCGCATTATCAGTTCTCTGCGTAACTTCATCTTCAATACGGTTCTGCTGGCCGTCATCGCCCTGCTGGTTGTCGCCTCCTTCGTTTCAGGTCCGCCCACCATCCCCTCTAACGGTATCCTCAAGCTGACCCTGGCCGGCGATATCGTCGAAGAGCGCCGCCGCACCCCGCCGCTGCAACGCGTTCTGGCGAAAGCCCTCGACCTGAGTGAATCCGAGCCGTATACGGTCCTGCAGGATATCCTCGATGTCATTCACCATGGCGCGACCGATCCGGCCATCCGCGCCATCCTCCTCGATCTCCACGATCTCGGCGCTATCGGCTTTGACCAGATGCGAGCCATTGGCAAAGAGCTGACCGCCTTCCGGCAGAAGGGGAAAAAGGTCTATGCCGCCGAAGACTTCTACACCCAGAAACAGTACTATCTCGCCGCCTATGCCGACACGATCATCACCAACCCCATGGGCGGGGTGGAACTGCATGGCTTTGGCGTCTATCCTCTCTACTTCAAGGACGCCCTGGAGAAGCTGCAGGTCAACTACCATATCTTCAGGGTCGGCGCCTACAAGTCGGCGATAGAGCCCATAGCACGGACCTCGATGTCTCCTGAGGCCCGAGGGCAGAATATGGAGTGGCTGGCTGCACTATGGAACACCTTTGTACATGACATCGCGACACAGCGGCAACTTTCCAACCAGGCGATAACCGCTTATATCGACGATATCAACACCAACCTCGCCGCGGCGGGGGGGGATACGGCCCAACTGGCACGCAACAGCCGTCTGGTCGACCGTATCCTGACCCACCAGGGCGTGTACAGCTTTCTCAGAGCCCAGAATGACGGGCGAGACCCGGTCTTTGTCAGCACCAGCGACTATCTGGCCACGATAACCCCATCGTATACAACCGATGCCGACGACACCCTGCCGAAAATCGGCATCATCGTCGCCGAAGGGAAGATCCTCGGGGGAGATCAGCCGATCGGGGTGATCGGCAGCGACTCCCTGGGCAAACAGCTGCAAAAAGCACGTAACGCTCCAGATATCCGGGGCGTCGTCCTCCGCATCAATTCTGGCGGCGGCTCCGCCTTTGCCTCGGAAATCATCCGCCAGGAAATTCTCGAATTGAGAAAATCCGGGAAGATCGTGGTGATCTCCATGGGCAGCGTTACCGCCTCGGGAGGTTACTGGATATCGGCCAACAGTGATCAGATCTGGGCCTCGCCGGTCACCATTACCGGCTCGATCGGCATTTTCGGAGCGGTGCCGACCTTCGAGAAGTCACTTGCCAACCTCGGCATCTACAGCGACGGGGTGGGGACCACGAAGTTTGCCGCCGGCATCAACCTGGCCCAGCCCTTGAATCCAGAGCTGCAGGATGCCATTCAGCAGACTCTTGACAACGGCTACGACCATTTTCTCACCATCGTCGAGAAGGGCCGGAAGATCGACAGAACACGACTCTCTTCCATTGCCGAAGGCCGGGTTTTTGCCGGCAAACAGGCCATGGCCCTGGGGCTGGTGGATCAGCTCGGCTCGCTTGACGACGCCATTGCCGCCGCAGCCAGACTGGCCGGGGTTACGCGCTACACCCCGGTTTACATCTTCCAGGAACGTTCTCTTGGCCAAGAGTTCCTGGAGGATCTTTCAGCCTGTACCACCCTGCTCTTCCCCCAGCTGCTCGACTCCGCGGGACCACACACCCTGTATCGCCAGCTGAAAAAACGCTTTGACAGCGTCATATTGATGAACGACCCGCACCACCTCTATGCCTATACCCTCTTGCAACCGGCACTGTAACAGGCTATAAAGCCAGGCTGGGCCGTCCAAGCGGCTGGGATAGCCGTGTCGGCCATCCCCACTGCGACAGCATGATGTGCCCAGACAATCGCGAGGCAGCCGCGCCATCAGCGATGGCGACAGGGTGCTTGCTCAGGCAAGAGCTTTATTACACGACATCTTCTACTTTATGGATTTTTCACCGCAATTTGCCACCATGCTCTGGGAGCAACTGTTCTGGCCGCTGGCCCGGCTCTTGGTGTATATGTCGCTTGGCCTGCTGGTGGCGAACTTTATCGAGGCCCTGAACTGGACCCGCTGGATCGCTCTGCTGGCCCGGCCGCTGGCCCGGCTGGGCAACATGTCGGAAACCACCAGCGCCTCCTTTTCCATGGCCATTTTTTCCGGTCTGGCTGCCAACACCATGCTGGCCGAGGCCTACGACCAGAAGCGGATGAGCCGGCGTGAACTGGTCATCGCCAACCTGTTCAACAGCCTCCCCACCTATTTCACCCATCTGCCGACGATCCTCTTCATCACCGCTCCGCTCATCCATGCGGCGGCGTTTGTTTATGTGGGGATGACGGTTGTCGCGGCGATTCTCCGCACCCTCTCCATCGTCCTCATCGGCAAATGCATCCTGCCCCGGCCGGTTACCGCCCAACAGCGGCAATCCCAGGAGCCACAACAAAGAGGTATCGACTGGCAGGGGGCCTGGCAAAAGAGCTGGAAACGCTTCAAGCGCAGGATCAGAAAGATCATTACCTATACGGTGCCGATCTATATATTCATCTTCATCATGCACCAGCTCGGTCTCTTCAGTCAGCTCGAGCTGTTTGCCGCCCAATACCTAAAAGCCGTGCCCTGGCTCTCGCCGCAATCCATGGGGATCATCACCTTTCATCTGGCGGCGGAACTGACCGCCGGCGTTGCCGCGGCCGGTGCGCTGCTCCAGCAGGGAGCGATGTCAGAGCGGGAGATCATCCTGGCGCTGTTGGTCGGCAACATCCTTTCGTCGCCACTGAGGGCCGTACGTCACCAGTTTCCTTACTACGCCGGGATCTTCAAACCGGCGATGGCCGCCCAGCTCATCGTCTACAGTCAGGCCTTCCGGATCATCAGCCTTACGGTGATCGGAGTTGTCTACTATTACTGGACCCTGTAATGACAGCGACCAGGCCGGAAAGGAGAAGGCGCGCCGGTGGCGGCAACCATATCCGTACCAACACAGAGTATTTGTCAGATCCCAGGCGTTCTGGCCGGCCACGCTACTACGGCAGGTCATTTTTTGCCACTTGACAACCACCTCTCTTCTGAGGTATCCAGTGAGCTACGTTTTTCAGGTCGCGCCGTTTATGCCAGCCATGGGCAAGGCGCCAAAAGGGAACTTCGTGCAAATCGAAGACGGGCCCGCCGCTGTAACCGGAGACGAATCCCGATCATATGCCACTGCCCATTCGGGTGGGAAGGCTCGGGAGGAGGATGAACCGGGAGTCAGAAGACCTGCCTGAAAATGCAGCCATGCCGGTCGTGGACGGATCCGTATGGCTTAACGATTTTGGATAACCAGGGATATCCCGGATCACTGAATATGTGGTCCGGGATTTTTTATTTACCGCCTGCGGGAATTTTTTTACCCAGGCAACCATGGAGCGACATGGTATCGGCATCATGAGGCGCGGCAATTCCACCCTGTTATTCGGCTCGCTCTGCACCGTTCTGCTGGCCAGTGTCATTGTCACCACCGGTATGGGTTATATCAGTATCCCGGCCGTGGCAGTGGTCAAGACAATTGTAGCGCAACTCGTTCATAGTCCCTCTCTCGAGCAGGTCGATCAGACCTTTTCCACCATCATTGTCGATGTGCGACTACCAAGGATTCTCACCGCCGCGCTCGTTGGCGGCGGCCTGGCCGTGGCCGGAGGGGTGTTCCAGGCAATTCTCCTCAACCCCCTGGCCGATCCCTACACCCTGGGGATCTCCTCGGGAGCGGCCTTTGGCGCCTCCGCCGCTTTTCTCCTCGCGATTTTCGGCCTTATCGTACCACTGTCCGTGGCGGTGCCGCTGTTCGCCTTCATCGGCGCCCTCGCCACCCTGGCCGCGGTTTTTGCCCTGTCGGCCGGCGATGCCCGGCTCTCTTCCAATACCCTGATTCTTTCCGGAGTCATTGTCGCCGCCATCCTCTCGGCCGCCATCGGCTTCATGAAATACATGGCCGACGAAGAGGTCAATGTGATCATCTTCTGGTTGATGGGCAGCTTTACCGGCAAATCGTGGCACGATGTCCTGCTGCTGGTGGCGATTCTTGCCCCCGGCGTGCTCTATTGCTGCTATTACGCCCGCGATCTCAACATCATGGCCCTTGGCACCTCCACCGCCGACACCCTCGGTATCGATACCGCCGCCCTCCGTAAACAGCTCCTGGTCTGCGCCTCGCTCATCACCGCCATCTGCGTTGCGGTATCCGGAGTCATCGGCTTTATCGGGCTCATCGTCCCACATATGCTGAGAATGCTCGTCGGTCCCGACAACAGGAGGCTGCTGCCGTCGTCCTTTCTGGCAGGAGCGATCCTGCTGCTGCTGGCCGACACCATCACCAGGGCGATTCTGCCCCACGAAATCCCCATCGGGGTACTGACCGCGCTGATCGGCGGGCCCTGTTTCTGCTATATCTTCCGTAAGAGACAGATCGGAGGCAGAAATGGCAACTGATCCGGCGGATAGAGCCTACGAGCTCAAGAACTGCAGCTACGCCTATCGCAACCACCCCTGTCTGGTCGACATCAACCTGCAGCTGCACCACCACCGATTCTATGGCCTGATCGGCCCAAACGGCAGTGGCAAGACAACCCTTATCAACCTCTTTACCGGGACCAGAGTACCCAGCTCCGGTGAGGTGAAACTTCGGGGACGTTCGGTTCACACCTATGCCAAGGTCGAATTGGCCAGGCAGCTCTCGTTTGTGCCCCAGGCCAACACCATGGATTTTGAATATACGGTGGAGGAGGTGGTGATGATGGGCCGCCATCCCTATATCGGCCGCTTTCAGGCACCGCGCAAGGAAGATCTCCAGCATGTGCGGAGGGCTCTGGCCACCCTTGACATCGAGCATCTGCAGCACCGTTGCGTAACCCAGCTGTCCGGCGGTGAGCGCCAGCGGGTCATTGTCGCCCGGGCGCTCGCCCAGCATACCGGCATCATGGTACTCGACGAGGCCACCGCCAGCCTCGATGTCCGTCATGCAATCGACATCATGCAGGCCCTGCGCCACAAGGTTACCGGGGAGGGCACCATGGTCATCGCCGCCATCCATGACCTCGACCTGGCCGCCGCCTTCTGCGACGAGTTGATTGTGATGCACCAGGGTTCGGTCGCCGCAACCGGTAAAGTGGACGAACTGTTGACCGCCGAGCTGTTACGACAGATCTTCTCCGTCGAGGCGGAGGTGGTCCACCAGGCGGGACGTCCCCCCCATATCCGTTATGGTTATCCTCATGTCACGATCTCAACCTAAACCAGCACAGCTGGACCATAGCGCCTCTGCCGCAGCGGAACACAACACTCTTCGGCGCAATGGCAGCGCTTTCTCCACCGGCGATCTTGGGGGAAAAGGACGCCTGCTGCCAGACCTGTTCGTCTCCCTCGTCATGGTGATCACCCTGGCGGCCATCGCCCAGGCCCAGACCATCGTCGACGATGAAGGTCAGAGCCTGAACTTCACCAAACCATTTTCCCGCATCATTTCGCTCTACCCCGCCCATACCGAAAATCTCGCCGCCATGGGCTGTAACGAGGAGATGATCGGTATCGGCACCGGTGACGACTATCCCCCAGAGGTGGCCGGCAAGCCGCGTTTCAGCTATCGGGACAATGCCGAAAAATTCCTGGCGGCCCGCCCGGATCTGCTCCTGATCCGGCCGATGATTTCCCGCTCGCAGCCGCAGCTCATCGACAAGTTACGGGCCACAGGCATTCAGGTCGTCTCCCTGCAGCCGACCAGCATCGAAGGAATGTTCGCCTACTGGCACACCCTGGGCAAGATCTGCGGCCAGGAGGAACGTGCGGCGCAAATGGTCAAAAAATTCACCGAGACGGTAGACGATCTTAAAAAGCGGTTACCCCCGGAAGATAAACGACCGCAGGTCTATTTCGAATCGATTCATGCCAAGATGAAGACCTTCGATCCCCAGGCCATTACCATCTTTGCCCTCACCGCCGGCGGCGGCAGAAATATCGCCACGGACGCGACAGGGAGAAACGACAGCAACATCGCCCCCTACGGCAAAGAGAGGCTGTTGGCAAAAGCCGCGGCAATCGATGTGTTTCTCAGCCAGGTCGGCCGGATGAACAGGATTGGTCGTGCAGATATCTACCACGAACCGGGTTTTCAACTTATCAAAGCGGTGCGAAATCATGCGGTCTGCCTCATCGAAGAGGAACTCGTCTCCAGGCCCACCATGCGTCTTCTCACCGGAATAGAACAGATTCACTCCTGCCTCTATAAAAATGCTCCAGCAGCGGCTCCCCAGCAAGCCAGAGTCAACTCCACCTCAACCCCAGAGCCTTAAATGACAAACAGCATGCAATCGACACTCTATATCATCGGCACCGGTCCGGGTGACCCGGAACTCCTCACCGTCAAAGCCCTGAAGGCGATCGAGCACTGTCCGGTCGTCATCGCCCCCAAGGCGTCGAAAAATGGCAGATCCACCGCGCTTTCGATCATCGAACAGGCGGTTGATCTCAGCGGTAAGCAGGTCCACGAAGTCTATTTTCCGATGAAGAAAATAAAACTTGGCGAACGGCCCCTGCTCGAGGTGGAGACCGAATGGCGGGCTACCGCGGCCAAGGTCCTGGAAATGCTCGATTCCGGCCTGGACCTCGCCTTTCCCACCCTGGGCGATCCGGCCATTTACTCCACCGGCTACTACCTGTACGCCACTCTGCTGCCCATGCGTCCGGATATTCGGGTTCAATTTATCTCCGGCATCTCCGCGATGAGCAGCTGTTCCGCCACGATCCAGACCCCTGTCTGCCTTGGGGACGATATGCTGGCCGTGGTGCCGGCCACCTTCTCTGAAGAAAAGATCAAAAAGGCGCTCAAGGAGTTCGACGCGGTGGTGCTGATGAAGGTGCATCGGGTCATGGACAAGATCTGCAGGCTGCTCGTCGAAACGGGACTTGCCGAAAACGCGGTCTATATCGAAAAGGCGGGAATGGTCGATCAGCGCATTATCACCAACCTCTCGTCCATCCCTGACAATCCCCATTACTTTTCCACCATCCTCGTCCGGAAACATCGCACCGCAATGCTGACCCAGACGAGATGACCGCGCCCCGCCGCTGCCGTAAACCTCGCCGGCGGCAGCGGTCCCTCCCGGCCTGCGGCGCTGCCGGCGCCTTCCCATGCCAAACGGCTTCCCTCTGGCCAGAACAACCTGTGCAATTGACAATTGACGCCCCGTTCGCCGCCCGGCATACTGAAGGGAGATGGTGGTTTTTCTAACCAGCATGGCTGGACCATAGCGCTTCAGCCATAACGCAACATGAAAATCGTCGCCCCGGTAAAGGACTTTCCGCACTGGCGATTTTCGGATAAAAAGAAGAGCTCCACGTCCCCGACGACGGACGGTCCTTGACGTCGGTCTCGTCAGCACAGCCGACGGCACAGAGAACGGGGTGACACCGATGAAGAAGCAGATCCTGGTATGTCTGAGCGATTCACCGACAAGCTCTGAGGCATTGTCCTATGTCGCCCACCTGTTCGCAGGCCGAGACGAGGTGGAGCTTACCCTCTATCACTGCGTCACCGGCGCCACTGCCGCCTTCCCCAGGCCAGAAGACCAGCGGCACAGCTTGACCCCCGATCAACCCGTATCACAGCGATTGCAAAAAGGTGAAATACTACTGGAACGGGCCAGGCAAAAGCTTGTACGGTTTGGCATTGTCGAGCAAAGAATCAAGCTCTGTGTCCAGACTGGTGACAACACCGCCAGAATGATCCACCAGTTCGGCAATCAGCAACTGGTGGATGCCATCGTCGTCGCCCGGCGGGGAGTGGGTATCGTCGGCGGTCTGCTGCTCGGCTCGGTCTCCTCGGCCCTGTTCGACAGCTGCCGCTCGATCCCCCTGTGGGTGATCGACGGGACTATCGAATCCAACAGGTTTCTGGTGCCGGTGGACGGTACCGCCAACTCGCTGATGGCCATCGATCACCTGGCGCACATCTTCAGTGGTCGAGCCGATGCGAGGTTTTTCCTCTTTCACGTCCGCAACCTCCTCTCTTCGCCACCGGTGTGCCGGCCAGAACATTTCTATGACCGCTGGGGCAAACAGTGGTGCGACAGCCATCTTTCGGGCACGGGTTGCATGTTTTCCGGGCCAACCGATCTCCTCGTCGAAGCCGGCATCGTCAGAGAGGCCATAGTCACCCTGCCGGAACCGATGGCCATCGAGGAGAGCAGCGCCATCATCCGCAGTGCCAAGAAGCACGGCTGCGGCACCATCGTCATCGGCAGGCGTCCGCAGGACGAGGTCAAATCGATCTTCGGCGGGGTCTCCAAACGGACCATCCTGCAGACCGAAAATCTCGCCCTGTGGGTTATTGGCTGATCGTCTTCTCTTCTTTTTCTTCGGCTTTTGGTCGTACTGTCGCCACCGCCATATTTTCCGCCACGAGATATCGGCTGGCCAGCGCCTTCATCTGCTCGACGGTTATCGCCGAAATATCCTCACGCATGGTCCGGGGCCAGAGCAGCTGCTCGGGATGAGGTACGGCGTCGACCAGCACCGAGTTGAGCCAATAGCCATTGGTCTTGACAGCTTCATCGAGTTGGGTCATCACCGGCCGTCGCGCCCGCTCCAACTCGTCCTCGGAGATATCGCCATCGTGCAGGGTCCGAGCGATTCTGGCTATTTCAGCGGCTATCTCCCGCTCCCGCCCCGGTTCCACCACCACCTGCGCCTGCAGCCGGCCATACTGTCGATAGACCCTGCTGGGGGCGCTGAACACGGTCGGACTATAGCTCGCCCCCAGTTTTTCCCGGATGACCTGGCGCAGCCGTTCCGCAAAGATATCGGCGAGGAGTTGCAGGCGCCTGGTCCGCTGGATATCCCAGAAATCCGCAGTGGGCCAGGCAACCATCACAATGGATTTCGCCACCTTGGTGGGCACCTCGACAGTCATCTTCTCGCCTTTGGGAAAGTGCAGGGTTGAATACCCTGGCCTCTCGCTGGCACGTTTGTCCAGACTACCAAAATATTTTTTCACCAGCCCCTTCATGGTGTCGAGAGCAAAATCACCGACGATGGCCACCTCTATCGGCCCGTTGGCTATCTGCGGCAACAGCCAGTTATGTAACTGGTCGACTCGCAGCTTCTTTACCTCGGTCCAGGGCGGCAGGCCGACCCGTGGGTCGCCGCCGGCCAGAAAACGCGGGACAGTTGTCCGCATCGGTCCCCCGACGTCGCTGGCCATGGTGTCGTACATCTGCTGGAGTCTGTCCATGGTCCGGTCCCAACTCTGCTTTCGCAGACCGGGATCGACGAGCAGGTGATAGACCAGCTGGAACATCAGCTCCGCCTCGGCGGTGACAGCCTTGCCAGAATAGTTAAAGCTCTCCTCGTCGACGGCGAAATTCACCTTGACGGTTGAACCGGCCAGAAAATCGGTAAGCTCTGTCGCCGAAAAACGCGCGGTGCCGGAATCATTGACCACCGGGCCAGCCAGAAGCGCAAGCCCCGGGACCGGTTCCGAGATTTTGCCCAGGCCGACCTGTACGACCAGTCGCACGGTGTTTTTCTCAAAAAGCGTCGATTTCATCAAGACAGTGATGTCATTTGCCAATTCAAGGCGCTCCGCCGATATTTCCGGCAGCATTTCGACCCGCGGTTCCCGCTCGCCACTTTTTTTGGCCGGGGCCAGGTACGGAAAGGTTCCGCTCAGCTGCTGCCGGTACGGCGCAACCGGACGCCCTGTATCGGTCGCATAACTTGCAAGAATTTGCCGCTCGGGTTGGGGACCATCGATCTGCACATCCCCGCTGACGGTGATCACCCTGTTGCCCGCCGGCCAGTCGGCCCGTAAGGCCGCATCGATATCGGCCAGCGTCATCGCCTCGACCATGGGCGTGAAGAGATCGCGCTCCTCTTCGGGGGCGAGAAACACCCTGTTGTCATTGAATTGGCGGATGATCTCCGCTGCCAACTGCTGTGAATCACGATTTTTTACGGTGAGAACCGCGGTGTTGAGCGAGGCGAGGATGTCCTTTTTTATCCGCGCCAGCTCAGCCTCCTGGGCGCCATGGACCAGGGCCTGGCGAAGAACTGAGTCAAGCTCTGCCAGTATCTCCTGCCAGCTGGTGTTGCCGGTCGTGGCCATGATGGTCGCAGAGTGGATTCGTCCCAGAAAACTGCCGGAATAATACCCTGCCTGGGTAAAGACGCCACCCGGCTCCTCTTTGATCCTGTCGAGCCGATTGTTCAAGAGCAGAATCGAGGCATAACGGTGAAGGTCCCACCGTTGCTGTAGAAGCGAATCGTCCCCCGGAGTGTCGTTTCTGATCGATTCGATAGCCACCGTGGTCCGGCCCAGATCCGGTTCACGGTAGAAGAAGGCCCTCAGACCAGTCGATGCCACTTCACCGATATCCGGACAAGTCGGCCAGCCCCCCTCGCCGCGCAGCGGACCGAACATCTCCTTGATCAGAGTGACGGTATGTTCCACCGCCAGATCGCCCACTACAACCAGCATCATGTTGTCTGGTCGGTACCAGGCATCGTAATAGCTGCGCAACAGGGCGCCATCGGCGGTCTCCAACACCGCATCCCGGCCGATAACCTCCCGCTCGGGCAGCAAGGTGCCCCGAT
The DNA here is from genome assembly GCA_047973425.1 of Desulfopila sp. Classification (GTDB taxonomy): domain Bacteria; phylum Desulfobacterota; class Desulfobulbia; order Desulfobulbales; family Desulfocapsaceae; genus Desulfopila. Next base: position 16,088 of record JBKEBZ010000033.1, read on the forward strand.
ATTTGAACCTGTTCGCCGCCACCATTTGCCGGTATCCGGCAGAATCCCGAGTTCTTTTCTCGGCCAGAATCACTCCCCGTTCCCGATCGACCTCCTCATCGGCCAGCAGTGCGCCACGGGCGTAATCGGCCATCACCAGGAAGCCTTTCCGCAGGTACTCCTCACTGCCGAAAGGAAGATCCAGCCGGTAGACCGTCTGGTCGTAGCCGGTACTGGCGTTGGTATCACCGCCAAAACTCATGCCGATGTTCTGGAAGAACTTCACCAGCTCCCCGGGGGGAAAATGGCTGGTGCCGTTAAACTGCATATGCTCGAGAAAATGAGCGACTCCCCGCTGTGCCTCGGTTTCGTTGAGTGAGCCGGTATGTACGTAGAGATAGACGCCAACCCGGTTTTCCGGTTCATGATTTTCCATGACCACATACCGCAGACCATTGCCAAGGATACCTCGAACCAGGGCGGGGTCCGGCGAGAGATCGCTCCTGTCGGAAGGCCAGCCCGGAGAGAGGCAGGGCCCGCCACTCCAGGCCAGGCCGAGTTGGCCAAAGAGAAGAAAAAAGAGGAGAAAAAGGACTGCCGCCGTCAGTGGACGAAAAAAAGTGCGGAAATGCATGAGGTCTTGCCGTAGGATGTTTATCCGAAACTCGTCAGTGCGGAAAGCTGTGTTACCGCGCCGAGGAGTTTCATAACAGCGGAGCGGTGTCATCGTTGTGGCTGAGTCGATCTGGCCCAGCCATGCTGGTGTATCGAGAACGCATGTCCGACTGTACGGAACATGGCCACCCATTGCAAGGTCAAAGGATTGATAAGAGATGCAGATGACAGCCTCCCCCACCCCTCAGGGCGCCACAGCCCTCATCCCCGGAGCTTCCCGGGCCATTGGCCGGCAGATCGCCAGGCGCTTCGCCGCTGCCGGCTACCACCTGATATTGCCCTGGTATGACTGGCCGCAATCAGTGATCGAGATGGAGGAGGAGTTCGCCGACAGCGGGGTTTCGGTCATGAGCCACCGCTGCGACCTGCGCGACCTTTCCGCGGTTCAGGACCTGCTGACCCGCGCCAGGGAGCGGTTTCACCGGATCGATGTCCTGATCAACAACATCGAACGGGGCGGCATGCCCGTCGTCCACGGCTCCTACCAGTTGGCACACAACGCCGAACAGTGGGAGCTGGAATTTGCCACAACCGTCAAGGCCAAATGGAATCTCTTCACCACGACGCTCCCCCTTCTCCGTCAATCCCGCGGCGCAGTGGTGAATATCTCTTCGATTGCCGGCCTGTGTGGTCGCAGTGGTCCGGCAGCCTGCTTTTTCAATGATGGCTACAGCGCCGCCAACCGGGCCATCCAGACCCTGACCGAGACCTGGGCCCGGGAGGGAGCCCCCCAGGTACGGGTCAACGAGCTGATGCTCGGCCTGGTGAGCGGTCGTCACGGGGACAAGACTCGCGGCTGGACGGCGCTGAAGGCCGAACAACGGCAGGCCCTCATCGAACATACCCTGCTGGGCCGGATCGGAACCACAGAAGAGGTGGCGGAGACGGTCTTTTTTCTGGCCTGTCAGGCGACTTTTATGACCGGGGCCACCCTCCGCCTGGATGGTGGCTATCTTCTGGGGGGAGAGCATGTGCCAACCATGCCGCCAGGCATACTCAGCTAACCAGCATAGCTGGACCAGAGAGCCTCAGCCACAACGATGACACCGCTCCGCTGTTATGAAACTCCTTGGCGCGATAACAGCGTTTTCCGTACTGACGATTTTCGGATAAAAGGCGTTCGGCAAAAAGAGACGGCAAGCAGTCCTGCGGTCGATATCATCGCCCGCGCACCAACTGTCGATAGTCTCGGGCAAGTTCCGCCACCGTGTGGGTGGTCTGTCTTCCCTGCCAGTAGATGGCGAGTTCGGTCTGATCATGGCACAACGTTTCGCTTCTGCCAACAGCCAGATCATCACCCAGGTTGGTCAGAGCCCACAACGCCATACCCCGGACCACACCATCGGCTGAATCGAGATACGAGGCCAGGTCGGGACCGATGTTCTTCTCTTGCAAGAGCGCCGGCCGGACAGCGCAGAGACGGCCGAGCCCCCAGAGCAGCCCCCGCTGGAGCATCGGAAGTTCGATATAGTTGCCGTCCTGGAACAGCTCCGGGCCATCCTCTCTGGTGTAGGAGACCAGCATGTGCAGATATTCCTCCGCCAGCCGCTGATCCACCGCCATGATCTCGGCCATGGCCTCGGCCGCGCCCCAGCCGATCCCGCCGGACTCATCGTTGAGACTCCAGAGAAAACGCCGCATGATGACCCGGGCGGACTCCATGTCCTGGCCCGCAATGGCCGAAACCGTCCAGCCAAAGGCACTGACCGCATGCCATTTCACCCGCTCATCTGCACTGCAGAGCGCGGAAAACAGCGGATTGATCACCTCCACCGCAGACAAAAGCTCCAGCTTCGCTCTGATCTGCTGCAGGTCATCGCCAGCCAGCAGCTCCAACACCTTCTGTTTCACGGCTCTTCGACGCATAGCACAGATCTCTCATGCCGGCAGGTCCGGGGCGCCAGGTATGAGACGAAAAGAAGAAAAACGACAAGGACGCCGCCGCTCCCTGACCACAATCACCCCTCGGCCGCCATGTCCAGTCGCCTCATCCCTTCCATGATAAGTCCCATGAAGCCACCGATAACACTGTTCTTTTTATACTTTACGGGCAAATCCTGGGAGAATTTGAACCGCCCGCTTTTTTTGGTCAACACCCGGAAAAACGCCTCTTCGCCGTCGAGTTCATCCACCCTGGCAAAGACAAGCTCGCCCTCATTGAAGGCAAGGGTGGCGCGGCTGCCCTCATCATCGATGGTCAGCACCCCGCTACGCTGGTTGCCATTGATCATCTGGCACAACTCGGCAACAGGTATGTCAGCGATCTGCCCCACCATTCCCGAAGCGAGTTCCTCGGCCCGCTGCAGGTTTATAGCCGTTATTCGACTGACCAGAAGCTTATAGAAAAATACCTGCAAGGCCGGAAACCGGGTCAGTACATGGCGAAAGTCCTTCTGGTCCATCACCGCCAGCTGGCTGGGCTCGGCGGCATAAATGGTCGTGGTCACCCGCCCTCCCGACAACAGGCTCATCTCACCGAAGATATCGCCCGCCCCAAGCTCCGCCAGAACGACACCCTGCTCGTCGAGAACCTCGACTTTGCCGCCAAGAAGAATAAACAGGCTGGTCCCCGGGTCACCGCGCTGAAGAATGGGCATACCGTACGGGTATTCCTTGACCTTGAGCAGGGTGGCCAGATCGAGCAGGTCGTCATCTTTGAGCGGCTCAAACACTTTGATGTCGCGCAGCGAACCGGCAAAACGGGCCATGCTCCTGATCCTTTCCTTCCGTTCCGAAGCCGCCAGCAGTTTCATCTGCAGGGTCTCGAAACCCTTGTCTTTCTTGAACTCAAAGCGAATCAGGCCGGTACAGCCACCGCAGTCGAACTTGTTCTTCTGTTGCCGCCCTCCCCGCACCTGTTCGTACGACTCGTCTTCTGCAGCCAGACGAATCAGTTCACTGACAAGAGACATACAGGCAGGCTTGGCCGCCGGCAGCGTTAGAATGCCCTCTGCGATGACCAGTTCCTCGCCGACGTTGTAGAGCGGGCAGTACCTCTCCTCGGTCAGAATAAATATACCATTGCGAAAACGCATGATTTCCTGAGCTCAGTCCGATCGGCCAAAGAGAAGATAAATGGCGAGCCCCAGGGCGGCGGCACCGCCGAAAAGCACCGGCAGAATCTTACTGATCTGCAGTTCACCATTGACAATCAGGGTGTGCATGTACTCGGTGCCCGAGACCCACCACATGGCGAGAATCATCACGACCAGGATGATGTCTTTGACCTTTTGTTTATATAACAGATACACCATCAAGGCGATAAAGGGCACCAGAAACCAGGGGTTGGTGAAGAGTCCGACAATGTCGACCTCGGATACCTGTTGCGGAATATTGGTGGAATCAAACCACGCGGTAAGTCCTGAAAGCACGCTCATAAGATATGAATTTGGTCCTCACGTTGGAATCAGAAGAAAAGATGTGACGCCAGAGTACCCTTCCTGCCCGGGTAACAGCACCTAGCATACCACCAAAATCCACTGGAATCCATTGCCAGCCAACGAATTTTTACAAATGTTGGCAAATTTGCCACCCCCCCATCATTTCAAGATGACAGCCGGGTTCGATTGAGGTAGTAATCGGCCGGTTTCTCCCCTGGCTTTCCCGTCACCTCCCGGTAAATCCGCACTCCGGACACGGGTCGATATCGCCAGACAGAACGAGCGGCGCCATGCCTGTTGCCCGGGCCACACCCCGGTCCTGGACATGCCCGCAGGCCACCAGCTGGCCGACCTGGACTTGCCTGTAGCGAAGATTGCGTTATTTTGTAGAAAAAACCAAGAAGTGGAATGCTTCTCTGCCAAGACACAGCGATGACAGAAGATTTGAGCAAAAAATCGAACATTGTCCTCATCGGCATGCCCGGCTCCGGCAAGAGCACCGTGGGGATCATCCTTGCCAAGATATTGGCTAGAAATTTTGTCGATACCGATGTGCTGATCCAGCTTCAGGAAGGATTGACCCTGCAGGAGATTATCGACAGCAGTGACTATATGGCCCTGCGACGGATCGAGGAAGAGGTGCTGATCGGTATCGATCACCGTCAGCACGTCGTCGCCACCGGCGGCAGCGCCCCGTACAGCCACAGAGCCATGGCCCACCTGCGAGAAGATGGGATTATTGTCTTTCTCGACGCCGACCTGCCCTGTCTCTGCTCCCGGATCCAGAACTACCAGACCAGGGGATTGGCCAAGAGACCGGAGCAGAGCTTTCAGGAACTCTTTGCCGAACGCTACCGGCTGTACAGCCGCTACAGTGACATAACCATAGACTGCTCGGCCCGTTCCCAGGAGGAGGTGTGCCAGGCAATCATCGACCAGCTGGATCGCCACCGCTGCCGGCAAGACCATGAACACCACTGAGCACCCTCGTCTTCGACGGGAACGGACAACGATTTCGGCAATGCTCCATATCTACTGCCGGGCCCATCACGGCACCAGGGGGCGCCTGTGTGCAGACTGCGAAGAACTGCTGAGCTATGCCGACAAACGGCTGACCCGCTGTCCCTTCCAGCAGGACAAGACCACCTGCGGCAATTGTACGGTGCACTGCTATAACCCGCATATGCGGCAGCGGATTCGAGAGGTGATGCGTTACGCTGGACCCAGAATGGTCTTTCACCATCCAGTCCTGGCTATAAGGCATCTGTTGGACAACCGTAAAAAGAGAACCTGACACAGGTACCGGAAGACCCGGCACCCCACCAGTGCTCATCCAGGAGGGCAGACCAGTGAGAACATTGATAACGGGAGCGACCGGGTTGGTCGGATCCGCTCTGCTGCAGTCACTCCATGGCAAAGGGCAGACCCTGCACTGTCTCAGGCACGGCGACGGCGCGGCAGGTTCCGGGATGTGGCCCGAAGAGCCCTTTGTCGCGGATGACGACGGGCAAGGCTTCGATACGGTAATCCATCTGGCCGGAGAGAATGTCGCCCAGGGAAGATGGACCACTGCCCGCAAACAGAGGATCATGGAGAGCCGGGTCGTGGGTACCCGCCAACTCATCGGTCGCCTCGCTTCACTGCCAAGGCCACCGGAGACGGTGATCTGCGCCTCGGCGGTGGGATATTACGGCAATCGTGGCGACGAGGTGATGACCGAACGGAGCACGGCCGGCGCGACCTTCCTCGCCAAGGTCTGCCAGGCCTGGGAAGAGGAAGCCGGCAAAGCCCGTCAGCTGGGCTGTCGGGTGGTCAACCTCCGTTTCGGCATGGTGCTCAGTCCCCATGGGGGAGCGCTGCACAAGATGCTCCCGGCCTTTCGGGCCGGACTGGGTGGTCGTATCGGCGCCGGCGATCAGTTCATGAGCTGGATATCGATCCGTGACCTGGTGGAGATCGTCGATTTCTGCATCCACGATGCGGCAATCAGCGGCCCCGTCAATGTGGTCTCGCCGGTACCCGTCAGTAACAGGGAGTTCAGTCGCTGCCTGGCCAGCGTACTGCGCCGTCCGGCTTTCCTTCCCGCCCCGGCCACAGTCCTGCGTCTCATTTTCGGCGAGATGGCCGATGAGATGCTTCTGGCCAGCAGCCGGGTGATACCCGGAAAATTACAGCAGGCAGGATACAGTTTCCAGGACATCAACCTGGTCGACACCCTCCGCTACTGCCTGGGCTAGCGCCCAGCCACAAAGGCGCTATTTGCCGGTAATCCGTTCCACCGCCTCCTGGTAGCGTTCCCTGGTTCGGGTCACGATCTCCTGGGGCAGCGGCGGCGGCGGCGGGGTCTTGTCCCAGTCCAGAGAAGAAAGATAGTCCCGCAGATATTGCTTGTCAAAGCTCGGCTGGCCTTGACCGGGCCGATATCTCTCCTCCGGCCAGAAGCGGGAAGAGTCTGGAGTGAGCACCTCGTCGATCAGGATCAGTCGACCATCGAGTTCACCCAGTTCAAATTTGGTGTCGGCGATGATGATCCCCCGTTCACGGGCATAGTCGGCGGCCCGCTGGTAGAGCGCAACGGCAATATCGGCGATCTCCCTGGTTCTGGCCGGCCCGACCATCTCTTCCATGGTAGCCAGAGAGATATTTTCATCATGATCACCCAGAGCGGCCTTGGTCGATGGGGTAAACAGCGGCTCGGGAAGTCTGGCCGATTCCTGCAGCCCGCCGGGCAGGGTAAAACCGCAGACTATGGGATTGTTCTGGTATGCATTCCAGAACGAACCGGAAATATAGCCGCGAACGATGCATTCCACCGCGAGCGGCCTGGTTTTCTTGACCAGCATGGAGCGCCCCCGGAGCTGCCCGGCATAGGGACGACAGGCTGGGGGGTACAGGTCGACATCAGCCGTTATCAGGTGATTTTCCACGATATCCCCCAGCAGGTCGAACCAGAACAACGACAGCGAGGTCAACACCGCCCCCTTGCCGGGAATCGGCTGGTCCATGATCACGTCGTAGGCTGAAATACGGTCGGTGGCGACCATCAGCAGCCTGTCATCCTCTCCTGGTATCGCATACATATCCCGTACCTTGCCTCGATGCACCAGGGTAAGACCAGGAAAGTCAGTGGTAATAATAGGTTCCGTCACGCATATCCTCCTTGACTACTCAGTTGATGCCATTCATTGATGGCGTCGTAAAAAGCCCGATCCCGCTGCGCCTTGTATATCAGGCTTTTGTACTAACCAGCATGGCTGGACCAGGTAGCCTCAGCCACAACGAAACATGAAACTCCTCGGCACGGTAACAAAAATCGCCGTGCTGATGTGTTTCATATAAAGCCATCTTACGTGCAGGTTTTAGTTTTTTACGAGTCCATCATCATTCATTTACAAACTTCCAGATTTCCGGCAAGGCTGGTCACTGCCTGCCCCCCTTGCGGTCTTTGCCGTACCGTCGGCAGAGCGGATTGTCGTAGGCCGTCAGGGCCGCGGTCACCGAGCCGATTTTCAGCTCTGAGCGGACCTGGACCGGTACCCTGCACTCATCATCGGTATACCAGAGAGTGGTGGGGCCCCGCTTGTCATAGAGCCCTCGGAACGGCAAAACCGGGGAGACCATGAAGGTTTCGACCGCCCCGAACACCGTGTTCTTCAAGCGAACCCGGCTCAGGACCCTGACCTCCACCTCCGATCGCCGTTTGTCGGCGAAGGTTGGCACCAGAAAAGAGGTTGCCGGAGAAAATTCCATGATCCTGCTCCAGAGAAAGGCACTGAACTCGTTATGCACCACCCCCGAAACCTGATAGGTGGTCGAGGGCTTGTCATTTTTCCAGTTCCGTATCACCCCTGCCTGTTGATCGTACTCCGTTCGCCGGTGCGCCCGGTAGTTATACCCTTCCCGCAGCCAGGCCTCATAGCTGCCCGGCAGCCGCGCAGCACCCGCTACCCGGGTGAGATGAATGTCCCGCACCGGATAGATCACATCGAAAATGCTGTCCGCTGTCGTCACCACGACAGAGATCTCAAATAACGGTTTAACACCGGCCAGAGGCCGAACCTGCATCTCGAGTTCTCCAAGCTTGATGCCGCCGGTGTAGGAAATGGTATAACGGAGCCGTTCCGTGCCACGATAGACAATTCTGGCAGAATCGGGGTCGACCACCCCATGACCGAGACCGGCCGCGGCCGTTTTCCCGCTCTCGTCAGCCCAACCATCCCGGGCGACGGCAAAGGCGACCACAACCAGCACCAGGGCACTCAGCAGCCATCTTCTCCTCATATCCATCTCGTTGACCCAAAGCGGTAATGTCCAATGTCCAGCCCTGCCGACAGCTCGAAACGCCAAAAGAGGGCAAAACAGGAGGGCAAAACAGGGCAGGAGCGAAAATCTGCAGGGACCGGGAGGAGGAGCGCGGCAGGCGAGGTGACAGCAGGAGCCATTCAGCGGGCATTTCGTCGCGGACCACAGGACAGCGCCCCACCACCCTCCGCGGGCTGCCCGGACGCTGAGCCGGACGGGCGGCCACCGCCCGGCTCGACGCATCGTATGTATCCTTGGGTGTATATGCACCGCCCCGGCACGAAATCTCTGGTGTCGTGCCGAAAAGTTTCATCCAGCGCAGCGGTGTCGTCGTTGTGGCTGAGGTGACCTGGTCCAGCCATGCTGGTCAGTCGATAAAGAATTTCAGCTTATCCCGGCGACTGGAATGACGCAGACGGTTCAACGCCTTCTTTTCAATCTGGCGGATCCGCTCCCGGGAGACGTTGAACCGTTTACCGATCTCCTCAAGGGTATATTCGGCCTTTTCGCCAATACCGAAGCGCAGGCGGATGATTTTCTCCTCCCGCTCGCTCAATGTCGACAGTATCTCGGTGACCCTGCCGGCCAACTCTCGATTCTGGACCGCATCATATGGCGACTGCGACTCCTGATTCTCGAGAAAATCGCCCAGAGTCGAATCGTCGTCGCCCACGGGGGTTTCCAGGGAAATCGGCTCACGGGACGCCTCGAGGATTGAGAGAATCTTATCCATCGGCAGGCTGGTCGCCTTGGAGATCTCCAGCGGGGTGGGCTCCCGGCCAAGCTCCTTGTACAGGGCATAGAACGCCTTGAAAAACTGGCTCCGCAACTCAAGAAAATGGACGGGAAGCCTGATCGTTCTGGTTTTGTCGAGAATGGCTCTGGTTATCGCCTGCCTGATCCACCAGCTGGCGTAGGTCGAAAATTTGTTGCCTTTGGTATAGTCGAAACGGAAAACGGCCCGCATCAAACCCAGGTTTCCCTCCTGGATGAGATCGGCAAGCGTCAGCCCCTGATGCATATAGCGCTTGGCAATGGAGACCACCAGACGCAGATTGGCCCGGATCATGGTATCCTTGGCCACCTCGATCGAGCGGCTATAGGCCTCGATCTTGGTCTGCAGTTCGAAAAGCTCCCGAATAGAGGTATATTTCTGTGAGGCCGAACTGACGCTATAACGCATCAGATTGAGCTGCTGCTTCTTCGGTTTCAAGGTGGGATCGCGCTTTTCCCAGAGATCGATACGCTCCTTGAGCAGGTTCAGCTCACGGACATCGGAGGTATCCTCGCGTACCGCCTGGATAATCGATTCGAAGCCCTGCCTGATGGTCTTACTGTATTTCGCTTCCTCTTCGGGAGTGAGGAGATCGAAGCGGCCCATCTCTCGTAAATAGGTGGTGGTGGTCTCCTCCGTCTCATGGGAGTCGTCATCGCTGATCGAGCCCGCCAGTTCCAGGTCATCGATAGAATCGCTGGAATCATCACCATCCTCTTTTTTCTCCCATATCTCGCCGGAGAGGGTCCGTTTCTCCCCTGACTTTTCTATCGTGACGATTTCGATGTCATGCTGGCCTAAAAAATTAAAGATCGATTCGATGGCATTGGGATCTTTGATGTCTTCGGGCAACAACTCGTTGAGGTCACGAAAACTGATACAACCCTCGGATTTGCAGGCTTTGAGCAGATTCTCTTTTATTTCAGACAGCACAGGGCTTCCACTCCATTGGCTTAAATTTAAAAAACGGATTGCTGTACACTGGACATATCAACACAGAGATGACGGCAGAGTGCACCAGGCTGTGCTTTTGCACCAGCGCGATGGGCCCAAACCAGCTACAACCCTGAACTGCCGTTTGCCGAGCATCAGCTGCGGCTCCTGGGTCTCTTTGGCCACGACCGGCACCGACCACAGCCTGGAGCGACCAATGACCTGATCTCGAAAATGATTGATATCTCACAAGAAAATGACAGACTCTCCATACGCCAACCACAACACATAAAAGCTGCAACCATAACTCATCAGCAGGAACTTCGCAATCATTGATGGACTCGTAAAAACTCCGATCTACTTCGTTGTAGATCTCAAACGACACTTCGCTGTACCATATGTACTACCAAATTGCCGTTTGAGACACTACGCCTCGTATATCAAAGTTTTTTCTGAGCCCATCTTGGTGCAACATTCGACGTTTTACGACGTCATCAATCATTGCTGGTCTCGTAAAAACCTCAAGCATGCGTACAGGATGGCTAAGTACAAAAGCCTGATATACAAGGCGCAGTGGTGTCGGCCAAGCACAGGCGTACATGTGGTACGTCGAGCATTGGCCGATCCCGCTGCAACGCAGGAGATCTGGCTTTTTACGACGCCATCAATCATTAATGCTCGACGCAACACCGCGCCACCCGGGGCTCAGCCCGGATTTCGCATCGGTTCAGGCAGCGTCAGATTCGAAGTTTCTGCCGATGAACGAGCGTATGCTCTGTTCACCCGCCAAAGACCAGAGAAGATGGCATCGCATGAACTGACCTTGGTGAACACCGTGTTGTCTACCTGCCGGCCCGCTCTTTCTGGTGAGATATTTCGCCCACACTGCAACGTCAACAGATGCACACCGTGTTGATGAGAAATCCGGGCGAGGTAGCTTGCCCCCCGCACTCTCCGCCTGCTCTGCCGTGTCTTGATCTTCACCTGACGAGCACACCGACACTGCTGCATAGTATAGCATTCATTGGCGCGGAAACAAGGCGGGCTCCTGGCAATTTTTTTATTGAACTTTGACCCTCCTGGCCGTAATAAACCAATATTGCAAAAATTTCAGTAAAACCGCCCAGGAGGCTCATATCATGAAAACCGTGTTTTCAAGCAGACGTCGGAGTGGAATTCTCGCCCATATCACCTCACTGCCCTCCCAGTACGGTATTGGCGACATAGGCACTGCGAGCTATTCTTTTCTTGATTTTCTCTCTGAAAGCGGTCAGAGCTGCTGGCAATTCCTGCCGATCAATCCCACAGACGACCTGTTCGACAACTCGCCCTACATGACCAGCTCGGCCTTTGCCGGCTCCCCCCTGCTCATCGCTCCGGATCTGCTCTTTGCAGAGGGCCTGATCAGCCGTCAAAGTCTTGCCGATCACCCGCAGTTCTCGCCCTACACCACCGATTACCGGGCCGTCAGAGAGTTCAAGTCCCGCCTGCTGGCCGAAGCCTTTGCCACCTTCTCCCAGGCTCCAGCAGAAGAGTTCTCGCAATTCAAAGAAGATACACCATGGCTGCAGGATTACGCGCTCTTTATGGCACTCAAGGAACGCTTCCAGACCGGCGGCTGGTTTACCTGGCCAGGAGAGATTGCCACCCGCAGCGCCAAGGCCCTGGCCAACATAGAGGAAAGCTGCTCTGCCAGAACGCAATATTACTGTTTCGAACAGTATATATTCCACCAGCAATGGCAGCTCCTTAAGCAAAAGGCCCGCGATCTCGACATTCTCCTCTTTGGCGACATTCCCATATATGTTGGCCAGGACAGTGCCGATGTCTGGGCCAATCAGGATATCTTCACCCTCGATTCGACCACCTGCACCCCGACGCATGTCTCCGGCGTTCCACCCGACTACTTCAGCGCGACAGGCCAGCGCTGGGGTAACCCGTTGTATCGCTGGGACAGCGCCGACTCGTTTGTGCAAAAGCAGCTGGAAAACTGGTGGATCTCACGTTTTGCGGCCATTTTCAAACTGGTGGATATCGCCAGGATAGATCATTTTCGCGGTTTTGAATCCTACTGGGCGATCCCCGCCGAAAACGAGACGGCAATAGAGGGCGTGTGGCGACCCGGACCGGGAAGAGCATTCTTTGACACCGTCTTTCAACAGCTGGGCCAACTGGAGATTGTTGCTGAAGATCTTGGTATTATAACAGAAAAGGTAGTCGAGCTCCGTGATGAACTGGGCTTTCCCGGGATGAAGGTCCTCCAGTTTGCCTTTGACGGCAATCCAACCAACAGTTTTCTCCCCCATAACTTCACGACCCCGCATTGCGTGGTCTATACCGGTACCCATGACAATGACACCAGCGTCGGCTGGTTTTTCGACCCCCGGATCGATGATACAACCCGGAACAGGGTCAAAGCCCTCGCCAACCGCACACTGGCTGACGGATCTGAAATACATAATGATCTTATTTATATGGCCCTTTCATCAATTGCGACGCTGGTCATTGTCCCCTTGCAGGACATACTCGGTTTTGGCAGCGATTGCCGCATGAATACCCCCGGGGTCGCCTCTGGCAACTGGCGCTGGCGCTGCGCCCCGGAATACCTCGAAAACAAAGAGACCATCGACTTCCTCAAGGCGAGAACCGAACGTTTCTCCCGGTACTGTCCCCCACAGCAGTCAGAAGCCAGCGATCCGGCTCCTGTAGAGTAAGCCCCTTGACTCTCTTTGACGGCCCTGGCTGTGCCTGCAGGACATACCAAAGAAGAAGCGAAAACAAATGGGCTTTTCTCCGGCTTCCGCTCTTTGCAACAGTCGGGAACCAGGGGAAGAGTTTCTTGGCAGGGCCGGCAAACAAAGTATTGACAACAGCCATCGTCTCCGGTATAAACAGCGCAACTTGGCCCCATCGTCTAGTGGCCTAGGACACCGGCCTCTCACGCCGGTAACAGGGGTTCGAGTCCCCTTGGGGTCACCAAGTTCTGTTTAAATCAGCGTTTACAAGCGCTTTCTGGCCATTGCCCACAGGCTCTCTTCATCCTCATGAAGAGAGCCTGTGGGCTTTTTTTTTGACAACCCAGCTCCGATGATCACCAGTCATGCTGGTGTTGGAACCCTTAAAAGATATAAGATATTGAATATATGCCTGTGGTGAACTTTCTCTCACGCCTCGATTCCGTCGAAAAGATCTCGTTTCTGGATGGATACTCGACAGCATCTGGATCGATCCGGCCGAGGGAAACCCGCCCCGTTTACAGCCCTGGCCAAAATAGGACTTTGGCTTTCTTCTCTGGTAGAGTAATACTACGGCCGTTTTATCAGCGTATTCGGCGATTTTGCCCTGCTGTTCCACTCCGACACCAGGCGAGGCACCTTCGCTCTCGTGCTTTTTGAGGCGATCTTTCGTAACGCACCGTTTTTTTTGGATGTCACTGCAGCACCAGCTGCGATGCTGCAGTGACATCCGCCATCTCAGTACAGTGCACCGACACCACCCAGCGATGAACAATAAAGAAATTCTTGCTCGACTGTTCCAGGTAATCCAACCCTATCGAGGCAAACTCATGGCCTCGATGGTGACCATGATCTGTTTTTCCGGATTCACCGCAGCTCAGGCATGGATCCTGAAACCGGTTATTGACGAGATTTTTTTCAATAAGAATATCACCTATCTGGCGATTCTCCCTTTGGGCATTGTCCTTATCTTTCTGCTCAAAGCCTTGAGCTACTATTTCTACACATTCATGCTCGAACTCGTCGGCCAATCCATTATTCGCGACATGCGTCTCGAGGTTTTCAGGCACATCAATTCCCAGTCGTTGTCCTTTTTCCATCAGTATCCAACCGGTAATCTCATCTCTCGGGTGATCTCGGATGTCAGCCAGATGCAAAGCGCCGTATCCAATGCCCTCGTCGGCTGCCTTCGCGACTCCTTTCAGATGATTTTTCTCCTTGGTCTGGTCTTTTATCTCAATTGGCACCTGGCGATGTTCACCTTCATCATCATCCCCCTTGCGGTCGTGCCCATTGTCACCCTCGGTCGCCGTTTCAGGAAACTCAGTACCAGAACCCAGGAGGAGACAGCGCGTCTGTCGGATCGACTCTACGAATCAATCACCGGTAACCGGATCGTCAAGGCCTTTTCCCGGGAGGAATACGAAAACAAACGATTCGGCGACCAGATAGACAAACTGTTCGCCATCACCATAAAAGACGCCCGCCTGCGCTCTCTGCAACATCCGTTGATGGAGTTCATCGGCGGACTGGCCATCGCCCTCATCATCTGGTTCGGTGGCAAAGAGGTCATTTATGGCTCGGCCACCCCCGGCACCTTTTTTTCCTTTTTGACAGCGCTCATTGCCGCCTACGAGCCCATCAAATCACTGAGCAAGGTCAATCCGCTCATCCAGCGCGGCCTGGCGGCTGCCAACAGAATATTCACCCTGTTGGACATCAAGGCCGATATCGTCGATCGGCAAAACGCCATCACTCTGCCGCCTTTTCGCCGTGATGTGATCTTTCGTGAGGTCAGTTTCAACTACGAACCAGACACCCCGGTGCTGCACAACCTCGACCTGCGTGTGCCCCGGGGCGAGGCCCTGGCCATCGTCGGTTCGAGCGGCGGGGGCAAGACCACCCTCACCAACCTCATTCCCCGCTTTCTCGACATCGATTCCGGCTCGATTACCATCGACGGCATCGATATCAGAGATGTCACCATGGCCTCGTTGCGCCAACAGATCTCCATGGTCACTCAGCAGACCATCCTCTTTAACGACACCGTCCGCAACAACATCGCCTACGGTGATCTTAACGCCTCAGAGGATGCCATCCGTGGCGCGGCTGAAGCGGCCTACGCCTTGAAATTCATAGAGCAACTCCCCCATGGTCTGAATACGATCATTGGCGAGGGGGGCGCGAGGCTCTCCGGCGGGGAGCGACAACGCATCTCCATTGCCCGGGCCATCCTGAAAAACGCCCCGATCCTGATCCTCGACGAGGCGACCTCCGCCCTTGATACGGAATCGGAACGCGAAGTGCAAAAGGCCCTGGAAAACCTGATGAAGAACAAGACGACGTTCGTGATCGCCCATCGCCTGTCCACCATCGTCAACTGCGATCGGATCATCGTCGTCAAGCATGGCAGAATTATCGAGGAGGGGACCCATCAGGAGCTGTTGGCCCAAAAAGGAGAGTACGAACTGCTCTATACCATGCAATTCAAGCAATCCGCCCTGCAGCGGGAAAACTGATTGCAGCCGAGAGGGGCGCATGACCGGAGGAGGTCTGCAAGCGGCGCGAGACTCCGGGTAGGTTGCAAATACAGTAAAGGGTGGGGAAAAAGCGGCTGCTCGTGGGCGCTCCCCAGCCCTGCTGGCAAGAGAGTCCGAAGGCCTTATCTGCCGTGAGAGGCGGCCAGCGCCAGCGTCACGCTGACCTCGGTGCCGAGTTGCTGGCGACTGTTGATGCTGATGGTACCGCCATGCTCCTCGACAATCTTGGCCGAGAGCGCCAGACCGAGTCCGGTGCCATCGTTTTTGGTGGTGAAGTAGGGATCGAACACCCTGGCGATATTCTCTTCGGCTATGCCCTCGCCGCTATCGCTGATGGTGCAGACCAGAAACTGCTCGGAGACCTGGGTTGCGACCTGCAGTCTCCCCCCCTCGGGCATCGCCTGGATAGCGTTGAGTAACAGGTTGAGAAAGACCTGGTTCATCCGGTCTTCGTCGGCCATGACCAGGTCGTTTTCCGCGGCAAGGGACAGCTCGATCTCAATTTTCTGGGCCTCGGCATCCACCCCGACCAGGGCGATCGCCTTTTTAAGTAACGGATGAAGGGCGAGGGTCGTCATCCGCAGCTTCTCCGGCCGGGCATAGTCGAGCAACTCGCTGATGGAACGATTCAGTCTCTCCACCTCCTGCACCAGCACATTCGCCGTCTGCTGCCCTTCGAGGTCCCCGCCGAGACAGCCCTTGAGCAACACCGCCAAGCCCTTGATCGAACTGAGGGGATTGCGCAACTCATGGGCCACCCCAGCCGCCATACGTCCCAGAGCCGCCAGCCGCTCGTTGCGGCGCAGTTCGGCTTCGAGTTGCCGCAGGTTGCTCACATCCTGCAGCAGGACGACATCACCACTATAGCCCCCAACCTCGTCGGTGACCGAGATGGCGGTACAGTGCAGGGTCCGTTTCTCGCCGCCAATGAGGGTTACGATCTCTGCAAAATCCTCGGTTTTGCCCGGTTCATCGCCCAGCAGGGCAAACGGCCGGGCCAGTGGTTCGGGCAGGGCCGCCACCGGCGTCTTGCCGAGTAACCGGGAAAGACCAGTACCGACCATCTGCTGCGCCGCCCCGTTGACCACCTGAATAACCCCTTGACCATCGGTGGCAATCAATCCCACCGGCAAGGCCTCGACCAGATGGTCATTGAAGGCCCTGATCCGCTGCAGCCGGCTCTGGCTTCCCTTGAAGCCCTGGAGGGTGAGCAGCGACAACCAGCCCCCGGCACCGACCAGCAACAGCACCACCGACAGGATGATCAACTGTAGCTTCTGCCGGTGCACCGCGGAGTCGAACTGTTCGAGATCGAGTTCCACCAGCAGGATGATGTCCTGATCGTAGCCGTTGTCCCGCGAGTTCGGCGACGTCGCCGATTCCGGCATCACCCTGTACATGTTGTCCATCATCCGCCCGTGCATCCCCCGCGATCCCGGCGGCTCGCGCCAGCGGGAGCTGAACTGCCGGGCGACCTGAAAGCCGCGACGGCCCTCACCCTCCTTGTTCTGCATCCGATAGGAAAACTCTTCGTGCTCCGCACCATGGAGAAACATCAGGGTTTGCGAGTCGACCGTTTTCCCCACATCAGCTGCGTTGCTGCCGGCCAGTATATTGCCGTCACCTGCGACCAGTTCGACAAAATGCAGATCGGTCTGATCGTGCAGCTGATCGATCACGCTCTGGACATGATCGAGCCAACCGCTCTCGCCGGCGCGCCCTCCCTGCCACCTGGCCCGCATGGAGACCCGCACCCCGGTTTCCACGAAGCGGCTGATCGCCAGGCCCTTCTGCAGCAGGGCCTCGTTCATCAGGGCCTTTTCCCGCTTGTAGTTAGTGATGGCAAAGGCCCCGATAATAAAGGCCAAGAGAGTAAAGGCTGCGGCAAAGATCAGCGGACTGACATTGGTAAGATATTTTCTCATGATATCATATAAACCAGCAGAGCTGGACCAGATAGCCTCAGCCACCACCAAACATGAAGACCCTGGCTAGGCCGCAGGTCGCGGTGGATTGAGGATTTTTTCCAGGATAATTCTGGAAATCATATACGTGGGCACGATCCCCTCCTCTCCCATCGGTCCGGAGGCCAGGGTCTGGCCGCTCACCAGGGGGTTGTCCGAAGCGTAATAGGCATAGCAGGTTCTGATTGCGGGGCTGATATGGCCCTGAATAATGGCGGCATTGATGGCCCGCTGGTAATGGCCACCCTCCATCTCCAGGCCAACGGCCCGCCAACTCGAGGTATGAAACCTCTCGAGCACGTCACGATTTTGCAGGGAGGTGCCGAGAACGGTGACGATCGGTCCACTGTAGACCTCGACCTCCTTGTCGAAATCAGCGGCGCTGAGATCGTTGACAACGATATAGTTGTGGGGAGTCCCCTCCATCACGTGGGCGGTGGCCAGCATGATATCCCCTTTTTTTCCAGGGAGAATACCGGCCTTGCCCATCACCGAAATCGACTCTATCTGAGAGGAGAGCACCTTTTCACTGCAGTGACTGGGACTGAGCAGCTCGTCCATCACCTCAAATGCCTGGCTGCCAAAGGCATAGTCCATCACGATGATGACCGGCCTGTTCTCCTCTATGAACCGGGAATCGAAACGACAAGTCGGGTGCAGCGGGATGGTATCGAAAAACGCGGTATCGATGATGTGCACATCGATGTTGGAGCCGGACCGGTCCTTGTGCAGAATGAAGCCATGACTGGCGCCATACTGGTCCACCTCCCGCCCCTGGCTGCGCACCTGACGGACCATCTCGTACAGATCGTCGGGAACCTTTTCCCCCCTTTCCTGCAGGGCGCCCGGACCATAGAGAATGTTTCTGATCGAATGCATGTTGGCACTGACGATATGCAACGGCCGGTCCTTGAAGCCGAGTTCATAGAGCCGCTGCTTCAGTGCCTGGGCCCAGAGGGTCGCATAGGTATGCTGCCCTATCACCTCCCTGAGAGAAGGAGTGAAGTAGACGGTCAGCTCGTCGCCGTCCTCCTCCTGCTCTTCCAGAACCCGCTTGCCGATGGTGTAGACGATCTTCAACAGGCCGCTGTTACTGCCATGTTGATCATGGTTGGCCTGGAGATATTCATAGGTTTCCCTGGTCTCCTTGTAGGTACGGCCGAGGATGATCGACAGATTCCAGATGGCCTGGTCGAGATCGCCATCTGTGAGCTCGCGCTCCTCCAGAACGACCTGTTCCAGCTCACGCCATTCCGCGGTCGCCCCTTCGATCCGGTGGCAGGCCTGGTGATAGATCTTGTGCGCCTCGATATTGAGAAAGGTGAGATGGGTCAGGATGTCGTACACCTCCGAGAGACCATGGGTGATCACGAAACACATCTCCTTGGGCGAGACCGCATAGCTCATCCGACGCCGCTTCAACGGCACGATTCTGGCAAATGAGGTATCGTGGAAATCTTCCTGGGCGGTGAGGATAAGGCGGGTGCACCCCTCGATGCCGCGGGGCATCCGGTCGATGACATATTCGAGCCCTTTGAGTTCGGAAATGCGGGGATCGGCCATGGAACCGTAAATTTCCGGGCTCAGCATCTTCAAGGCGTCGGCGAGCTTTTCACCTGTCTTTCCCGACGGGGTATAGACCCCTTGCAGAGTCAGGGCGTCGGCAATGGTCTTGAATGTACGAATGGCGATACGGGCCTTCTGGGACTTGGATAATTCTTGCATGTACGCTCCTTGCCGGGATCTTCTCGTTACATACCACCGTTGGAATGTGATAGTGCGTCCCCCATATCTACCAGCGTACCAGTTTTATTTCTTTTTTGCTGAATCCTTTTTCAATGGGCAGAGAACCTGTGCATCGACCGGTCGCGTCGGGAAATGGCAAAGGGGAAGAGAGAAAAGCGCTACAGGTAGCTGGCGAGGGCCGCAACCAGTGCTTCGCGTCCTTCACCGGTTCTGGCGGAAAAGAGAATTCGGCGCTCGGGGCGGATACCATGACCGGCGTCCAGGACCCTGGCATGCTTTTCTCGCTGGTTGCCGGAGATTTTATCGATCTTGGTATAGACGGGCAGAGTGGGCACACCCTGCTGACCGAGCCAGGCGAGCAGCTGGCTGTCGGTCTGTTTGGGCTCATGGCGGATATCCAGGATCACCACCACCGCCCGCAGCTGACGGCGGCTTTCCAGATAGCTGGTGATCAGCCCCTGCCAGCTCTGCTGCATATCCTTGCTGACCCTGGCAAAACCGTAACCAGGCAGATCGACCAGATGGAATCTGCCGTCGACCAGGAAAAAATTGAGCCCCTGGGTCTTGCCGGGCCGGCCACTCACCTTCACCAGGCCCTTTCTCCCGAGCAGGGTGTTGATAAGACTCGATTTGCCGACGTTCGACCGGCCGGCGAAAG
Organism: Desulfopila sp.; assembly: GCA_047973425.1. Taxonomy (GTDB): domain Bacteria; phylum Desulfobacterota; class Desulfobulbia; order Desulfobulbales; family Desulfocapsaceae; genus Desulfopila. Next base: position 35,775 of record JBKEBZ010000033.1, read on the forward strand.
CGATTTCCGGCAGCTCCTCTGCGGGCAGTTGGTGATCAGCATGTACACTGACGATGAATTGGATATCATGAAATTGCATTTTCTTCCTTACGTATCACCGACATACCAAGCGCATCGTCGACCAGGCCGGCCGATCACCCCAGACCATCCACGGTACAGGGCGAGTTCGCAACACACGTTATATCACCTTGTTGAGAGGATATTCAATAATCCCCTCCGCCCCCCTCTTCTTCAACTGCGGAATGAGCTCGCGAACAATATCTTCACTCACCGCGATCTCGACCGAGTACCATTTCTTATTGTAGAGATGGGCGATGGTCGGCGCATTGAGGCTGGGCAGGATATCGATGATATCTTCGAGCTTTTCCTCGGAGATATTCATCTTCAACCCGACAATCCGGTCGGCATTCAAGGCTCCTTGCAGGAGCATGAACATGTTTTCGATCTTCTCCCTTTTCCAGGGATCCCGCCAGGACTCCTGGTTGGCGATCAGCTGGGTGTTGGACTGCATCAGCTCGTGAATGATCCGCAGCCCATGGGCCCGGATGGTCGATTCGGTCTCGGTCACCTCGACCACCGCATCCGCCAGGCCGGACACCACCTTCGCCTCGGTGGCGCCCCAGCTGAACTCGATATCGACCTGTATCTTCTTTTCGGCAAAAAACCGGCGGGTCACATTGACCAGCTCGGTGGAGATTTTTTTCCCTTGCAGGTCCTCCAGCCGCCTGATTTCAGAGTCACCGGCCACGGCAATGACCCAGCGAGTCGGCTTCCTGCTCACCTTGGAATAGACCAGATCCCCCACCAGCACGGTGTCGGACTCATTTTCCATGGTCCAGTCCTTACCGGTGATACCGGCATCGAGCATCCCGCTCTCCACATAGCGCGACATCTCCTGTGGGCGACAGATGGAGCAGGTGAGCTCGGGGTCGTCAATATTGGGAAAATAGTTGCGCGCAGCCGGCTTGATCAGCCAACCAGCCTTTTCAAACAGTTCTATCGTCGCCTTCTCCAGACTGCCCTTGGGCAGACCGAGTTTCAACTGGTGCATTGTCTTCTCTCCATCCGTTGCGGCAAAACCCGGTATTCAACCAGGCTGCCAGCCGTTCTCGCTCAAGACCTCCGCCACCTGGCGACAGCGTCTCAGGTCTTAAGACAGACATCCTCTTTCCCACTTCTTCTTCTAACCAGCATGGCTGGACCATAGAGCCTCAGCCACAACGAAGCATGAAGCTCCTCGGCGCGGTGACTGAGCTTTCCGTACCGATGAGACTGGGGACAGTCCCTGGTTTGCCAAACATTGTACGAGTGACACGACACGACCTCAGCCACAACAAACGTGCAACTCCTCGGCGCGCGGTAACAGAGCTTGCCGCACTGGCAAGTTACGGATAAACCACAGCGGGGTCGAAGACCCTCTCGCCCTCGACCACCAGTTCATCACCCACCACCTTGCGATAAAAACAGGAGCGATGCCCGGTATGACAGGCGGCTCCGCCAACCTGTTCCACCACGAAGATGACCGTGTCCGCATCGCAGTCGACCCGGATCTCCCGAATCTTCTGTACATGACCGGAAGACTCGCCTTTCTGCCAGAGCTTATCGCGTGACCTGCTCCAGTAATGGGCTATTTTCGTCTCCAGGGTCTTCTGCCACGACAGTTCGTTGATATAGGCCAGCATCAAGACCTCGCCACTCTGGTGATCCTGAACAATTGCCGGCAGGAGCCCGTCGGCCGTTTTGGTAAAATTCAAGGTTGCAGTATCCATTTTTTCTCGTACCGTGGATGATGGCTGATGACTCTGCGTCCGGCCCTCGTCGCTCTTTCGTCGCCAGCTGAGCCGTAAGATAACAAAAATGCAAATCACTCAGAGTACGGCCCCAGCCGTTCTTTGTCAAGACCAACCCTGCCGTCCAGGAGCCGCATCGACCGGCAGTGGCCGGCTTCGGCCACCTGGCGGCCGGGGCAACGCCCCGGAGAAAAAACGTTCGTCAGGGCCTGAGAAGGACGGCTTGCCCTTGAAAAACTTCCCCCATCACAGGTAATATAACCGGCCAATCGACGACCGCCGCCGGTCAACCCAGGAAACAGTCCACCTTCAGCACAAGGAGCAGCGGCCCATGCCTCGAGTAGAACACAACGATATCGTCACCCTGTCATTTATCGGCAAGCTGGACAACGGTGCGGAATTTCAGACCGTGCCCCCCGATACCCCCTTACAGGTCCATCTCGGTGCCCACGATCTGCCACCGACGGTGGAAAACGCCCTGCTGGGTCTTGCCGTTGGCCAGAGTGCAACGGTTCGGGTCCCACCCGACGAGGGCTATGGACCACGTCAGAAGGATCTGCTGCAGACCATTGACAACCCCACCTTTATCGAAAAAATCGCCCCCCGTCCCGGAATGGTGCTCTCCTTGAAGATCGACCGGGACGGCAAAGAGCACCGGGTACCGGCCACGGTGGTGGAGGTCAACGACGGCTCGGTGGTGGTCGATTACAACCATCCTCTGGCCGGACACCACCTTATCTACGATATCACCATCATCGCCATCGACAAGGGTGACTGAACCGGGCGGCGGGCCCGGCCGAACCGCCGGGTCAGCCACTCCAGCGCCTGTGCCCGCCTTGCGGCGGTGGGTCACTTCTCCCCTCTTTTTATCCGAAAATCGACGACAAGGAGTCGTTGGCACTTCCTCGGGATTTTCATGGTTTGTTGTGGCTGCGGTACCTGGTCCAGCCATGCTGGTTTATCCGAAAATCGTCAGCGCGGAAAACGCTGTTACCGCGCCGATCGGGTTCATTGCTCGTTGTGTTATACGTATCGGGTTGAGCCATGCCGGTTTGCAGCAAATCCCCTCTCAACAGGCGTTTTGGGCAGAATTTGCTATACTTTCGGGATCTGACATGAATAATTGAACTACGTCACTGGCACTTATCACCGACTGCAGGGACCACTGGTATGGAATTTGATGATGAAGAAATATTGCAGGGCTTTATCGAGGAGTCCCTGGAACATCTCGCCGATATTGAAAACGATCTTCTGAGCATTGAAGAGCACGGCGTCAACATCGACGAAGAGCTGGTGAACAAGGTTTTCCGCGCCGCCCATTCGATCAAGGGCAGCGCCGGATTCATGGGCTTGACCGGGATCCAGGAGCTGTCACACGCCATTGAAAATGTGCTCGGCCTGATCCGCGGCAGAAAACTGATTCCAGACAGCGAGATCATCCATGTCCTGCTCCTGGCCGCCGACCAGTTACAGGAGATGATCAACGACATCCAGAGCAGTAACGATGTCGATATTTCCGCCCATCTTCAACCCCTGCATGCCATCTTCACCGGCACCTTCCAGCCCGCCGTCACCGACGTTCGCCCCCTTGAGCCAGAGGCGGAATCACTGACAGACCAGAAGGAACCGCCGCCTGGGCGTCAAGCCGAACAGGCGCTGACGGCCATGCAGCCGCCTCCGTTCACCACCGAGGTTCCGGAGGTCGACCACCGTGTGGCAACCGAAAACATCGCTCCCACCACCCCCGCCGAACAGCGGTCGACCTCCGCCATGCCGACAGGCAATGGCGCCAGCAAAACCGAGACCTCGATCCGGGTCAATCTCAGCCTGCTCGACACCCTGATGACCCTGGCCGGTGAGCTGGTGTTGAGCCGCAATCAGCTGCTCAAGACCATAGGCAGCAATGACAGCCGCAGCACCGAGGCGGTGAGCCAGCACATCGATCTGATCACCTCCGAGTTGCAAGAGGCGATCATGCTCACCAGAATGCAGCCAATCGGCAACGTCTTCAACAAGTTCCCGCGGATCGTCAGGGATCTTGCCAAAGAGCTCAACAAGACGATAGAACTCACCATCGTCGGCAAGGATGTCGAACTCGACAGGACCATCATCGAAACGATCAACGATCCGCTGACTCACCTGATCCGCAACGCGGTAGACCATGGGATCGAACCCCCGCAGCAGCGGCGGCTCCAGGGGAAACCAGCCACCGGCAAGGTGACCCTGAAGGCCTATCACGAGGCGGGTCAGGTCGTCATTGAGATAGCGGATGACGGCAAGGGGATAGACGGCGAGGCGCTGGCCGCCAGCGCCGTCCGCAGAGGGCTGCTGAGCCTCGAGCAGGCTCGGGTGATGTCGGAAAAAGAGAAGGTCAACCTGATCTTTCTCCCCGGGTTCTCAACCGCCGCCAGGGTCACCAACGTCTCCGGTCGCGGAGTCGGCATGGATGTGGTCAAAACCAACCTGGACCAGTTGGGAGGCCATGTCGAAATCCTCTCTGAGCTCGGCCTCGGCACGACCATTTCCATCAAACTGCCGCTCACACTCGCCATCATCCCCTGCCAGATCATCATGACCGGCGGCGAGCGTTACGCCATCCCTCAGGTCAACCTCGAAGAGCTGCTGCGCATCTCCGCGGCTCAGGTAAAGGAACGGATTGAGCGGGTCGGCGATGCCCAGGTCGTCCGGCTGCGCGACACCCTCCTGCCCCTGGTGCGCCTCGCCGACATCATCGGTCTGGAACGCCACTACCAAGATGAGCAAGGCGAGCCCGGCGCCCGCGACCGACGACAACGAATCGCCGATCGCCGCAGCAGATCGTCGCCACCGGCCGGAACAGACCCGTCCTCTGCTGACGCCACCGACAAACCGTTGATCTGCCGGGCGGAGGTCGATCGCCGTTCGGCCACGGCCAGCGCCCTCAATATCGTCGTGGTCTCCACCGGCTCGATGAAATATGGCCTGATCGTCGACCGGCTGCTGGACTCGGAGGAGGTTGTCATCAAGCCTCTTGGCCGTTTTCTCCAGCGCTGTAAGGAGTATGCCGGCACCACCATCATGGGTGACGGACGGATCGCCCTCATTCTCGATGTGGCCAATCTCGCCCGGATGGCCAACCTCACCTCACTGGACAACTCCGACCGGGCGGTGGAAATCTCCCGGGCCAGGGAAAATGCGACGAGGGCCAGTCAGGGCAGGCAGGCCCTGCTCATCTTTCACAGTTCGGCCTCCGAACAGTTTGCGGTACCACTCGCCCAGGTGGAGAGAATCGAGAAGATCAAATCCTCCGAGATCAAGATCCTCGGTGGTCGACGGGTCACCCGGTATCGCGACGGTAGCCTGCCGCTGGTGCGAATCGACGATGTCGCCGTGGCAGAACCGCTGGCGGAGGTCGACAATCTGGTGGTCATCGTTTTCAACCTCGGCCACCGCCTCGTCGGCCTTCTGGCCACCGGTCCTGTCGATACCATGGAGATTACCGCGGAAATAGACGATGTCACCCTGAAGCAACCGGGTATAAGCGGCTCGCTGCTGATCGGCAGCACCACGACAATGCTGGTCAACATCGCTGAACTGGTCCAGGGGGTTTTTCCCGACTGGTGGTCTCAGAGCACGGCCCTCCCGGGGGCCATCGCCTCTGCCAGCCACGCACCGGTACTTCTGTCGACAGACGATACCGGCCCGTACTCCGCCGAGATCAGAGGATATATGACCGGCGGAGAATACGAGCTGATACCGCACGAGAAAGAGCTGACATCCTGGAATCTGCTCGAACAGGAACGCCCGCTCCCCATGATGCTGATAGACCTGGCGGGGCCGGAGGGAATCGTTCGCCATGACGACGAAACCGACTCCAGCCCTTCCCGCTCTGCGGGGGTGCCGGCCATCGCCCTGGCCCCCGTTGCCGGCAACCATGACGATCGGCGACACAGGTCGAATGCGGAGACCGACTCTGCTGCCGAACCAGACAGAAGACGGCTGCCGGCAAAAGAAGACCGGCTCTACCGGAGACATTCTTGATCGTCCATGATCCTTTCGCCGGCCCTGTATCTGAAAATTGCCGATGGGGAAAGTTCTGGTGCCGGGCCGATGCGTTGCAAAACAGCGTAGCGGTGTCATCGCCGTGGCTACGACCCTTGGTCCAGACCACAGGCGAGGCCTCTTCACCACCCCTGTCATCCACCAGTGTACACCCCGAATGAAACACAGCTCCTTTCACATTGACGACACGCTGACACCCTCCATCAAGCTGGCGACCTTTTTCATCGGCACCGCCCTCTGTGGTATGAACATTCTCAAGGTGCAGGAGATCAACAAGGTGGTGCAGCTGACCAAGGTAGCCCGGGCGCCGGACTATGTCCTCGGTGTCCAGAATCTGCGCGGCCAGATCGTGACCGTGATCGATCTCGGCAAAAAACTCGGTCTTGGCACCAGTAACTTCAGCAGCGAAGCCCGTAACATCATCGTTGCCTCCGACGGCGGTCATGTCGGGCTGCTGGTCAACAGAATAGGCGACGTGGTGCAGGTCGATGGCAAAAAGCTCGAACCGCCACCGGCGAATATGCGGGGGATCCAGGGAGAGTTCTTTCAGAAGGTCTACAAGAGTGATGCCGTCCTGATAGGGATTCTCGACATTGAAAAAGTGCTCAATCTCGATGAGTGAGAAGATGTATGTTGCAAGCCCACAAGCCCTTACGCGTTCTGGTTGTTGACGATACCATCGTCTACCGTAAATCCGTCTCGGATATCATTGAAGGAATTCCTGGGGTCGAACTCGCCGGGGTCGCCCATAACGGTCAAATCGCTCTTGAGAAGATCAGGCGTTTGCAGCCGGACCTGCTGACCCTCGACATCGAAATGCCGGTGATGAATGGTCTCGAGGTCCTGGCCCAGCTCAGGCGACATTATCCCGGAATCGGGGTGGTGATGGTCTCCACACTCACGGCCGATGGGAGTGAAATGACCCTCAAGGCCCTCGAACTGGGAGCCTTTGATTTCATCCTCAAGCCACAGAGCAGGAATCTGGCCGAAGGAAAAAAGGAAATCCGCAGCCTGCTCGAACCGGTGCTGCAGGCGTACATCCGCTCAAGCCAGTACCGCCTCGCCACCTGCTGCAGAACCCTTGCGGCCAGGCCACCGACTCCACCTGGCAAAAGCTGCCGCAACCCCGTAAAACCGATACTGTCACAACCCGTGCTCACCAGACCGAGAGTGAAATCGGCCATCGTCACCATCGGGATTTCCACCGGCGGCCCCAACGCCCTCGGCCAGGTGTTGCCACAACTGCCAAACGACCTTGGCGTACCCCTGCTGATCGTCCAGCACATGCCACCACTCTTCACCCGCTCGCTGGCCACCAGCCTCGACAAGAAATGCGCCCTCCATGTCAAGGAGGCCGAAGACAGGGAGACCATCCAGCCCAATGTCGTCTACATCGCTCCCGGCGGCAGACAGATGAAACTCCACGCCGCAGCCGACGGCCATCAGCGGATCATCAAGATCACCGACGACCCTCCCGAGAACAGCTGCAGACCATCGGCGGACTATCTCTTTCGCTCGGTCGCCGACTACTACCTGGGCCGGACCACCGCGGTGATCATGACCGGAATGGGTACAGACGGCACCGAGGGGCTTGCAATCTTGAAAAGTAAGGGAGCCTATGTCATCGCCCAGGACGAACCATCCTGCGTGGTCTATGGGATGCCCAAGGCGCCGACAGAACGCGGTTATGTCGATATGGTCGCCCCGCTGGACCGGATCGCCGAAGAGATCGTGAAAAGCGTCAGATAACCGGTCTGTGAGATCATGACCGGTCCAGTCGAAGCCGTTATACAGAAGCGATAATGATTACGATATCACCACCAGAACTCGAGGAGATCAGTGAATATATTCGCTCAGTATCCGGGATCTATCTCACTCCGAACAAGGCCTACCTGCTGGAGACCCGGCTGAGCGGAGTAGCCGAACGCCTCGGCTGCCGTTCCTACCGGGAGTTGCTGCAGAAGGCGGAACAGGACGTCTCCCGGGCAACCGAACAGGCCATCATCGATGCCATCACCACCAAGGAAACCCTTTTCTTTCGTGACAGGGGGCCATTCGATCTGCTGCGTTACAAGTTTCTGCCCGAACTCCTCACCACACGCCGGCGCAAGGACAACCGTGGCCCGGTCAACATCAGGATCTGGAGCGCGGCGGTATCCACCGGGCAGGAGATCTATTCGATCGCCATGGTGCTGCGTGAAGCGGCGCAAGCTCTGACGAGCTGTCATATCACTTTACTCGGCACCGACATATCCAATGCGGCTATATCCAAGGCAAGCAAAGGAATCTACGACCCCTTCGAGGTACGGCGTGGGTTGGACAAAAGATATCTACAGAAGTATTTTGTTCCTTACGAAAAGTCATGGCAGATTAGCGACGAGATTCGATCGATGATCGACTTCCGGCGACTCAACCTCACCAGGTCCTTTACCTCCCTTGGAAAATTCGATATCATCTTCTGCCGTAACGTCGCGATCTATTTCGATCCCCACGACCGCAGCCTCCTTTTTGAACGGATGGCCGACAGTCTCAACGATGACGGTTTTTTTGTCATCGGCGCCACCGAATCACTGAGTGGGACCACCATCCGCTTTGAACCCAAACGCTACCGGCAGGCGATCTTCTACCAGAAAAGCCCGGCGGCAAGAACCGGTGGACGCCTGTTCACTGGAAGTTGAACCGGGTTTATCCGAAACTCGTCAGTACGAAAAAGTCCTTTACCGGGGCGACGATTTTCATGGTTTGTTGTGGCTGAGGCTATCTGGTCCAGCCATGCTGGTTTATATGCAACTCATCAACACGGAAAGCTCTGTTACCGCGCCGAAGATTTTCATGGTTTGTTGTGGCCGAGGCTACCTGGCCCAGCCATGCTGGTTTATCCGAAAATCGTCAGTACGGAAAGCTCTGTTACCGCGCCGAGAAGTTGCATGGTTTGTCGTGGCCGAGGCTACCTGGTCCAGCCATGCTGGTTGGACCAGTCACACCCGTCTGCCGACGCTCCTGCTGACGTGTACCCTCGAGCCTCGCCCCCGTCATATCGCTGCCGGAAGGATCGGCCTTGCAGAGCATATCAGCGATGCGACCGGCGCCATTGCCAGGGAGGAATCGGTTGCCGCCTGGCCCACAGGCCAAGACCCTCGGCCCTGGCCTTTTTCTCCAGTTGCCGCCAGCGATCACAGACCGCATCCCGGCAATAGCGGTCGTAGACCCAGGCACTCCCCTGGCGAACCAGTTCCTCATTGACGACCAGCCCATCGACGGTGACAATGCCGACAATCCGGCCATATTGATCCCAATCCTTGATCAACACCTGAACCAGCCGCCCCTCTCCGAGACCTCGGCTCAGTTTCCGGGCGGCATTCCCATAAGGCTGGCCATGCTCCGGGCAATCTATGCCCCAGAGCCGCACCTCATAACCGCGGCTTTCGCTCTTGATATGGAAAGAATCGCCGTCGCGCACCTTGCTCACCATCCCGACCACATACCGTTGTCCGGCCCATGCATCCACCACGTTGGCGAAAAAAAAGAGTGGTAAGGCCAAGAGCAGCGATGACGACAGGACCACTACGCACCAGAATGTCAATTTTTTGCCACAGATCTCCATGGGTACCGGTCACAGTCCCCGGCGAATTGCCGGGCTAATTCAAGAATTTTCAAAGGTTGTGGCGATTTCAGGGTACTGCCCTGTTCATTCCCAAACCGTTATGCTACTGTAAGACTAACTGCGATGTCAAAAAACGGTCACCCGGGCTATCGCCGATATTATACAAGTAAAATCAATACGATAACACACAACAGTATTCTCACCACACCCGTTGTCGCCGGTTCTGTTCTTGCCGGCTGTACCGAGCGGGACCAAGTGAGCAAACGAGCGATGAACGAATCGAGCCAAAATACCAGGAATCCGCTACGAAATCTTTCGATTTCCGCAGACGATCAATCAGGCAGCGAACACTCTGCGGTCAACCGGCCAACCCGAGCGCGGCAGCATGGTGACAACGCTCTTTGCATCATCATACAACCATTATGATTTCAAATCTTTCTGTTCTGATAGTGGCGGTCCCCAGCGCCAACATCCAGGCACTGGCGGATCATGTCAAGGACACCTTTGCGGCGACAATCACCACCGTCTCGACCTCGACGGCCCTGCACCAGCGTCTTAAGGACGACAGCCCCGACATTCTGATACTCGATACCGAGGCCCAACTGCCCGAACCCGGTCTGGAAATCATCCGCCAGTTGCGGGCCAGCCATGGCACTCTGCTCATCCTGCCACTCATCCCGGCCAGCCGTCGAGACCTGATCAAGCAGCTTCTCAGTCTCGACGTGTTTTTCTATCTCTACACCCCGATCGAACCGGCTGAAACAACCATCGCTCTCACCCGGGCCATCGAACATCTTTCCGGGCAGCGAAAAAAAGAGGCGGCCAGCCGACCCCGCAGCCAACCGACCTTTCATGGCATGATCGGCAGCAGCCCGCCGATGCGAAAATTATTCGAGCTTATCACCAAGATAGCCGAGGACGACGACTCGACCGTATTGATCAGGGGAGAATCCGGCACCGGCAAGGAAATGGTCGCCAAGGCCATTCACGGCCGAAGCGGCCGCCAGCACAAAAATTTCGTCCCTGTCAACTGTGCCGCCATTCCCGACGACCTGCTGGAAAGCGAACTCTTCGGTTACACCAAGGGGGCCTTTACCGGGGCGACCACCAACAAGATCGGCCGTATTCAGTACGCCGATGGCGGTACTCTTTTTCTCGACGAAATCGGCGATATGAAACCGGCGCTGCAGGCCAAGCTGCTCCGCGTTCTCCAGGAAAAGGAGTTTGAGCCGGTCGGTGCCTTGAAACCCATCCCGGTGGATACCCGGGTCCTGGCGGCCACCCACTGCGACCTCGAACAGCTCGTCCATGCCGGGCAGTTCCGGCAGGATCTCTACTATCGTCTCAGCGTCGTTCCCCTGCACCTGCCACCACTCAAGGAGCGGCAGGAGGACATTCCTCTGCTGGTGGACAGTTTCACCAGCAGTTACGCCGCAAAACGTAACCGGGAACCACTGCGATTCACCCCGGCGGCGCTGGCGGCCCTCCACCATTTCGAATGGCACGGCAATGTCCGGGAACTGGAGAATCTCATCCAGCACATGTCCATTCTCTTTGACGGCAGGGTGGTGGATTTTGACGACCTTCCCGACAAATTTCATCATCTGCGCGATCTGGTGGCCAACTTCACCCCCCCGGTCGCGGAGACCACGGAGATGGCCACGACCGTCTCGGCGACAGAAAACGAACCATCCACGCCGGCAGAGCGAGAGGCCCAGCTCCCGTCAGCTCCCGCCTTGTCCCAGACGATCACCGACATTCCCTGGCACGAGGGAAAGGTCGATTTCCGGGAGTTGATCAACACCTTTGAAACCGAGCTGATCGTCTACGCGATGAAATTGACCGACGGCAACAAAAAGGAGGCCGCCCGTCTGCTCAACCTCAAACGAACCACCCTGCTGGAAAAAATAAAAAAGAAGTCACTCAATAACGTCTGGGAAGAATGATGGCGTCGTCAAACCTCAGCTCTCCTTCACCCTCGGTCACAAACGACACTTCGCTGTGCCCCAGGTGCTACCAAATCGCCGCTTGAGATACTACATCTCGGATATCAAGGTTTTTTCTGAGTCCATCCCTGCAGGCCCTTGTCAGAGAGAACCACCTCCTCTTGGGCCGCGGTACCACAAGCTGTCTGGGATCGGTGGTGTGGTACCGGTTTTCAGGCGGCCTTTGCCACCATGATGGCCTCGAGGTTCTCCTCGATATCGACCGGGGTAGCCGGGGAGAGCAGGATATCGTCAACTCCGTATTTCACCGCCTTTATCACCTTGCTGCGCGTCCAGTTGGGACCACTGGCGATCAGCGGCAGGGAGCAGGATGAGCTCACCTTGATCACCATGCTGAACGCCTGCTCGTTCACCTCACGCATCACGATATAGATCGCTTTCAACTCCTGGCTGATGGCCATCTTGACGTTGTCCTTGAACGTTACCTCTCTTGCGGCCAATCCCTTGGCAAAGGCGGCCTCGATGAATTTTTGTGATTCGTCCCTGTCGTTGCTGATGATCAGAATATCGATGGCAGCCTGCGGATCATCCGCCACCTCGGCAATGGCTCCGGCAGAAGCCGCGCTCTTTTCGGTCTCGATTCCTCTCGTCTGTACCTGATCGAGATTGAGCACCGCCGAGGGGAACAGCAGATAGATACGTCCTCGGTCCTCATCCCCCACCGCCAGGCTCATCGAGCTCATATAATATTCGACATCCGGTATCGGCTCGGTGGAACCGATATCGACCTCAAGCGGTGACACGACATCGAGTGTGTCCCGGCTGAAGCTGATCTCCTCACTGTACTGCCTGGCAAAAACACCGGTGCAGGCCCTGGCGACAATGGTGGCGATCTCGCCGAAGCCGTCCTGCATCGAACCGTCGAGACCGCCAGCCGCAGCGGCGAACTCGAGCTCATCGGCCGCCAACTGGTCATCGGAACCGCTCAGATAGGCAGCGTCGGCCAGGTTGACGACCAGATACCCCGCACTGTCATCGGCACCGGTGACCTTGAGCCTGGTCACCACCTGTTTGCCGGAGGCAATCTCGAAGAAGAACTCCTGCTTGCTGATATAGCGATGCTCCAGATCAGCGAACCGCAGTTCCGAGCCAAGCCGGGTGCCGATCTCCTCCTGCATCGTTTTGGCGCATTCCTTCAAGACCCGGTTGACCTGGTCGCGATGCCTGCCCTCGGTGACCATCTGTTTTCCGGCCTCCGCCGGCCAGTCATCGCCCCCCCCCTCCCCATCATCAGTGGCGGTGAAACCGGTATCGACAGCATCGTCTAGGTCTACATCGAAATCTTCACTTACCTCGCTTTCACTTACAATATCAGAGGACTGTGGATCGAGATGGAACAGCGCGGCGGGAAAAACCAGGCGAATTCCGCCACAGGTCTGGCCATCGACCACCAGCGTCATCCGACTCATATAATAGAGCTGATCCGGGATAGGATCATCCGATTCGGGTTCCACCGCGGCGACTGCGACCCGACGCAGTCTCTTTTTGACAAAGCGGATCTTCTGAGGATAGCGATCCTCAAATGTGGCCGAGTACATGCCCGAGGCGATATTCACCACCTCGCCAAAGGCGTCCTCGACATCCTCGCCGAATTGCTCTTCGGCAATAACCCGTTCAAGCTCGGTGGTGGGCAGCATGACAAGAAGCCCACCGAGACGAACAGCGTCGGCGCAATCGGTCAAGACATAGCTCGCCCCCTGCAGATCGCCGACAATCTCGATATCGCCGATCACCAGATTGCCTTGTACTTCTGTCGCAAACAGCTCTTTTTTACTGATCAGCCTGTTCTGGTACTCGACGAATTTTATCTTGGCACCCACCAGGGAGGTGAGATCCTCTTCGAGCTTTCCCTTGCAGAGCTCGAGTAAGCCATCGATGCGCCTCTGCTGTTTCGGCGGTGGAAGCATTCTGCCGGCAGGGGTCGCACCGGTCGTCACCCTCTTCCTTGGCCCACTCTCTTCATCACCGGTACCGCCGGGTCCGGACAAGGCCTCGCTTTCGCTCATCTGTCCCCCCTCCTCGGCAGCGGAGCCCTCCCTGCCATCGGTGTCCTCTTTGCTGAGGTCAAACAAGGATGCCGGCAGCAGCAGGTGAATTTCACCCAGCTCTCGCCCGGCCAGCTTCATCGCCCAGCTCGCCCGGTAATAGCGTTGATTGGCGATCGGCTCCGCATCGGCGCTGGCCGCCTTCTGTGGGGCAACGACCTGGGGGGTGCCGCTGGTGCAATGGATGCTCTCGTTATGCAACTCCTGCAGCGTCCCGGCCAGCGAGCCGACAACGGTGCTGGCAATTTCACCATACGAGTCGGCGGTCTCCCCGGCAAAGGTTTCCCGTCCCACCGCCTCCTCGAGCTCGCTTTGGGGCAACATCAGCAGGGTGGCCCCGAGCCGGATGGCGTCCTTGATGCCGATCACCAGCGCGCCACCATGTGCTCTCTCGCCGGTTATATCGATCCGGCTGACCACCTGCTTACCGACCACCTGCTGAAAGAACTGCTCCTTTTCGACCAGATCGCTCAATCCGGGCTCAAGCGAAAAATCTCCCCCCAGAAGAACCGTGACCTCCTCGGCTATCTGTCGCTGGGTCGCTTGGAGGATTTTCTCCAGATGTCGTTTTTGCTCTTCCATGCAAGGATTGTCGCGTTATCTCTTGGTGGTCGAGGCACGGCCTCGAAGCGTTATCTCGTGCCCATCCAGAAACGGCTCTTTTTCCCTAACTCTTCGTTGTGTTCGAAATTTTATCCTCGGAATATCGCTTATATGCCTGTGGTAAAATTTCTCTCACGCCTCGATTTAGGCCAAAAT
>JBKEBZ010000154.1:0-16504 GCA_047973425.1 Desulfopila sp.
CAACGAAGTAGATCGGAGTTTTTACGAGTCCAGCAAGGATTGATGGACTCAACCCCGCCTGGCCAGGAGGATAACCCCGCAGACCGCCACCAGCGCGCCCAGAACCGCCCGAGCGGAGACCCGTTCTTTATGGAGGAAAACGGCGAAGGGGATGATCGTCACCGGCACCAGCGAAAAGAACGTGGAGGCCACGCCGCTGCTGAGATAATGGAGACTGAGAAGGGCCAGGGAAACCCCGAGAAAGGGCCCGAATAGAGCGCCGCTGACGGTGTAGAGCAGCGCCCTGGTGTCGGCAAATGCCCGCCCCACATAGCCCCAGCGTCCGCTGACGGCAAAAAACAGCACAAAACAGCCAAAGGCGGCCATGGCCCGGATCTGGGTGGCGGCAAAGGCATCGAGATAGCCGCCACTGCCGTTCTGCATCCCCGCCTTGGACAGTACCATCCCCGCCGCCTGACCGAGCATCCCTACGAGCCCGCACAGGACGCCGTGCGCCGTCGCCAGCCGCGCCCCACCCTGACCAGCTGCCGCCGGCGCGCTCCGTTCGAGAATGACCAGTGCCACTCCGGCCAGGGTAACCCCGATCCCCAGCCACTGCCAGCAGCCATACGATTCGGCCAGAAACAGCCAGCCGATAACCGCCGCCGCTGGCGCCGCCAGGGACTGCACCAGCATGGCCAGCCGCGGCCCCAGCTCGGCCAGGGCCTTGAACAGAAAAATGTCACCGATAAAAAAGCCAACCGCCCCGGACAGGCTGAGCAGCAGCCAGCTGTGCCAGGGAAAATCATGGGCAAACAGCCTCCCATCACGCACCAGCAGCAGACCACAGAACAGCAGCAAGGCTACCCCGAGCCTGATGATATTGACTGGGGTCGAGCCCACCCGCCTGGTGGCCGCGCCAAAGAGCTGGACACTGATCGTCCAGCACAGGACCGTGATGACCGCAATCGTCTCACCGGCAAATGGCATACCTGCCCCCGCGACAAAGCCAGCCGAGCGACAACTGGCATAGCCTCATAAAAAGAGGGAGGGTGAATCATCACGATTCACCCTCCCTCGCGTTACCGCTTGCCCTGTAGAGACTACAGGTACGTTATTTCTTCATCCTGCGGCGCAGACCGGCAAGGCTGGCAAGACCGGTGCCAAACAGCAGCATGGTGGCCGGCTCGGGAACGGCGTTGCCCGGATCGACCCGACCGTAGACACTCATATGTGACAGGTCAGGAAAATTACCGCCATTGTTGGTGAATGTAATTTCATAGGTACCATTCAGATACCCTGGCGAGGAGGCGATCGATACATCATCGAACGTATACAGCGCCCAGGTAGTGGCCCCTTTCAAGACAAAGGCGAAATCATAATCTGAAGGAACATATTGCAGGGTACCGGTCCAGTTCAGGGTGTAGTTCCCGGAGGTACCCGCGGTCGGAGTGACGGAAAAGGTCAGCCCGCCCAACTCGGAACCGGTCACTGCAGAACCGCCGATATTGTATTTTGCCAGATAGTCGAAATCGGAGCCGACAACGCCCTGAACACTGCTTAAATCATCGTTACCACTGAAATACCCATAGGCGGCATCGGCATCGTTGCCATTTAAGGTCATATCTGTCACGGACAGACAAAAGGCCTGGCTGGCGGCCAGCAAGGAGAACAACCCCACCGACAATACAGTTAATAATACCTTTTTCACAGCTTCCTCCATTTGCTGAATTATATCAGCTCTTGCATAATTGACGTTGGTGATCGCCGCTGACAACATCGGCTTTTCGTCAAATACAAGCAACATCCGTGCCGGTTCTTTGTTCAAAACCCATATCTGCCAATTTTATTAAATGATTGAGAATTATTCTTCGCTCACCGCCAACCCCGTTTCCACTATTCCACAAAACCGACCAAGTCGCTCCGGGAAAACGAAAATTTCCAATTTTCTTTCTGACAACAACACCCTCTACAGGGTGGCACTGCGGCGGCCGGGCCGCCAGTGGGGGGCCACGGACCCGCCGAACCCCGGATTGCCCCAATTGCGTAGCGGACAGGACGGCCGGCCAGGCCCATGGCTGGCGGGTGGCTGTCATGCTCACCACGACGGGCCTGGCGGCTGCGATCGTCGCTCTTTTTCAGTGCTTCGTTGCCAAAATTTGTTTATCTTTTTTCTTCTGGTAGACTTCTGTTCTGCAGGCTCCGCCACCTCATCGTGGCGGTATGCTGCCGATCCTGTTCCCCGTACGCGGCTTCGGAACCTTTTTTTCTGGTGGAGAGCGGGCAGGCGACGCTGCCGGTCGACCTCCACTGGCGTACCAACCATCTTTGCAAGGAGAAAAAATGAGGAACTCGAAAAAAATACTGATCGGCCTGCTCGGCGCCTGCCTGCTGCTCCTGCCGCTGACCACGGTGCAGGCCGAGGACTATCCCTTCGGGCTGCTGCTGGTTGGCCCAGCCAACGATCATGGCTGGAGTCAGGCCCATATCGAAGCGGCCAGGGAGATTGCCAAGGAGTTGCCCGGGGCCAAAATGCTCTATATCGACAAGGTCAATCCCGCCGACCGCCCTGGGGTCACCATCCCCATGCTGGTGGACGATCTGGTCTCGAAAGGCGCCCGGCTGATCATCGCCAACTCGGATGATATGAAGGATGGCACCCGTGAGGCCGCCATGCTGCACCCCGAGGTGCATTTCATCCATATCTCCGGCGACGACGTGCTCACCGGCAAGTCAGGAGCGAACCTCGTCAACCTGATGGGCCGGATGGAATATGGCAAGATGATGGCCGGCTTCTCGGCGGCGATGGCCTCGAAAACCGGCAAGATCGGGTATCTCGGGCCGCTGGCCAACGCCGAGACCCGCCGGCTGGTCGCCTCGGCCTATCTCGGCGCCCGCTACGCCTGGACCCAGGTTCTGAAGAAACCGGCGGATCAGCTCAAGTTCAAGGTCAGCTGGATCGGTTTCTGGTTCAACATTCCCGGCGTCACCTCCGATCCGACGCTCGTCACCAGTTCGTTCTTCGATGGCGGCTATGACGTGGTCATCTCCGGCATCGACACCACCGAAGCCCTGGTGGTCGCCAACCAGAAACGCAAGGAAGGCAAGGAGGCCTATGCCATTCCCTACGACTACAAGGGCGCCTGCGATACCGCCCCCGACGCCTGCCTGGGGGTCCCCTATTTCAATTGGGTCCCTGGCTACAAACAGTTGATCGGCGAGGCCATGGCCGGCACGTGGCAGCAGCAGTTCCTCTGGCTTGGCCCCGACTGGAGCGATATCAACAATGCCGCCACCTCATCCATCGGTTATGCCGAGGGCAAGGCCATGACCGACGAGCAGAAAAAGGCCCTGGCCGACTTTGAAAAGGCCCTGGCCGGCGGCCTCGACCTGTTCAGCGGTCCGCTGAAATACCAGGACGGCAGCGACTTCCTGGCCGCGGGCCAGACCGCCACGGACGAGCAGGTCTGGAACCTGCCTCAACTGCTGGAGGGCATGGAGGGTGCCTCGGAATAGGCCCCCTCTCTTGCCGCTCCATTACCGAGATGGCCAACCCATGACCCGTCGACCCCGCTAGCCGCCAGGCTGCCGCCAGATCGACGGGTTACACGCTTTTTATGCTTGATGGCGTCGTAAAAAGGTCGATCTCCTGCGTTGCAGCGGGATCGGCCACTGCTCGACGTACCACATGTACGCCTGTGCTTGGCCAACACCACTGCGCCTTGTATATCGACCTTTTATACTGAGCCATCCTGTATGCACGCTTGAGGTTTTTACGAGTTCATCATGCTTGAGCTTATCACTATCACCAAACATTTTGGTCCGGTCCAGGCGTTGCGCGGTGTCACCCTCACCGCCAGGCCCGGCACCATTCACGGCATTGTCGGCGAAAACGGTGCCGGCAAGTCGACGCTGATGAAGATCGTGACCGGCTACCAGGCCAGAACCAGCGGCACCATTCGCCTCGAGGGCCGAGAGCTGGCCATGGCCAGCCCCAAGGAGGCCGCCGACCGCAGTATCGGCATGCTCTATCAGGAGCCGCTCGATTTTCCCCAGCTGACCGTTCTCGACAACTTCATCGCCGGCTCGGACACCTTCGAACCCGAGGTGCAGAAGGCGGTGCTGGCCTCGCTCCAGGTGGGTTTTGGTTTTCATCTCGATCCCCGCCAGAGGGTGGAGGAACTGACCGTCGGCGAGCGGCAGCAGCTCGAACTGCTGCGCCTGGTCAGAAACGGGGTCCAGATCCTCATCCTCGACGAACCCACCACCGGCATCTCCACCCGCCAGAAGAGCCAGCTGTTCACCGCCTTGAAAAAGTTGCGGGAAGACGGCGCCACCACCCTGCTCGTCTCGCACAAGATCGACGAAATCGAGCAGCTCTGCGACGAGGTCACGGTGCTGCGGGCCGGCCGCTCGGTCGCCCGGCAGCAGCGGCCCTTTCAGCGGCACCAGCTCCTGGCGGCGATGTTCGACACCGTTCCCCAGGCGGCTGCCGCCTCCGGTCCAGCCCCAGCCGCCCGAACCAGCGGCGACACCGTGCTGCGGCTTGCGCGGGTCTCCTCGAGTGCGGGTCGATCGGGGCTCCAGGACATTTCAGTTACCATCGGCCAGGGGGAGATCGTCGGCCTGGCCGGAGTGGACGGCAGCGGCCAGTCGGTCTTTCTGAAAGCGGCCTACGGTTTGCTGCCCCCCGACCAGGGCGAGATCACCACCCTCGGCCGCCAGCCGGCGCCGGAATATGGCCGCGGCAGGCGGCGGAAGGTCTTCCTGCCGTCCGATCGCCTGGCCGAGGCGCTCTTTCCCGGGCTGACCATCCGCGAGCACCAGCTGCTGGCCGCCAGAAACACCCCGCAGCTGCTCTCGGCCACCAGCGGGGTCGCGCTGACCCGGCAGGCGATCGACACCGCCTCGATTCGCGGCAGCGTCGACAGTCTGGTGGAGGATCTGTCCGGCGGCAACCAACAACGGCTGCTGCTCTCCCTCATTCCGGAGCGGACCAGGCTGATCCTGATGGAAAATCCGACCCGGGGTCTCGACGTGCAATCGGCGGCCTGGACGTGGGAGTATCTGCGCAGCCGGCTCCATCCGGAGGGCGCCATCGTCTTCGCCTCACCCGAACTCGACGAGATCCTCAGCCAGGCGACCCGGGTCCTGGCCTTTTACAGCGGCCGGATTCTGCTCGACAGGGCGACCGCCCAAACCAGCCAGGAAGAAATCAGCAGGGCCATCACCGGCCAGATCGACACGCCATGACCACTTCTTCACGACTTCCCAGACGCCTGGCCAGCCGGCTCCGGGACATCCTGTTCATCATCCTGCTGGCCTTAGGCGGGGTGAGCGCCCTGCTGGTAGCACTCGGCATCGCCCCGACCGCTATCGCCGCCACCCTCGCCGCCGGCGCGGTCGGCTCGTGGCTCAAGTTCAACCACCTGCTGACCATCTGGGTCCCGCTGCTTCTCTGCAGCTGCGGCCTGCTCTTCACCTTTCGGGCCGGGCTGTGGAACATCGGCATCGAGGGGCAGGTGCTTCTCGGCGCGATCGGCACCACCATGGTCCTGCGGGGCGACAGCCTCGGCCTGCCGCCGGCGCTGCTCATCGCCCTGGCCCTGGCCACGGGCTTTGTCGGCGGCGGAATGTGGGGCGGTTTTGCCGGAGCGCTGAAGAATCGGGGCGGAGTCAACGAGATCTTTGGCGGACTCGGCCTCAACTTCGTCGCCCAGGGGTTTATCATCTGGCTCATTCTCGGACCATGGAAGCGCGAAGGCATGGCCTCGATGAGCGGCACCGACCTCTTTGCCCGCGACCTGTGGATGGCCATGCCCAGCGGTTGGCGGGTGGCGCCGGCCGCCCTGGCTATCGTGCTTGCCGCCTTTCTTCTCACCTGGTACATCCTCGCCAGAACCCGTTTCGGCCTGCAGATCAAGGCAGTGGGGACCAATCCGACGGCCGCGCCACTCTATGGCATTCGAGCCGACCGCACCGGGCTGGCGGCCATGCTCCTTGGTGGTGGCCTGGCCGGGCTGGCCGGCGGCCTGCAGGTCACCTGTGTCTACCACCGGCTGCTGCCCTCGATCTCCAGCGGTTACGGGTACCTGGCCCTGCTGGTGGTGATGCTGGCCAACTACAAGGCCGGGCCGACGCCACTTATCTGCCTGCTGTTCGCCGCCCTGGCCGCCGGCTCGATCCAGCTGCCCATCGCCCTGCAGGTCGACTCCGCCCTCTCCGGGGTCATCCAGGGCGCCTGCGTGGTCGCGGCTCTGCTGGTCCACGGCTGGCGCCGGGCCGCAACGGGGAGGGCATGATGGACATCAGCGTCACCGCCTTTCTCGCCGCCATCGTCGTGATGGGTGGCCCTGTGATCCTCGCCGCGCTCGGGGAGACCATCACTGAAAAGGCCGGGGTCGTCAACCTCAGCCTCGACGGGACCATTCTCCTGGCGGCCATGGTCGGCTTTGTCACCGCCTGCGCAACCGGTCAACCCGGCCTGGGTCTTCTGGCCGGGGCCCTCACCGGTGGCGCCGTCGCCGCCATTGTCGCCTTCATCGGTGTCCACCTCGGCCAGTCGCAGGTCGCGGTCGGCTTTGCCTTGACTTTCCTCTGCCGCGACCTGGCCTATTTTCTCGGCAGTGGCCATGCCCGGGTTGAGGGGCCGCAGTTCGAGCCGCTGCCGCTGCCGCTGCTCTCGGAGTTGCCGGTTGTCGGTAAGGCGCTGTTCTCCCAAACGCTGGTCATCTACCTCAGCTTTGTCGCCATCCCCTTGTGTTTCTACCTGCTCTACCGCTCCCGCTGGGGCCTGATTATCCGTTCGGTCGGCGAGAACCCCGAGGCCTGCTGGGCCCGGGGCATCAATCCCATCACCGTGCGGATGCTGGCCACCACGGCTGGCGGGGCGATGGTCGGCCTAGCCGGGGCCGGCTATTCCCTGGCGGTCAAACCGGGCTGGGGGCAGCCCCAGGGCTGCGAAGGCATCGGCTGGATCGCCCTGGCCCTGGTCATCTTCGGCAGCTGGCATCCACTCCGGGTGGTCGCTGGCGCCTATCTCTTCGGCTTTCTCCAGCTGATGGGCATCTACTTTCAGGACGCCTTTACCACCATTCCGCCCCAGATCTTTCAAGTAGCCCCCTTTCCGCTGATGATCTTCACCCTGGTGATCATCCATTTCAGCCATAGACGAAACGATGTCCTGGCCCGCTGGCTCCAGCTGTTCAGCGGCACACCGCCAAAGGCCATGGGTCGGCCCTATCGCCGGGACTGAGCGGGACCGCGGCGGCGGTCGGGCCAGGGCCGGTTTCGGCCACGGCCGCCAGCATTGTCACAGACCATCGCCAGAGCGATTGAACAGACGGAGTGGAAGGGGTATACTGGGCGTGGTCCGTGGCACCCGTTCCTCTTTTTCCTCTTGCGAACCTTCTCGTCCCCTTTTCCCGCCGGCAAAAGTGGTTGGCCGACGATACCAGATGGTGGCAGCGGCCTCATGAACATCCGAACAGTTATCGTCGATGACGAACAGCCGGCCCGTGCCGAGCTGCGCTATCTTCTCTCTCGCTATGACGATATAGAGATCATCGGAGAAGCGGCCTCGGCCGGCGAGGCCATCCGCCTGCTCGACGCGGCCGACCCCGACCTGGTCTTCCTCGACATCCAGATGCCGGGTGGAAACGGCTTTGAGGTGCTGCATGCCGTTCGCGATCGCGCCCGCCTGCCGCTGGTGGTTTTCGCCACCGCCTACGACAATCACGCGGTCAAGGCCTTTGAGGAGCGGGCGATCGATTACATCCTCAAACCCTTTGCCGAGAAACGGCTCAGCCAGACGATCGAGCGGGTCCGCAACCTGCTCGCCGGGCAACCACAGCGGCGCGACGATCTCGAAACCCGGCTGCAGACCCTGCTGGCACGCTACGACGCCCCTCGCGAGCAGGTAAAAATCTCGGTGGAGAAAAACGGCCGCATCCAGCTGCTGTCACCCCGGGAGATTATCTACTGCTCCTGTGAGTCGAACGGGATCCTGATCCACACCCGAGCGGAGTCGCACCTGCTCTACGGCATCGCCACCATGGACAGACTGGCAGAGCACCTGGCCGCTGCGCCCTTTTTCCGGGTCCATCGGGCGGTGCTGGTCAACCTCGATGGCATCCGCGAATTCAGCCCATGGTTCAACGGCAAATACAATCTGGTCATGAACGACGCCAGAGGAACGGAGATCACCGTCAGTCGCAGCCGGGTCAAGGCCTTCAAGGAACGGGTGGGGATCTGATCATGTCCATCTCAATGCTCATCACCGTCTTGCTCAAACATGTGGGACTGCTGATCGCCGGCGCCTTCATGCTGCTGACCATCTCGCCGGTCCAGGAACTCAACTTCAAGCGCAACACGGTGGCCAACACCCTGTTTCTGATCATCTTCTTTGGTCTGTTCGGCATCCTGGGAACCTACAGCGGCAACGCCATTTTCAAGTCGATCGCCAACCTCAGGGCCATGGCCGTCATCACCGGCGGGCTCTATGGCGGGCCGCTGGTCGGCCTGGGGGCGGGGCTGCTGGCCGGTGGCCACCGTTTTGTCATCGATCCCTGGGGCTTTTCGGCCTTTCCCTGCTCGCTTGCCACCATTCTCGAAGGCCTGGCCGCCGGTCTGATCCATCGGCGATATCCGGACAGATGCATGAGCTGGCGGCTGGCCATGCTCCTGGCTTTTGTCGGCGAATCGATGCATATGGGGCTGGTGCTGCTGGTCTCGCGGCCCTTCGTCCATGCCGTGGCCCTGGTCAATATCATCGCCCTGCCGATGCTGATCGGCAACACCCTGGGCGCCGGACTGTTCATCCACGTTATCAGAATGCTCTATGAGTTCCGGGAAAAAAAGGACTCCACCCAGGCCCAGAAGATCTTCGATATCGCCAGCAACACCGTGCGCCACCTGCGGGATGGCCTGAACACGGACAGCGCCACCGCCACCGCCCGCATCATCTACCGGCGCCTGCAGGTGGCGGCGGTGGCCATCACCGACACCAGCCAGGTGCTGGCCCATATCGGTGAAGGCGACGACCATCACCTGAGCGAAAAACCGATTCTCACCCGGTCCACCGGCAAGGTGCTCACCACCGGCAACCCGGTCTTCTTAAAAAGCCGGGCCGCCATTGGCTGCGGTCACCCTGACTGTCCGTTCCAGTCGGCCATCGTCGTGCCGCTGAAAAAGGGGGAGACCATCGTCGGCGCCCTCAAACTCTACGGCTCACGCACCAGGGAGCTGAACCGGATCCAGTTCGAGATCGCCCGAGGGCTCACCGATCTGTTCTCCATCCAACTCGAATTGCAGGATATCCAGGTCAAGGACCGGCTGCTGGCCCATGCGGAGATCAAACACCTGCAGGCCCAGATCAACCCGCATTTTCTCTTCAACTCGCTCAATACCATCGCCTCCTTCTGCCGTACCGCCCCGGACAAGGCCCGCGAGCTGATCCTCGACCTCTCCCTCTACATGCGCAAGAACCTCGACTCCAGCCGGGGCTTCATCCGCTTGGCCGACGAGTTGGAGCAGATCAACTCCTATGTGGCCATCGAGAGGGCCCGCTTCGACGACCGCATTCGGATCCATATCGATGTCGACCCGGACTGCATCAACTGGCCCATCCCCTCTCTCATCATCCAGCCCCTGGTCGAAAACGCCATCCGCCACGGCATCAAAAACCGGGAGGAAGGCGGCACGGTCCACCTCACCATTTTCCGCAACCTCGAGGTGCTCGAGGTCAACGTGGCGGACGACGGGCTCGGCATTCCCAGCGAGATTATCGGCTCGCTGCTCTCGCGTCGGGCCATCGCCTCCCCCGGCGAAGGGGTGGGCCTGAGAAATTCCAACAACCGGCTGATCCAGATATATGGGCCGGAATTCGCCATGGAGATCGCCAGTTCCCCGCTGACCGGCACCGCCATCTCCTTTCGCATCCCCCGGCCTGAACAGTATGGGGTTACCGTGGCCTGACCGTGGCCCTGCTGTCGAGGTCGGTGCATTTCAGCCCCCGCTCCCTGCACCCCGCCGCCGGAAAACGACACCTCGGCAGCATCTGCAAGCCAAGAGGAACCGCTATCCGGTAGAGTGCAGCCTGAGGTTTATCCGAAAATCGCCGACAAGGAGTCGGAGTCGTTGGCACTTCCTCGGGATTTTCATGGTTTGTTGTGGCTGCGGTACCTGGTCCAGCCATGCTGGTTTATATGCAACTCATCAGCACAGAAAGCTCTGTCACCGCGCCGAAGAGTTTCATGGTTCGTTGTGGCTGAGGCTACCTGGTCCAGCCATGCTGGTTTATCCGAAAATCGCCAGTGCGAAAAAGTCCTTTACCGGGGCGACGATTTTCATGGTTCGTTGTGGTTGAGACTATCTGGTCCAGCCATGCTGGTTAGTCAACGCCATCGGCCCGACCGGACGGCTCGGCTACGCTCGGCCGGAAACATATCATCTTCCGCCAAAGGAGGTAACATGGTTCTCTTTCTCACCTGTGCAGGTCTGTTGATCCTCGGGTATTTTACCTACGGGGTGTTCGTCGAGAAAATATTCGGGATAGACCCGCAACGGCAGCCCCCCTGCTTTACCAGAGCGGATGGCGTCGACTATGTCGCCATGCCGACCTGGAAGGTCTTCTTCATCCAGCTCCTGGATATCGCTGGCCTCGGCCCCATCTTCGGTCCCATTCTCGGGGCGCTCTACGGCCCCTCGGCCCTGATCTGGATCGTGGTGGGCAGCATCTTCGCCGGGGCGGTCCACGACTATTTCAGCGGCATGCTCTCGGTGCGCGGCGACGGCAAGTCGATCCCGGAGGTGGTCGGCGACATCATGGGCATGCCGGCCCGACAGGCGCTGCGGCTGTTCTCGGTGATCCTTCTGCTCCTGGTCGGCGTGGTGTTCATCCTCGGCCCGGCCAGCCTGCTCAACAATCTTACCGGCCTCAACCTGCAACTGTTTATCATCGCCATATTTCTCTACTATTTCGTCGCCACCATTCTGCCTATCGACAAGATCATCGGCCAGCTCTACCCGATCTTCGGCGCCCTGCTGCTCTTTATGACCGTCGGGGTGATGTTCGGCCTGCTCCATCACGGCTATCCCATCCTGCCGAATCATGATTTCGCCACCAACGTCGACCCGACCGGCAAGCCGATCTGGCCGCTGCTCTTTATCACCCTCAGCTGTGGCGCCATCAGCGGCTTCCACTCGACCCAGTCGCCACTGATGGCCCGCTGCCTCAAAAACGAACGTCTGGGCCGGCCAGTATTCTATGGTTCGATGATCGTCGAAGGTATTATCGCCCTGATCTGGGCCACCGTCGGCATGTCGTTCTACCAGAGCCCAGCGGCCATGAACGCGGTGATCGCCGCCGGCACTCCGGCCGCGGTGGTCAACGAGGCCTGCACCACCCTGCTGGGACCGTTTGGCGGATTCCTCGCCATTCTCGGCGTGGTGATTCTACCCATTTCCAGCGGCGATACCGCCTTCCGCTCGACCCGGCTGATCATCGCCGAAACCCTGAAAATGAACCAGTCGAGCGCCGCAAAGCGACTGCTGATCGCCGTTCCGCTGTTCGTCGTCGCCTATGCCATCTCCCTGGTGGATTTCAACATCATCTGGCGCTATTTCGGCTGGTCCAACCAGATGCTCTCCATGCTGGTCCTGTGGAGCGGCGCCATCTATCTGGCCCAGAAGGGTAAATTTCACTGGATCTGCACCATCCCGGCGACCTTTATGACCGCCGTCGATGCCGCCTTCATCCTCCAGGCCAAGATCGGCCTCAATCTATCGGCCGATATCTCCAACATCGCCAGCGTCGTCATCGCCGCCGCCGCCTTTCTGGCCTTCATGTTCTTCACCCGGCAGGGAGGCGAGGTCAGCCAGCCCGGTCAGGCCTGAGAGGTATCGGTATAAAGGCTTTTTTGCCGACCGCACGCCACCTTGCGGTGCGGTCGGCAAAAAAACCTCTTCTTCATCCGGCAACTGGGTATTCGTTGCAGAGGTAATGCAGCGGCGGCTCGTCTTCCTCTATCTTCGGAAACCGCCTGAGAGTGTGTAAAAACCTGTTGTCATGGTTGTCGTCATTGACATCCGAGACCTCGCCGACGATGACCGGCCCATAGCCCGGCTCCCCGTAAAAGCGATGATAGAGAAAGGGCGTAAGGCAGATCGACTCACCGGGCTGCAGCGTTACCCTCTGTCCCGCGATACATTGCCGCCGGACCCCGTCGATAGCAACGGTGAACGCCATCTCGGACAGCTGCTCAGCCTCGTCCGCCAGATACAGCTCCAGCACCAGGTTGCCACCGCCACGGTTGATGATGTCCTCTCGCTTCTGCCAGTGAAAGTGCATGGGACATACCTGGTTTTCCTGGACGATCATGATCTTTTCGGCATAGCCTTTTGGATAGGTATCCTGCCGGCTGTAATTGCCATTTCTGATTGTAAACAACAGCAAACCCGTCCTGTCGAAGTCGCCCTCGCCATAATCGGTCAGATCCCAGCCCAGCCCATTGTCACGGATTTCATCCGCCTGATGACCGACCATGGCCCAGTCTGCCGGGGACCAGTAGGCAAACGGCGGCAGCTTGAAGGAAATAGAGGCAAACAGCCGTTTTGCCTCTTCTATATACCGATTTATCTCGGAACGTTTCATACCCATCCTCCGTGTAAAACCATCAGCCCCCGCGGGCCGGGCCGGCTGGCCAGGATGGCAACAGGCCAGAAGAGTTAGCCGACCTGGCTATGTACCCAGCCTGACCCTGCCAGCCGCCCCTCTCCTCGCTTGATCACTTCGTAAAAACGCCGATCCACATCCACCTCACCCTCGGCGCAAACGTCACGTCGCTGTGCCCTCTGTAGCGCCAAATTGCCGTTTGAGAAACTCCGTCTGGTAGTAAACGTTCACCAGCACCCCATTTTCGTCCGATCAGGCCTCCTCACAGAGCAAACTCTTGTGCAACGGCCCGCTTGAACGAATCTGGAGTACTGGATAAACGTTTACAGATCCAGGTTACGGAACATTCCCGGCATCACCGGTGAACGATTACGTCTGGTATAGCAAAGTTTTTTTGAGCCCATCGTGGTGAAACGTTCGACTTTTTACGAGAGTATCCTCGCCGCCGAGTGCAAATTTTTTGTCACCACCTTCTTTACTCCCCATCGACCAACAGCCACCACTGCCCGCAGCCACGGTCAACACCTTGTAACTCAGTCATTTTTTTTTGAGATACGCCCACACCCTCCCAGTGCAAATTGGTAATTGCTCATTACATTTACGTAATTCAATTACGGTAAAGAAACGCAACCTCGTCTGCCGCGGGAAGCCTGTACGACATTCTTCCTATGATAACAGCCTATAGTCCAATATTACTGTTTATTTTTGGTTTTGGCACCGAAACTGCAGTGCTCAAACAGATTGTTATCAACAGCACGGCCGACCCGCCGTTTGCAACAGCGACGCCCGATCTTCACCATGCACTGCCGGGCGACTCAGCGCTGATCAGGCCGGTCAGAGAATCAACCTTTGATGGACTCGTAAAAACCCAGATCTACTTCGTTGTAGGTCGCAAACGACAATTCGCTGTACCATATGTACTACCAAATTGTCGTTTGAGACGCTACGCTTCGTATATCAGAGTTTTTCCTGAGCCCATCCTGGTGGAACATTCGACTTTTTACGAGAACATCAACCTTTGGCAGCGGTTTCAGTCCTTCTCCCCTTCAACACCACAGACAGGAAAAAGCACATGCAAGAACTCGAAAAACAGAAATTTCTCCTCGAAAAACACAAGGACATCGCCAGGATCGACCAGGAATCCAAACGTACCCACGGCTGGTACGTACGGGTCCGTTTTCTGGGGAAAACCCATTCAAAATTCTTTTCCGACAAAAAATGCGGCGGTCGCTATTCAAGCCTGCTGTCAGCGATATCCTGGCGGGATAAGGTCGAAAAGAAACTGGGAAAAATCCGGACCAACAGGCATATGGTCACGGTCAGCAACTCCACTACCGGTGTTGTCGGCGTCCGCCTCAATGAAAAACTGAACCGTTACGAAGTGAGCTGGGTGACCCACCAGGGCAAACAGGGCAAAACCTCGGTCTCTATCCGTAAACATGGCAAGGAAGGGGCCTTCAAGCGGGCATGCACCATCCGCGACAGCAAGGAGCGCGCCCGTCTCGAATACGGCGGCTGAACAGAACCGACCATTTCCGGAATGGCCGCTGTTGCAAGCGGGGTTACTGGACGTGGTCGACCATTTCTCCCATCTCCAGGAGGGAACGGCGCTGCAGTTACCCCACACATCGCCAACGCCGGTTCCCTCCAATCCCCGCACTGTCGGCCCGAATTTTTCATCCGGACCGGTCGAGTGTCCTTTATCTGCAGCCAAGCCGCGAAAACACGCCTTCACCGGGCCGCTCCGCAGTCACCCCAAACCGATCTTGCGCAAGACAGCGTTCTTTACCCCCTGCAACACAAAGGGCGTAAGACGGTTTTTTTCTCGGAGAATTCTGGCAAACAGCTGGCGTTTTTTCTCGGGTGGCTCCGGCCGCGTCATCTGCCGCAGGGCCAGCGACTCATTCTGACAGCTGGAGACACAGGCCCCACACCCCAGACACCGGTCGATATCGACCGTCATCCTATGCTTCGACCGGCCTCCGGGTGTTGCCACTCTGGTCAGTGCCTGGGCATTGCATGCCTTCTGGCAGAGGCCGCATCCCCGACATTTTCGTTCATCGATGGTCAGGGTGTAGCCGGCCTTGGCGACCCCATCGGGATAGCCCCGCAGCACCCCTCCCAGCAACTCGCAGCAACAGGAGCAGCAGTTGCAGATAAACGACGGTTTGTGGCGGATGTTATCCGTGATATGGGTCAGGTGCAGTTCTCTGGCCCGATCGAGCAGGGCCAGCAACTGGTCGACACTGCGCTCTCGGGCAAAACCGCGCCGCACCATGAATCGGGCGGCATTGCCAAGAGAAATGCAGATCTCCTCCACTGGAGCGCCCTTGTCGCACTGCTGGTCGAGATGACTCTTCTTGTGGCGACAGTAGCACATGCCCACCGCCCCGTAACCGGCGTTTTTGACGATCTCGCGGGCGCTCTCCCAGGTCGTTATCGCCGAATGGACCGGAATATGCTCCTCATAGACCAGCGATCTGGTCAGCGGGGTCGAACTGCCAAAAAACTCTCTCGCCATCCCCTTGTCGGTATCTTCATAGAGATAGTCATGCATCAGCTGGGCAAGTTCTCTGGCCGGCAGATCCTGCCGCTGTTTCATGAAGGTCAACTCGAAGAAGCCGATGAGGCCAGGCAGCAGCAGATAGTAGGTCCGCTTCCCGTAGCGCATGTCCATGACCAGCCCCCTGTCGGCCATCTCCTCGAGTACCGGCAGCAGACGGCCCCGGTCCCAGCCGGTGGCCCTGGCCAGCTCGTTGACGGTCGCCTCCTGGAGCGGAAAGCGCGAGGCGACATAGGCCGCGTCCTCGCTAAAGAGGATGGCCAGGATCTGTCGCAGCCGCTCACTGTCAGGTAGACCGATGGGATAGCGATTCAACCTGTCGATCAGCGGTACGATACTGCTCTTGTCGCCTGCA
This sequence comes from Desulfopila sp., assembly GCA_047973425.1. Lineage (GTDB taxonomy): Bacteria > Desulfobacterota > Desulfobulbia > Desulfobulbales > Desulfocapsaceae > Desulfopila. The sequence continues at coordinate 15,571 of JBKEBZ010000154.1, forward strand.
TGATGTCCCATGACCTCTCTCCCCAGCCAGTCCCTGGCTCGTTACAGAATACCGATACCATCGTGCCCCTCGTCCATCCGTTACCTCCACCCGCCGGCCGCGAGAAGACCGGCCCCACCGGGATCGAAATCGTCAACCTACCTCCCATGAGGTGCACTGACGCGCTGGTAGGAAGTCGCCACCTCGTCGAACAGGCCGATCTGCGCCAGGGCCTCTTTCAGCCTGGCCGGCTCATCGAGCAGGTCCTGCATGAAAACAATCTCCGAGGCCTTGAGGAAGGTCGAAAAGACATCGGTTTTACCACGGCCGGCCAGTCTATCGAGCAGGCGAGCGACGCTGCTCTCTTTCTCTCTCTGCAGCAATTCGACCCTTTTCAACAGCTTGCCGACATATAAACGAATGATCTCACGTACATCGTCGATAACCTGCCGGTGACCAGGAAGAGCCACCTTTCCCTGCAGCGACGCCAGCCGGACAACGGATCTGCAGTAGGCCCGATAGTTGCTGAATCGTCCGCCGCTCTCAAGATCGATATCGAGCAGCGGTGTCTGAAAGATATTATGCAGCAGGGTATCGCCGGTCACCGCGTAATCGGCGCCGACATAGACCACATCGCTCTGGCAATGACCCGGGCAGGCAATGGCCGTAAGGCCAAGAGCAGGCGGCAACTCGGTCTCGGCAATCTTGATGGACTCGTAAAAACCTCTTCCCAGCCAAGTAACTAATTTTGTGAGATAAAAGTGAATTTTCCCATTGCCAAAACTTGCCCTTTCTGCTATATTTCCTTTGTTATTTCAACTAAATGAGAGGGGCGGCAATGTTTCACGTGAAAAATCACAAACAGCATAACATTTTCGATCCCTGGGGGCATCTCGGCCCCAAGAGGAGAAGCGAGTTGGAGGATTCATGGGCCGGCCTGTTCCGGCAACATATC
>JBKEBZ010000041.1:0-55617 GCA_047973425.1 Desulfopila sp.
GTAGTACATATGGTACAGCGAATTGCCCTTTGATATCTACAACGAAGTAGATCGGAGTTTTTACGAGAACATCAAACTTGAGCCGCGGTCATTTCCGCCTCAGACGCTCGCAGCCCGTCGATCTCAGTGTCGGCTCCGTTTGGTTGGTTTGGGGAAGACTACGCCCTCCTTGGGCAACCGCTCCCATTTCAAGGTGACGGGAACCGGCTGGACCTGCCAGATTTTCTCGCAGTATTCGCCAATGGCCCGATCCGAAGAGAACATTCCCATCCGGCTGACGTTGACAATAGCCATTTTCGTCCACTGCCGTTGATCGGCAAAGACCTCACTTACCTGTTGCTGGCAGTCGACATAGGACTGGAAATCGGCCAGGACCAGGAAGGGATCGTGGGTCAGCAGCGAGTCGATCAGCGGCTTGAACAGCTCTGCGTCGCCCCAGGAAAAATGGCCGGAGCCGATCAGGTCGATGGCGCAGCGCAAGAGGGGGTTCTGCTCGTAGAACTCCCGGGGCCGGTAGCCCCTCCACAGCGCCTCGACCTCGCCGACCTGCAGGCCAAAGAGAAAGAAATTCTCCGGGCCCACCTGATCGCGGATCTCGACGTTGGCGCCGTCCAGGGTGCCGATGGTCAGGGCACCGTTCATCGAGAATTTCATGTTGCCGGTGCCCGATGCCTCCTTGCCGGCGGTGGAGATCTGTTCGGAGAGATCGGCGCCGGGATAGATATGGTGGGCATTCTTGACGTTGAAATCGGGGAAAAAGGCCACTCGCAGCCGGGTGTTGATCTCCGGGTCGTTGTTGACCACCTCGGCGACTCCGTTGATCAGCCGGATGATCAGCTTGGCCATGAAGTAGCCGGGTGCGGCCTTGCCACCGAAGATGAAGGTGCGGGGGCCGATCTCCAGTGTGGGGTCGTTTTTGAGACGATGGTAGAGGCTGATGATATGGAGCAGGTTGAGGTGCTGGCGCTTGTACTCGTGGATCCGTTTGACCTGGATATCAAAGAGCGAGGTGGGGTCGGCCGCAACGCCTGTCCTCTGTTCGAGTATCCGGGCCAGCCTGGCCTTGTTGCCTTCCTTGACCTGGCGCCATTGCTCACAGAACCCGGCGTCATTGGCCAACGGTTCGAGCTGCCGCAGCTGACCGAGGTCCTTGATCCAGCCATCGCCGATGGCCGAGGTGATGAGCCGGCTCAGCCCGGGATTGCTCAGCACCATCCAGCGTCTCGGGGTCACCCCGTTGGTGATGTTGATCAGTTTGTCGGGCCACAACCGGGTGAAGTCCGCCAGGGTGCGCTCTTTCAACAGGTGGGTGTGCAGCGGGGCCACGCCATTGATTTTGTGGCTGCCGATACAGGCGAGATGGGCCATCCGCACAGAGCGATCGCCGCTCTCGTCGATGATCGACAGCCGCCGCACCAGGGCGTCATCCAAGGGAAAGCGGCGGCGGACCTGTTCGAGAAAGCGGGAGTTGATCTCGTAGATGATCTCCAGGTGCCGCGGCAGCAGGTCGCCTAGCAGGGTGATCGACCACTTCTCCAGGGCCTCGGGCAGGAGGGTGTGGTTGGTGTAGGCGAAGGTGGCGGTGGTGATCTGCCAGGCCTCGTCCCAGCCGTAGCCGTGGATATCCATCAGCAGCCGCATCAACTCGGGCACGGCGATGGCTGGATGAGTATCGTTGAGCTGGACCGCGTAGCGGCGGTGAAAATCGTCGAGGTGCCCGAACAGCAGAAGGTGCAGGCGGATCATGTCCTGCAGGGAACAGGAGACGAAGAAATACTGTTGGCGCAGCCGCAGCACCTTGCCCTGGAACTGCTCATCGTTGGGATAGAGGACCTTGGTGATGTTCTCGGCGGCGATCTTCTCTTCGACCGCCCCGAAATAATCGCCGACATTGAAGTCGGCGAAATCGAACCCCCAGGGGGCCTCGGCGCTCCACAGCCTGAGCAGGTTGACCGTGTTGACCCGGTATCCGGGAACCGGGGTATCGTAGGGGATGCCCCGGACGACCGTGGTCGGCCGCCAGCGGACCCGGCTGTGGCCGCGCTGGTCGGTGACGATCTCGGTAGCACCGCCAAAACCCACCTCGACCGCGTTGTCGACCTTTTTGAATTCCCAGGGGTTGCCAGGCTGCAGCCAGCGATCGCTCAGCTCCTTCTGCCAGCCCTTTTCAATGCGCTGGTCGAACATCCCGAACTCGTAGCGGATGCCGTAGCCGATGGCCGGGATCTCCAGGCTGGCCAGGGAATCGAGGTAGCAGGCGGCCAGGCGGCCGAGGCCGCCGTTGCCGAGCCCCGGCTCTTCCTCGTGGTCGATGATCTGGTCGAAATCGAGACCGGTTTCGGCCACCGCCTGGCTGAAATCATCCATCATCCCGAGATGGATCAGGTTGTTCTGCAGATGCGGGCCCATCAGGAATTCGGCGGAAAAATAGCAGACGATCTTGCTGTCATGTTCCCTGAGCGCGGCCACCGAATTGATGAACAGGCTCTGCATCTGGTCCCGTAGGGTATAGCTGACCGCCAGGTAGTAGTCGTTGAGCGATGCCGTCAGCGGCAGGACTCCCTGCTGGAAGAACAGCTTGTAGGCGAAGCCACGCTTGAGTTTCTCCACTCTTTCCTTGCTTTCCTTGTCACGCATCCAGGCGTCCTCCATGGGGAAATATACTGGCTAGTGCCCATCCAGAAACTTCTGGATGAACACTGGCTGGGTCCTGCCATCTCTCCGGTCACGGTTGACCATCGGCGGCGGGATGGCATCGTCGGGCTGGGGCGGCTGGCCGCTCGCTCGCCAGCGTCGCTGGGAGCGGCCGCTGTTTTGTCGGCGTGGTTGTCGACCGCGTCGTTTGCCACCAACTGCGCCGTCAGGTCCTGTTTTTGCCGATAACCCGCATTGTAGAGGTGTGTTCACCGAAAGACAACAGAATTCACCCGTTCCTGCCGCTGTCGGTCAGGAGGCGGGCCGGATGTCTTGCCCGCTCCCTTTTTCGATCCTCTGATTGCATGGCAGAAAGAATTGGGTTAAATTCAAGCAGTGCTGCGGACTTGTCTGTAGAATCAATCGTTTGATGGAGAATCACAGCGTGTCACGAATCACCCATCGCCTGCACCGGTTTAACCAGAGACTCGATCCGTTGATCCTCACCGTTCATGTCGCTGCCGCGGTTGGCATCATCAGCGCCTGCGCGGTGGAGCTGTTTCATCTGTCGATGCGGTGCCTGGTGCGACTCTATTCAGAACATGAACATCTGGTGGCCGCCGCCAGTTCGCTCTCGCCCCCCATGCGAGTGGCGGTGCCGACCCTGGGCGGGCTCGGTTGCGGCCTGCTGATGTGGGCCGGACAGCGCTGGATAAAGCGACCCCGTGGCCCGGAATACATGGAAGCCGTGCGGATCGGCGACGGCCTGTTGCCGGTGGTGCCGAACCTGGTGCGCACGGTCTCCTCGCTGGTTGGGGTCAGCGGCGGCATCACCATCGGTCGGGAGGGTACCATGATCCAGTTCGCCGCGGTCATCTCCTCGCTGCTCGGCCGGCTGGGCCGCTGGAGTGCCCCGCGCCGCCGCCTGGTCGTGGCCTGCGGCGCCGCCGCCGGCTTTGCCTGCGCCTATCATGCCCCCATCGCCGGCACCCTCTTTGTCGCCGAACTCATCCTCGGCAGCTTGGCTCTGCGCCAGGTCGGCGCCATCCTCATTGCCGCGGTGGTCGGCGAGTTGATGACCCAGACATTTTTCGCTCCCGGGGCGCTCTATCTGGCCAATGCCGTGCCAACGGTCGGTTTTTCCGATCTCTTCGATGCCTGTCTGCTCGGGGCGATTGCCGGTCTGTTCGGTCCGGCCTTTTTATGGCTGCTCGAGAAGACCAATCACGCTTATCAGGAGTGGCTGGGCTTTCTGCCCTTGCAGATGGGCCTGGCGGGGCTGGCCATCGGTCTGCTGTCGCTCTTGCGTCCGGAGGTGTGGGGCAACGGCTACAGCGTGGTGCAGTCGTTTCTCAGCTCGGACTGGCCGCTCACCGCCGTGGCCAGCGTGCTCATCCTCCGGCTTGTGGCGGTGACCTGCGCCAGCGCGGCTGGCATACCCGGGGGGGTACTGACACCCACCCTGGTGCTGGGCGCGGCCCTGGGGCTCTTTGTCGGCCATTCGCTCCTGATTCCAAGCGCCGATCATTCGTCCGATCTGTGGGTGCTGGTCGGCATGGGTGGCCTGCTGGCGGCGATCACCCATGCCCCGGCGATGTCGGCGATCATGATGTTCGAGATAACCCGCGACTACGATATCATCATGGCGACGATGCCGGCCTGTGTGATCGCCTCGCTGCTCGGCAAGACGATCAGGACCAAGTCGGTCTATGCCGATGCCCTGGGACTGGTCAGCGGACTCCGGGGGCGGCGGCAAGAGCCAAAGATCCCTCCCTCGACTGGGGCCGATCCAGCCGAGAGGCATCGTGGTAGGACATAGGGTACAGAGCATTGCAGATTGCGCCCGAGGGCGACGTAGATCGGAGTTTTACGAGAGTATCAATATTGATGAGAGGGTGCGGCCGGCCCGCAAGGCCGTGGCGGCGTCGGCCCCCAGATTATAGCCTTCTTGCTGTTCTTTCCCCTGTTCGCCTGGCGCCGTCCGGTGGTAGCAGGCCCGTTGCTGTTCATGTCAATTCAACAAGAGGAGTTCCATGAGCGCACAACCGTCTTCTTTTTCCCAGGAACGCATCACCCTCCTTGCGCCGATCAGCGGTGTCCTCGTTCCCCTGGAACAGGTGCCCGACCCGGTGTTCGCCCAGAAAATGGTGGGTGAAGGGGTTTCCATCGATCCTCTCGACAACCGGCTGGTGGCGCCATGTGACGGGGAGGTGACCCTGATCCATCCCTCCCGGCACGCCGTTACCCTGCGCCACGCATCCGGGCTGGAGGTGCTGATGCATATCGGTCTCGACACCGTGTCGCTGCGTGGCTCGGGGTTTTCCCCCAGGGTCGCCCTTGGCCAGGTCGTCCGCTGCGGCGAGCTGCTGATCGAGTTCGATCTCGACCTGGTCGCCACCACCGCCAAGAGCCTGCTTACCCAATTGGTGATCTCCAACTCCGAGCTGCTGGCGGAGCTCACCCCGGCAACGGGCAATGTCGTCGCCGGGACGGACACCGTCGCCACCATCGTGCTCGCCACGGTCTCACCACCAGAGGAGGGGCAGCAGCCGGCCGGAGGCACGGCCCTTTCGGCAGCGATCCTCGTTGCCAATCCCACCGGCCTGCATGCCCGGCCGGCGGCCACCCTGGCGGCGCTGGCCAAACAGTACGACAGCCGGATTCGCCTGCAACGCGGCGAGAGCCAGGTCAATGCCAAATCACTGGTCGCCATCATGGGGCTCGAGGTTGGCTGCGGCGACAAGGTCCAGGTCGTGGCTGATGGCCGGGACGCCGAACAGGCGGTCGCGGCCCTTGCCGCGGCCATCGCCTCGGGACTGGGCGAGGAGGGAGTGGTGGCCGCGGCCGCAGAGGATGAGACGAATTTAGCCGACAGCGCCCCGCTCATGCGTCCCCGTTCCGACGACCCCAACGTCCTGCTCGGGGTCTCCGCCTCGCCGGGACTTGGAGTGGGCACCATCGTCCAGCTGCGCCGCGACAGGATCGAGGTGGAGGAGTTCGCCGCCGATAAACACCGGGAGCATCGCCGACTCAATGAAGGTATCGACCACGCCATCCTGGCCTTAAAGGCCCTGGAGTCCCAGCTCAAGAGTGAGGCCCTGGCCGACAAGGCAGCGATCTTTGCCGCCCACCAGGAACTGCTGGCCGATCCGGACCTGCTCGATCTGGCGGTGAGCCTGATCGACAAGGGCCGGTCGGCCCCCTTTGCCTGGCAGAGCGCCTACGAAAGCTATGCCGAACAGCTCGGCGGCCTGCAGAACCCCATCCTGGCGGGGCGGGCTACCGATGTGCGCGATGTCGGCCTGCGGGTCCTCGAAGAGTTGACCGGTGAAAAGGTCTCTGGGCCCCAATACCCGCAAGACGCCATTCTCATCGCCGAGGATCTCACTCCCTCCGACACCGCCGCAATCGACCGCAGCCGGGTCGTCGGTTTCTGCACCACCGCCGGCGGGGCCTCCTCCCATGCGGCGATCCTGGCCCGTTCGTTTGACATCCCGGCCATCGCCGGTATCGAGGCCCGGGCCTTAGAGCTTGCCGACGGCAGTCTGGCCATCCTCGATGGCGGCAAGGGGACGCTGAGAATCAATGTGAGCACCGAGGAGGTCGCCACCGTCAGGGGCCGGCAGGAGCGTCTGGCCAGACGTCGGGCGAGCGAACTTGCCGCAGCCGGGGAACCGGCCGTAACCAGTGATGGCCATCGGGTGGAGGTGGTGGCCAATATCGGCGGCCCGGACGAGGTGCAGCAGGCCATGACCAACGGGGCCGAAGGGGTGGGGCTGCTGCGCTCTGAATTCGTCTTCATGGGCCGGACCACCGCCCCTTCCGAGGAGGAGCAGGCCCGGATCTACAGTGCCATCGCCGCGAGCCTCGGCCCCGGCCAGCCGCTGGTCATCCGCACCCTCGATGTCGGTGGCGACAAGCCTCTGCCGTACCTTGCCATCCCGCGGGAGGCCAACCCCTTTCTCGGCGAGCGCGGCATCCGGGTGGGGCTCGATCGCCCGGAAATACTCCGGGTCCAGTGTCGGGCCATTCTCCGCGCGGTGGCGGCGGGGGCGAAGATCCAGGTGATGTTTCCGATGATCGCCACCCTGGCGGAATACCGTCTCGCCAAAGAGGTGTTCGAAGAGGAACGACGAAAGCTCGCGATCGAGCCGGTACCGCTGGGGATCATGGTCGAGGTGCCGTCGGTGGCGGTGATGGCCGAACAGTTCGCCCGCGAGGTCGATTTCTTCTCGGTGGGAACCAATGACCTGACCCAGTACACCCTGGCGATGGATCGGGGCCATCCCAAGCTGGCACCCTTGGTCGACGGGGTGAACCCGGCGATCCTGACCCTCATTGCCGGGGCGATCAGGGCCGCGCACCGCTACGGCAAATGGGTGGGGGTCTGCGGCGGCATCGGCTCGGACCCGCAGGCCGTGCCGCTTTTGCTCGGTCTGGGAATCAACGAGCTGAGCGTGAGCGTGCCGGCGATTCCGGCGGTCAAGGCCCAGATCCGCAACCTGTCGCTTGGCCGGTGCCGGGAGCTTGCGGCCAGGGCGCTCGACCAGGATTCGGCCGCCGCGGTCCGCAGCCTGTATCCCGTCGAGGAGCTTTGAGTGATGCTCGCCCTGGAACGAGCTGTCTGATACCCGAGAGAATGATCTTCCCCGGGGATCGTCGCGATCCCCGGGAAAACTACTTTTGCTGTCAAGGAGGGGGCTATGGCCACTACTCTGTCTGAACAGGCCTTCGCAGGCGAAACTCAAGGGCTCGGGACCCGGATCTTCGGGGTCATGCAAAAGCTCGGCAAGGCGCTGATGTTGCCCGTCTCCGTGCTGCCGGTTGCCGGTATCCTGCTGGGGGTGGGCGGCGCCCTGCTCACCGGCGCGGAGACCAATGGCTGGCACCTGCCATTCTTTGTCAAGGTGCTCCTCGAAATCATGCGCGATTCGGGCGGGCCGATCTTCGATGCGCTGCCGCTGATCTTTGCCATCGGCGTGGCCCTGGGCCTGACCAGGAACGACGGAGTCGCGGCGCTGGCGGCGACCATCGGTTTCCTGGTGATGACCGCCACCCTGGGGGTGATCGGCACCAACTTCGGCATGATCGTGCCGCTCGATCCCCAGCTGCCGGCAGTGGGCCAGACCGCGCCCTTTACCGTGCTCGGCCTGCCGACCATCAGTACCGGGGTCTTTGGCGGCATCATCATCGGCTCGGTGGCAGGGACGCTCTTCAACCGGTACTATCGCATCAGCCTGCCGTCCTATCTCGGTTTTTTCGCCGGCAAGCGGTTCGTTCCCATCGTCACCGCTTTTGCCGCCATCGGGGTCGGCATCGCTCTCAGCATCGTCTGGCCGCCGATCCAGAATGTGATCACCGCTTTTGGTCACTGGGCCTCGACCGGTTCCACCCCCATCGCGGTATGGCTCTACGGCACGGTGGAGCGGCTGTTGCTGCCCTTTGGCCTGCACCATATCTGGAATGCCCCGTTTTTCTATGAGCTGGGGACCTGCACCAAGCCCGACGGCACCGTCGCCACCGGCTGGCTGACCTGCTTTTTCTTTGGCAAACAGGAGTATGGGGTGCTGGCCGGCGGCTTTCTGGTCAAGATGTTCGGCCTTCCCGGCGCGGCCCTGGCCATCTGGCGCACGGCCAAGCCGGAAAACCGGCAGAAGGTCGGGGCGATCATGGCCTCGGCCGCCCTGACCTCTTTTCTCACCGGCATCACCGAGCCCCTGGAGTTCTCCTTTCTGTTCGTGGCGCCGCTGCTCTACGGGGTCCATGTCATCCTCACCGGTCTGGCCTTCCCGCTGATGGTGGTAGCGGGGGCCCGCCTCGGCTACACCTTTTCCCAGGGATTTATCGACTACGCCCTCTACCTTCCCTTGGATGCCAAGCCCTGGCTGGTGCTGGTATTCGGCCCGATCTACTTCGTTCTCTATTTCTCGGTGTTTTATCTGCTGATCAAAAAACTCGATCTCAAGACACCGGGCAGGGAAGCGTCTACCGCCGAGGGCAGCACCGGTCTCGATGCGGCCAATGACTTCGCCCGACAGCTGGTCCTGGCCTTTGGTGGCCGCAGCAACATCGCCGATCTGGATGCCTGCATCACCCGGCTGCGGGTCGGGGTGGTCGATGTCACCCGGGCCGACCAGAACCGGTTGAAGGCCTTGGGTGCTGCCGGGGTGGTGCTGGTGGGCAATAACATGCAGGCGATCTTCGGCACCAGGTCGGAGAACCTGAAGACCGACATGGAGGAATACCTCCGCTCGGCTGGCGACGATGCCGAGTTGAGCGCGGCGGATATTCCCTCGGTCAGCTACGAGAGCAGGGGGATTGAGCCCAGGCTGCGCGACCCAGAGGGCCCGCAGAAGGCCCAGGGCTATCTCGCGGCCCTTGGCGGGGTCGGCAATGTGGCCAAGGTCGAGGCCGCGGCCCAGACCCGGCTCAGGGTCGTGGTCAACGAGCGGGCCGCGGTGATGATGGAGGCCTTGCAAGAGGCCGGGGTGGCGGGGCAGGTCTTTATCGATGCGACCACCCTGCATCTGATCGTCGGTTTGAACGCCGACCAGTATGCCGCCGAGATGCGGGCGCAGATGGCCAGCCTGGCCTGAGTCGCTGCCAAGGGAGACAGCCGCGCCGCAAACGGTCTGTCAGTAAAGACGTTTGCGGCCGCACAACCCTGCTCTGCGGACAATAGGGGCCTGACTGCTGTTGTCTCTTTTTTTCGGAGTGCTCTGTTCGCGTACCGAAAAATTTCATGGTTCGTTATGGCTGAGGCTTATCTGGTGCTCATCCAGAGACGAGATATTTTGGCCTAAATCGAGGGGTGAGAGAAATTTTACCACAGGCATATAAGCGATATTCCGAGGATGAAATTTCGAACACAACGAAGGGTCAGGGCAAAAGAGCCGTTTCTGGATGGGCACTACCTGGTCCAGCCACGCCGGTTAACAATGCTATGCCACCACCAACTTGCAGCCCAGGGCCTTGGCTATTTTGGCGACGGTGGCAAATCCTGGATTTCCTTTGCCGGAAAGCGACCTGTACAGGCTCTCCCTGTTTACACCTGCGGTTCTGGCAATTTCGGACATGCCTTTTTTTCTGGCCAGGTAACCAAGGGCGATCAGAAAAACATGCGGATCGTCATCGTTGAAGGCCTCGGACAGATAGGCGTTTATCTCTTCGTCACTTTCCAGGTAGTCGAAAGGGTTGTATGGGCTGATGGTTACGGGTTCCATGGTGTTCTCCTAAAGAGATGCGGCGATCTTCTGGGCCAGGCGGATATCTTTTTTCTGGCTGGACTTATCACCGCCGATCAACAACAGAATGATGATATCGTCGCGAAGAGTGTAATACAGACGATAGCCAGGACCGAGAAACAACCGCATTTCATAGACCCCGTCGCCAAGAGCTTTGGTGTCGCCGAGATTCCCGAGCGCGGCCCGGTTGAGTCGTTGGACGATGGCAAGGACCGCTCTGCGATCTCTCAGCTTCTTCAACCAATTGTCGAACTGTACCGTTTTCTCAATCTCATATCCCATGGCAATATTGTAGCCCACAGGCCACAACTGATCAAGAGCGAAAACATGGCCAGAAAAAAGAAAACAGGGGAATAGGGGACAGACCAGAATGGCGCTAGTTTAAGGCGATTTTTTTGAACAGAACAACCTGAAAACATAGGCTAAAAATGGTATGTTTGCTCATGAAAAAACATACTCAGATCATGCCGATGTTGCCAGGATTTTACTTGCCAAGACGAGGACGGAAATCTCGTACACCGCAACAGGTGTTCGCTGCTCGACTGGCATCAATCAAAAAGAAAACATTCAAACAGATAGGGGAGATTTTCTCTTCCTTTATGCCCTCGGGCGTTCTCAAACAGGAACAAACTGGAGCAATGAGCCGCCGCAGGATCTTCACGAAAGAAAACACATTTTGGGCTTTTCTCGGCCAAAGCCTTGATTCTGATGGAGGTTGTAAAGAAGTTGTAAGAAAACTGCAGTCCTACGCTTCTATGCGAGGTCTCAAGATGCCATCATCATCTACCGCATCTTATTGCGCAGCACGGAAAAACTTAAATGAAAACACACTATATCAGATCTTTCACCATACAGCAGATTGGGCGGCCGGTCGTACTGGTGGATCAGGATCACTGAATGGTCGTCGAGTTGTTGTGGTGGATGGTACAGGGGTCAGCATGCCGGATACGGCGACGAATCAAGCTGCATGGCCCCAGCTTTCCAGCCAGAAACCAGGTTGTGGATTCCCAACCGCCAGAATATGCGCCTATTTTTCTTTGGAAAACGGTGGGATGCTCAACTATGCAATAGGCAACAAAAAGTGCCATGAGCTACCACTGTTCCGCAAAAACTGGCTCTCATTTAATAAGGGGGACATTTTCCTTGGTGACAAGGGGTTTTGCAGCTATTTCGACATTGCAGAGCTGAAGGATCGTGGTGTTGACAGCGTTGTCACACTTGCCAGGCGAAAACCGGTTAGCAAGAAAAAGTGCCTGAAGGAATTAGACCATGATGATCTCCTGATAGAGTGGAAAAAGCCTCAATATAACAAAATTTTATCATATTCCAAGGAGGTTTGGGAAGACTTGCCGGATAGGCTTGTGATGCGGCAAATAAAAGTTCAGGTAAAGCAAGCTGGTTTCAGGTGCAAAGAATTCTATATCGTTACAACGCTGCTTGATCCAGAAAAGTACCCCTGTGCTGAGATAGCTGCTTTGTATCTTAAGCGATGGGATGTTGAACTCTTTTTCCGTGATATCAAAACAACAATGGGGTTTGATATCCTCAGGTGCCAATCTCCTGAAATGATAAGAAAAGAATTACTGATGTGCTTCATTGCTTACAACTGCATTCGACGACTCATGTTTGAAGCTGCAGGCGATGAGAGTATGGCAGTACGTGCTATCAGTTTCAAAGGAAGTTTACAGGCAATTCGAAGCTGGGAGTCTCGAATGGGAGGTTCCCAATTAGATCGGCGCGAACGATTATTCATGATGGCAGATTTATACCTTGCCTTGGCACAGTGTAAACTCCGGGATAGGCCTGGTAGAAGTGAACCAAGATGTTTGAAACGAAGACTCAAGCCTTACCAATTGCTGACGAAGCCAAGGCACGAAATGAAAGAGATTGAACACCGGAACAGATATCTGGCAAAAATGGCTTAAACTAGCGCCATTCGGGACAGACCCCCATTTCTCAAGGCCTATCTCTTCTTGTCTTCCCGGGCCGGTGCGGGCTTGAGCCGCTGCAGCACATACACCGCTCCGGCCTCTTGCGCCCCGTCGACCTCGACCTGGTCGGCGCCGACCGCGAGCCAGTGGCCGCCAAAGGGATCCATCGCCAGGCTCTGGCCGAACTCATCTCCTGGTGCCGCATCCGCGGCAATGACGATATCGTCGAGCTGCCAGGCATTGGCCGTGGTGTCGAGGCTGTAGAGATAGACCTGTCCCGTCTTTTTGTCCAGGACAGAATCCATGCGGCGGGCCCCGACGGCCAGACTCGATCCCGACAGGCGGTCGATGGCCACGGCAAAACCGTACTGGCCGTTATTCTGCAGGACATCGGGCATGAGCTTCTGGCTGAACGCCCAGGTGCCGGTAGTGGACAGTCGGTAGATATAGGCACCACCGACCCCGATACCGTCGGTGGTAAAACTGTTGCGGGCGCCAACCACCAGCAGATTGCCGGCCAGGGCCACGGACTGCCCGAAATAGTCGCCATCACGGCCGTCGAAGGCCTCGAGTTCCTGCCACAGTTGCCAGTCTGCACCGCGGTTTCTGAAGATCAGGGCCTTGCCCTGGTCGCCAACCAGGTCGGAGGCCTTACGAGAGCCGACCACCAGAAAGTTCTGGCTCTTGTGATCAAACGACAGGGTGCGGCCGAACTGATCGTGATCGTTGCCATGGGGATCGGTCAGCTTCTTCTGTAATCGCCAACCATGGCCGTTGCGCTGAAAAACGTAGACGGCCCCGGCCCGGACGCCGTTGTCGCTTGCGGCAAAACGCGCCCCGACAAAGGCCTGGCCCGGGCCAAGGTCCACGGCCCGGCCGAATTCATCGCCATCCTGACCATCGGCCGGCTGCAGCTGTGCATCCAGCACCCAGCCGCGTCTCTGGCCTTTATAGGTGTAGAGAAAGGCCACGCCCGATTGCTGGCCGGCCTGGTTGCGCATGGCGCGGGCACCGACCAGGATGCGGTTATGGGATACGGCTACCGATTCGCCAAACTCCGCCGGCGAGATGGCATCGCCGTTGTCTGGCACCAGTTTCTGCACCAACCGCCAGTCACTATGATGGCCGTCGCGGACATAGACGTAGACCGCGCCGCTCTGCAAGCCATCGACAGTGGCGTTCTTGGCGCCGACCACCAGCCAGCGGCCATCGGTCGCCATGCTGAAGCCGTACTGGTCGTTACTGCCGGCGTCTTCGGCCACCAGGGTGGTGTAGCCATCGACCACAAAGGCCAGCGATTGATGGGCCATGGCCATGAGCAGGCAGAGACCGCACAGCATCGGGGTGATCCATATTCTCATTTTCTCCTCCAGAAAGGGTAGGGGTGAACAGACAGCGTGACGTCGGGACAGGGCGGGGGCCCTTGCCCGTCGTCGTATCGGCCAGGCACTACCATACCGGTCACATCGATGCAATACCAGAATAACCAGCATGGTTGGAGCATAGAGCCTCAGCCGCAGCAATGATACCGTGACGCCGTTATGGCACGCCGAAGGCTCGGTAAGGCGGTTTTTCGCGCCAACGAGCTGCCTGTAAACGAAAAGGGATGTCACCGTGCCCGTCTGTGGCGGCACGGTGACATCCCCGGGGGAGGAACTGGTGGGACAGAGGAGCCGATGCAGGGTATCTTCAACCCTGCCAGAATTTTTCAAAGAGTATCTCTTCCGCCTCGGCGGTCCACATATCGCCGGCACCCAGTTTGTCGGCGATCTCCGGGAACCGCTCCTTCAATTCGTTTAAGCCCACCAGGGGCAGGTCGTGAATCTGGGGAAAGATGATGATCTTGCCGGAGTAACGGCCCTCGATCATCGCCTGGATCCCCTCCCGGGCCGCCTGCATCCCGCCGATCGCGCCGACGCTGCAGCGCGGTGAGAGGTCGCCTGTCTCAGCCAGTTCCAGCACCTTCAACTGATCGTTGAGGGTCAGGCCGGAAGTGCCGGTATATTGGGTAGTGTTGAGGTAGACCCCGCTCATGTCCAGCGGCGCCATGGTGCCGTTGGGCACCCCGGCGAAAAAGACCAGCATGCCGTCGGGGTTGAGCAGGGTGGCCGCCTCGGCCATCACCGCGGCGATGGGCACGCTGACCACCACGTCGTCGGCTCCCTGGCCTTTGGTGGCCTTGCGCACGAACTCGACCAGGGTCTGGTTCTGACTCTCTGGGTTGAAGGTCAACAGTTCGCAGTCGTTCTCTTTGGCCAGAGGGCTGAAGCGGTCCCGCAGGACCTGCAGCCTCTGGTCGCTCACCTCGGTGGCGATGATCAGCCTGGGCCCGTTTTTCTGCTCGATGGCCCGCTGGACATGCATCTGTCCCATCGGACCGCCGGCACCGACAAAGACCGCCGTTCCCTGGGCCTTGAGGTCGCAGCGATTGCGTTTCTCGCCGTAGGAGGCGGCGATGTCCGGTCCCCTGTTGCCGAGATAGGCGGTGTAGTCGTAATGCAGCCGGCCGACATCGGCCTCGACCAGCCCGTCAAGCGCGGTCTCGCCCACCAGGTTGAGGGTGCCACGCCGGGCAATGCATCTGGCCACGGCGCTGACCGTCTTCGCCTGGCGGGGGTCGAGCATGACGATGTCGTCAAAGCCGCTGCCACCGGTCAGCTCGGCCACCAGGGCCTGATAGGCATCGAGACCGAGGCCATTGCGGACGATGGTGGTAGTCCCGGTCGCGGCCACCAGTCCGGCAACCGAGGCTGGGACATCCGTCAGCACGATGGTGGCCGGGGCGTCAAGACCCGCGGAAAAGAGATACTCTCTGGTATCGCCGGGCCGGCCGACACACCACATGATCCCGCCGCTCTTCGGCTCGAGCCGGCGACGCTGGGTGTAGGCGGCCAGCACGCAGCCCCAGGGCTCCAGCAGCGAGGCTTCGGCATAGCCCATGCCCTCGTTGACCGGCAGGAGGCAGGCGCCCTCGTCGGTGTCGAGCATTTCCGGGCCGATCAGGTGGTATTGAATCAGGCCGCCGGGAATGGTGTAGCCATAGGCGGTGGATCTGCCCTGCTGGTAGATATCGGGCTGGACCGCCAGCCGCTGACCCGGGTGATACCTCTCCCGCAGGTTTTCGCCCACCTCGATAACCGTCAGGCTCGCCTCATGGCCCAGCCGGGTGGGTTCTTTCCGCAGGTCGCGGTTATAGAGCTTGGGATGACTGCCGCCCATGCGGATGAGTTTCACGTCAGAGAAGCAGAGGCCGACACTGTCGATGCGGACCAGCATCTGGTCGGCGTCGGGTCGGGGGATGGGCAGGAGTTCGGGCCGACCGTCGCGGCCGATGTTTGCTTCACCTGAGCCGTACATGTTCCAGGCCCAGCCTTCGGCCGGCAGGGAACGGTTGGCGTGATGGTAGCGATCATATTGTGTTGTCATGGTTTCCTCTAAGGGGTGGGAGCAAGAAGCAATGGCTGTCGTTGGTGATGGAGCGATGACTCCGGCGTGACCGCGGCCTCGCCGGAGTCGTCTGGTCGACTGAACCACGATCCGAGCAGGTCGTGTTCTGCCAGGATCGAGCGCCGGCCTGGCGCATCGACATTACTGTATGTCGTCGGTGGCCTTATACAATTCCATCACCGCCTCCGAACTGCCCATCTGCATCGCGTTGTGCGCCTTTTGCTGTAATTTTCCATAATGTACGGCCCGGATAATGTTTTTCACCGCCGCCACATTGGCCGGGCTGACCGACAGCTCGCTCACCCCGAGGCCGACCAGCAGGGTCGCCAGGTTGGGATTGGCGGCGGCGTTGCCGCAGACCCCGACCCACTTGCCATGGGCCCTGGCGGCCTTCACCGTCTGGTCGATCATCTTCACCAGGGCGGGATGGTAGCTGTCCGCCTCGCAGCAGAGGTCCGGATGCAGCCGGTCGATGGCCAGGACGTACTGGGTCAGGTCGTTGGAACCGATGGAGAAGAAGTCGACCTCTCTGGCCAGGTGTTCGGCGACCATCACCGCCGAGGGGACCTCGATCATGATGCCCAATGGCAGGTTCGGGGCCCCGAGCCGGGCGCGAACGCTCTCGGCGATGTCTCTGGCCTTGAGCCATTCGGACATCCGGCCGACCATCGGGAACATGATGTGCAACCCGGTGGCGCCGGACTCTGCCAGCTGCCAGATCGCGGTCCGGTAGATGGCTTCGAGCTGGCGGCGGAACATCCCCTCGTTTTTCAGGGAGAGCCGGATGCCCCGCATCCCCAGGAAGGGGTTGTCCTCGTGGGGAATGGTCAGCCACGATACCGGCTTGTCGCCACCGATATCGGCGGTGCGCACGATCAGCTGGCGGGTGCCGAGTTCCCTGACGATGGCCTGCAGGGTCGCGCACTGCTCGGCCACGGTCGGTTCGGCGATCGATGACTCGAACAGGAACTCCGTGCGCAGCAGGCCGACCCCCTCGCCGCCGTTTTCCAGCACCTTCCTGGCGTCTTCCGGGTTGGCGATGTTGCAGACCACATCGAGACGGTGGCCATCCACGGTCTTGGCCTCTTCGTGCTTCTGGGCCCCTTCCTCCTGACGGATCTGCTGCCACTGGTCGATCCAGGCCAGGCCGTTGTCGATCGTCTGCTGTTCGGGGTCGACGTAGACGGCGGAGGCCTGCGGGTCGACGATGACCATCTGGCCGGTCTCGACCCCGGCGAAGGCCCCTTCACCCAGGCCGACCACCGCGGGAAGGCCGAGGGCTCTGGCCAGAATGGCCATATGGCTGTTTGGTCCGCCCAGCTCGGTGCAGATGCCGCGGACGTTCAAGCCCTGCAGCCCCGCTGTCTGCGAGGGGGTGAGATCCCGGGCCATCAGGACGAAATCGCTCTCCGGGTATTCGGCCGCAGAAGCGGCGGGAACCAGCAGGGCCAGCACCCGGTCGCGAACATCGGCCAGATCGGCGACCCTGGCCCGCAACCGTTCATTGCCGACCGCCTTAAGGGCCTCGATCTGCCTGGCGATGGCCTGGGAGAAGGACCAGGCGGCCGAGTTGCCCATGTCTATGTGCCGGCTGGTCTCGCGGCCGATCTGCTCGTCGTTGAGCAACTGTTTCTGAGCCTGGAGGATCGCCGCCTCGTTGGGGGCGGTGGCCTCCAGCCTGGCCTTCAGCTCGTCGAGCTGCTGGCCGGCCTCGCTGAAGGCCCGCTGCAGATTCTCCAACTCTTTCTTGGCGTTTTCCGCCTGGCGGTCAAACTTCATCTTGCCCGCCTCCAGCTTGAAGGCCGGAGCCATGGTGATGCCCGGTGAGGCGGCGGAGCCGGTCAGGGTCAGGCGGCACTGCGGCGCGGGCAGGGCGGAGAGCACGGTCAGCGGCCGGTAGCTGGCGCTGGCCTGGTCCTCGTCGCTGTCGAGCCCGGCATCGATCATCTCCACCAGGCTCTGTATCGCCGCTTCCGCCTGCTCTCCGCTGGCGGAAACGGTCAAGGTGTCGCCATGCTGGGCTCCCATGGTCAAGAGCGAGGCCATCGATTTGGCATTGGCGGTTCTGGCGCCGTTACGAATCCGGATTTCGGTGGCGGCGAATCTGGCCGCCTGCTCGGCAATCAGGCTGGCGGGCCGGGCGTGCATTCCCTGGATATCGGCGACAGTGGCCGTGTCAGCCGTGGGAAAATCTTCGAGCCGTTCGGCGGCGCCATGCCCAGTGTCGTTGAGGGCAAAAAGGATCTCGTCGATCTCGGTGGTGATGGCCAGCCGGCTGGCGGAGGCCTCGTCCATCACCACGTTGGTCAGCCGCTGGAGCAGTTCGAGGTGGTCCTTGCCCTTGGCGGCGATACCGACGATGAAGCGGGCCACCTCACCCTTGTCGTTCCAGACGATTCCCTCGGGCACCTGGACGATGAAGACCCCGGTTTTCAGGACCTGCTCCTTGGCCTCGTTAACTCCATGAGGGATGGCCACGCCATTGATCAGATAGGTGCTCACCGATTCTTCACGGGCGCGCAGGGCCGGGGCATAGTCGCCATTGACCAGGCCTTGCGCCGCGAGGTTGTCGGCGATCAGCTGCAGGGCCTCGTCCCTGGTCGTCACCTGGGCGTTCAACATGATCTGCCGGGCGGTGACCGTCAGGGCGCCGGCGGCCGGGGCCTGGTCTGACTGGTCGGCGGAGGACGCCCCGGACTCCTGGTCTCCAGCTTTCAGTTGGTCGACCAGATCCCGATAGAAGCCATCGTTCATGAAGTTGTCGATGCTGAGGTGCAACGCGCCCGGCAGCTTGGCCTTGGCCCGCGGGGTCAACTCGTTCTGGGTGATGACGATATCCGCCTCCTTGAGGTCGTTGATGGCGATGTTGGTGACCTCGATGGCCAGGCCGGCCTCCTTGACCTTTTTCCGCAAGACGCCTGCGCCCATGGCCGACGAACCCATGCCGGCATCGCAGGCGACGATGATCGTGCGCACGGTGGCTGGCCTGGCGATGGTCGCCGGCCCCTGACCTTTGGCTTCGGCCTTGCTGGCGGCAATCGCCGCCTGGGCCGCCTCCAGGTCGTCGCTTGCGGCGGCGTCTTTACGGATCATCACCGAGCCGATGAGAAAGGAGGTGAGGGCGGAGACGACGATGGAAGAGAGGGTCAAGACGATCCCCATGCCCTTGGTGGACATCAGGGTCAGGGCGAAGACCGAGCCGGGGGAGGGCGGGCCGACCAGGCCATTGCCGGTCATCATGTTGAAACCGACCCCGACCATCCCGGCGGCGATTACCGCGACGATCAGCCTGGGTTTCATCAGGACGTAGGGAAAATAGATCTCATGGATGCCGCCGAAGAAATGGATGATGGCCGCGCCATAGGCCGACTTCTGGGCGGTGCCCTTGCCGGCGATCATGTAGGCGAGCAGGATGCCCAGGCCCGGGCCGGGGTTGGTCTCGATCATGTAATAGATCGAGGCGCCCTTCTCGGCGGCCTGGGCCGCACCGAGGGGAGTGAAGATTCCATGATTGATGGCGTTGTTCAAAAAGAGAATCTTGGCGGGCTCGACGATGATCGAGACCAGGGGCAACAGGGATTTGTCGACAATCCAGCCAACGCCCGAGGCCAGCGCCGCGGTGAGTGCCGAGACGATCGGGCCGATGATCGTATAGGAGATCAGGGCGACCAGCATGGCGATGATGCCGAGCGAGAAGTTGTTGACCAGCATCTCGAAACCGGGCTTGATCCTGCCGCTCATCGCCTCGTCGAACTTCTTGATCGACAATCCGCCTAAAGGACCGGCGATCATCGCGCCCAGAAACATCGGGATGTCACTGCCGACCACGACCCCCATGGTGGTGACCGCGCCGGCCACCGCCCCCCGGTCGCCGCCGACGATCTTGCCGCCGGTATAGCCGATGAGCAGCGGCAGCAGGTAGGTGATGATGGGACCGACCAGCTTGGCCAGGCTTTCATTTGGCAGCCAGCCGGTTGGGATGAACAGGGCGGTGATCAGACCCCAGGCGATAAAGGCGCCGATGTTGGGCATGACCATGCCGCTCAGAAACCTGCCGACGGACTGGATGCCAACCTTCAATGTGCTCCCCGACATAGACACACCTCTTGGTTTTACTGGGTTATAGGGTTGTTCGATACGCCGTGAGCGAACAGTGGCCGATACGGCTCTCGCGCTGAAGGGATCATGCCGGCCGGCAAGTGTCTGGGGCCCAATCTTCGACCAGGTTCAGGCCTTTGGCTGCCACCTCAAAGCCGGTACCGGACCGTGATCCACCGTTCTTTTCATCTGTAAACGATTACAATAAATGTGTCAATTTCTTTTTGCAGATTTTTGTGTATCTTGATATTTTTACATTTTTATTATATAATAATATATTGTTATATCATGAATATGAATAGTGCTGTGGGTTTATTTTTAGAAAACGTTTACATTGATATCCTGCGTGAAAGTGAGGAGGGTGGCGGTGGTGTCGGGGCTTCGGCGGCTGCGACTGCCGGGAGCCGTTGCGGGAAAAAGATTGTCTTGACGGGAGTAAATGGTTTATATGAAACTCGTCAGTGCGGAAAGTTCTGTTACCGCGCCGAGGGGTTTCATGGTTCGTTGTGGCTGAGGATCTATGGTCCAGCCATGCTGGTTCGAACGGGGAGAAGTGGCGGAGCCTGTGCCGGTCGCCGTGCCTGACTCACCGATACCGCCATTCTTCCCATGACCGATGGAGGTACCTTATGTCTCAACAGTCTGCGCAAAAGAACAGGTGTATGACCCTGGCCACTCGTCCGGTCGGTGCCCCGGGGGCAGAGAATTTCCGCCTTGAGACCGGCCCTGTTCCGGCAATTGTCGATGGCCAGCTGCTCTTGCGTACCGTCTACCTCAGCCTGGATCCCTATATGCGGGGGCGGATGAGCGAGGCCAGGTCGTATGCCGAGCCCGTGCCCGTGGGTGGGGTGATGGTGGGTGGCACAGTCAATCGTGTCGTCGCCTCCAGACATCCCGGGTATCAGGTCGGTGACTGGGTGCTGAGCTATACCGTCGGTTGGCAGGATTATGCGGTCTCCGACGGCCAACTCGTCTTTACGCTCGACCCCTCGTCAGTTCCGGTGTCGTATGCCCTTGGGGTGCTCGGTATGCCCGGGTTCACCGGCTACATGGGGCTGATGGACATCGGTCGGCCGAAGGCGGGCGAGACCCTGGTGGTGGCCGCCGCCACCGGCCCGGTCGGCTCGGCCGTGGCCCAGATCGGCAAACTGCAGGGCTGCCGGGTGGTGGCCATTGCCGGTGGTGAGAAAAAATGTGCCTTTGCCAGAAAAGAGCTGGCTGTCGATGCGGCCATCGACCACCGGGACCCGCATTTTGCCGAGCAACTGGCCGAGGCCTGCCCCGACGGCATCGATATCTACTATGAGAATGTCGGTGGCGAGGTGTTCAAGGCGGTGCTGCCGCTCCTGAATCCCTGTGCCAGGATTCCCCTGTGCGGCACGGTTTCCGGCTATAACGACAGCGAGCTGCCGGCGGGGCCCGATTATCTGGGCTGGGCCTGGTCGACCCTGCAGGTGAGGCGAGTGCTGGTGAAGGGATTTATCATTTTCGACGACTATGGTGACCGCTATCCAGAGTTTACCGCCCAGATGGGCACGTGGCTGGCTGAAGGCAAGATCCGCTATCTCGAGCAGATCGTCGACGGGCTGGAGAATGCTCCGGAGGCGCTCAAGGGGCTGCTGGAGGGCAAAAACTTTGGCAAGCTGGTCGTCCGGGTCGGCCCCGACGAATTGGCCTGACGTTGCCCGGCTCCGCTCGCTCCTGGCAGGCAGGATGTGGTTGTTCTTATGGTGGCGGCTGTCTCCCCTTTGCTGGCTGGGTGCTGTCTCCCCTTTGCTGGCTGGGTGCTGTTTCGCCTGGCGGCAAAGAGCGGCACATGTGATCAAAACGCTTGACTTATAGAAGAATTTCTGTGATGTACTAAAACGTTTGCAACAGCGAAGTTTTGCCAAATATGCATGCAATATTACCGGAATAGATCGCATTGCCGAGAAATGTCGATGGTGATGCAATCTTTTCGAGCGTGGCCTGTTCATGAACAATCCGGGTTGAAGAAGCAGCAGGCAGGGGAGGGCCGTCGTTTGCCTGTGGCGACATCGGGCGGCGATTTTGGCGAAGATCCAGCTCATCTCTTCTGCTGGCTGGTTCGACCGGTTGGTCACCGCCCCGGGGGGATGTGAACTGGCTTGAGGTATCGGCTGGTTTCCCGCAATGGCGGGTTTCCGTCAACACGTGAAAAATGAGGAGGAGAACAACATGAAAAGAAAGATTTCCCTGCTGGCGGCATTGGCCTGTGGTTCCATTATGACCTTGACCGCCTTGAGCGGCACGGTCTCGGCTGCCGAGCAGCGTTTTGTCACCATCGGTACCGGCGGGGTCACCGGCGTCTACTACCCGGCCGGTGGCGCCATCGCCCGCCTGGTCAACAAGGGCAAGAAAGAGCATGGTATCCGGGCCTCGGTCGAGAGTACCGGCGGTTCGGTCTACAATCTCAACGCCATCGCCGCCGGTGAACTGGACATGGGGGTCGCCCAGTCCGACACCCAGTACGATGCCTATACCGGCAAGGGAAAATTTGCCGCCAATGGGCCGAACAAGGATCTCCGTTCCCTGTTCTCCGTGTACCAGGAACCCTATAACGTGGTGGCCCGAGCCGATGCCGGGGTCAAGAATTTTCTCGATCTGAAAGGCAAACGATTCAATATCGGTGATCCCGGCTCGGGCACCCGGGCGCAGTCCGATATGCTGATGGGCAAACTGGGCTGGACCAAGAATGATTTCAAGCTGGCCTCCGAACTGAAGCCGGCCGAGATGGCTGCCGCGCTCTGCGACAATAAAATCGATGCCTACTCCTATGTGGTCGGCCATCCCAATGGCTCGATTCAGGAGGCGGCCACCACCTGCGACGCGATCCTGGTGAATGTGGACGGCCCGGTTGTCGACGCCCTGATCAAGGACAACCCCTATTACAGCATGGCCATCATCCCCGGCGGGATGTACCGCGGCACCGATGAGAACGTCAAGACCTTCGCGGTCAGCGCGACCTTCGTTTCGTCCGACAAGGTTCCCGCCGACGTGATCTATCAGGTGGTGAAGGCGGTATTTGAGAATTTCGACGAATTCAAGAAACTGCATCCGGCATTCGCCCATCTGCAAAAAGAGAACATGGTCAAAGACGGTCTGTCCGCACCGCTGCATGACGGGGCGGTGAAGTACTACAAGGAGGCCGGCCTGATGTAAGGCCATCCCTGTTCTGCCGCGATCGGGTTCGTGCCCGTCAGGGGGCGAACCCGACTGGCTGTCGCCGCTGGTCAGCCGGCCGGCCCGTGAGATTCCGTCTTTTCACACCAGGGCCACAGCGGAGGCGCATTTTCCAGGTTGTCTCATGGTTGCGCAGGTGTCGTGCAACCCGGCGTGTCACCGGCACCGGCGGCAAATGTGACGAGAGTGTATTTCAGCAAGGAGCAGGCGCAATGACGACCCCGATAGAGAAGACGATGTCCGACGCCGAACTCAAGGAGATGATCGACGATTCGGATACCGGAGGACGAAATCCCAAAGGCGGTTTGCCGAAAAAGGTGCTTTTTTTCGTGCCGCTGCTCTGGACCATTTTTCAGCTCTGGTACGCTTCACCGCTGCCGTTTGTCTTCAACTTTTTCGTGTTAAACGATACCGAAGCCCGGGCCATCCACCTCGCCTTCGCCATGTTCCTGGCTTATACGGCCTTTCCGACCTTCAAGTCCTCGCCAAGAGACTACATTCCGGTCCAGGATTGGATTCTCGGGCTGGTGGCCTCCTTTACCGCCGCCTACATCTATATCTTCTACAGTCAGCTCTCCGAGAGACCGGGTGCGCCGATTCCGATGGATCTGATGGTGTCGGTCATCGGTCTGGTGCTGCTGCTGGAGGCCACCCGCCGGGCCCTGGGGCCGCCGCTGATGGTTGTGGCCGCGGTCTTCATGCTCTACGCCTTTGCCGGGCCGTACATGCCCGATATCATAGCCCACAAGGGGGCGAGTTTTGTCAAGGGCATGACCCATTACTGGCTGACCACCGAGGGTGTCTTCGGTGTTGCCCTCGGGGTCTCGACCAGCATGGTCTTCATGTTCGTCCTCTTTGGCTCGCTGCTGGAGAGTGCGGGCGCCGGCAACTATTTCATCCGTGCGGCCTTTGCCGGGCTCGGCCATATGCGGGGCGGACCCGCCAAGGCCGCGGTGGTCTCTTCGGCCATGACCGGGCTGGTTTCCGGTTCCTCCATCGCCAACGTGGTCACCACCGGCACCTTTACCATCCCCTTGATGAAAAAGGTCGGCTTCTCGCCAGAGAAGGCGGGCGCCGTCGAAGTCGCCTCCTCGACCAATGGCCAGTTGACCCCGCCGGTTATGGGCGCCGCCGCCTTTTTGATGGTGGAGTATGTGGGGATTTCCTATATCGAGGTGATCAAACACGCCTTTCTGCCGGCGATCATCTCCTATATCGCCCTGGTCTATATCGTTCATCTCGAGGCCTGCAAGATGGGGCTGCAGGGGCTGCCGAAACGACACAAGAGAACCCTGGCCCAGAGCCTGCTCACCTTTGTCACGACCCTGCTGGTCCTCATCGTCATCGGCGGGGCGACCTATTACGGCCTGGGCTGGATCAAGGCCATCGCTGGCCCGGCCACCCCCTGGGTCGTCTGCGCCATGCTCGCTGTCGCCTATATCGTGCTGCTGTATGTGGCCTGTGGCGTACCGGAGTTGGAAGCAACCCATGAAATCACCGAATTGCCCGATCTGTTGCCGACCCTGCGGGCAGGGCTCTATTTTCTGCTGCCGATCGTGGTGCTGATGTGGTGCCTGGTGGTCGAGCGCCTTTCACCGGCTCTGGCAGCCTTCTGGGCCACCGTCCTGCTGATCTGCATCGTGGTGACCCAGCGCCCCTTGAAGGGGCTGTTTCGACGGATGCGGGGTGAGGAGTATGCGGTGAGCCGGGGCCTTGCCGATCTCATCGATGGCATGGTGGCCGGGGCGAGGAACATGATCGGTATCGGGGTCGCCACCGCCGCCGCCGGCCTGGTGGTCGGCACCGTGACCCTGACCGGTGTCGGTCTGGTGATGACCGAGTTCGTCGAGTTCATCTCCGGCGGCAACCTGGTGCTCATCCTGCTCTTCACCGCCTTTATCAGTCTGCTTCTGGGAATGGGCTTGCCGACCACCGCCAACTATATCGTGGTCTCCACCCTGATGGCGCCGGTCATCGTCAGTCTCGGGGCCCAGAACGGGCTGATCGTGCCGCTGATCGCGGTCCATCTCTTCGTCTTCTATTTCGGCATACTGGCCGACGATACCCCACCGGTGGGCCTGGCGGCCTTTGCCGCGGCGGGAATCTCGGGCGGTGACCCTATCCGCACCGGTCTGCAGGGGTTTGCCTATGACATCCGCACCGCGATCCTGCCCTTTATCTTCATCTTCAACACCGAACTGTTGATGATCGGTATCGGCACCCCGCTGCATTTTGTGGTGGTGGTGGCCGGGGCAGTGGTCGCCATGCTGGTGTTCGCGGCTGGTACCCAGGGCTATTTTCTGACCCGCAACCGGCTGTGGGAGACAGCCGCTCTGCTGTTGGTGGCCTTCATCCTCTTTCGCCCGGGCTTCTTCTGGGATGAGATCTTTCCCGAATATATCACCCGACCGGCAACCGAGCTCGAACAGGTGGCGGACTCCCTGCCAAAGGGGGCTCAGCTCATTCTGCACATCAGGGGGGAAAATATGCGGGGCAAGGAGTACACCTCGACAATTGTGCTGCGGGTGGCTGACGGGGCCACCGGGGCGGAAAAGCTCGAGGCCATCGGCCTGGAGACCCGTAACGAGGACGGCAAGGTCTTTATCGACAACGTGGTCTTTGGCAGCCGTGCCGAAAAGGCCCATCTCGATTTCGATCAGGAGATTCTGGGGGTCAAGGTCGAAAACGACCGACCTGCCAAGCAGTTGATGTTTCTTCCCGCCCTGATGCTGTTAGGGTTCATCGTCTGGGGGCAGAAGCGGCGAATGCGTAAGACAGCGGCGGTGGCTACGGCCTGAGTCGAGAGAAATGGCCGGTGAATTCGGGGCGAGGCCTTGAAGAGTGGCTATCCATAAAAAAGGAGTGGCTGATGCGGAAAAAGATCTTGGTGCCCATTGCATTTTCCCAATACGCACAGGGTATCGTCAATTACGCCGCGGAAATAGCCGCCGGGCTGCAGGCGGAGATGATGATCGTCAACGTGATCAACGAACGCGATCTGGAGGCGGTGGCCCGCATCTCCTCCTACGGTTACCAGGTCGACAAGGAGCAGTATGTGCGCACGGTGAAAGATGAGCGCCGCGCCGCACTGGCCGATCTGACCAGGGGATTGCGCCTGCCCGAGGGTGATCTCTCCTTTTCCTTCAGGATTGGCGACCCGGCGACTGAACTGCTCAAGCTGGTGGTCGATGAAAAGATCGAGTTGGTGGTGATGGGAGTAAAGACCAGGGACATCCGCCATCTCTTTACCGGTTCGGTGGCCGAGCAGATGTTTGCCCGCTGCCCCTGCACGGTTGTCTCCTACCGTGACCCGACAACTGCCGAGCGGCTGGCAACCCGGATCATGAACCATCGCTAGCCACAGCACTGGCCACCAAGGGGTGGACAGCAGACCCGGTGCGGGGAGACTGCCTGATTATCGCCGGGGAGATGAGCGTTGCGTAAGCGGGGCCACCTGCCTCACTGGCCTCGTTAGGAACTGCCTTGACATGCTTGTTTATCTGTGATATTTCTTTGCCGCTTAACTTATATAGATAAGTTTTGCGTCCCGGTGATGTACCCATGCAGAGAGAAGTTTTTCAGTAACCGTTCAGCGGCATATTCAAAAAGAGAGCGCTACCACGGCCTGTAACCATTCATCCAGTGCACCAGGTTCGTTCAAGCAGGTCTCATAGCTATAGTTGGCTATGCGATGAGGCCTGATCGGGCGAAAATGGGGTGCTGGTGAACGGTTACGTTTTTCATGCCGCATGAAAAACTGGAATGTCGTCTATGCACTTTCCAGCAACCGTCAGAGAGCTGACTATCACAGGAAGTACTTCAGGAGGGGAGTATGAGTCAAGCAGCGCAATCCGGAGCAGCCGTAAACGGCGGCGGCGAGAATTTGCCATCATATCGATGGGTCGTTCTCGCCCTGGCCGCCGTCACCTTTTTGTTGACTTTTGTCGTGCGCTTCACCTGGCCGCCGCTCATCCCGGCAGTGTCGCCGATACTGGGTATGAGCATGGGGCAGGCCGGGGCGTTTATGAGCGCCTTTTATATCGGCTATGTCATTACCCAGATCCCGGCCGGTATCCTGGCCGATCGTTTCGGCGTGCGGACGATTCTGTCGGTAAGTCTGCTGCTGGAGGGCGTGACAACCTTTGCCATGGCCTACATCCCCAGCTATGAAATGGGGTTTGCCCTGCGGGTGGCGACAGGTCTGGGTGCCGGTGCGGTGATGTCCGCCTGCGCCAGGGCGCTGATGGAATGGATTCCGCCCAAGGAACGCGGTACGGCCTTTGGCATTCTGCTGGCGGCGCCTTCCGCCGGTATCCTGCTCTCCGGCTGGCTGGTACCTGTGATCGAGAAGAGCTTCGGCTGGCAGGGGGCGTTTCAGGCGGTAGGCATTGCCTCGATCATCGTTGGCGTGCTGCTTTTTCTTCTCCTGCGGACCTCGGCGAGCAGTGGCGGCTCGGAGGGGAGCATCATGGACGGCATCCGGGTGGTGTTCGGCAGCAAGGACATCATGCTCACCGGTCTGGCCGGATTTTGCCTGATGTGGCTCGAACTGGGCACCGCCACCTGGACCTTTGCCTATGTCAAGGAGTTGGGATTTTCCAGGGCCAGTGCGGGTGGTATTCTGGTGGCCTATGGATTCGGTGGGGTGTTGGCGCCGCTGGCCTCGGGCATCCTCTCCGATAAAATCGGTAACCGCAAATACATCCTGATGGCCTCGCTGGCCGTCGTCATCCCGGTGACCATCATCTTTGGCATGCAGGTCACCATCTTCGCCCTTACCGTTGTCGGGTTCATTTTCGGTTTCTGTTCCTATTTCGCCAATCCTCACCTGTCGCTGATGGTCTCGGAGTTCGCCGGCAAAAAACTGGCGGCAACCGCCAACGGCATCACCAATTTCATGTTCCAGATGGCCTCGATCATCGGTCCGATGGTGATGGGCTACAGTCTCGACATCACCGGTTCGTTCAACAGCATCTGGTGGATCATGGCCGCAGGCCCGCTTCTGGGGATACTGCTGCTCATTCCGGTGAACCCGGACAATATCAAAAACGAATAGTCGCTGGGATGCGAACAGGTGGGCGTCTGCTCGCCTATCTGCACAACCGCGAACCGCGCAAGACTCCACTCCTGGTCAACCACGACCGGGAGTGGAGTCGACTACGACAGAAAATCGTTTTACCGCACTACTCCTCCGCCTGGGTCTGTTTGACTGTCTCCAGGTACTCTTTGGTCTCGGTAAACTTCCGGGACTCTATCTCCTTGATCTCCTCGATGCTGAGATGGATCAGGCCACAGACCGGGCAGTTGGCGACGAAGTCGTCGCCGACGGCTACTTCGCGTAACTGATCGACCGTCATATGACCCACATAACCGCAGGCCGTGTCTGGGCTGGTCACTCTGACTACCGCGCGCTTTTTGGCGGTTTTCTTTTCGTTCACCGCTGGCCTCCTCTCGGGCAGGTATCCGCCCGCTACTTCATATTGGACATCGTCTTAAGCTCTTCGCCTTTGGCGTTGAAGATCCTGATGGAAACCGGGGTACCACCATCCAGGTGGTGCGTGGCGCAGCTGATTCACGGGTCGTAGGCCCGGACGGCCATCTCCACCTTGTTGAGCAGCCCCTGGTCGTAGACCCCGTCTTGTATCAGGGCGGTGGCCGCCTGTTTCACGCTCATGTTCATCGGCGCGATGTTGTGGGTGGTGCCGACGATCATGTTGGCCTTGACGATGCAGCCGTTGTCGTCGGTCTCATAGTCGTGGATCAGGGTGCCGCGGGGGGCCTCGACGCAGCCGATGCCCCGACCGGCCCCGGGCGTCACCTCGTTGCGGACATGGGGGTCGGTGATGGCTGGGTCGGCCAGCAGTTCGAGTGAGCGCTCGCAGGCGTAGATCAGCTCGATCAGCCTGGCATAGTGATAGAGCAGGGTGAACTGGGCCGGTCGACCGAAGCTGGCTCGAAACTCTTCCAGGGCTGCCTGGGCCTTGGGAGTGGCGATATGGTCGCAGACGTTGAGCCGGGCCAGGGTGTTGGCCCGGTAGATGCCCCTGGGCCTCTCGATGTCCATCGAGAAGCCTTCTCCCCAGCTCTTGGCGTAGGGCATCTTGGCATAGGACCAGGGTTCGACGTGCTCGGCGATATGCTCGGTGTACTCCTGGTAGCTGAAATCGGTGGTTTGGCCCGTGGCGGTCATCAGCCGCAGCCTGCCGTCGTAGATGTTGAGGGCGCCGTTGTCGTCGACGGTGCCGAGAAAGCCGGTCTTGATCACCCCCAGCTGCTCGATGGTTGCGAGGTATTTGGCAAAGACGTTCTCCTTGGCGAAATCGAGGGCGAAACAGCTGAAGTCGAGCAGGGTCTGGCAGTCCCGGATCAACTCCTGCCGTTCGGCTTCGAGCATCGGCTTGGCAAAGCCGCCGGTCACCGCGGCGATCGGGTGGATCGACTTGCCGGCGAACCGTTCGATCATCATCTGGCCCAGCTGGCGCATCCGCACCACCTGGCTGGCGATCTCCGGGGCCGCCTTGACGATGCCCATGACGTTGCGCACCGAGTAATCGCTGTCCGGGCCGATCACGAAATCCGGGGCGGCCAGAAAAAAGAAGTGGAGGATCTTGTCGTTGATAAAGGCCATCGACTGGCACAACTCCCGCAGCAGGTGGCCGGTTGGCGCCGGGGTGACGCCAAAGCAGCCGTCCACCGCCTTGTTGGAGGCCAGGTGGTGCATCCACGGGCAGATGCCACAGATGCGGTTGACGATACGGGGGACCTCTTCGGCGGGTCGCCCCTGAACGAATTTCTCAAACCCGCGCAGCGACATCAGGTGCATTTTCGCGTCCTGGACGTTGCCGTTGTCATCGAGTTCGATGGCGATGGAGGCATGGCCCTCGATGCGGGTTACGGGCTGAATGTTGATCAGTTTTCCCATGGCAGTTTCCTTATCTAAGCTTTTGGTGCGCCCCGGAGAACCGCAGCAGATTCTTGCGATCGACCACCGAACGGAAGTCGATACCGTTGCTGGCCAGGGCATTCATCATGTCGAGCAACTGGTTACCGTCGTGCTGCACCGGGCCAAAACAGCCGCGGCAGGGAACCCGGGCGGCGAGACAGGAGGGCGCGCCGTTTCTGGCACAGCCGGCAGCGGTGACCGGGCCCATGCACATCAGCCCCTGTTCGAGCAGACAGCGCATCTGGTCGATTCCCTCTTGGGGATCGTATTCGGCGTTGTGGATAAAGCGCTCAACCGCTTTGACCTCTCCCTTGCCCTCTCGCCGGGTTGGGCAGGTGTCGCAGACGCTCTTGGTCGGCAACCTGGCCTCCCGGTCCTCGAGCAGGGCGGTTATCGCCTCGGCGATGTGCGCCGGGTTGGGTGGACAACCCGGGAGTAGCAGGTCGACTGCGACGATCTCGTCGAGGGCGTAGACCCGATCGAGTGGCGCCGGCACCACCTGGTCCGGGATGGCGGCGCCCTCATCGGTGGTGGCGGTGCTAAAGGACTCCTCGAAGGCGCTTTGCATCCCCCAGCTGTTGATCAGTGCCGGCAGGCCGCCGTGGGTGGCGCAGGTGCCAAGGGCGATCAGCGTCTTGCATTTTTTTCGCATCTCGAGGAGCACCTCTTTGTGCTCGTGGTTGGCGCAGCCGCCGGAGACGATACCGACCTCCGCCTCGGGGATCTGCAACTGGTCGCCGTCGCCGAGCGGGCCGAAATATTTGTTGTCGATGAGCACCGGGATGTGCACGAACTCGAGTGTGTCGAGGAGTTCGAGCAGGGGCTCGCCTATATTGAGAATGGCGATTTCGCATCCTGAACAGGAATGCAGCCACTCTTCTGCTACGCGTACGGTCATGGTGTTCTCCTGTCAGGCGACGGTTGCGCTGCTGGCAATCGGGCCCAGTTTGCCGAGGGTCGCGGTCATGTCCTTGACCGCGGCCACAAACCGGTCCGGCTCGGCCGAGGAAACCCAGGTTATCTGAAAGCGTCGGGGATCGATCCTGTAGTCATCGAGCAGAGCGGTGATCATCTCCGAACGCGCCATTGCTTTGTAATTACCGTCCAGGTAATGGCATTCACCGAGGTGTCAGCCAAGGACCATGACCCCGTCGGCCTTGAGATCGAAGGCCTCGAGGATCGTCTGGGGATGGACCATGCCCGAACACATCACCCGGACGATCCGGATGCTGGAAGGATATTCCATCCGGGATACTCCCGCCAGATCCGCCGCGGCATACGAGCACCAGTTGCAGCAGAAGGCGATTATTTTCGGCTCAAAACTCATGTGTTACTCCTTCTGGGTACTCCCCGGTCATCGTGGACCGGGGGTGACGGGTTAAACGGCGAGGGCGGCCTTGACCTGCTCCCGTAGCTGGTCGAGGGTGAAACCGGCGACGTTCACGCCCCTCTTCGGGCAGGTCCCCTGACAGAGACCGCAACCCTTGCATTTGGCCTGGTTGATGGCGACGGATTTGACGGTTCTGCCCTCCGGGCCGCTCTTTTCGATAAGCGTGATGGCATGGTAGGGGCAGACATCGAGGCAGAGGGCGCAGCCATCGCAGTTCTCCTCCACCACCAGGGCCTTGATCGCTTCGAGGTCGATCGCCTGCTTGGAGAGCACCGTCGCCGCCCTGGCGCTGGCGGCCATGGCCTGGGCGATGGTCTCCTCCACCGGTTTGGGGTAATGGGCCAGGCCGGCAACGAACATCCCGTCGGTGGAGAAATCGACGGGCCGCAATTTGGCATGGGCCTCTTGAAAAAAGCCGTCGGCGTCCACGGGCAGCTTGAACAGGCTGCCGAGCCTTCTCGCATCCGGATTGGCCAGGATCGCCTCGGCCAGGACCACCGCGTCGGCGTGCATCTGCACCGGCCGGTGCAGCACATGATCCATCACCCTCACCCGCAGGCCGTTGTCGCCGTCCATGGTCACTTGCGGTTTGCCGTGCAACTCGAAGTTGATGAAGATCACCCCCAGCTCTCGGGCCCTCTGGTAGAGATACTCCCGCTCACCGTAGGAGCGGATGTCGCGGTAGAGAATGGTGACTCGCCGGTTCGGATCCTCTTTTTTCAAGCGGATGGCGGTGTTGATTGCGTGGGTGCAGCAGACCTTGGAGCAGTAGAGCCGCTCCTGCTCGCGGGAGCCGACGCACTGGATAAAGACCACCGAGCGGAGTTCCCTGACGTTTTTATCGCCTAATTGGCGGGCGACATCGAACTCTATACCGGTATAGACCCCCCGCAACTCTCCGTAGCCATAGTGGTTTTCCGGGCGCAGCCGCCTGCCGCCGGTGGCGATGATGCCGGCCCCGTGGGCGATGGAGACGATCTCGGCCCCGCCGCTTTTGATGGTGGTGGTGAAGTTGCCGATAAAGCCCTCGACCCGGTCGACTTCGCTGTTTAAATGCAGGGTGATGTTCGGGTTGTGTCTCACCCGCCGACTGAGTTCGACCAGATTCTTGCGGATGTCCTCACCATTCCAGGTGTGATTGAGCCTTCTGGCAAAACCGCCGAGTGTATCGGTTTTCTCCACCAGGTGCACCGGGTAGCCCTGGTCGGCGAGGTTGATGGCTGCGGTCATTCCGGCCAGGCCGCCACCAATGACCAGCGCGGCCTGGTTCACCGCCACCGACATCTGGTAGAGCGGGGTCTGCAGCAGCACCTTGGCGACCCCCATCCGCACCAGGTCCTTGGCCTTGCGGGTGGCCTGTTTCGGGTCCTTGCCGTGGACCCAGGAGTTCTGGTTGCGGATATTGGCCATCTCGAACAGATACTCGTTGATGCCGGCCGCCTTCAGCGTCTCCCGAAACAGCGGTTCGTGGGTTCGGGGGGTGCAGGCGGCGACCACGATCCGGTTGAGCCCGTTGTCGCGAATCCGTTTGATCATGTTGTCCTGGGTATCCTGCGAGCAGGAAAACAGGTTACGCTCGACAAAGCACACCCCGGGCAGGCCCTGGGCGTATTCGGCCACCGCCTCGACATCGACGGTGCCGGCGATGTTGGTGCCGCAGTGGCAGACGAAGACCCCGACCCGCGGCTCTTCAGCGGTGGTATCCCGTTCGGCCGGAAAGGTCTTCTCCCGGGTGAGGCTGTTTCTGGCGGCGGCCAGCATGGTGGCGGCGCCGGCGGCGGCCGCCGAGCCCTCCATCACCGACTGGGGAATGTCCTTTGGCCCGGCGAAGGCGCCGCAGGTGAAGATGCCCTTTCTGCTGGTCATCACCGGCAGAAAATTGGAGGTGGCGGCGAAGTTGCCGCGGGTCAGGCCGATGCCGGTACGCCGGGCCAGGTCCACCACCGCCTGCGGGGTCTCCAGACCCACCGACAGCACCACCAGGTCGAAATATTCTTCGATCTGTTTGCCCTGTTCATTGATGTAGTGGATGCGCAGGTCTCCGCTGTCGTTGACCGGCTCGACCCCGTGGACCCGGGAGCGGATGAAGCGGACACCGGCGTCGGCCTTGGCCCTCTGGTAGTAGCGATCGAACTCCTTGCCGTGGGTGCGCATATCCATGAAAAAGATCGAGGTCTGCAGTCCCGGCGCGTGGTCTTTGGCGATCATCGCCTCCTTGATCGCGTACATGCAGCAGACCGACGAGCAGTAGCTGTTGCCGCACCTGTTGCTGTCGCGGCTGCCGATGCATTGCAAAAAGGCGACCTTGCGGGCCGGTTTGCCGTCAGATGGACGGAGCAGATGACCTTCGGTGGGGCCGGTGGCGGAGCAGTACCGCTCCAGCTGCATGGTGGTGATGACGTTGGGATATCTGCCATATCCCCAGATACCGGCCTGTCTCGGGTCAAAGGGGGCGAAACCGGGGGCCATGATGAGCGAACCGACATGGATCTCATGGAACTTCACGGTATCGTTGTAGTCGATGGCATCGGCCGGGCAGACCTTGGCGCAGGCCCCGCACTTGCCCTTGGTGAGATAGATGCAGTTCTCGGCATCGATCTGGTATTTCAGTGGCACCGCCTGGGAGTACTTGACGTAGATCGCCTTGCGGGTGCCTGTGCCGGCATTGTATTCATCGGTGACCTTTTTCGGACATTTGCCGGCGCACTCGCCGCAGGCGATGCATTTGTCCATATTCACATAGCGGGGGGACTCCTTGATCCGAACGGTAAAATCGCCCTCGCTGCCCGTTACGTCCATGACCTCACAGAGGGTCATCAGCTTGATATTCAAGTGCCGACCGCACTCGACCAGTTTTGGTGCGATGATTCACATCGCGCAGTCGTTGGTGGGAAAGGTCTTGTCGAGTTGGGCCATGGCCCCGCCGATGGCCCCGCTGGCCTCGATCAGGTAGACGAAGTAGCCGGAATTGGCGAGATCCAGTGCCGATTGCATCCCGGCCACGCCGCCGCCGACGACCATCACCGAGCCAATGGTTTTTGCTGTTGTCACTGTGGTATCCTCCATAGGTGCTGCGCTCATTGTTCTTCCTCGCTATGGGCTGGGGTCATCTCTGGCATCACCAGGGAGTCGGCGACCAGTTCCCAGAGATATTTCACTTCGATGCCCAGGTTGAACTCCTTGTCGAGCGATTTCATGATCTGGTCACGGCAGTTGTGGCAGGGGGCCACCACCAGTTTCGCTCCGGTGTCGTGGATCTGCCTGGCCTTGGTCCGGCCATAGAAGATGCGCTCGGCGCTAAAGGGCATGGCCCAGGCCCCGCCGCCGGCCCCGCAGCAGTAGTTGAATTCGCCCTGGGGCTCCATGTCCTTGAAGTCGGGACAGCAGGCCCGGGTGATGATCCGCCCTTCCTGGTAGTAGCCGTGGCCAAAGGCCTTTTCGGATTTGCGCCCGTAGTTGCAGGGGTCATGATAGGTGGCGCGTTCGAGGTGGTTCTGAGCGGTGAGGGTGATCCGGCCGTTGTTGAGGTAGTCTAAAATCAGGTCGAAGACCGAGTAGATGGTGTATTTCTCCAAGGCCTCAGGGAACCACTTTTGCAACCCGGACCGGGTTGCGAAGTAGGCATGGCCTCACTCAGGGAGCAGCAGCGCCTGGCAGTTGAGGCGCTCGAGGTTGTCGACGATGCGGCCGACCACCGTTTTCTGGGCCTCGTCGTCACCGGAGAACAGCCCCCAGTTGACGCCCTCCCAGTTTTCGCTGGCCACCGTCCAGTCTTCGCCGGCGGCGTAGAAGATCTTCCACCAGAATTTCATGTCGTCGGGCTCGGCGAACGGCTCTTTCGAGTTGATCGTCACCAGCAGTCTGGCCCCGCGCTTATCCACCGGCACGGTGAAATCCGGACAGCCCTCCTCGTGCATCTCGCTTGCCAGATCCTCGAGGAGAAAGAGGAAATCATCCTTGGGGATGCCAAGATTGTTGCCCCGCTCGAGGCAGGTGGCCACCCCCTTGTGGATAGGGCCGGGCACCTTGTCCCGCTCGCGCCTTCCGCGGAGCCGGCGCATCAGGGCGACAATTTCGACCCCCATCGGGCAGGCGTTCTCGCACTTGGCGCACATGGTGCATTTCCAGGGCCAGTTGGAATGTATCAGCTCCTCTTCGAGACCGAACATGGCCATCCGGACGATCTTGCGGGGGTCGAGGTTATCGACTCCGGCGATGGGACAGGCCGAGGCGCAGGTGCCGCAGGTCAGGCAGACGTCGGCCCAGGACGGATCGGGGCAGAGGGTGTTCGGCCCACGGGCGTCGAGGTCTATCACCGTATCCTCGATTCCGGTGAGCTGCAGCTCTTGTATCTCCTGGACGTGGATGGCCTCGTCCATGCCGATTTTGGGCACTCGACCGAATTTATCGCAGAGGGTGACATATTCGGCGATCTCCATCATGTAGACGCCCCCTGGTCCTTGCCTGGCGGGCAGGGTGCCGGTTCTGACCCAGCCCTCGATGGTGTTCAGGTGCACCCCGAACTCCTCGGCCAGGTCGATCAGCTTGAATTCATGCATCATGGCGCAGTTACCTCATGTTGTACGAAACTCGCCGGCACGGAGCAGTCGGTCCCCAGCGGAAAGTTTCTTGGTTCGTTGTGGCTGCGGCTACCCGGAGTCCCGTCGTCCTCGCTGACCTGGTCAAGCGACGCTGGTCAGGGGCGAAGATACAAGATCCAGGATGGTCGAGCAGGCCACATCCACGGCCTGTTGTACTTCCACTGACAAACCTTCGTGCACCTCCTGGGCCGGCTCCCGTATCTGGGCCACCACAATGGTGACCTTGACATTGGTGAACTCTTCGATTTCCTGGAGCATATTGACCGTCGGGAACTGGTGCAGAGAAAAATCGTGCAGTTTTTTGGCGGGGATGGCGCCGGGCTCTATGGTGAAGACCTCGCCAGGCTGCCGGTCGTTGCGATCGATCGAATCGACAATGACGATATGGCGGGGGCGGAGCTCTTCGCAGAGCAGAAAGTCAAACAGCTGGTCTCGGATCGAGGTCCCGGCATCGATCGCCACCACCTTTGGCGGCAACAGGGTGGAACCGTTGAGCCGTTCGATCACCGCCGGGCCGAAACCGTCATCGCCGAGGTAAATATTGCCACAGCCGAAGATGATGACCTCATCGACTTGCGGAGTCATTTGAAACTCGGTTTTCATTGTATTCAATGTGTGCATATTGTGCATTGGTGTGGCGAGCAGTTGTCTTTGCTATTTTTGCAGCACGCCTGAAGTTGTATGTGTTGAACAGTATAACAGCGGCTTAGGTGATAGTAGCGGCGTTGCCAGGACGATGCAACAATAATTTTTATTATTTACATAATGTTAAATTGTGCATTGTAGTAATTTGTGCACAATAAGCACAACTCTCTTGCGGAGTGGGAGACAGGGAGATGGTTGGTCCGGGGGACCGGCGGCGGTTGCGGAAGAAGAGGGTGGATTGATCTGCTTTCGGTTGACGATGAGATGTGTGGGGCGCCTCGTGCAAGGCCATTCGGGGTTCTACGCCGGGGCGCGGGTGATGGCGGGAGGGAGCGAGGCCTGACCGGCGTGGACCGGTCAGTATTTGGGGCAACGGCAGGTGAGGAGGTGATTGGTCTTGCTGGAAAGAACGATTTCAGCTCTTGATGATCTCCTGGCAGAAGCCGACGGCCAGGGCGAAAACGATATCCAAGGCGAAGTGGTCGGTGATGGTCCTGTCAAACAGCAGTTTGCTCTCGGCGGCAAAGTCGTCGTCACCAGCCCAGTACAGTACCGCCACCTCGACCCGATCGGTTACCGTGAAGCGATATCCGGCATCGGCCATTGCCAGCGGCATGCCGCCGCGCATCTCGCAGAGACGCTTGAAGGTGTCGACGGAGTTCGCCACCCGTCTGGTGATCAGATCGCCAGGCACCGCATGGGGGCCCCGGAAAAAGGTGGCTCCGCCGGGCATATCCTTTTCCGAGATCCATTCTCCGCTCGGGTGCGTGTCGCGGGCCAGGAGCAGATAGTGCAGGGCGACCAACTGGAAATACTCGTGCAGAGTCGGGCCCGGGCCCCAGTCGAACCGAGCGGCTTCTGGGTAGATATCGCAGCAGGCGTCCCAGATCGACATACGGTACATCCGTGCCGCCGGCTCGTACTGGCAGCCGGTTCGCTGGCAGACCTCTTGGGGAGAGAGGGCGGCGAGGTTTTGAAAATGGGAGGGGGAGAGGAGTTCTGTCATCGGTTTCTTTTCTGGTTAGGTGGTGTTCGTCCAGAAACGAGATATTTTGGACTAAATCGAGGTGTGAGAGAAATTTTACCACAGGCATATAAGCGATATTCCGAGGATAAAATTTCGAACACAACGAAGGGTTAGGGGCAAAAGAGCCGTTTTGGGATGAGCACTAGGTGGCAACCGTTTGCCAAGACTCACGATCTGGCCGGTGCTGTAGCCCAGTTTCGCATAAACCAGCATGGCTGGACCAGGTACCGCAGCCACAACAAACCATGAAAATCCCGAGGAAGTGCCAACGACTCCTTATCGGCGATTTTCGGATAAAAAGATACTTGCCGTTTGAGACACTACGCCTCGTGTATCAACGTTTTTCCAGAGTCCATCTCGGCGGAACATTCGACTTTCTGCAAGATGTATCAATATAGGGCATCCGATGAAAAAAACACAGTGTTATTGTCGCCCTTTCGTATTGTTTGTGATTATTCAAAATATGATATATTATCAAAATGTTATCATATATGATTGGGTGATTTAGCTGACCAACTCCTATTGGTTTGGCCCTTTGCCACGGTGATCGCCCGCCCGGCTGACAATCCGCGTTTGGTTGGAAAACACCGTTGTCCAGATGGATTTCCTATGTTAATTAACAACTGTTCCTCGCTGCCGTGGCCAACGCCTGCCTGGTGGGGCATCCAGAGTGAGAGAACCGTGTACCGGCGGGGTTGTACTGGCCCGCAGGAGGAATGCTGGCGCCTGCCGGTACGCTGCAGGATGTATTGAGGGAGCCTACCATTGAACAGCAGTATATCAGGGAACCTACGGAGGAGAGAATGAAAAAAATGAAAATGTTGCTGGCAGCCGTGCTGGTTGCGATGGTCCTCACCGCCCAGGTGGTCATCGCTGCTACCCTGGATGATATCGCCAAACGAGGGAAGTTGCGAGTCGGTATGGAGCCGGGTTACATGCCTTTCGAACTGACTAACCAGAAGGGTGAGATCATCGGCTTCGACGTCGATGTGGCCAAGCGGATGGCCAAGGCCATGGGGGTGGAACTCGAACTCGTCTCCACCGCCTGGGATGGTATCATTCCAGCGCTGTTGACTGGTAAATTCGATATCATTATGTCCGGTATGACCCTGACCCAGCAGCGGAACATGTCGATCAACTTCGCCAATCCCTATATCGAGATCGGTCAGACCATCATCATCAACAACAAGGTCGTCGATCAGGTCCGGTCGTACAGGGACCTCAATGATCCGAAATATACCGTTGGCTCCAAGCTGGGAACAACCGGTGAGCAGGCCACCAAACGGATGATTCCGAAGGCCAAGTATGTCAGCTTCGAGACCGAGCAGGAAGGGATGCTCGAGGTGGTCAACGGCAAGATCGATGCCTTTATCTATGATATGCCCTACAATGTGGTCGCCATAGGTCAGCGTGGCAGTGACAAGTTAACCCATCTCGACCAGGCCTTTACCTTCGAGCCCCTGGCCTGGGGGGTTCGCAAGGGCAATGCCGATTTCCTGAACTGGTTGAACAACTTCCTCCATCAGATCAAGAATGACGGCACCTACGACAAGATCTATCAGAAGTGGTTCCAGGACAATGCCTGGCTGAAAGAAATTCAGTAAAGCAGGAGACGCTACTCGTGAACGCCACAGCACAGACGTGGCCCTGGAAGCTCTTGTTTGCGGTCATTCTTGTCGGGATGGCCGCGCTCATTTATGGGTCAGTACAGCAGATTGACTATAAATGGCGCTGGTACAGGGTTCCCCAGTATTTTCTCTATCAGGGCGAGGAAGTTCGCAAGATCCCGTTTGACGGGAAAATCACCGCCATCACCGAAAAGGGCGATTCGGCCACGGTCACCATGACCTCCGATACCGACGAGGTGAAGAAGGTGACCGTGCTGGCCGATAGTGTCAAGGTGACGCAGGGAGAGGAGCTTTTCGAGGGCGACTTCGTTGGCTTGACCACCACCTGGCATATGGGACCGCTGTTGACCGGCCTGTGGACGACACTCTGGCTTTCGGCGATCTCCAGTCTGGTCGCCCTGGTGATCGGCCTGTTTACCGGCCTGGCCCGGATTTCCAAGAACTACACCATCAGTATGCTGGCGGTCGTCTATGTCGAGATTATCCGTGGTACGCCGCTTCTGGTACAGATTTTCATCGCCTATTTCTTTGTCGGCACGGTCTTTGACCTCAGTCGGAACGTGGCCGGAGTAGGGGCCTTGTCGCTTTTTGCCGGGGCCTATGTGGCTGAAATCGTCCGGGCCGGTATCCAGGCGATACCGAAGGGACAGATGGAGGCGGCACGTTCGCTGGGAATGAATCTGCCCCAGTCGATGGCCAATGTCGTTCTGCCGCAGGCCTTCAAACGGATATTGCCGCCGCTCTCGGGCCAGTTTATCAGTCTGATCAAGGATTCTTCGCTGGTTTCGGTCATCGCCATCACCGATCTCACCAAGTCGGGCCGGGAAATCATTACCAGCACCTTCGCGACCTTTGAGGTGTGGCTGGTCGTGGCCGCGATGTATCTGCTGGTCACCTCACTGTTGTCCCAGCTGGTTTTCTATATGGAACGGAGGCTTGCGATCAGTGATTAAAGCGCAGAATGTCACGAAGATCTTTACCGGTCGCGGTGTCACCGTCCGTGCTGTCGACAATGTCTCGGTGGAGGTGGCCGCTGGAGAGGTGGTGGTGATCATTGGCCCGTCGGGTTCGGGTAAATCCACCTTTCTCAGATGTATCAACGGCCTGGAGATCTTCAACGAAGGCCATATCATTGTCGACAGTGTCGATCTGGCCGACAAGAAGACCAACATGAATTGTATCAGGGCCGAGGTGGGAATGGTCTTTCAGCAGTTCAACCTCTTTCCCCACAAAACGGTGTTGGAAAATCTGACTCTGGCCCAGATGCGGGTGCGCAAACGTTCGAAGAAGGTGGCGGAAGAGAAGGGCCGGATGCTCTTGAAAAAAGTCGGAATTGCCGAAAAGGCCGACGAGTATCCGTCCCGGCTGTCAGGTGGCCAGCAGCAGCGGGTCGCCATTGCCCGGGCCCTGGCCATGGATCCCAAGGCCATGCTGTTTGACGAGCCCACTTCCGCGCTTGACCCGGAGATGGTTGGTGAGGTGCTCGATGTGATGAAACAACTGGCGCGAGAGGGGATGACCATGGTGGTGGTGACCCATGAAATGGGTTTTGCCCGTGAGGTTGCCGACCGGGTTATCTTTATGGACGAGGGCAAGGTTGTCGAGGTTGGCACCCCGGAGCATTTTTTCACCAACCCGCAGGAAGAGCGGGCGAAGCTGTTTTTAAAACAGGTCCTGTGATGGTCTGTTGCCGGCATGACCTGCAGTTGGGGCGACCACGAGGCAATAGGCAATAGAGAGTGCAGCGAACCTGAGTGCGGAAATGAACGACCGGCGCGGAGGAGATATGACCAAGGGCGCACAGTATAACAAGACCTACCCGATTTCCTGGGACCAATTACACCGAGACGCCAAGGCTCTGGCCTGGCGGCTGCTGAATCATGCGTCATTCAAGGGGATTATTGCCATCACCAGGGGAGGGTTGGTGCCGGCTGCGGTCATTGCCCGGGAACTGGATATCCACCTGGTGGACACCATCTGTCTCTCGAGCTATGACTGGCAGAAGAAAAAGGGGCAGGTCCAGACCTTGAAAGCGGTGGAAACCGATGGCGACGGCTGGTTGCTGGTCGATGACCTCGTCGACACCGGCCGTACCGCCCGGGTGGTCAGGGATATGCTGCCAAAGGCCCATTTCGCCACGGTCTATGCCAAACCGGCCGGACGACCGCTGGTCGACACCTTTATCACTGAAGTGAGTCAGGACACCTGGATTCTCTTTCCCTGGGATACGGAATCCCAATTTGTGACACCTCTGGTCGGTGGCCGTTAGCCCAGATTTCTCATTTAAA
This sequence comes from Desulfopila sp., assembly GCA_047973425.1. Taxonomy (GTDB): domain Bacteria; phylum Desulfobacterota; class Desulfobulbia; order Desulfobulbales; family Desulfocapsaceae; genus Desulfopila. The sequence continues at coordinate 41,078 of JBKEBZ010000041.1, forward strand.
CCAGCAGGGCTGGACCGGATAGACTCAACCGCAACGCAATATGAAATCCCTCGGCGCGGTAACAGAACTCGCTGTGCTGACGAGTTGCATAGAAACCAGCAGGGCTGGACCAGGTACCGCAGCCACAACAAACCATGAAAATCCCGAGGAGGTGCCAACGACTCCTTGTCGGCGATTTTCGGATAAACTCTTCGTTGTGTTCGAAATTTATCGGGGCTGCGGCGGGAACACCCGCTATGGATATTTTTATCTTGAGTTTAAATGAGGTATTTGATAAAGAAAACTGATATGAAGCTGCGGGCCGGATGCTGTGGCGTGTCGGCATTTCGCTATCTGGTCCAGGCGATTACCAAGAGGTGCCGGGGCAGACAGCTTATCCTTGGATGTGCATTATCGGCAATGTATCACAGCGTGGGAAGCTTTTCGGCGACAAACTTCTTTTACTTTTTCACCCACCTCTCATAGACCGGATGCGTGGCCTCGTCGCCTCGCTCTGGTGATGAAAGGTGTTTTTGCGTCGTAAGCGGGGTACTCCCGAAAGGGTGCAACGGACCGTCAATGGCAGATTTACTGGAAACTCAGTTTCTATTATTGATGGACTCGTAAAAACCTCAAACCTGCACGTAAGATGGCTAAGTACAAAAGCCTGATATACAAGGCGCAGTGGCCGATCCCGCTGCAACGCAGGAGATCGGGCTTTTTACGACGCCATCATTATTGATGGACTCGTAAAAACTCCGATCTACTTCGCCCTCGCTCACAAACGACAGGAATCAACGGGGTACGGCTGAGAGGGCCGGGGAAATGAAAGGCGGATGAGTTGACTGTCTGGTCGCGAAACGAGGCCGGCAACGAAAAGAGGGGGTGCGATACACAGAGCCTACAGCGCAGATGACGAGGAAAGATGGGGTCGATATCTTCTGAATCGCTTCGGGGCGGTATCGGCTGAAAACAGCAGCTGGTCAATCATCACTATGCATCGCAAAGGAGATAGCCATATGCAACAGGAGCAAAAAGTACCGGTTCAAGCGTGGGTCACGACATTAGCGGGAACTTCGATCAACCTGTGTCTAGGTATCCTCTATGCCTGGAGTATCTGGAAATCAGCTCTGGTGAATGTCGATCAGGCTGGTCAACCGTTTCCAGCCGACGGCATCAATGCCGGTTGGACCTACCTCACCAACGCCGAGGCGGCCACGCCCTACACCCTCTGTGTGATCATTTTTGCCCTCTTCATGATTCCTGGCGGCAAGATCCAGGACAAGATCAGCCCAAAATTCGGGGCGACCCTCGGTGGCCTGCTCCTGGCCGGCGGCTGTATACTGGCCGGCTTCATGAAAAGCTATACCGGTCTCATCCTCGGTTTTGGCATTCTTGGCGGTATGGGGATGGGTATCGGCTATGCGGCCCCGACCCCGGCGGCGCTGAAATGGTTCGGGCCCAAACGGCGAGGTCTTATTTCTGGTCTGGTCGTCGGCGGATACGGTGGTGCGGCGCTGTATATCGGCTATCTCGGTCAATATCTGATCACCAAATATGGCATAACCGGCAGCTTCATTGGCCTTGGCTGTTTCTTTGCGGTGGTGGTCATTATCGCCGGTCAGCTGCTGAAGACCCCTGATCCCGATTACGTTCCGCCCGAGTCGCAGGCCCCCAGCGCGACCGTTGTTGCCCAGAGTACCGTCGACAATTGGGAAACCTCGGAAATGGTCAAAACCTGGCAATGTTACGCCCTGATCTTCATGTTCATTCTGACGACCCAGTCGGGCCTGTTGATTATCAGCAGCGCTGCCGGAATTTTGGCGACAACTGCCAGTAATATCCCCTTCTTCATGGCCAACGCCTGGATTCTCGTCTCGTTTGGCGGTTTCGTCAACGCCTCCGGCCGGGTCGGTACCGGGGCCTATTCCGATAGCATTGGCCGGACCAACGCCTACGCCCTCAATTGCAGCATATCGGCGCTCTGCCTCTTCGCCCTGCCGATGGTGACCGCCTCCAAAAATGTTCCGCTGCTCTTTTTGCTGGTCGGTGTCGCCTACTGGCAGTACGGTGGTGGCCTGGCGCTCATGCCGTCGTTTACCGCCGATTTTTTCGGGCCAAAGAACATGGGGATGAACTACGGGATCGTCTTTCTCGGCTGGGGGTTCGGGGTCTTTGTCGCCAAACTCGGCGGCTGGATTCAGGATATGACCGGCAGCCTCAATTACGCCTTCTATCTCTCCGGGGCGCTGTTGGTTCTCGGGGTGATAATGGCTCTCGCGGTCAAGAAGCCGGACTATCTCAAATTCAAGCGAGCCGAGAAGGGTGCCCAGGTACATGCGTAGCCTCCTGCCGCTGGCAGGTTTGACCTTTGGCGTAGCAGTGCAAGAAGTCTTCAATATCTTTCAAGGAGAGTGTCGATGAGCGAACAGAACACAACCGTCGCAACATCCGAAGCGCAGATTGCCGTTCACTGGAAAGAAGAGGAGTATATCAAGCCGTCCGAGGAGTTTGTCGCCCAGGCCTGTCTGACCGATGAATCGATCTTCGAGCGTTTCGCGCTGAAAAATTTTCCTGATTACTATACCGAATTTGCCGATCTGTTGACCTGGTACAAGAAGTGGGACGAGGTCCTCGACACCAGCGACGCCCCCTGCTTCAAATGGTTCAAGGGCGGCAGGCTGAATGCCAGCTATAACTGCATCGACAGGCATCTGGCGGCCAACAAGAACAAGACCGCCATCCATTTCGTCCCCGAACCCGAAGACGAGGCCGTCGTCCACTGTACCTATCAGGAGCTGTGGGTCCGGGTCAACGAGTTTGCCGCTCTGTTGCGCGATACCGCGAAGTTGAAGCGAGGCGACAGGGTGACCATTCACATGCCGATGTCGGCGGAGCTGCCCATCACCATGCTGGCCTGTGCCCGGCTGGGGGTCATTCATTCGGTGGTCTTTGGCGGCTTTTCCTCCAGTGCCTGCGCCGACAGGATCATCGACTCCAACAGCCGGGTGCTGATCACCATGGATGGCTACTACCGTGCCGGCAACCTGCTCAACCACAAGGCGGTGGACGACGAGGCGATCGAACTGGCGGAAAAGGGTGGCCAGAAGGTCGATACTCTGTTGATCTGGCAGCGTTATCCGGGGAAGATGTCCTGTGATTCAGCCCTGGTCGAGGGGCGGGACGTGGTAGTCAACCAGGAGTTGAAGAACTATTTTGGCGCCCGGGTGGAGCCCGAGCAGATGCTCTCGGAGGAGCCGCTCTTTCTGATGTACACCTCCGGCACCACCGGCAAGCCGAAGGGGGCCCAGCACGGCACCGGCGGTTATCTCTCCTATGTCACGGCGATGTCAAAATATATCCAGGACATTCACCCCGAGGATGTCTACTGGTGCATGGCGGATATCGGCTGGATAACCGGCCACTCCTTCATTGTCTACGGGCCGCTGGCTCTTGGTGCCTCGACGGTCATCTATGAGGGAGTACCCACCTATCCGGACGCCGGCCGCTCCTGGCGGATCGCCCAGCAGCTCGACGTCAACATCTTCCACACCGCCCCCACCGCCATCCGGGCCTTGCGTAAGGTCGGGCCGGAAGAGCCGCAGAAATACAATTACACGTTCAAGCATATGACCACGGTGGGCGAGCCGATCGAACCGGAGGTCTGGCGCTGGTACTATAACGTCGTTGGCCGGGGAGAGGCGGCGATCGTCGACACCTACTGGCAGACCGAGACCGGCGGCTTCCTCTGTTCGACGGTTCCCGGCCTGCAGGCGATGAAACCGGGCAGTGCCGGTCCTGGAGTTCCGGGCATTCATCCCATCGTTTTCGACGAGACCGGCGAGGTGCTCGAGCCGGGCTGCGGCAAGGCCGGCAACATCTGTATCCAGAACCCCTGGCCGGGCATGATGCAGACGGTCTGGGGCGACAGGGACCGCTTTGTCGAGAGCTATTTCGGCATGTACAACAAGGATAGAAAATCCAAGCGCTGGCAGGACTGGCCCTACATGACCGGCGATGCGGCGGTGGTGGCTGCCGATGGTTATGTCAGGGTGCTCGGCAGGATCGACGATGTGATCAACGTCTCTGGGCATCGGCTCGGCACCAAGGAGATCGAGTCCGCTGCCCTTACCGTGCCGGAAGTCGCCGAGGCCGCGGTCGTGCCGGTAGCCCATGAGATCAAGGGCAAGGAGCCGGAGCTGTACGTCTCCTTGAAGCCGGGTTATGAAGCCTCGGCCGAGTTGCAGAAGAAGGTGGCCGACGCCATCACCTACCAGATCGGCAAGATCGCCAAGTGTCGAAATGTCTGGATCGTGCCGGATATGCCCAAGACCCGTTCGGGCAAACTGATGCGCCGGGTATTGGGCGCCATCTCCAATCGCGGTGATGTCGGCAACGTGATGACCCTGGCCAATCCGGAGATCGTCGAGGAGATCCGCAAGATGGTGCAGAAATAAAGCAGCTGTGGTCGTGCAGTATTGACTAGCACTGTGACAACGGGCCTCGGGCCTTGAGCCTGAGAGGTCGGTGTAGGACAGGAGAGGGGGAAACCGTCAGCCGGTTTCCCCCTTCTGTTTGCCGAGGCTGCCGCGGGCTGGCACCGTTGCCGACTGCTGCCAGACGAGAGGAATATCCGGCCAGAACTCAGATGGTGCCCGCCGCCCGCAGGGAGTCCGCCAGCAGTTCGACCACGAACTTGACCTGCTTGTCGTCCTGGTGCTGGCCGAGGTTGTCGGCGATATGCATCACGCAGGTCGGGCAGCTGGTGGCGACCATGCTGACGTTGGCCTCCTGGATGTTGGTGATCTTGTGATTGTTGATCTTGATCGCGGTGTCGTAGTGGGTGATGCAGTAACTGCCGGCCGAGCCGCAGCAGGTGTCGGCATCTTTCATCTCGACGAATTCCACCCCCGGGATCTGCCGCAACAGGTTGCGCGGCTGCTGGCGAATGCCCTGGCCACGACCCAGGTGGCAGGGGTCGTGGTAGGTCACCCGGTAGGGCAGTCGGCCGAGCTGCTCTGGCTGTATTTCGATGTTTTTTGCTATGAATTCATTGATATCAAAGACCTTACTGGTGAATTGCCGTAACGCGGGGCTGTCGTCGACAAAGAGTTTGATCTCTTTTTTCAGGGCCATGCCGCAGGAGGAACAGGCAACGACGATGGCGTCGAAATCGGCGTGGTGCAACAGCCGGAAATTGTGTTCCATCAGTCTCTTGGCCCCCTGGTAGTCACCATTGGCCAGTACCGGTGTGCCGGTACATTTCTGGGCCTTGGGAATGACCACTTCGTAGCCGAAGCCGGTGAGAATATCCACCACGGCGGTGGCGACCCCGGTGGCGATGAGATTACCGGCACAGCCGATAAAATAGCCGATACGGCCCTTGGCTGGTCCGTTGCGGGCAGGATTGACCTCTGGCAGCCGTGATTGAGCGCTGCGGATGGCCAGTTGGGGGAAGTTGCGCCGTTTGGCAAAACCAAACAGCGGAAAGAGGTGGCGTACCGGGTTGTTCGGGCCGATCCCACCCAGCAGCCTCTGGCAGCTGCCGATGATGGCGCAGCCCAGAGTGATGGGCCATTTGCGCCAGAGCAACTGGCGGAAGAGCAGGGCCTTGAACAGGGGCAGCCCCTTCTGGCTGGTAATATACCAGCGCAGACGCAGCACCACATGTTCCGGGCTGACTCCGGCAGGACAGTTGGCTGAGCAGGTCTTGCAGTTCAAACACTCGTTGATGGCCTGTTCCACCCGCCTGGTTATCTGCAGTTCGCCGGCGACGATCTTCTGGGCGAGCTTGTTCTTGCCCCGGGCGACGAAGAGTTCGTTGCCGAACTCCTTGAAGACCGGGCAGACACTGCGGCACTTGCCGCACTGCATGCATTTCTGGAACTCCTTGGCCGCCTCGGCGAGATGGTGCAGGGCGAGCTGTTTTTCGTCGATATGTGCATTCATGAACCCGGGACCTCCGTGGTGGCGGCCATTTTAGGCATATCGAACATCTTGCCGGGGTTGAGGAGATTCTTCGGGTCGAACATCCGTTTTAGGTCCTGGAGCATCTTGATGCCGCCATCACCGATCTGCTGGCGGAGAAAGGGCTTTTTCTCCAGGCCGATACCGTGCTCGCCGGAGATGGTGCCGTCGAGGTCGATGGCCAGCTGGAACAGCTCGGCAACCGCCTGGTGGCAGCGGGCCATTTCCGCCTTGTCGTTCTGGTCGATCAGAAAGGTCGGGTGGAGGTTGCCGTCACCGGCATGGCCGAAGATCCCGACCTGGATCTGGTGTTTCTCGGCGATGGCGATGATGCCGCGGACCATCTCGGGCAGCACCGAGCGTTTGACGGTGGCGTCTTCGAGGATCAGGTTGGGCTTGATGGTGGCCAGGGCGTTCAAGGCCACTCGCCGGCCGGCAAAAAGCCTGTCGCGCTCATCGCTGTCTCCAGCCCGTTTGAATTCCCTCACCCCGTTGCTTTTCACCTGCTCCTCGATGACCGACATCTCCCACCTGGCCGCGTTGTGTTCACCATCGGTCTCGATCAGCAGCACGGCCTCGGCCTCGCGGGGCAGGCCGCAGTCCTGAAAGTTCTGGATGGCGTTGATGGTGGCGTTGTCCATGAACTCCATGGTCGATGGGGTGATCCCGGCGGCGATGATATCGGCCACCGCCTGGGCCGCCTCGTCGAGACTGGCGAAGACGGCCAGTGCCGATTCACGATGCTGGGGGATGGGCAGGAGAGCGAGGGTGATCTCGGTCATGATGCCCAAGAGACCCTCGCTGCCGACAAAGAGCAACTCGGAGTTGAAGCCGGCCACATGTTTGACGCATTTCGAGCCGAAAGTGACGATGTCGCCCTGGGGCAGCACCACCTTCAGCATCTTGACATAATCCTTGGTGACGCCGTATTTGAGCCCCCGCAGCCCCCCGGCGTTTTCCGCGACATTGCCGCCGATGGTCGAAAAGGTCACCGAACCCGGGTCCGGCGGGTAGAAGAGGTTGGCTGTGGCGACAATGGGGTCGATATCGGCGGTGGTTATCCCCGCTTCAATGGTGATGAGACGGTTGGCCGGGTCGAATTCGATCACCCGTTTCATTTTGTCCATCACCAGAACGATCCCCTGTCGCAGGGGGATGGCGCCGCCGGACAGGCCGCTCCCCTGGCCACGCGGGGTTACTGCGATCTCTTCGCGATAGGCGAGCTGCATCAGCCGGCTGACCTGTTCGGTGGCGGTGGCAAAAACCACTGCCTCTGGCTCGATTTCCACCGAGGCGGCGTCGTAACTGTAGGCGATCATGTCCTCACGGTCGGACAGGACGTTGTCTGGGCCGAAAATTTCTGTCAACTCATCGATAATGCGTTTTTCCATCTGAGACGTGCTCCATCTGCTGGCTGGGTCGAGATGCCGAGGATATTCTGGAAGTGATAATGTCTGGCGACGATACCACTTGTACCGAACGCCTCTGGGGTTGTCAACGACGAATCGTTGCAGAGTACTCTTTGCTTTGCTTTGAAATATTTCTAAAGAAATCGTATTGGCATGGATGTTTTCCTGACAGTCAATGATCAGAAGATGAATGGTCATACCAAATTCGTTGTGGCTGAGGATACCTGGTCCAGCCATGCTGGCCAGGTCAACCTTCCCTCTTGAACAAATCTCCCGTTCTGCGTAAGCTTGGCGGCATAACGGTTCGCGCCGCGGCTCGGATGGTCTGGGATGGGAACCGTATCCTCATTGGGACAACAGAGCTTATGAAGACATTGACCACACCCCGGATGGAGCAGTGCATCGGCTGCCACTCCTGTTCACTGGCCTGCGCCCGGCTCGTACACCAGCGACTTTCCTGGTGCACGGCAGGAATACGGATCACCTCCTCGGGCGGGCTGTCGACGGGATTTGTGGCACTGCGCTGTCTGGCCTGCGATCCTCCGCCATGCGCGGCGGTCTGCCCGACCGGGGCCTTTCGTCCACGCAAGGGTGGCGGGGTGGTGGTGCGGCAGAAGCTGTGCATCCAATGTGGCCAATGTGTTGCGGCCTGTCCTGTCGAGGCGATCTATCAGGACCGCAGCGGGGAGGTCTTCGTCTGCATTCACTGTGGCCGCTGTGTGGAATTCTGTCCCCAGGACTGTCTGGAAATGCGGGAGTTGGCGGACATTGACGAGGTGTTGATATGATACGGGAACAGTTCCGGGTGCTCATCTACGATCTCACCGCCGGCGGTGGCGAGTTTGTCACCCTGGATGGCCGGAATGAGTTGGCCGGCGGTAGCGGCCTGGCGGCGATGCTGTATGATCGCTACGGCAAGGTGGACAAGGCCTGGGATCATCAGGAGCAGCCGCTGATCTTTACCATCGGCCCCCTGACCGGCTACTTCCCCCTGATGAGCAAGACCGTGTGCGCGTTCCGCTCATCGTACCATAATGAATATACCGAGAGCCACGCCGGTGGCCGGACCGCTCTGGCCCTGCAGTTCTGTCACCTCGACGGACTGGTGATCGTCGGTCGGGCAAAACGGTTGTCCTGTCTCCATATTGCCAATCGAGCGCTCGAGCTGAGAGATGTCGCCTTCATGCGGGGGATGAATGTCGAAAACAGCGGCAAGATCCTCCGCCGGATCTTTCCGTCTGCCTCGGGACACCGCTCCATCCTGCGGATTGGCCCGGCCGGGGAGATCCGTTCTTCCATGGCCTGCATCAATGTCGATACCTACCGGCATTTCGGTCGGATGGGCGGTGGAGCCAGCATGGGGGCCAAGAACCTCAAGGGGATCGTTATCTCTGGCGACGGGCAGCTGGAACTGCCGGCCGGCAAGGACTATCCGCGGATCTATCAGGAGGTCTACAGCGCGGTGACCGCCACCGGTATGATGCGCAAGTACCACAACCTCGGCACGGCGGAGAATCTCCAGGGCCTCAACGATATCGAGTCACTGCCCTGGCGGAATCTGCAACAGACCGCGGATCCGGGAATTGCCGGGGTGACCGGGGCCTTTTTCGCCGATAAGACCCTGCTCCGTAACGGGGCCTGCGCCGGTTGCCCGGTGGGCTGCATTCATATCGGCTACATTCGGGAAAAGAGCCTGGAGGACAACCGCTACCACTACAACCAGGTGGCCTATGACTACGAGCCCATCTTCGCGGTGGGCACCATGCTGGGAGTGACGGATGCCTTCGGGGTGCTGCGGATCCTCGATGAGATCGAGAAGGTGGGGCTCGATGTGATGTCGGCGGGGGTGGCGCTGGCCTGGGCGACCGAGGCGACCAGTCGCGGTTTGCTCAGTGACAGGGAGACCCTGGTGCCTCTGGCGTTTGGCGCTGTTGAGCCCTACCGGCAGGCGGCGATCTCACTTGGTCGTGGTGCCAACGAATTTTACCGGCTGCTGGGGCAGGGCACGCTGCAGGCCGCCAAGACCTATGGCGGCGCGGAGTTTGCCTGTGTGCTGGGTCAGGAGATGGCTGGCTATGCGACCGGTGAACTCTATTTCGTCGCCCAGACTCTGGGTTTTCGGCACTCCCATCTCGATACCGGGGCTTACAGCTATGACCAGAAAAATGCCGAGCGCGATGTGGACAAGGCGGTCGATTTCCTCGTCGATGACGAGCCCGGCCGGGTCTTTCTCACCTCGATGGTCGCCTGTCTCTTCGCCCGTTCCGTCTATAGCGAATCCCAGCTGGCCGCCTGTCTGCAGAGTGTCGGCTATGACGGACTCGCCGCCAGGATAGCCGATAGTGCCGAACATATCCGGCGGCTGCGCTGGCGGGTGCGGGCCCAGACGGGTTTTGATCCGCGGAACTTTTCCATCCCCAGGCGTTTTTACCAGGTCAAGACCTGGAAGGGCCCGGTGGATGCGGCCTACATGACCAGGCTGAAAGAGGAGTACGGCCGCCGCATCATGCAACAACTGATAGCGGGCGAAAAGACTCCAGAGCGACAAGAAAAGGTACCGTGAAGCCCAGCGACAACAGCCCGGCTCCGTCTAGCGACGTGACCCCATGGCCAAGGCTGGGCAACGGCGCCATCGGTCGATAGACATATGGCGCGGCCGAGGGTCGTCAGTTGTCCTTTTCACTATCGGCCAGAGAGATATTGAGCTCGAGCACCTCGCAATCACCCTTGCGGTCCACGGACAGCTTGATCTGGTCTTCACTGATCTGAATATAGTTTCTCACCACCGCCAGAATGTCCTGTTGCAGCTTGGGCAAAAAATCCGGCTTGGAGGCGTTTCGTCGCTCATGGGCGACGATAATCTGCAGTCGCTCCTTCGCCTCCGAGGCCGAACCTGACGATTTGTTGGATCGAAAGAAATCGAAAAATCTCATTGTATCACATGCCTAGTAGGCGGGAAAGAAAGCTTTTTTTCGGGGCATCCATGAAGCGGAAGGGAAGCTCCTGGCCGAGAAAACGGTCCACCATGTCGAGGTAGGCCTCTCCTGCGTCGCTTTCTTCCAGCAGAACCACCGGGATCCCCGAGTTGGAAGCGGTCAGGACCGATTTGGACTCAGGCACGACGCCGAGAAAAGGAATGGCGAGAATCTCTTCCACGTCCTCTGCGCTCAGCATATCTCCTCGCTGTACCCGGTTGGGATCGTAACGGGTGACGATGAGGTGCTCTTTCACCGGTTCACGATTCTCCTCGGCCCGCAGGGTCTTGCTGGCCAGCATGCCGATGATCCGGTCGGAATCCCGTACCGAGGAGATCTCCGGATTGGTCACGATCAGCGCTTCATCGGCGTAATACATCGCGGTGATGGCCCCCTTTTCGATACCAGCCGGGGAATCACAGACGATGAAATCATGATGTTCTTTCAGGGCGCCTATGACCTCGCCGACCCCATCGATGGTCAGCGCGTCCTTGTCACGGGTCTGTGAGGCGGGCAGAATGAAGAGGTTCGCGACCCGTTTGTCCTTGATCAGCGCCTGATTGAGAGAACCTTCGCCATGGATCACATTGAGGAGGTCGAAAACGACCCTTCGTTCGCAGCCCATGACCAGATCGAGATTACGCAGGCCGACGTCGAAGTCGATCACCACGGTTTTATATCCGCGCAGCGCCAGCCCCGCGGCAAAGGCGGCGCTGGTGGTTGTTTTTCCTACTCCGCCCTTACCGGACGTCACAACGACAACTTTAGCCAAGTTCGGTTCCTCCTTATGACTGGTGACACCTGTACACGCTGTTCAAAAATTCCCTCGAGACCTTGCCGCAAAAGAGCGGTGGGTCTGGCTGGGATGCCCCGGGTCCGGATGGACCCATGGGACTCTGTTTGTATGGAGATTCGCCTTGATGCTATAGCATAGAAAAGCAAAAGAAGCATCTGTCAAAGCGGATGGCGTGGTAAAAAGCCCGGTCTCCCGTGTTGCGGCGGGATCGACCAGTGCTCGACGTACCCAGGTGTACGCCTGTGCTTGACCGCCATCACCGCGCCTTGGATAGCGAACTTTTGTCCGTAGCCACCCGGAGTGCGCGATTGCGGTTATTACGCGTTTATCAAAGCGGTACAATGTACTTTTCGTGGCTATGGTCCAGTCGATGATACCGGTCATGCGGGCCTGCTCAGTGCCGCTCCTGCTGCTGGGAGCCAAGTGGGGTGAAGAGCAGCCTGTCGTCGGCGAGCGAAATGACGATGCTCTGGTTGACGACCTCGCTTTTCAGCGATTCGTTGACCATGTATTCTCCCGCCACGGCCACCAGCTCCGGATTGCATTGCAGGCTGAAGATCCGGGCCGTGGTGTCGCCGTGAATCCCGGCCAGAGCACGGCCGCGCAGGGCACCGTAGACATGGATATTGCCGGCGGCGAGCACTTCGGCACCGGCATTGACCGAGGCGAGGACGATCAGATCGCCGGCTGGAGCAAAGACCTTCTGACCGGAACGAACGGTCTGATTGACGACCCTGGTTGTGGGACGTGCCTGCTGTGGCGGCGAAGAGGGCTGCGACCGGGGCTGTGGCTGTCGACGGGGTGGAGCGGGGGCGGTTGTCCTGGTGGTGCCTGGTGTGTCCTGGGTTGCTGGCGGTTCGAACTCGGTCGGGGAATCGGCAGTTTTCGCCTCCCTGGTGGCCGGCAGCAGTCCCATGCCGGCTTGAACCACCTGTTCATGCAGAAAAGCTACCGCCCCGCGAACCGCGATGGGTACCATGCCGAGTTTGCGCAGGGTGTCGGCCAACTCGTGACAGTCAAAGGTCAGCTGGGCCGCCTCGTCAAGCTCGCTTATATCGATGAGCACCGGGGCGTTGGTGAAAAAGGCCCGTCCCTGCTCGACTTTCTGCACCAACTGTGGATAGAGCTGGGCCGCATCGGTCGTCCTGAGATGGAGGACCATCACGGTGACGACACTGCCTTTGAGATCGAAAACCGGGGAATCCGGAATGGTGTTGTCTTTCATGCTGGTGATACGGCAATGCTGGCTGACCAGGGTGAATCCCTCATTCGCGGAGATGACAAATAGCCCGGATTTCTTATCGGTTCAGACGGCGTCAGGTTCGAAGTTTTTACGAGTCTATCAAACATGATGCTCTCGTAAAAAGTCGCATGTTCCGTCGAGATGGACTCAGGAAAAAACCTGATATACGAGGCGTAGTTTCTCAAACGGCAATCTGGTAGTACATATGGTACAGCGGATTGTCGTTTGTGACCTACAACGAAGTAGATCTGGGTTTTTACGAGTCCATCAAACATAAACACAAACACAAGCACACAGCGTTCGGGAGAAATCCGGGACAGCTGTCTGATCTGAGCAGTTCCAGGCTACTCTTCCACAGCCGATTTTGCAAATTTTTTAGAAGGATTCCTGCAACGAAGCGGACAATTTTATCCGAAACTCGTCAGCACGGAAAACGCTGTTACCGCGTCAAGGAGTTTCATGTTTCGTTATGGCTGAGGCTACCTGGTCCAGCCATGCTGGTTTATATGAAACTCATCGGTACGGAAAGCTCTGTCACCGCGCCAAGGAGTTTCAGGTTTCGTTATGGCTGAGGCTACCTGGTTCAGCCATGCTGGTTTATATGAAACTCATCGGTACGGAAAGCTCTGTCACCGCACCGCGGAGTTTCATGTTTCGTTATGGCTGAGGCTACCTGGTCCAGCCATGCTGGTTTATATGAAACTGATCAGCACGACGAGTTCTGTCACCGCACCGCGGAGTTTCATGTTTCGTTGTGGCCGAGGTTTTCTGGTCCAGCCATGCTGGTTCGCCGGGAAAGGAGGAGCCGGGCGGGAGGCGGGGATGCGGTTACTCTGGGGAGCACCGCATCCTCGAAAAGACAGCCGAGAGAAAAGAGAGATCTCTGCTGCGGGGATCGCTACAGCATCTCCTTGATGGCCTCGCGCTCACCGGCCAACTCCTTTTCGGTGGCGCCCATCATCTCTTTACTGAAATCGCTGACGGCAAGGCCGGTAACCTCCTGCCACTGGCCGTTTTCACAGACAATGGGGCGGGCGTAGACCAGATCTTCATCGATGCCGTAGCTGTTGCCTTTGGAGTAGACCCCCATGCTGACCCATTTGCCGTTGGTGCCCTTGGCCCAGTCACGCATATGGTCGATGGCGGCGGAGGCGGCCGAAGCGGCGCTGGATGCCCCCCGGGCCTTGATGATGGCGGCGCCGCGCTGCTGGACGGTGGGGATGAAGGTCTTCACGTACCAGTCGTTGTCGACCTTCTCCTTGACCGCTGCCCCATCAGCCGTGGCGTAGCTGATGTCCGGATACTGGGTGGCGGAGTGGTTGCCCCAGACCACGACCTTTTCGATGCTGGTGGTAGGACAACCGAGCTTTTCGCTCAGCTGGGAAATCGAGCGGTTGTGATCGAGACGCATCATCGCGGTAATGTTGCGGGGATCGAGGTCAGGGGCGTTTTTCAAGGTGATGAGGGCATTGGTGTTGGCCGGGTTGCCGACCACCAGCACCTTGACATTGCGGCTGGCGTGATCGTTTAAGGCCTTGCCCTGGACCGAGAAGATCTTGGCATTGGCCATCAGCAGGTCGCTGCGCTCCATTCCAGGCCCGCGTGGCCGGGCGCCGACCAGAACGGCATAGTCGGTGTCCTTGAAGGCGACATTGGGGTCGTCAGTGGCGACGATCCCGGCCACCAGCGGAAAGGCGCAGTCGTTGAGTTCCATCACCACGCCCTTCAAGGCGTCCATGGCCGGAGGAATCTCGAGAAGCTGCAGGATGACCGGCTGGTCCTTGCCCAGCATGTCACCCGCGGCGACGCGGAAGATGATGGAATAGCTGATTTGTCCTGCCGCGCCGGTAATTGCTACACGTACTGGTGCTTTCATTGTCGCCTCCATGAAGAATTTTTCATATGATTCACATAAGATAGACTCGTAAAAACTCCGATCTACCTCGCCTTCGGTCACAAACGACACGTCGCTGTACCATATGCACTACCAAATTGCCGTTTGAGATACTACGTCTCGTATAGCAAAGTTTTTCCTGAGCCCATCTCGGCGGAACCTTCGACTTTTTACGAGAGTATCACCTAAACAGTGTTTCATTCTCGCCGAACAGGTATGCAGTAACAGTGTTAAACCAGCGGAAGATACCATAGAGGCCGGTAAGAATCCAGCTGGA
>JBKEBZ010000107.1:0-10872 GCA_047973425.1 Desulfopila sp.
GATATTGCCTGTCGCCATCTCTTTTCGCAGATACTGGTAAACCTGCTCACTGAGAAGCAAGGTATTGAAATTCGGACTCACGTTATCCTCATTGGTTCGTAAGGGTTCTGACGTTGCCTCATCGTTTTCACCCACCGAATAACCAGATTTTTTCTTTCTTTGCAAACATTGATGGGCTCGTAAATACCCAGATCTCCTTCGTTGTAGGTCGCAAACGACAATTCGCTGTACCATATGTACTACCAAATTGTCGTTTGCGACGCTACGCCTCGTATATCAGGGTTTTTCCTGAGCCCATCCTGGTGGAACATTCGACGTTTTGCGAGAGTATCAACATTGTCTCGACAGACGATAAGCAAACGAGAAAAAACAACAGCCTGGCTGCCTTACAGAGGGCAACCAGGCTGTTGTTTTCCGCAGAGACTTCTCGTTCGTTGAGGCGCTGTCAGGCGACCGGTGAAAGGAACGTACTCACCGGCACATATTCCAGGGAAAAGGCATCGGCGACACCCCTGTAGGTGATCTTGCCCTTGATGACGTTGGCGCCCAGTTCAATTTCCCTGTTGTCCTGCATGGCCCTCTGCCAGCCCTTGTTGGCAATTTCCACCGCATACGGCAGGGTGGCATTGGTCAGCGCTATGGTCGAGGTCCTGGCCACCGCGCCTGGCATGTTGGCCACGCAATAATGAACGACACCATCAACTACAAATGTGGGGTCGGCATGAGTCGTCGCTTTCGAGGTCTCAAAACAGCCACCCTGGTCGATGGCGACATCAACCAAGACCGATCCCTCCTTCATCTCTTTGACCATCTCGCGGGTTACGAGTTTTGGCGCCTTGGCTCCGGGAATGAGGACCGCCCCAATCACAAGATCAGCTTTGAGAACGTACTCCCGCAAAACTGCCGGATTCGACATGATCGGAAAACAGTTGGCCGGCATCACGTCATCGAGATAGGCCAGACGTTCGAGGTTGGTATCCAGGATATACACCTTTGCCCCGAGACCGCAGGCCATTTTTGCCGCGTTGATACCGACGACACCACCGCCGATAACCACGACGGTCGCCGGGGCAACACCTTTGACGCCACCCAGCAGGATACCACGTCCACCCGCCGGCATTTCGAGATATTTGGCGCCTTCCTGCGCCGCCATACGTCCGGCGACCTCGCTCATCGGTAACAAGAGCGGTAGAGAACCGTCGGTTTTTTCGATGGTTTCATAGGCAATATTGATTGATTTGGCCTTGATGAGCGCTCTGGTCTGTCGTTCATCTGCGGCAAGGTGCAGATAAGTGAAAACAATCTGGTTTTCACGAATCATGTCATATTCGGACGGCTGCGGTTCTTTGACGTGCATAACCATGTCGCAGCTCGCATAGACCTCTGCCGGCGTCTGCACAATAGTGGCCCCTGCAGCGATATATTCCGAGTCGACATAGCCCGAACCCTCGCCTGCCCCGGTCTCGACATATACCTGATGGCCGTTGGCGGCCATGGTGGCGACACCGGAAGGGACCATACAAACACGTTTTTCCAGGATCTTGATCTCTTTTAAAATACCAACCTTCATTTCGATCTCCATTGTATGCAGTAACCGTTCACCAGCACCCCATTTTCGCCCGATCAGGCCTCATCGCATAGCCAACTCGAGCTATGAACCCTGCTTGAGCGAACCTGGTGCACTGGACGAATGGTTACAGGCTGTGGTAGTGCTTTCAGACAAAAAATTCGTGTTTCTGGATGAACACCAGCCAACTCAAATCCCCTTTTCGATCGCTCTCTTTACCGCGGCAACCACATGATCGACCTGGTCACGGGTGATAATAAGTGATGGAGCAAAATTCATAACTGTGTTGAGGCCGGTAAAGCTGCTGTTGGTCCTCCCGACAATCACCCCTTCAGCCAGGACATTGCCCATCATTGTCGCCATCTCCTTTTCGGAGATCGGTTCTTGAGTCTGTTTATTGCGCACGAACTCAATACCACAAAAAAGCCCCTTGCCACGGACATCACCCACCAGCGGCAGATCACGCAGTTCATTCAGTTTTGCCAGAAAATAGTCGCCGACACTCCGACTGTTTTCCAGCAGGTTCTCCTCTTCGATAATTCTCGTGCTCTCCAGTGCGGCGGCCATGGGTCCGGTGCAGCCACCATAGGTGGAAATATCGCGGAAATAGTTCAAGCGGGCGTCGGGATCCGCCGGATCGTTCAGGAAGGCATCGTAAATATGCTGTTTGACCACGGTGGCGGACAGCGGTTCGTAAGAACTGGCGAGCCCTTTGGCCATGGTGACAATATCCGGGTCGACACCGAAATGTTCATGCCCCCAGAACTTACCTGTTCGCCCGAAACCACAGACGACCTCATCCATGATCATCCATATACCGTATTTGTTACAAATATTCTGAACGATGGGATAATATTCGGCCACTGGCGGTATGATACCACCCCCCGCAGTGATAGGCTCGACAATCAGGCCACCGATAGTATCGGCTCCCTCTCTTTTAATTGCCTCTTCGACGGCCCAAGCGCATTCGATATTGCAACCGGGATAGGTGGTGTCAAACGGACAACGGTAACAGCAGCAATGCGGAAACTCGACAAAGCCCTCGACGAAGGGTCCGAAATCCTGACGACGCTCCCGCTGGCCGGTGGCACTCATCGCGCCAATGGTGGTCCCATGATAATCGCGATCCCGGTAGAGAATTTTATATTTCCCTTTTCGTTCCGGAACGATGCGAGAGGCCTGCCGGACGATCTTAAACGCTTTTTCGTTGGCCTCGGAACCACTGTTTGAGAAATAGACCTTGCCCATGCGTGGCAGCTTTTCCAAAAGTTTTTCGGCGAATTTTATCGCCGGAACATTCCCGAATACCCCGGCGAAATACGGCATCTTTTTCAACTGCTCATACACCGCTCTGGCAATGGACTCGCGGCCGTAACCAACCATGACACTCCAGACGCCACCCGAGGTGACATCGATAAACTCACGTCCCCGTATATCCCTGACGACGATGCCTTCACCTTCGACAATGATAAGCTGTTCCTGTGTTTCAAATACCTTATGAGGTTTCAAATGATGCCAGAGATGGTTTTTATCGCCTCTGACAATCTCGTCGATATCGTATGTAAGCCAATCCTTGTTCTCCATGACGCACATTCCTTTCCTATGGATAGCTGATGCTCTCGTAAAAAAACTCGTAAACGTTCGACATGCAAGGTGCAGTGGTGCCCGCCAAGCACAGAGGCACATGCAGCACCTCGAGCAGTGGCTGATCCCGCGGCAACGCAGGAGATCGGAGTTTTTACGAGTCCATCCCGGTGAACCATTCGACTTTTTACGAGAGTATCAGAGTTGGTGTCCGTCCAGAAACACGAATTTTTCGTCTAAATCGAGGCACTCGATAAATTTTACCCCAGGCATATGTTTGATATCGGAGTCTTACGCTTACCTCCGAGGATAAAATTTTAAGAGCAACGAAGAGTTAGGCAAAAAAGGCCGTTTCTGGATGGACACTCGTTGACACTCCCCACATCAGTTCAACCCTTGCCAAGGAGAAGTGCATAATCCTCCACTGCCTGCCCTGGCACTTTGCCGCGAGGAACATTCCAGCGAAACACAGCAGACCTGCGGTCTTTGGGGCCCATGTCCTGTCTTGCAGCAGACAGGACATGGGCGACAACTCATACCCCCTTCTGGGGCCGCATATCCGCTTGGTCGATGCCGGCGACGACAACCGGCTTTTTCATGGCGTCACGACGGAATGGTTCGCCAAGCTCCTGGTTGAGGAGAACTTCGATAAAAGTGGTCCTGTTCTCCTCCATCTGGGCTTTGATCGCCGCCTTCAGCCGTTTCGTCAGTTCATCCATGGTGGTTGCCTGAACGCCTTCCACCCCACATGCTCTGGCAATACCGGCATAAGAAACATTTTTGTCCAGTTCAGTACCGACAAAGTTGTCTGCATACCAAAGGGTGGTGTTACGTTTTTCTGCACCCCATTGATAGTTACGGAACACGATCATGGTGACAGCTGGCCAGTTGTCACGCCCAACCGAGACCATCTCGTTCATGGAGATACCGAAAGCGCCATCACCCGCCATACCGACGACCGGCACCCCAGGCTGGGCGATTTTGGCTCCGCAAATGGCCGGGAATCCATAGCCACATGGTCCGAACAGACCGGGGCCAAGATACTTGCGTCCCTCCTCGAAAGTCGGGTAGGCATTGCCGATAGCACAGTTATTGCCGATGTCAGACGACAGGATTGCATTCTCAGGCAGAGCCGCCTTGATCGCCTGCCAGGCCTGACGTGGAGACATCTTCTCGCTCTCCCGCTTACGGGCGCGCTCGTTCCAGGTTGTCCCCTCGTCATCGGTTTCATGGATCAATGTCGCCAGTTCTTTCACCCAGTCGGCCTTGGTTGCGGCTATGAGCGACCTGCGTTCTTCACGCCCGGTATCACCGGCATTTTTGTCAAGACGGTTCAAAAGCCCAACCGCCACCTTTCTGGCATCGCCGACGATCCCGACTGTGACCGGTTTGGTCAAACCGATACGATCAGGATTGATATCCACCTGAATGATCGCCGCATCTTTTGGCCAGTAATCAATGCCGTAGCCAGGCAGGGTCGAAAACGGGTTCAACCGGGTTCCAAGCGCCAGGACAACGTCGGCCTTGGCGATCAATTCCATGCCGGCTTTTGATCCGTTGTAGCCGAGTGGTCCGCAGGCCAGACGATGACTGCCTGGAAAGGCATCATTGTGCTGGTAGCCACAGCAGACAGGGGCATCGAGGCGCTCGGCCAGCGCTATTGAATCTTTGATCGCCCCGCCAAGGACGACTCCGGCACCATTTAAAATCACGGGAAAGGTGGCATCCGAGAGTAATTTCGCCGCTCGATCCAGCGCCTTTTCACCTCCAGCGGGAAGTTCAAACTCGACGATGGCCGGCAGTTCGATCTCAATCACCTGGGTCCAGAAATCGCGTGGGATGTTGAGCTGGGCCGGAGCCGAGGCCCGTTTGGCCTTTAAGATGACACGATTCAAAACCTCGGCCACCCGGCGAGGATCACGCACCTCTTCCTGATAGGCGACCATGTCCTTAAAAACAGCCATCTGTTCTACTTCCTGAAAACCGCCCTGCCCCATTGTGGCATTCGCGGCCTGCGGGGTGACCAGCAACAGGGGTGTATGGTTCCAGTAGGCGGTTTTCACCGGCGTGACAAAGTTGGTAATACCCGGTCCGTTCTGAGCGATCATCATCGACATTTTGCCGGAGGCACGGGTGTAGCCATCGGCCATCATCCCTGCATTTCCCTCATGGGCGCAGTCCCAGAAGGTGATGCCCGCTTGAGGGAAAAGATCAGAAATCGGCATCATTGCCGAACCGATGATACCAAACGAATGCTCGATGCCATGCATCTGTAATACTTTGATAAAGGCTTCTTCCGTCGTCATCTTCATCTTTACCATTTCACTCTCCTTGTCTTTTTTTATCCGAAACTCGTCAGCACGGAAAACGCTGTTACCGCACCGACAAGTTTCATTGTGTGTTGTGGCCAAGGCGCCCCTGAAACCCGCCCTGCCCGTTACCATCTCCGTAGCGATCCTTCTGATATCTGATATATCAGGTATCTGTCTCCTCTCTCAGACAATGCACCATCATGGTGGGTGTCTAAAAAAAACGTAATCGTTCACCGGTGATACCGGGAATGTTCCGTAACCCGGATCCGTAAACGTTTATCCAGTACTCCAAATTCGTTCAAGCGGGCCGTTGCCCAAGAGTTTGCTCTGTGAGGAGGCCTGATCGGACGAAAATGGGGTGCTGGTGAACGTTTACAAAAAAACCACCGTGGCCAGGCGACCATCAGCAGAACGCCTTGCCGCCCACAGGTTATCAATAACCAAGTAACTGTGGCAGAAAAAGCGATAACTGCGGCACAAAGGCTATGATAAAAATCGCTATTGTCGCCAGAATGGCAAATGGAATACCTGCCAGGGATATTCTCTCGATGGAGGCGCCCCCGATACCCGAAGCGACAAAGAGATTTTCTCCAAGAGGCGGGGTTTGAAAGCCCACTGCCAAGGCGGCCAACATGACGACACCGAAATGAATCGGATCGATCCCCACGTCAAACATAACCGGCAACAGTACCGGTACAAGGATCATAATTGTTGCCAAGGTCTCCATAAACATGCCGACAAACAGCAAAAAGAAAATCACCAGCGTCCAGATCAGATAGATATTGGTGGTAAAATCCAAAAGCGCGGCAGCGATGAGTGCCGGAATTTCATTTTCAACCAGCAGACGGCCAAAGACCGTTGCGGTAAAAAGAATCAGCAATACCCGGCCGGTGATCCAGGTGGTCGTTTCCAGGGAGTGATACAGATCTTTCAGTTTCAGCTCCTTGTGCATAAAGACCCCGACGAACAGGGTATAAAATATAGCGACAATTGCTGATTCAGTCGGGGTGAAAAGTCCTGTATAGATACCACCAAGAATAATGAGTGGGGCGAGAATAGCCCAGAAACCGTTTCTGAACGCCTTGCGCATTTCGGCAAAGGACCAGGTGTCGCTAATTCCTGTATAGCCCCGCTTCCTGGAACGCAGATAGTTGGCCATCAAGAGAAAGACGGCAATCAACAGGGCCGGAAAAACACCGGCGATAAAGAGTTTTGGGATGGAAAGCGATTGAAACGCGCCAAATTTTTCCAGGGCCTCGGGAGAGGGCCTGATACCCATCCCTGAAATACCGAGAATAACCATGGGAATGGATGGTGGCACAATGATGCCAAGACCACCCGAGGAGGCGGTGACCGCACTGGCGTAGCCACGATCGTAGCCGCGCTTGACCATGGCTGGAATCATCAGCATGCCGACGGCGGCGGTGGTGGCGGGCCCGGAACCCGAAATCGCCCCGAAAAAAACACAGGCGAGGACCGTGGCAGCGCCAAGACCACCAGTAATGGGACCGGCAAAACTCTCGGCGATTTTCACCAGCCGTTTTGAAACACCGGCCGCCTCCATCAGAGCGCCGGCCAGAATAAAAGCAGGCAAGGCCATCAGGGGGAACGAACCAACGGAGGTGAAGGCGATCTGGACCAGCTTTATTGGATTCTCTCCCAGAAACATGAACGTCGCCATGGCCGATACCCCAAGGGATAGGGTGATCGGCGCCCCCAGGAGCAGGAGAAACAGAAACGAGCCAAAGAGAATTTCAACGACGTGTAGTTCCATACAGTTCCTCCCCTCACCGTCGGATAGCTGGTTCTGGCGGCCCGTCATTCATCTCGGCAGAGCCGGCGATTGCATGACTTGCCGATTCCAGTTCGGCGGCATCGGGATCGACCATGACCACGCCCTTGACGTATTTGAGGTAATTGACCTGCAATACCCGCACCGTCATCAGCGCAAAGGCAATCGGCAAAACCATGTAAATATACTTCATTGGAATCCCAAGGGTCTGGGCCTTCCAGAAAAGATTCATCTTGTGAAAGACGAAATCATAACTGAGATAGGTGAAGTAGATATTGAAAGCAACCCATATCATATCGGCCAAAAACGTACACACTGCCCCGACCCATGATGGAAACGGCTTGAACTGAAAGGTTACCCGATTGTGGGCGGATATCTTGGCAGCATGGCTTGCCCCGAAATAGGCAAACCAGACAAACATGAAGGTAGAGAGCTCTTCTATCCAGGAAAACGAGTGATTGAAAAGCTCTCGGGAAACAATCTGGACAAAGAGGAGTGTGACAAAGAAGACCAGCAACCCTCGGCAGAAATAGCTTTCGATATTATCGAAAAAATACGCGATACGCGATTGAGCTTTCATGTTCCGATCTCGCCAATGGTATTTATCCGAAACTCGTCAGTACGGAAAACGCTGTTACCGCGCCAAGGAGTTTCATGTTTCGTTGTGGCTGAGGCTACCTGGTCCAGCCATGCTGGTTAGAGGATACGCCCTGGTGTCGACAGACACGACCCATTTGCCGGTAACAGGAGAAGACAACTGATTCCTGACCGCCGTATTTGCCAGTCTTCCTTGGCTCGGCAGCAATCAACGGCCGACTGCCTTTAAAACTTCGTCCAGTTTCTCTTTACCACCGATACTGTCATAGTATTTCGGCCATACAGCTGAAGTGGCCTTTTCGATCCACTCTTTCTCATTATCCGCTGGGTCATTGATCTCCATTCCCTTGGCCTGTAATTCCGCTTTAATCTTATCCTCGGTGTCGATTAGATATTGCTGGGAAAAAAGTGTCGCTTCCTTGCCGGCTTCGAGAAGAGCCTTCTGAGTAGCCGCATCGAGGTCCTGAAAAATGGCCTCACTGATCACCAGCGGTTCAAGCGAGAAAATGTAGCGGATATTGGTTATATATTTCTGAACTTCATTGAACTGCATCGCCGAAATGGTGATATAGGGATTGTCCTGACCGTCGACGACTTTTTGCTGGAGCGCGGTGAAGGTCTCTGACCAGGCCATCGGGGTAGGATTTACTCCCCAGGCCTGGTAGGTCGATATCATGATTTCGTTTTTTGGCACCCGGATTACCAGCCCTTTTAAATCCTCAAGGGTCTTCACTGGTCTTTTCGAGTTCGTCAAAACACGAAAACCGGAATATGCCCAGCCGACAATACGGACTCCGGCATCACGAATGGTATTCTCCGTCAGTTCCCTGCCAATGTCACCCTGGGTCAGCAATACCGCCTCATCAAGACTCTGAATCACATAGGGCAAGGTGAAAATTCCCACGGTTGGGGAAAAAGGAGTGATATTGTTGATGGCAAGCAGTGAAAAATCGAGGGTTCCCATCGAGGCGTTGTTGATCGTGTCCTGTTCGCTGCCGAGCTGACCGTTCGGAAAGAGGCTGACATCATGATTGCCAGCGGTTTTCGCCTTGAACAGTTCAGCGAATTTCTCAGCGAGGACATACTGCGTTCCCCCTTGAGCATCGCCAATAGCCATTTTGAATGTTTTCGCATCTACAGTCTGTGACGAAACAGCCAGCAACAGTGTAGCGCACAGGGTCATCACTCTTTCTCGTAAAGCCATATTTTCCCCTCCTGGTTAAGATTTTTTATAGGCAACTCGTCAGCATGGAAAACGCTGTCATCGCGCCGAGGAGTTTCATGTCTCGTTGTGGCTGAGGCTACCCGGTCCAGCCATGCTGGTTTATAGGCAACTCGTCAGCACGGAAAACTTTGCCACCGCGCCGAGGAGTTTCATGTCTCGTTGTGGCTGAGGCTACCTGGTCCAGCCATGCTGGTTTATAGGCAACTCGTCAGCACGGAAAACTTTGCCACCGCGCCGAGGAGTTTCATGTCTCGTTGTGGCTGAGGCTACCTGGTCCAGCCATGCTGGTCAGACAAAAAATTCGTGTTTCTGGACGAACACCAGATAATCCAACGACCTGTAGATGATCGTCAAGTGACGGTCGACCCGCCGGAACATGACTCGTACACCAGTTGGCTGCGACGAGACAGCGAGTGGACATATATGAAAGATACATCTGATACCTGATACCTGATACCTGATACCTGATACCTGATATATTACAAACAATCGCCAAATCCGCAAGAAGAATGCATGTCCACTCACCTGGGTTCCTGCCGGCATGAGCACTGCTTCACTTGTATGAAACTCTCGTAAAAAGTCGAAGGTTCCGCCGAGATGAGCTCAGGAAAGACTTTGAGATACGAGGCGCAGTTTCTCAAGCGACGATTTGGTAGTACATAAGGTCCAGCGAAGGAGATCGGACGTTTTACGACCCATCACTGTATGACCAACCCCAGCTTCTCCACCAGGTTGTTGAAGCTGGCATACTGCTTCTCAACGAAGCTCTTCGTCTCTTCAGGACTGAGTATCCGAGGAGTCGAACCCAACTCTTCCGTGGCCTTGATCCAGCCGCTGTCATGACTGAGTTTTTCCAGCCCATCGGCCCAGACAGCCATTTTTTTGCTGTCAAGTCCAGGAGGTCCCCACAGCCCTGTCCAGCCAAGAATGGTTTCCATATCCGCATAACCCAGCTCACGGAAAGTCGGGACATCGGGGAGATACGGAGCTCTTTCGGCAGTGGTCACTGCCAGTGCCCGCAGCTTGCCGGACTCTATATGATTGATCACCCCAGAACTGTTCTGAAAGAAAATGGTGACATGCCCACCGACAGCCGCCGCTGCGGCATTGCCGCCACCCTTGAAGGGAATATGGCGGAGACTGTCTTGAGAAACCCCAAGTTCATCGAGGAGGAGAACGATCCCCAGATGCTGGAGATTGCCGATACCCGCCGAAGAATAGCTCAGCTCCTTCTTGTCGATGATGGCCTGTTTCAACTCGGCGAAGGTCTGATACGGAGAATCCGCATTGACAGTCAGGATAAATGGGCTGATTTCAAGCAAACCCAGGAAGCTGAAATCGTCCCAGGCATAGGCTATCTTTTTAGTAACTATTCAGCTCAAACTATTTTCGTCTCATTGAAAATAATGCTTGACAGGGTTTTTGGCGAAATTTTCAAAACCCAACCACTTTGCTTGATCATCTCATCGAGCCATTTATAAGGGCCCTGATTGGCCCGTGTTGAGGCGACCAAGCGTGCCAATTCCTCCGGGATTGCAGAAATTTTCAAAACGCCGTCACAGGCATCCTGGAG
Organism: Desulfopila sp.; assembly: GCA_047973425.1. Lineage (GTDB taxonomy): Bacteria > Desulfobacterota > Desulfobulbia > Desulfobulbales > Desulfocapsaceae > Desulfopila. The sequence goes on from JBKEBZ010000107.1 coordinate 10,651, forward strand.
ACAAAAATTCCGTTTTTAAAACCTGTGTTATACTGCGCCATCAAGTAAACACGGGGGAGTTCATGACGGTAGACAATATCAATGTAGAAGAAACGGTCAAAAAGGTTACCGAGTTGATCGCCCAGGAGAAAAATCTCTCCCCGGCGCTCAAGGCAAGCCTTGAGGTTCTGATTCTTCTGGTCTCCATACTGGTTAACCGTCTTGGGCTCAACAGTCGTAACA
>JBKEBZ010000043.1:0-53732 GCA_047973425.1 Desulfopila sp.
ACACCCTTTTTGAGTTCAAGCATTATTGACTCCTTTTCTATGGGAAAGTGCTCCAGCGTTTCGTTGTTACTCGCCATTGCGTTGTGAGTAAACCCGCATATTAGGTTCTTTTCCTTCAGTCGTCAAGCATTTGCCATCGCCTGTGGCGGAGAAAACCGGCCTGTAACCGTCCAATGTTCCATTGCATCCGAATCGTCTTGGTCTTGGCCGGATGGCCGCAGAGCTCTTCTGCCTGACGCCGCTGGTCTCGATGTGGCGCGGCACAGGTCGGCTGGCGGTGCGGTCGGGGGCAGGTCAGAGGGAAAGGGGCAGAGAGAGGAGAAAATGGCTGAATTGACGAGTGAGGATCTTGCCTTACAATATATGCCAGATGGCCCAGGCCTCGCAGGTCATGCTGGATGAGAGCATTGCGGGAAACGCCTATTCGTGGTAAACGGCGTCCTGTTTTTTCTGGTCCTAGCGAGGAGGTTGTGGGATGGACGTGAAAGAAAAACGACAAAACGCAAAAGGGGCTGCAATCATGCTGACTGCAGCCCCTTTATACGATTTGGTGCCGAAGAGAAGACTCGAACTTCCACGGGGGAACCCCCACTAGACCCTGAACCTAGCGCGTCTACCAATTCCGCCACTTCGGCATCGACGGCTCCCACTATGCTTGGTCGGAGGGGATTTGTCAACATTTTCTTCCTCGTCGTATGGTAAAAAAATATGAGTTGGTGTTAATGAGATGAAAATATACAGAAATTTAGAAGATATCCGGTGCACTTTTCCCCATGCCTGCGTGACGATAGGGAATTTCGATGGAGTCCATCTCGGCCATCAGCAGCTCTTTGCCCGGGTCGCCCGGCAGGCGAGTCGGCAAAAGGGCGTCAGCGTGGCCATCACCTTCGAACCGCACCCGCTGCAGGTACTCAAGCCCGGTGGAATAAAACTGATCTCTACCTGTGAACAGAAAATCGAACTGGTGGAGATAGCTGGCATTGACGTGATGGTCATTGTGCCATTCACCAGAGAGTTTGCGGCGACGACCGCGGAGTATTTCGTCGATGAGATCCTGCTGGGCCGGATCGGCATGAGAGAACTGGTTGTCGGCTATGACTACGCCTTTGGCAGGGGGCGAGCCGGCAATATCCCCTTTCTTCAGGAGCAGGGACGACAAAAGGATTTCTCGGTCGAGGTTGTCGAGGCCTGCCATATAGGAGGTATTCTGGTCAGTTCCACCCATATCCGCCAGTTGCTCGCCGCAGGAGAGATGGGTGAAGCCCGCCGGTTGCTGGGCCGCTGCTACCAGATCCGCGGTGAGGTCCAGTTGGGGAAACAGCGGGGGGGCAAGGAGATCGGCTTTCCCACCGCCAATCTGAAATTTGCCGATGAAGACCTGGTTCCTCGCCACGGAGTGTATGTTTCACAGGTTATTTGTGATGGAAAATGTTATGGTGGCGTTATCAATATCGGCTGCAATCCGACATTTGGCGAGCAGACCCTGGTTGCCGAAACGCATATCTTCGATTTCAACCAGGATATCTATGGCAAACCTATCAAGGTCAACCTGCTGGAGTTTGTACGTAACGAAAGAAAATTCGCGGGTATCGATGAGTTGGCTGATCAGATCGCACGAGATGTCGCCTGTGCCCGGCGGATTCTGTCACAGAGCACCAAGGAGTTGACGGTCTCGGCGGCGGACAAATTCAACAGTTAAAACCCGGGCATGCACCGGTCTGTCTGTTTTCCTGTTGCATGAGTGGCCAAGGTGTCTATAGTGTGACCATTTTGACAACCAGAACGAGTTTGTGCCAGGTGACTGGTGCGGATTTGGTGAGGTGGATCGCCGGCTGCCCATATGGGGCCGGATCTGGTCTGGTGAACCTGTATTTTGCATGCGTAAGAGGATGTTATGACAGACGATTTGAAAGAAGATCTCGACAGGGTGATCGAGGAGTTGCAGAAGAAGTGTACGGAGCAGCCGGATTCGGTTATGGCTCACCATCATCTCGGCCTGGTCTTCATGAAGGCCGGGCGGATGGAGGAGGCCATAGCTTCCCTCAACCGGGCTATCGCCATCGACCCATTGAACGGCGACAGCATGATCAATCTTGGCGCCATCTATTTCGGTCAGGGAGATCTGGCCAAGGCCCTCGAATTGAACCTGAAGGCCATCAAGGTCCAGCCCGAATCGGCCCAGGCCTACGCCAATCTCGGCCTTATCTATCAGCAGGAAAATCAACCTGATAAAGCTATCGAGCAGTATGAACGAGCACTGCAATACAACCCGAAGCTGGTAACGGCCTGGTTGAACCTCACCTCGGTTTTGACCATGAAAGGTGAAGACGACAGGGCGGTGAAGGCCGCCAGAAAGGGTCTCGACCTTGACCCGGACTCTCCTCTGGGGCACAACAATCTGGCGGTAGCCCTCTATTTCAAGGAAGAGTTTGCCGAGGCCTACAAGCATATGGTCAAGGCCAGGGAGCTTGGCTATGCGGTCGACCCGAATTTCAGCGCCCGCCTGCAGGAACACCTGGCCTGATTGTTGGGGCCAAGACATTTCGCCAACGATTTTGTATGAGTACTCGAAAAATGACCAATCCGCCATGGTGCCCGTTCTGTGGCCATAAAGTGGGGCGTCCTGGCAATACGCAAGAGAGGAAGCTCAACGAATTTCCGGTGGGCCGATGCCAGTGCGGGGCGGTGTACACCTGTGATGCCACCGGCCACAATGTCGGAGCGGCAATGGTCGAAGCTCTGGTGCAGGCCTGTAACGACAATTGGGATTTTGCCTGGGAACTTCTGCCCGAAGATGACTACCTCACCGGGCGGATCGAAAACTATGATGAGCAGACCCATGAGGTCTATGAGAAGGGTAATCTCGACGGCCGTTATGTCCGGGGGGTGCTCTACTTCGTTCGGCTGCACACCGAAATAGCCGACATCGCCGTCAGGCTGAAAGAAAAACGGCAGCAGTCTGCAAATGCGGAGCTGGCAGAGAGTGTGGCGCAACACCGGCCTGCAACCGGCGTATCCGCTCCCAGGCCCGGCGGAAAACGGCTCCGGGCCAACAAGAATGTGGTCCGCCAGCTGGTCGACAAGACGGATGTGGCTGGGCTGGTGGCGCTCTGCCTCGATGACCGGAAGACCCTCAGGCTCATGCAGCGGCTGCTCTATGATCCGGTGCCGGAAAAACGCTGGCACGTCGGCTGGTTGATGGGGCAGGTGTGCGGCCGGGTCGCCAGCAGGGACCCGGGCCAGGTCTCCGAGTTGCTGCACCGGCTGTTCGAGGCCTGCAACGATTCGGCCGCCAGCCACTGGGGCATGGTGGAGGCCTTGGGCTCGGTGATCGCCGAGCGCCCGGATATCTTCGGGGCGTTCACCCGCTATCTTCTCAATTTCGTGGCCCAGGACAGCACCCGAGCCCAGGTGATCTGGGCCCTCGGGGAGATTGCCGAAAGGCGGCCCGATCTGATCCGTGACACCCCGTTTTACAACCTGTTCCATTTCCTGCGGCATCCCGATGCGACAATTTGTGGTCTGGTGGCCCGGCTGCTTGGCCGGATTCATGCCAGCGAGGCGACGATGCAGATCATGGTGCTCTGTGACGACGAGCGATCGCTGCAGATCTGGGAAAAGGGTGCCATGGTCAGCACCACCGTGGCCGCCGAAGCGACAAAGGCCCTCAAGACAATTCAGGGAGGAGTGAACACGACGACATGAGTACGACGATTCAACATGCCAAGGACATCGGACCGATGGTGGCTGAGCCAGCCGCTGTCTCGGCTGACGACCAGGTCAAAAAGGACTATGAAGAGGGCAAGCGTTTTCTCACGAACGGTAACCTGGCCCAGGCTGCGGTAGCCTTACATAACGCGCTGTTGGGATTTGAAGAGCGTGGCGACAGGACGGGCGAGGCCAATGCCTGTAATCAGCTTGGTCATACCTGCCTGGGCAGGGGCGACTATCTGGGGGCGGAAAGTCACTATCGGCGGGCTCAGGTTCTGTGTGAGGAGTTCGGCGATCCCATGAGCCTTTTCGCCCTTGCCAAAAAATTTATCGACGTCTACCGTGGGCAGAAGAAGTATGATGCGGCGATTGCCGCCTGTCTGGATGTGCTCGATACCTATCGTGACAACAACGATCCCCGGGGAACGGTGGAACTGCTCGAGAATATGGCCGCAATCTACCTCGAGGCCGGCGACGGCGACAAGGCCGCCGATACCTACCGGACCATAGCCAGAATACATCGCAACTATAAGCACCAGGCCATGGCCGCTGCGTTTGAAGAGCAGGCAGAGGCAATCGAAACGGGAAGGTAACTGGTTTCTTGAGGGAGATATGTTCACAGGGATAATTCAGGGGGTGGGAAAACTGCTGGCCAAGCGCACCGTCGGTGGTGGCCTTGCCTTTGATATAGACGCCGGGTTTCCCCTCGAGGCGCCGGTGGAAGGTGAATCCATCTGTTGCAGCGGGGTGTGTCTGACGGCCTACGACATCGGTGGCAGTAGATTCAGCGCCGATGTCTCGCCAGAGACCCTGTCGCGCTCACGACTTGGGCAACTGGTGGTTGGCGACCCTGTCAATCTGGAGCGGGCCCTCAGATTGTCGGATAGACTGGGCGGCCATCTGGTCTCGGGCCATGTCGACTGCCAGGCCATGGTGAGCAGGCGCAAGGTGCTGGGTGATTACACCATTTTTACCTTCGCGGTTCCCCAGGAACAGTCCCGTTATATTATCGAAAAGGGCTCGGTGGCGATTGACGGCATCAGCCTGACGGTAAACAGTTGCGGTCCCGGGTTCTTTTCTGTATCTATTATTCCCCACACGCTGGCTGGCACTACCCTGGGCGGACTCAAGACCGGGCAGCCTGCGAATATCGAGGTGGATGTGATCGGCAAGTACATAGAGAGCTTACTGCTTGCCGGCGCTCTGCCGGGGCGGGGTGGGGCGGGTAAAGCGCCCCTTACCGAGGAATTTCTGGCCGAGCACGGTTTTTTATAACCGAAGCGGGTGGCGCCGGCTCGCCGGGATCATGCGGTGGGGCTGATTGTTTCTTCGGTCTGGTTGATTCAAGCAGACTGTATGCTGAGACTGGAGCTTCGGTTGCGATGAGAGCGTCGTTTCCGCCGAAAGCTCCGCTCATCTTTTCCTTAAAAATTAGAGTGGATGCCATGGCAGTAAGTCCTATTGAAGAGGTAATTGAAGATATCAGGGCCGGAAAGATGGTTATTCTGGTCGATGACGAAGATCGTGAAAACGAAGGCGATCTTTGCATGGCAGCTGAGGCATGTACTGCCGAACATATAAATTTCATGGCCAAATACGGCCGCGGGCTGATCTGCCTCACCCTGAGCCCCGATATTGTCGATCAGCTCGAACTGCCGATGATGGTGGTCAATAACAACTCGCCGTACGGTACTGGTTTTACCATCAGTATCGAGGCGCGCACGGGGGTGTCGACCGGCATATCGGCGGCGGACAGGGCGAGAACCGTCCAGGCGGCGGTGGCTCCGGGCGCCACCGGTCGTGATCTGGTGAGCCCTGGTCATATCTTCCCGCTGCGGGCCAAAAAGGGTGGAGTCCTGGTCCGGACCGGCCAGACGGAAGGATCGGTCGATCTGGCGCGACTCGCCGGTATGCGCACCGCCGGGGTCATCTGTGAGGTTATGAACGATGACGGGACCATGTCTCGAATGCCCGATCTCGACGCCTTCGCCAAGGAACATGACCTGAAGATTGCCACCATTGCCGATCTGGTCGCCTATCGACTCAAGCAGGACATTCTGGTCCATCGACAGGTCGAGGCCCGTATCCCGACCGATCATGCCGGCGAATTCCGGGCCATTGTCTATACCAACGATGTCGACGATCTGGAGCACATTGCCCTGGTCAAAGGCGATATTTCCGGACTCGACAAGGTGCTGGTCCGGGTCCACTCTGAATGCTTGACCGGTGATGTCTTCGGCTCGTCCCGTTGTGACTGCGGGCCGCAGTTGATCGCCGCCATGCAGATGATCGATCAGGAGGGGGCCGGGGTGGTGTTGTACATGCGCCAGGAGGGCAGAGGAATCGGTCTGGTCAACAAGCTGAAGGCCTACAACCTGCAGGACACCGGCCTGGACACCGTCGAGGCCAACCTTCGCCTCGGTTTCAAGCCCGATCTCCGGGATTATGGGATCGGTGCCCAGATTCTTCGCGATCTCGGGGTCACCAAGATGGCCCTTTTGACGAACAATCCCAAAAAGATCGTTGGTCTTGAGGCCTACGGGCTCGAGGTGGTTGCCAGGTATCCCATCGAGATTGCGGCAAGTGACGAGAGCAAGGGCTACCTGGTCTGCAAGCGGGATCGGATGGGCCATTTGATAGAGGTCGACAGATAGGGCCCGTTCGGCAAGGGCCTTTTCCCTGACGAAGACCCGAGATAGACAAGAATCAAGAGACGCCGTGCCGTCGAATCCGCAGGGCGGCTGCCTGGATTTGCTGGTTTATCCGAAAATCGCCGACAAGGAGTCGCTGGCACTTCCTCGGGGTTTTCATGGTTTGTTGTGGCTGAGGCTTCCTGGTCCAGCCATGCTGGTTTATATGCAACTCGTCAGTGCGGAAAGCTCTGTCACCGCGCCGAGGAGTTGCATGGTTCGTTGTGGCTGAGGCTTTCTGGTCCAGCCATGCTGGTTTATATGCAACTCATCAGCATGAAAAGCTCTGTTGCCGCGCCGAGGAGTTGCATGGTTTGTTGTAGCTGAGGCTTCCTGGTCCAGCCATGCTGGTTAGTCATCCCGATTACACGTTGAGGATTTTTGGTTTTTACGAGTCTATCAAGAGGATTGAAAAATGGTGCATTTTATTGAAGGAAAGCTGAACGCCGATGGGAAGAAATTCGGCATTGTCGTGGCGAGGTTCAATTCGTTTATCGCTGAACGGTTGCTTGAAGGCGCCATCGATGCGCTGGTTCGCTCCGGGGCGCTGACTGACGACATCGATGTGGTACGGGTGCCCGGCGCCTTTGAGATCCCGTTTGCGGCCAAGAAGATGGCGGGTACCCAGAAATATGACGCGCTCATCTGCCTCGGGGTTGTTATCAGAGGCGCTACGCCCCATTTTGACGTGGTGGTCAGCGAGTCATCCAAAGGGGTTGCCCAGGTCAGTCTTGAGTGCGGTCTGCCGGTGCTCTTTGGGGTGTTGACCACCGAGACCATCGAGCAGGCCATCGAAAGAAGCGGCACCAAGGCTGGTAACAAAGGAGCTGAAGTGGCCGTAGCGGCCATCGAGATGGCCAATCTGGTCGCCAGCCTGCATTGAAACTCTCCACCTCGTCAGCGCGGAAAGCCCTCTCTGGGCCGACGAGTTCTATTGTTCGTTGTGGCTGAGGATACCCGGAGTTTCGCTCTGCTCGTTTTCCTGGTCCGGCCATGCTGGTTTATCTGATGAGGATGTAAACTATGGGAGCCCGCCGCAAATCCCGCGAAGCTGCCTTGCAGTATCTCTTCCAAGAGGACTTCAAGGTTGAAGAGAACCTGGGAGAACAGAGTTTCTCTGAGAAATTTTCACTTTTTAGCGATATCTATCAGATCAGCCGGAAGGCCCGTCCGTATGCTGAAAGAATACTTGCCGGCCTGCTCGAGAGGCGTGAAGAGGTGGACCGGCTGATCAGCGACGCCGCCAGTAACTGGCGCCTGACCAGGATCGCCGCAACCGACAGAAATATCCTGCGTCTGGCAGTCTATGAGATGCTGGCCGAAGAGGATGTGCCTGACCAGGTCGCGATCAATGAGGCGGTGGAGATTGCCAAGCGTTTTTGCGGCGAGGATTCCCCCGCCTTTATCAACGGGGTGTTGGATGCTGTGCGGCTCGTGCTCCGTTCCTAGGGGCAGGTTGTCCTGTCGCAGGTGTTGCCGGCCGCATCTCCTGGACCGGGCAGGGCCGTTGAGGTTGACTCTGCTGTCTGCTCATATTGGACTGTCATGACCCAGAAAGCTGAAGAGAAACGACCCGGCTTCAAGCAGGAAACCGCTGCTGTTCTCGGTATATTTGCCGCCCTCTTTCTGCTGTTGAGCCTGCTCTCCTTCGCCCTGGAAACTCAGAGCAACTGGTGCGGGGAAATAGGTCTGTTGATCGCCCAGATCCTGATGGGGTTTGTCGGCTGGGGAGCCTACCTGCTGGTCGGTCTGATTCTGTTCATGTCTTTTCTGTTCTTTCGACCGGCGATGTCGTTTGAGCGCCTGCCCCAGGTGACCCTCGGGCTGACCGGCGCGGTCATTTCCTTTTGCGGGCTGCTGTCGTCATTGGCCATCAGACGGCCTGAGTACATCGATCTGGGGGGGTTCCTCGGCCGTTCGTTTTTCGGCCTGACCCGGTCTCTGGTCGGCAACGGTGGCACCCTGCTGCTGCTTGGCCTGATCTTTCTGATCTCGTTGATGCTGGCCGTGCAGTTTTCACCCTATCGGCTGTTCGCCCTGTTCGGGCGGACAATACGGGGCACAGCGGCCCTGGTGGCCACTGTCTTTTCGACCAGTGATGACGAGGTCGATGAGGTCGCGGTGCCAAAAAGGGGGCCGCGGGCCGAGCGCGAGCCCAGGGTGGTGGAGAGTCCTGCTCCGTTACCGGCCAGTAAGCCGGTGGTCAAAGAGTTGCCGCGGAAAAACGATGGGGCCGAAGTCGATGAAACCTTTGCTGCGACCCCCATGGCCCGCGGTGACTGGAAACTGCCCCCCTTGTCTCTTTTGAATCGGAACGAGCAGGTTCAGGAGCAGGTCGATAAAGAGGTGTATTACAAGACCTCGAAGCTGCTCGAGCAGAAACTGAAGAATTTTGGCGTTTCCGGCAATGTGGTCGGTATTTCCCCGGGTCCGGTGGTGACCACCTATGAGTTCGCACCGGCCCCTGGCATAAAAATCAACAAGATCATGGGACTGGCTGACGATCTTGCCCTGGGGCTGAAGGCGAGGTCGGTTCGGGTGGTGGGCTCCATTCCCGGTAAGGCTGCCCTGGGAATCGAGATTCCAAACGATAACCGGCAGATCGTTTATATCCGTGATTTGCTGGCGGCCGAGCAGTATCGGAATGCCCCCTCGAAGTTGACCGTCGCCCTGGGGCTCGATGTGATTGGCAATCTGGCCATGGGCAACCTGGCGAAGATGCCACACCTGTTGATAGCCGGGGCCACGGGAGCCGGCAAGAGTGTTGGCATCAACACCATCATCGCCTCGATCCTCTATAACGCCACCGCCGATGAAGTCCGGTTTTTGATGATCGATCCGAAACGGATCGAACTGTCCGGCTATGAGGGGATCCCCCATCTTCTCCACCCGGTGGTGGTGGACCCGAAGCTGGCTTCCCGGGCACTCAACTGGGCCGTTCGGGAGATGGAACGGCGTTATCGGGTGCTGGAAGAGGCACGGGTGAAGAGCTTTGATTCGTACAACACCACCGCTGCCGAAAAGATGCCCTATATCGTGATCATTGTCGATGAATTGGCCGACCTGATGATGGTCGCCTCAAAGGATGTGGAGGCGGCTATCGCTCGCCTGGCCCAGATGGCCCGGGCTGCGGGCATCCACCTCATTCTCGCGACCCAGAGGCCATCGGTGGATGTGTTGACTGGTCTTATCAAGGCCAATTTTCCAACCCGTATTTCCTTTAAGGTCTCCTCGAAGATCGATTCGCGAACCATCCTCGATACCGGTGGAGCCGAGCATCTGCTGGGTTCTGGAGACATGCTGTATCTTGCCCCGGGCAGCGCCGATCTCCAGCGTATCCATGGTGCCTATATCAGTGAAAAAGAGACCAGTCAGATCGTCGACTTCCTGAAAAATCAGGGCGAGACCAGCTATGATGACACCATCATCGAAGAGATCGAAAAAGAGGGTGCCGGCGAGGCCGCTGGAGACGATGGCGATTATGACGAGCGGTACGACGAGGCGGTGCAGTTTGTGACCGAGTCGGGGCAGGCCTCCATCTCGGCCGTGCAGCGGCGGTTACGGGTCGGGTATAACAGGGCGGCCAGGATGATCGAGACCATGGAAAAAGAGGGGATTGTCGGCCCGGCGGACGGAGCAAAACCGCGGGAAGTGCTGGTACGGTCGGACTACTGAAGGGGGATGCGGCGGCCCGTTAATTCTCTTGACAATTACCGGGCAACAAATTATAAGAAAAAATCCTCAGGAAAATGAGGGTTCATTCATTTATTTCTTGCAGATTTTACATGGCGTTATAAGTCTTGGATCCAGTTGAATATCTGGTGTTTGGCCGCGTTGGTTGAGGTTGACAGGTAACTGGTTTTATTTGTGTTTTAGCAGTACAAGCGTTTAGGTTTAGCTGGTCTCGATTCTACGGGGCCACAATGGTTAAAACAAACTGAGGAGGTAGTTGAATGCCAAGTTATGTAGATCCTGACAAGTGTGATGGCTGCAAAGGTGGAGACAAAACCGCATGCATGTACATCTGTCCCAACGACCTGATGGTTCTCGAGAAGAGTGAGATGAAGGCCTACAATCAGGAACCTGACGCATGCTGGGAATGTTACTCCTGTGTTAAGATTTGCCCGCAGGGTGCGATCTTTGTTCGTGGCTATGACGACTTCGTGCCGATGGGTGGTCAGGTTCACCCTATGCGCAGCGCCGACTCCATTATGTGGACCGTCAAGTTCCGGAATGGCGTTCTCAAGCGTTTCAAATTCCCGGTCCGTACCACCGCTGAGGGTGCTGCAAACGCTTATGTCGACCAAAAGGGTGCCAATCTCGACGACGAATGTCTGCTGCTCGAAGGCGATCTGCCCAGCCCTAGCAAGTAATTGGGTGAAGAGCTTCTGATTCGCAAACCAAATCTTTTCATAATATAAGGAGATGTGAATATGGCATTACCGAATAAACCCAAGGGTGAGATCCCTGCCGTAGTCAACCCTGAGATTGTAGAGCACGATCTCGATGTTCTCATCATCGGTGGCGGTATGGCAGCTTGCGGTGCTGCTTTCGAGATCAAGAAGTGGGCCCCGGAAGGTATGAAAATCATGCTGGTCGACAAGGCCGCCCTCGAGCGTTCCGGCGCGGTGGCGCAGGGTCTTTCCGCCATCAATACCTACATCGGCAGCAACCCGATCGAGAGCTATGTCAAGATGGTTCGCAACGACCTGATGGGCGTTGTCCGTGAGGACCTGATCTACGATCTCGGTCGCCACGTCGACGAGTCGGTCAAGCTGTTCGAAGAGTGGGGTCTGCCGGTCTGGAAAGTCGGTGAAGACGGAGAGAATCTCGATGGCGCCAAACCCGCCCCGACCCTGCGCGAAGGTGGCGAGCCGGTTCGTACCGGCAAGTGGCAGATCATGATCAACGGTGAGTCCTACAAGTGCATCGTGGCCGAGCCGGCCAAGACAGCTCTTGGTGACGAAAACGTTCTCGAGCGCGTCTTTGTGGTCAAGCTCCTGCTCGACAAGAACAAAGCAAATCAGATCGCCGGGGCCGTTGGTTTCTCTACTCGTGAGAACAAGGTCCATATCTTCAAGTGCAAAACCGCCCTGGTCGCCTGCGGCGGCGCTGTCAACATCTTCCGCCCGCGTTCGACTGGCGAAGGCAAGGGACGTGCCTGGTACCCGGTATGGAACGCTGGTTCGACCTACACCATGTGTGCTCAGGTCGGCGCTACCCTGACCATGATGGAAAACCGCTTCACCCCTTCCCGCTTCAAGGATGGGTACGGTCCGGTCGGAGCCTGGTTCCTGCTGTTTAAGGCCAAGGTATCCAACGGACTGGGCGAGTTCTATGCCATGGGCGATGCCGCCAAGGAAGAACTGGAGAAATTCATGCCGTACGGCGCCTCCGCCGTCACCCCGACCTGTCTGCGTAACCACCTGATGCTCAACGAGCTGAAGGCCGGGCGTGGGCCGATCTACATGGCCACTGACGTGGCGCTGAACGCCTTTATGGAAGACCGCCGTGCCGCCGGTATGGACGAGAAGTCACTGAAGAAGTTCTGGAAGCATCTCGAGAGCGAGGCATGGGAGGACTTCCTCGACATGTCTGTTGGTCAGGCCGGTCTGTGGGCTGGTATGAACATCGAGCCTGAGAAAGTAGGTTCCGAGATCATGCCGACCGAACCGTATATGCTCGGTTCCCACTCCGGCTGCTGCGGCATCTGGACCTCCGGTCCGAGTGAGGACTGGGTTCCCGATGTCCAGAACGCCTCTCGCGCCCATCAATACAAGTGGGGCTACAACCGGATGACCACCGTCGATGGTCTGTTCACCGCCGGCGATGGTGTTGGCGCATCCGGTCACAAGTTTTCTTCCGGCTCCCATGCCGAGGGACGCATCACCGCCAAGCAGATGGTGAAATACTGCCGGGATCATGCAGACTTCACTCCTGAACTGGCTCAGACTCCTCAGGAGCTGGCTGACGAGATCTATGCTCCGGTCAAGCTCTATCACGAGCATGTCGGCGCCTCGACTGCGGCGGATGTCAACCCCAATTACTGCAAGCCTGCAGGGTTGATGATGCGTCTGATGAAAGCCACCGACGAGTACGGTGGTGGTGTAGCGACCTACTACATGACCTCGGGTAAACTGCTCAACATCTGTCTGGATCTCTTGAAGATGCTGCGCGAGGACGCCGAGAAGATGGCCGCAGGCGATCTGCATGAACTGCTCCGTTGCTGGGAGAACTACCATCGTATCTGGTGCGTCGAAACCCATATCCGCCACATCGAGTTCCGTAAGGAATCCCGTTATCCCGGGTTCTATTACCGGTCAGATTATCCGACCTGTGATGACGAGAACTGGAAGTGTTTCGTCAACTCCACCTTCGATCCGGCCACCAAGGAGTGGAAGTGTGAGAAGGTCGAGGTCATCAACATCATTCCGACCGAGCCCTGGCTGTAATATGAGGCAGGCGCGCTGTCAGAACTGATGTAGTGCAATGAAAATCTCCAGGAATCATTATGATTCCTGGAGATTTTTTATTGTCTGAGCTTTTTTGGCCTAGGCGGGGCAGGGAAAGGTGGCGGCCTTCTCCCGCCTAAGCTAAAAAAGTTTACACAGGATACGGAAATCTGTTATCAACTGTTTGTATAAAAGTCATCCGCACCGTGAGCTCTGTTACCTTGCCGAAGAGTTGCAGGATTCGTTGTGGCCAAGGCTCTCTGGTCCAGCCATGCTGGTTTTAGGTGAAATTCGTCAGCGCGGAAAGCTCTGTTACCGCGCCGGAGAGTTTCATGTTTCGTTGTAGCCAGGGCTCTCTGGTCCAGCCATGCTGGTTAGGTGTCCAATAGTTGGCCAGTCGAGAGACGTCGTCTGGTTTGGTTGTTTATCTCGTCGTGCCAATGGTCAATATATTCTTTTAAGCGTAAACATGGAGGAAAGGTATGACTGACGAGCAAGGCACCTCTGGTGCAGTTTTGGTCGTAGGCGGAGGAATCAGTGGCCTGACAGCTGCCCTCGAAACCGCCGAAGTCGGAAATGACGTATTTCTGGTCGAGAAAGGCCCCAGCCTGGGTGGCCGGGTTGCCCAGTTGAATGAATATTTTCCGAAGATGTGTCCGCCGAGCTGCGGACTTGAAATCAATTTCCGTCGTATCCGGGATAACCGGAGAATCCGCACCTATACGATGACCACTGTTCAACAGGTGACCGGTGGCCCAGGGAATTATGAGGTCACCCTGGAGATTGCGCCCCGCTATGTGAACAGCAACTGTACCGCCTGTGGGGATTGCGCCGCTGCCTGCCCCGATGAGATCGACAACGAATTCGATTTCGGTCTGGACAAATGCAAGGCTGCCTATCTTCCCCATCCCATGGCCTTTCCGCGACGATACGTGATCGCTGCCGAAGCCCTCTCGGCCGAGGGTGCCGAGGCGGTCAAGGGGGCATGCAAGTACGATGCGGTCGACCTGGCGATGAAACCCGAGAAAATCACGCTCAAGGTCGGGGCGATCATCTGGGCCACCGGCTGGGAGCCCTATGACGCGACAAAACTCGATACGCTCAATTTCGGAAAATCGCCTTCGATCATCACCAACATGATGATGGAGCGATTGGCCGCACCGAGCGGTCCCACCGGTGGCAAGATCACCCGACCGGGAGACAAGAAGGAGATCGAATCGATCGGTTTCGTGCAGTGCGCCGGATCAAGGGATGAAAATCACCTGGAATACTGTTCACATATCTGCTGCATGGCGACATTTAAGCAGATGACGTATGTTCGAGAGCAATACCCTGATGCGAAGATCTATGTTTTTTACATCGACCTCAGGACACCTGGCAAATACGAGAAGTTTCGCGAAGAAAGGATGGCCGACGCCAATGCCACCTTCATCAAGGGCAAGGTCGCGGAGATTGTTTGTGAAGAGGACGGCGGCGTTACCTTGATTGCCGAGAACGCCCTCACTACGGAAAAAGTCTCCCAGAAGGTCGATCTCGCCGTGCTGGCCACCGGTATGCAGCCGTCTCTCAAGCTTCAGGGGGCACCGGTTGCCCTTGAGATGGATCAGAACGGTTTTGTTATCAGTGATACGGCAAAGGCAATGATCGCTGCCGGCTGTGCAAAAAAGGCTGCCGATGTTGTGACCACCACGCAGAATTCAACCGCAGCTGCGTTGAAGGCTATTCAGGTTTCCAGGAGGTAAATGACGATGGATAAAAAATATTGTGCATATATATGTACTGGGTGCGGCATCGGCGATGGTCTCGACATTGACGGACTTTCCGGAGTGGTTTCAGGCGAGATGTCAATGGAGTGCAAGACGCACCCGTGTCTCTGTGGCCAGGAGGGCCGGGCGTTGATCGAGGCCGATGTGGCCGGTGGCGTCAACACCGTGGTGGTTGGTGCCTGTTCACCCCGGGTCATGACCAAGGAGTTTGATTTTGGCAAGGACAAGATTACGGTCCGGGCCAATCTTCGCGAGCAGGTGGTCTGGGCCGAGGTAAAACCGGCGGAGGGTGAGGAGCCTCATGCGGAAGCCGCTGAATTTTTGCAGGAAACCGCAGCTGACTATATGCGAATGGCCTGTACCAGGGCAAAGAAGACAGCTCTGCCCGAGCCGTACAAACTGGAGAATCTCAGCAAGATCATCATGGTCATGGGTGGTGGTGTCTCCGGTTTGACGGCGGCGAGAGAGGCTGCCGATGCCGGCTATGAGGTGCTGCTGATAGAAAAAGAGGCCGATCTCGGCGGCAAGGCCCGTGGCTGGCGCAAAACTTTTCCAACCAAGGCGCCATGGACCGATCTCGAAGAAAATCCCGTCGAATCACTGATTGGTGCGGTGGTCGACAATCCGAAGATCACGGTCAAGACCGGCACCGAAGTGGCCAGAATCGGTGGTGCTCCAGGGGCCTTCCGGGTGTCGTTGAAGGCGGCGGGCCAAAAGAGCGAGTGGGATGCCCCGGCCAAAGTCACGGTTGATGAGCAGGAACTGATCGACAAAGGTCAGAAAGAAGATCCGAACAGTGGCCTGCAGAAATATACCAATGTGGACGAGAATGGCGTGATGGTCGGAGCGGTGGTTCTCGCCACCGGCTGGAAGCCGGCGGATGTCAGTCAGTACGAGCACCTCGGCTACGGCAAACTGACCAATGTGGTGACCAATGCCGAGTTCGAGAAGATGGCCAAGGAGGGCAAGGTTCCGGCCAACGTCGCTTTTGTGCAGAGCCCGGGCGGCAGGGATGATGACAGGGATTTCCCCTATTGCAACTCCGTCACCTCCATGGTCGCTCTCAAGCAGGCGCAGTATGTCTGTCAAGACAATGCGGAAGGCAAAGCGTACATTCTCTATCAGCATATGCGGACCCCGGGGCATATGGAGCTGTTCTACAAGAAGGCCCAGCAGAATGACGGTATTTTCATGACCAAGGGCAACGTGGTCGAGGTGCGCGAGAATGGCGGCAAACTGAACGTTGCGGTCGAGGACACCCTGCTTGGGGAAAATCTGCACCTCGACGTGGATATGGTTGTGCTGGCTGCCGGCATGGAACCGACCACTCTGCATGCCAACACCATCAATCTCGCTTACCGTCAGGGGCCGGCATTTTCCGACCTTGGTCTGTTCGACGGCTATGCCGATTCCCATTTCATCTGTTTTCCCTATGAAACCAGAAGAACCGGTATCTATAGCTGTGGCGGGGTACGTAAGGCCGAGACCATGGAAGAGTCGGTGGATGATGCGACAGGGGCGGCGTTGAAGGCTATCCAGTGCCTCGAGTCAACCGATCGCGGGGTGTCTGTACATCCGCGTTCCGGTGATGCGACCTATCCCGAGTTTTTCATGCAGCGCTGCACCCAGTGTAAACGTTGTACCGAGGAGTGCCCCTTCGGGGCCCTCGATGACGATGACCGGGGGACGCCGCTGCCCAATCCGACTCGCTGCCGGCGCTGCGGTACCTGCATGGGTGCCTGCCCTGAACGGATCATCGGCTTCAAGGACTATAACATCGATCTGATCGGGTCGATGATCAAGTCGATCGAGGTGCCCGAAGACGACGAGGAGCGGTTGCGCATTGTCGTCTTCGTCTGTGAAAACGATGCCTATCCAGCGCTGGATATGGCCGGGATGAAACACCATGGCATCAACCACATGATCCGCTTTATTCCCGTACGGTGCCTGGGGTCGGTAAATATGGCCTGGATACGGGACGCCCTCTCGGCCGGTATGGACGGGGCGCTGCTCCTCGGCTGCACCTATGGTGATAACTACCAGTGCCACTTCGTCAAGGGCTCGGAGATTGCCAGTAAGCGCATGGAAAATATCGGCGACACCCTCTCTTCCCTTGGCCTCGAGTCGGAGCGATGTGGATCCGAGCAGGTCGCTATCACTGACTATGACAAGATACCACAGATTCTCAACGACTTTGTCGAGTCGATCGTCGAGATGGGACCAAACCCGTTCAAGGGCTTTTAGACCTGTTGTTTTATCATGAACCTCGATCGCGGTGCTTTTGCCGCGATCGAGCTGTTGCCGCCATCGGCGGTAACCAGAGTCGAGGGAACCAGGGTCTTACGTTTTTGATACAATAGCAGGAGGGTAAAATGAACGTTCAACCGGATTTACAATTCATTCAAACACTCAAACAGGCGGGTGGCGATACGCTGAAAAAATGCTACCAGTGCGCCACCTGTTCCGTGGCCTGTCCGTTATCCACCGATCATAACCCGTTTCCACGCAAGGAGATGATCTGGTCGCAGTGGGGGATGAAGGATAATCTCCTGGCCGATCCAGACATTTTTCTGTGTCATCAGTGTGGAGACTGTACAGAGCGATGTCCGCGAGGGGCCAAACCCAGTGAGGTGCTCGGGGCGATCCGCTCGTATGCCTACAGCTTTTACGGCTGGCCGTCGGGTCTGGCCAAGCTGGCTTCTGACGCCAAAAACCTGCCGCTGCTGATCGGCATTCCTGCCCTGATCATTCTGGTGTTGTGGTTTTTATCCGGGGCGATGCATATTCCCAGTACAGAGCAGTTTGCCGAGAAGGGCTATACCAACTTTTTCGGTCACTGGGAGTTTAAATGGTATGCCAAAAATATCTTCTTTATCGTCCTCTTCGCTGTCCCGTCCGCCGCGCTGGCCGTGTTCTCCGTATTCAAAGGGGTGAGCAAGCTGTGGTCGGAGATGAGCCGGCGAGCCGGACTTGAGCCGACCTTCCGACCCTCTGTGGTCCAGTTCTTTGCTGATTTTCTGATCCCGTCGCTGACCGAGACCATCAAGCACAGCCGCTTCAGGGAATGCACCGTGAATGTCGACAGAGTCAAAGGTCACCTGCCGCTGCTGCTCTCCTTCATCGGGCTCTTTATCGTGACCTGCTGGTCGTTGATCAAACAGGATATTCTCGGTTTGATCTGGCCATCTCTGCACGGACCGCTGTCGCTCATCGATCCATTTAAAATTCTCGCCAATGTCTCTGCTATCGCCCTGTTGTACGGTATCTGGATCCTCTGGTCGAATCGTACGGTCATGGAGAAGAACGGTACCGCCAGCCGGACCTTTTACGACTGGTTCCTCATCTGGGAAATCATGGCGGTAGGCGTTACCGGACTGGGGGCCGAGTTGCTGCGCTGGGCAGGTCAACCGGCTCTTGGCTATATCGTCTACTATCTCCATCTTGTCGCGGTGATGATGTTGTTTCTCTATATGCCCTATACCAAATTCGCCCATATGGTCTATCGAACCACCGCGATGTGTTTCGAGAAGTATCGAGAGAGCGGCTTTGCCAAAAACGTCAATGCCTGATGGCGTCGTAAAAAGTCGAATGTTGCACCAAGATGGGCTCAGAAAAAAACTTTGATATACGAGGCGTAGTGTCTCAAACGGCAATTTGGTAGTACATATGGTACAGCGAAGTGCCGTTTGAGATCTACAACGAAGTAGATCGGAGTTTTTACGAGTCCATCAATGCCTGATGAAGTGAATTTTGCTTCTGGATATGGCCGAGCGTCTCGGCAGAAGAAGCCGGCTGCCTGTAAAGGCAAGCCGGCTTCTTCCGTGTTCCGTGAATGACCCAGACGTTGTGCGGCTCGGGCTGGTAGGGCGTTGACGATTGTCCTTGTGGAAAAAAATCTCTGGATGCAAACTGCCGTCACCAGGAGCAGGGTGCCTCTGGGGTGGGTCGGTGATTGACGGTCAGCCAGGTAAATTGAAAAAGGCCTCTTTGCCTTAAAAAATGTATTGAAGAAAAATATCTGAGTGAGTATACTCTCGTGCTTTGTAAGCTGGCGTAGCTCAACTGGCAGAGCAGCTGATTTGTAATCAGCAGGTTGCGGGTTCAAGTCCCATCGCCAGCTCCAGCATAAAAAAGTGCTTTACAAAGTGCTGTTGAGAGTATAAAGAGTGTCTGTCTTTTTCAACAGACATTCTCATAGAGGAGGGGTTCCCGAGCGGCCAAAGGGAACAGACTGTAAATCTGTCGGCGAAGCCTTCGGAGGTTCGAATCCTCCCCCCTCCACCACTCTTATACTGGCATGGTTAGGGTCCAAACGAGAGCGGGAATAGCTCAATTGGTAGAGCATCAGCCTTCCAAGCTGAGGGTTGCGAGTTCGAGTCTCGTTTCCCGCTCCATGCTGTCAACATAGCAGTCTTTGGCGCCCACGTAGCTCAGATGGTAGAGCGCATCCTTGGTAAGGATGAGGTCACCGGTTCAAATCCGGTCGTGGGCTCCAGTATCATTTCGTCAACAGGAAAAACAACTTTTAACGGCCTGAGGAGACAAGAGATATGTCAAAGGAAAAATTTCAAAGGACTAAACCGCATGTCAACGTAGGAACTGTTGGCCATATCGACCATGGCAAAACTACCTTGACAGCAGCCATCACTCGCGTTTTGTCTACTAAGGGTCAGGCTCACTTCACTGACTTCAGCGAGATCGATAAGGCTCCCGAAGAGAAAGAGCGGGGAATAACCATTGCCACCGCTCATGTCGAATATGAGACCGGCAAACGGCACTATGCCCATGTCGACTGCCCGGGTCACGCTGACTATATAAAGAATATGATCACCGGCGCAGCGCAGATGGATGGCGCCATTCTGGTGGTGGCGGCAACTGACGGTGCCATGCCGCAGACCAGGGAGCACATCCTGCTCGCTCGTCAGGTTGGTGTTCCGGCGATTGTGGTCTTTTTGAATAAGTGCGATATGGTCGACGATCCCGAGTTGATCGAGCTGGTTGAGATGGAGTTGCGTGAACTTCTCGACAAGTACGAATTCCCCGGAGACGATATTCCCTTCGTGCAGGGCTCGGCGCTGCTTGCGCTCGAGAATCCGGAAGATGCCGAAAAAGCCAAGTGCATCTGGGACCTGATGGAGGCCGTTGACTCCTATATCCCTGAGCCGGAGCGCGACACCGACAAGCCGTTCCTTATGCCGATCGAAGATGTCTTTTCCATCTCCGGCCGGGGGACCGTCGCTACCGGTCGTGTAGAGCGCGGAATAGTCAAGGTCGGTGACGAGATTGAGATTGTCGGTATCCGAAAGACTCAGAAGACCACCTGTACCGGGGTCGAAATGTTCCGTAAGCTCCTCGACGAAGGTCAGGCCGGCGACAATATCGGTGCTTTGCTGCGTGGTGTCAAGCGTGACGAGGTAGAGCGCGGCCAGGTTCTTGCCAAGCCGGGTTCCATCACCCCGCATACCCAGTTTCAGGCGGAGTGTTATATCCTCGGCAAGGATGAAGGTGGCCGTCATACCCCGTTTTTCAATGGCTACAGACCCCAGTTCTACTTCAGAACAACCGACGTTACCGGAGTGGTCACCCTTCCCGAAGGGACCGAGATGGTTATGCCGGGCGATAACGTCTCCGTTACCGCTGAGCTAATCACCCCTATCGCCATGGATGAGGGGCTGCGTTTCGCGATCCGCGAAGGCGGTCGCACCGTAGGTGCCGGCGTGGTTGCCAAGATCATCAAGTAGTCGCTCGTCAACGATGTTGCTCTACTTCGGCCAGGTCGGGGTAGAGCAGGCTTTCGCAGAGGAAGGACCCAATGAGAGACATAGTCACCCTGGCATGTGGCACATGCAAGCGTCGCAACTATACGACGACGAAAAACAAGAAAAACACCCCGAACAAGCTTGAATTCAAGAAGTACTGTCCCTTCTGTCGGAGTCATACCCCGCACAAGGAGACCAAGTAGACGGAACACAGGCCAGTAGCTCTAACGGTAGAGCACCGGACTCCAAATCCGGGGGCTGGGGGTTCGAATCCCTCCTGGCCTGCCATTTTCATGGCAGGTGTTTTTTTTAGAGAGAAAAACGAAGATTCGCGCCCTGCAATTGGGAACATCACCTCATCTCGGATAAATTACTATGGCGGCCAAGGCGGTTAAATCAAAGAAAGGCAATGTGATCGAGAAGGAGCCTTCTCCTTTTGCGCCTGCCCAGATAAAGAAATTTCTCGAAGAGGTAAAGGTCGAATTCACGAAGATAGTATGGCCGGATAAGAAACTGACGTTAGGGTTGACCGGTATAGTTGTTGTCCTGACATTTGTTGTGTCGGTATATCTCGGTTCCGTTGATTTGCTGCTCGGTAAACTTGTATCGTCCTTCTTGCGCTAGAGCGGTTTGAGGACCTGTGGTGAATTGTGTGGAGCGGTTTGAACCAAACAGCTACAGGGCATCTGTCCTAACTGATAAGGGAAAAGCGACGCATGGCAAGGCAATGGTACATTCTCCAGGTCCACTCTGGGTTTGAAGATAAGGTGAAGGCGACCCTCGAGGAGCGCATCAAGAAAGAGGGGCTCGAGGAACTTTTTGGTGAAATCCTGGTGCCGACCGAGCAAGTGGTTGAAATGATCAAGGGTTCCAGGAAGACGTCGTCACGGCGTTTTTTCCCAGGCTATATGCTGGTGAGTATGGTGCTCAACGATCAGACCTGGCACACCATTCATCAGAACATGCCGCGAGTGGTAGGGTTTGTCGGTGACGATCGCAATCCGGTGCCCATTTCCGACGAAGACGCGGCAAAAATCATCGGCAGAATACAGGACGGTTCCGAACGGCCTCGGCCCAAGGTGACGTTTGATGTCGGGGAAAGTGTTCGGGTCATCGATGGCCCATTCGCCAATTTTCAGGGTGTCGTCAACGAAGTCTTCCCTGAAAAGGGGAGAGTGCGGGTCATGGTCTCGATTTTCGGTCGGGAGACTCCGGTGGAGTTGGAGTTCGTTCAGGTGACCAATACCTGAGACAACGACCCGAGCTCTGGGTCTGCCGCCGATATGCGGTTCTCTGCAGTGTGATGACATGCTGAGAAAGCAACATGGCCAGGAAAGCGAGCAGGCGAGAATCCGGCTGGCCTCAGCCACAACGAAACATGAAACTCCCCGGCACGGTAACAAATATCTCCGTGCTGAGGAGTTTTATATAAACCAGCATGGCTGGACCAGGTAACCTCAGCCACAACAAACGATGAAGCTCCCCGGTGCGGCAACAGAGCTTTTCGCACTGGCGATTTTCGGATAAAAATCAGCATGGCTGAATCACGTATCGCAACCACAACGAACAATGAGAATCCCAACTGCGGGGAGCATCCCCTTGCTGGTGATTTTCCGAGAAACAGCTTGCCTGTTGGAGTGAACACATGGCGAAGAAAATAACGGCATATATCAAATTGCAGATTGCAGCGGGGAAGGCCAACCCTTCGCCGCCGGTCGGGCCGGCGCTCGGTCAGCATGGTGTCAATATCATGGAGTTCTGCAAACAGTTCAACGCGAAAACTCAAGGAATGGGTGACACCATCGTCCCGGTAATCATCACGGTGTACCAGGACCGATCGTTCAGCTATATAACGAAAACCCCGCCGGCTTCGGTGCTGCTGCTGAAAGCGGCCAATCTCAAAAGCGGCTCGAGCAACCCGAAGGCCGATCGTGTCGCTGAACTCGGCCGGGACAAGATTCGCGAGATCGCCGAGATAAAAATGCCTGACCTCAACGCCTACGATATCGAAGCGGCGATGAAGATAGTTGAGGGAACCGCGCGGAGCTGTGGAATTACAGTTGTAGACTGACGCTTTAATATCAATCACTGCCGATACGGACGAACGGAGCTGTGTCGTGGTAGGAGGCTGTCATGCCGAAACATGGAAAAAAATATAAAAATACTGTAACGACCTACGAAAAGAGCAAGCTCTATACGGTAGAAGAAGGGGTGAAGACCGCGTTGTCGCTTGCCTATGCAAAATTTGACGAGACCTTCGATATCGCGATGAAACTCGGAGTCGATCCACGACACGCCGACCAGATGATCCGCGCCTCCGTTGTCCTGCCGCATGGTACCGGTAAGGTGACCCGGGTGCTGGTCTTTGCCAAAGGCCCGAAAGAGGCCGAGGCTACCGAGGCCGGGGCCGATTATGTCGGTGCGGAGGATCTGGTCGAAAAGATTCAGGGCGGCTGGCTGGAGTTCGATAAAACAGTGGCAACTCCGGACATGATGGGCACCGTCGGCAAGATCGGTCGAATTCTGGGTCCGCGTAACCTGATGCCCAATGCCAAGCTGGGAACCGTGACCTTCGATGTGGGCAACGTCGTACGGGATATCAAAGGCGGCAAGGTCGACTTCAAGGTCGACAAGGCCGGTATCATTCACGCCGGGGTCGGCAAGGTTTCTTTCGGGGCCCAGAAGCTGCAGGAAAATCTCCTCACCTTCATCGAAAAAATCATCCAGCTCAAGCCCTCGGCCAGCAAAGGCATCTATCTGAGGTCCATTACCATCTCCTCGACCATGGGTCCAGGGGTCAAGCTCGATCCGCTGGCCATCAGAACCCTTGTAAAGTAGGTAGCGTATCTTTCAATGGAACACACCGGGGCAGCGAACTCTCAGGAGAAAATAGCTGTTTCTGGGTGGACAGTAGGTAGTAGTAGCAGTGAAGGAGAAAGACATGCTTTCTCCAGGGTCGAAGACAGCAGGCACAAAGCGTTTAATCATGCTCTGGCATGACCTGCCGAGACGAAGGTGATCTTCTGTAGGATAACCAGCAGTGGCAAAGGTTGTAAAGGACCTGTATCGGCGCTGTTCGTGCTGTTTCGAAAAACAACAAATTCTCACCAGGGAGGAGCACTTTGAATCGTGATGAAAAAGCGACGATCATCTCGGAATTGAACGATTCGTTCAGCCGGGCGAAGTTCGCGGTAGTCGCTGACTATTGTGGTTTGAAAGTCTCTGAGTTGCAGCAGGTCCGTATCGAATTGCGGAAATGCGATTCGGAGATTCGTGTTGCCAAGAATACCCTCCTCAAGAGAGCGGCCGCTGATACCGACAACGCGGTACTGAGTGAACACTTCACCGGTACCACCGCTGTGATCATGGCCTATGGCGATCCGGTAGGACCTGCGAAGGTCGTGGCCAAGTTCGCCGAGGACCATGAAAAGTTTGCAATCAGATGCGCGGCCCTCGAAGGAGGAATACTTGAACATGCCGGAATAGTGGCATTGTCCAAATTGCCGACCAAGGAAGTTCTGCTGGCGCAGTTTCTTTCGGTTCTCAACAGTGTGCCCACCGGGCTGGTCCAGGTACTCTCAGGTGTGCCTCGTACCTTCGGTTATGTTCTGAACGCCGTCAGGGAAAAGAAAGAACAGACTGCTGCGTGACGAACCATCCGCCGCGTCTCAATTGTAGATCCTACATATAACAAGGAGTCAACTCATGGCTATTACGAAAGAAGATGTAATTGAATTCATTGCTAACATGTCTGTACTTGAGCTCTCTGAACTGATCAAGGAGTTCGAGGAGAAGTTCGGTGTTTCCGCCGCTGCGCCGGTGGCTGTGGCCGCAGCTGGCGCAGTTGCCGCTGATGCCGCTCCCGCTGAGGAGAAAACCGAGTTCGACGTTATCCTCGCTTCGGCAGGTGATCAGAAAATAAAGGTCATCAAAGAGGTACGCGCTATCACCGGTCTCGGCTTGAAAGAGGCCAAAGACCTGGTAGAGGGCGCACCGCAGACCTTGAAAGAGGGCGTTTCCAAAGAGGAGTGTGCAGATATCAAAGCCAAGATCGAAGCTGTTGGTGGTGGCGTGGAGATCAAATAGTACCGACTCGACAGGCCCACCCCATGGGGTGCAGCAAACAACACAACACGCTACGGGCATTGCCGCGTAGCGTGTTGTGTTTTGGAATCCAGAAAAATATCTGCAATCAAATGCAATAATTTCATTATTTTACAGTAGTCTCGTCGACGACAAAATCACCTTGTCGCACAGGTTCATTTCATCATAAGAACCGGAAAGGACTGGTTCTGTAGACAGGTAATCTTCTGTGTTGCTCATGAATGTGCGGATTTTTTCACATTCGTTACTACTTTCTCTTAGGAAAAAGAGGTCATGGCAGAGCACAGCAGGCAGCATATCCTCTGGCGAGTTCACTTCAGCCAGCTTGTCAACTTTCCACCGAGCATCGTGTGAGAACAAAAGGTAACTTTTCGTAACCAGCGCGGCTGGGCCATACAGGCAGCCACAACCAGCAACGAACATGCCGACCGCGGGGACAGACCCCTTGATGGCCGATTGCGAATAATTTTCTTTATATATCAGAGGTTCAGTTCCTGGCTGAATCCATGGCTTTTCGGTATCTGACAGAGCGAAAAAAAAACGCGTGTAACGATCTATTGGCAACCTCGAGGACAATTTATGGAACGAGTTAGAAAGAATTTTGCCACGGCCGAGACCATTATCGAGCCACCCCACCTCATCTCAATGCAGCGGATCTCCTATGAGGAGTTCCTGCAGATCCACAGCGACCCCGATGAGCGTGCAGATGTCGGCCTGGAGGCTATATTCAAGAGTGTCTTTCCCATCAATGACTTCAATGGACTCTGTTCCCTCGAATATGTGCGTTATAAATTCGGTGAACCCAAATATACCGTAGAGGAATGTCTGCAACGCGGCATGACTTACGAAATTCCACTCAAGATCGTGGTTCGCCTGATCACCTTCGATGTCGACGAAGAGACCGATGTGCAGACCATCCGTGATATCAAGGAGCAGGAGGTGTTTCTTGGTTCGCTGCCGATGATGACGGCGGACGGGGTCTTTGTGGTCAACGGGACCGAGCGGGTCATCGTTTCGCAGCTCCAGCGTTCTCCAGGTCTCTTTTACACCCACGATAACGGCAAGACCCATGCCAGCGGCAAGCTGCTCTACTCCGCTCGAATCATTCCGGTTCGCGGCTCCTGGATCGATCTCGAATTCGATATCAAGGATATCCTCCATGTCCGAATCGACCGGCGACGGAAGTTTCCGGTCACTACCCTGTTAAAGGCTATCGGCTACAGTGGCGAGGAACTGTTGCAGCAGTTCTATCGGATCAATACCATTCGTGAAGAGGGAGAGAAGTTCTTTATCGAGTTCGATCCCGAAACCATGGTCGCCCAGCGTCTCGACTTCGACCTGGTCTCCCCGGTCAGTGGCGAGGTGCTGGCCAAGAAGGGTCGCAAGATAAGCAAGGCGCTCTCCAAGCGGATCCAGAGCGATGGCATCACCAGCATTCAGATTCTGCCGGAGTCGATCGTGGGCAAGGTGTTGTCTGAAAACGTCGTCGATCCCGAAAGTGGCGAGGTGATCGCCCTTTCCAACACCGAGATCACCGAAACGGTACTGGAGACCTTCGAATCACAACGTATTCGTGAATTCAAGGTGCTGTTCATCGATGGGGTCAAGTATTCCGACTCGTTCAGTCGCACCCTGGCGGTGGATAAGGTGGCCTCCTCCGAGGATGCCCTGCTCGAGATCTATCGCCGCCTGCGCCCCTCCAGTCCGCCGACTGTCGAGGTCGCCCAGGGATTTTTTGACAACCTGTTCTTCAATGCCGATCTCTATGACCTCTCCGAGGTCGGGCGCTATAAAATAAACGCCAGACTTGGCCTGGATATCGATATCAATAACCGGGCCTTGACCAGAGAGGACATCGTCGAATCGATCAAATACCTGGTCCGGCTCAAAGACAGCCAGGGAGCGGTGGACGATATCGATCACCTTGGCAACCGCCGGGTTCGGACTGTTGGCGAACTGGTGGAAAATCAGTACCGGATGGGGCTGGTGCGGATGGAGCGTGCCATCAAGGAACGGATGACGCTCCAGGACGTAGAGACCCTGATGCCGCACGATCTGGTCAATCCAAAACCGATTTCCGCGGCAATCAAGGAGTTTTTCGGTACCTCACAGCTCTCCCAGTTCATGGATCAGACCAACCCGCTCTCGGAGGTCACCCACAAGCGACGTTTGTCGGCGCTCGGTCCCGGCGGTTTGTCGAGGGAGCGAGCCGGCTTCGAGGTGCGTGACGTCCATCCCACCCATTACGGGCGCATCTGCCCGGTCGAAACACCGGAGGGCCCCAATATCGGTCTCATTGTCTCGCTGGCCACCTATGCCAGGGTCAATCCGTACGGCTTCATCGAGACCCCCTACCGTAAGGTGGAAAATCGGATCGTTCTCGACCAGGTGGATTATCTCAGCGCGCTACAGGAGCAGAATCAGATCATCGCCCCGACCCTCACCCAGATGGCCGCTAAAAATGAGATTGCCGACGATAATCTGATTGTCCGGGATGATGGCGAGGTCGTCACCTCAACCGGTGACCAGGTCACCTACATGGATATTGCGCCCAATCAGCTGGTGAGCGTTGCCGCCTCACTGATACCTTTCCTGGAAAATGACGATGCCAACCGGGCCCTGATGGGGTCGAACATGCAGCGCCAGGCGGTGCCGCTGCTGATCCCCAGGTCTCCTCTGGTCGGGACCGGCATGGAACGGTATGTCGCCAGGGATTCCGGGGCCTGCCTGCTGGCCGCCGACGATGGGGTGGTCGAGGAATCGGATGCGAACCGCATCATCGTCCGTTACGACCGGCCGGGAGTGGACGGTTTTGACACCGGTGTCGGCGTCTACAGGCTGGAAAAATATAAAAAATCGAATCAGAACACCTGCTTTAACCAGCATCCCCTGGTGTTGCCCGGTCAGCGGGTCACTCAAGGCATGGTGCTGGCCGACGGACCCTCCTGCGAGTATGGGGAGCTGGCCCTGGGCAAGAATGTGACCATTGCCTTCATGCCCTGGCGTGGCTTCAACTTTGAGGATTCGATCCTGGTCAATGAGCGGCTGCTGAAGGAGGATACCTTCACCTCGGTGCATATCGAGGTATTCGAGACCATGGCCCGGGATACCAAACTCGGCAAGGAAGAGATCACCCGTGATATTCCCAACGTCAGCGAGGAGACCCTCCGTAACCTCGACGAGTCGGGAATCGTCCGGATTGGCGCCGAGGTGAAGGCCGGGGACACCCTGGTCGGCAAGGTGACCCCCAAAGGTGAAACGGTTCTCTCCCCGGAAGAGAAACTGCTGCGGGCAATATTTGGTGAAAAGGCCCAGGATGTGAAAGATTCCTCCCTGCGGGTGCCGCCGGGGGTGAGCGGGGTGGTTATCGACGCCAAGGTCTTTTCCCGCAAGGGGGTGGATAAGGATGAACGTTCGCTGATGATCGAGGATCTGGAGATCGAAAAGCTCAACCAGGACAAGATCGACGAACTCAATAGCCTCCGCCGCGGGGTATGCCGGGAGATTGGCCAGATCATCGACGGCCGGACCGCCAAAAAGGATATCTTTGCCGCTGATGGCACGCTGGTCGTCAATCTCGGCAAGAAAATCGAGGCCGATATGGCGGTTGCCATCGGCTTCGCTCAGCTCAGGCATGTCGACTTCTCCGAAAGGGCCAAATACGAGGAGGCGATAGAGGCCGCCTACGAGCGCTACGACAAACAGGCCCGCCTGATCTCCGAGCGGTATGAAGGTATTATCGAAAGAATGCGCAAGGGCGATGACCTTCCTCCTGGGGTGGTGAAGATGGTCAAGGTCTATGTCGCCACCAAGAGAAAACTCTCCGTGGGCGATAAGATGGCCGGCCGCCATGGCAACAAAGGCGTGGTATCCCGGCTGTTGCCGGAAGAGGATATGCCCTTTTTCGCCGATGGCACGGCGGTGGATATCGTCCTCAATCCGCTCGGTGTGCCGTCGCGTATGAACGTTGGCCAGGTGCTGGAGGTCCATCTCGGCTATGCTGCCAAAAAGTTGGGCCAGCAACTGGAAGCCATGGCCCGGGAGCAGGCGGTTGCGATGATCAAAACCAAGCTCAAAGCGATTTACTCCGATGATGAATTTGCCGCTATAACCAAGGGGCGAACGGATCAGGAGATTATCGAATGGGCCCGAATCCATAGAGATGGTCTGCACATGGCGACCCCGGTTTTTGACGGCGCCAAAGAGGACCAGATTCGCCGGCTCCTGGTCGAGGCCGGTCTCGACGAGGTCGGGCAGGTCCAACTCTATGACGGTCTTACCGGCGAGCCCTTTGCCAATCAGGTGACCGTTGGTTCCATGTACATGGTGAAACTCCATCATCTGGTCGACAACAAGATCCATGCTCGTTCCACGGGCCCGTATTCGCTGGTGACCCAGCAACCGCTGGGTGGCAAGGCCCAGTTCGGCGGTCAGCGCCTGGGTGAGATGGAGGTATGGGCAATGGAGGCCTATGGCGCCGCCTATACCTTGAAAGAGTTTCTCACCGCGAAATCAGACGATGTGGAGGGACGGACGACCATGTATGAGCGAATCGTCAAGGGTGACAACTTCCTCACCACCGGTCTGCCGGAGTCCTTCCATGTTCTGGTGAAGGAATTGCAGGGGCTGTGCCTGAATATGGAACTGATAGAGGAATAGGGCTTTAGGTGGTCCAAAGGCGTATTGGCTGTGCTGCGATTGCAGCGTGAAGGGCGTTCTCTTCACGGTCCGGTGCAACGGTGCCGGCTGTGTCTTAACATATGAGAAAGAGGTGATTTCGTGGAAGAATTATTCAATTTTTTTCAAAAACCGAAAGCCCCTACGAAGTTCAAGAGTGTTCGGATCTCACTGGCCTCACCAGAAAAAATAATGGATTGGTCTCACGGTGAGGTGAAGAAGCCGGAGACCATCAACTACCGTACCTTCAAACCGGAACGCGACGGTCTGTTCTGCGCCAAGATCTTCGGCCCGGTCAAGGATTTCGAATGTAACTGCGGTAAATACAAGCGGATGAAGCATCGCGGCGTGGTCTGTGAAAAATGCGGTGTGGAGGTGATCCAGTCGAAAGTGCGCCGCGAACGTCTCGGTCATATCAAATTGGCCGCTCCGGTGGCGCATATCTGGTTTTTGAAGAGTCTTCCCAGTAAGATCGGCGCCGTTCTCGATATGACGCTCAAAGAATTGGAGCGGATTCTCTACTTCGAACAGTATGCGGTGGTTTCTTCCGAGGTCGAAGCGGTGCCCAAGGGCTCGCTCTTGACCGAAGAAAAATACCGCCAGTACCGGGACGAGTATCCGGGCCAGTTCCAGGTCGGTATCGGCGCCGAGGCCATCCGTGAGTTGCTGGCCTCCATCGATCTCATCAAACTCTCGGCTGAGCTGCGAGAAGAGATGGCCACCACCAACTCTCAGACCAGACGGCAAAAACTTGGCAAACGACTGTTTGTGATCGAGGCCTTCCGTGATTCCGGCAACCGGCCGGAATGGATGATTCTCGAGGTCATTCCGGTTCTGCCGCCGGATCTCAGACCCCTGGTGCCGCTGGAAGGGGGGCGGTTCGCCACCTCCGATCTCAACGATCTCTACCGTCGGGTCATCAATCGCAATAACCGCTTGAAGCGCCTGTTGGAACTCGACGCGCCCGACATCATCATCCGCAACGAGAAGCGGATGTTGCAGGAGGCGGTTGACGTGCTCTTTGATAACGGTCGCCGCGGGCGGGTCATCACCGGCGCCAACAAACGGCCGCTGAAATCACTGGCCGACATGTTAAAAGGCAAGCAGGGGCGTTTCCGTCAGAACCTGCTTGGCAAGCGGGTCGACTATTCCGGACGTTCGGTCATTGTCGTCGGGCCGCATCTCCGTTTGCACCAGTGTGGCATCCCGAAGAAGATGGCGCTCGAGCTCTTCAAGCCGTTCATCTACAACAAGCTCGAGAGCAGGGGCTACGTCACCACCATCAAGAGCGCGAGGAAGATGGTGGAAAAGGAGGCCAAGGAGGTCTGGGACGTACTCGAGGAGGTGGTCACCGAATATCCGGTGATCCTCAACCGGGCGCCAACCCTGCACCGGCTCGGCATGCAGACGTTTGAGGCGGTGCTGATCGAGGGCAAGGCCATCCAGTTGCATCCGCTGGTCTGCGCCGCTTTCAATGCCGACTTTGACGGCGATCAGATGGCGGTCCACGTGCCGTTGTCGGTCGAGGCCCAGGTCGAGGCCAGGGTGTTGATGATGTCCACCAACAACATCCTCTCCCCGGCCAATGGCGAGCCGATCATCATCCCCTCCCAGGACATCGTTCTCGGCCTGTATTACATGACTCGGGACCGGATCAACGCCAGGGGCGAGGGCAAGGTGTTCTCCCATGAGAACGAGGCGCGTATCGCCTATGACTATGGTGAGGCCGATCTGCAGGCCCGGGTGAAAATCAGAAAGAATGGCGAACTGGTCGATACCACCGTCGGCCGGATCATCCTCGGGGAACTGATTCCCAAATCCGTGCCCTTTGCCGAGATCAACAAGGTGATGAGCAAGAAGGCGCTGGCCAAACTCATCGATTACACCTACCGGCGGGCCGGCACCAAGGATACCGTTATTCTGGCCGATCGCTTGAAAGATACCGGCTACGAGTACGCTACCAGGGCCGGCATCTCGATTTCCATCAACGATATGAAGATCCCGTTGCGCAAGGAAGAGATGGTGGAAAAAGCGGAGCGGGACGTCCTCGATGTCGAGCAGCAGTATTCCGATGGTCTGATCACCTCCGGCGAGAAGTACAACAAGGTGGTCGATATCTGGTCCAAGGCCTCCGAGGATGTCGCCAACGAGATGATGAGCGAGATCAAGGTGGAGTACTTTCGCAACAAGGAGGGTCAGGTCGAAGAGGCGCCGAGCTTCAACTCGATCTATATCATGGCCGACTCCGGCGCCAGGGGATCGAGGGATCAGATCCGTCAGCTGGCAGGGATGCGTGGCCTGATGGCCAAACCGTCAGGGGCTATTATCGAGACTCCGATCAAGGCCAACTTCCGAGAAGGTCTCGGCGTTCTCGAGTACTTCATTTCCACCCATGGCGCCAGAAAGGGTCTGGCCGATACCGCCTTGAAGACCGCCAACTCCGGTTACCTTACCCGCCGCCTGGTCGATGTGGCTCAGGAGGTCACCATTGTCGAGCGGGACTGCTATACCCTCGACGGTATCGTTGCCGAGCCGCTGCTCGATGGTGGTGAGATCATCGTGCCGCTGGGGGACAGAATTCTTGGTCGGGTCGCCTTGGAAGACGTGGTGGATCCCTATTCGAACGAGACGATCGTCGAGGCTGGGGAAGAGATCACCGAAGAGCGTATTCTCCGTATCGAAGAGGCGGGTATCGACCGGGTGATGATCCGTTCGGTGCTGAGCTGTCGGTCGAAGCGGGGCGTCTGTGCCCTCTGCTATGGCCGTGACCTCGGCCGGGGCCATATGGTCAACAAGGGGGAGGCCATCGGCGTCATCGCCGCCCAATCCATCGGTGAGCCGGGTACCCAGCTGACCATGCGGACTTTCCATATCGGCGGCACCGCCTCGCGGGCGGTTGAACAGGCCGAAATCAGAACCCAGCGTGGTGGCAAGGTCGGCTTCAAGAATTTGCATTTCGTCGAGAACGCCGAGGGCATCAAGATCGTGATGAACCGTAACGCCGAGGTGGTCATCCTCGACGAACTCGAGCGCGAGCGCGAGAGGTTCAAGGTCAATTACGGCGCTCAGATTCCAGTGGGTGAAGGAGTGCTGGTCGAGCCGGGAACGGTGCTGGCCGACTGGGATGCCTACACGATCCCGATTGTCTCCGAGGTGGGTGGTATTATCAAATATGGTGATATCATCGAGGGGGTGACCATGCAGGAAAAGGTGGACCCGGTAACCGGCAAGGCCTCGAAGGTCATTATTCACTCCACCAGCAGCGCCCAGCTCAACCCTCGGGTTTCGGTGAAAAACGATCGCGGCAAGACTCTGAAACTGCCGGAATCCGAAGTGTATGCCCGCTACAGTCTGCCGGTTGGTTCCATTATTTCCGTCACCGAGGGCGATGAGATCAAGCCTGGGGCCGTTGTCGGCAAGATTCCGCGCGAATCCTCGAAGACCAAGGATATCACCGGTGGTCTGCCCCGTGTCGCCGAGCTGTTCGAGGTTCGTAAACCAAAAGAGCCCGCCATCATCTCCAAAATCGATGGTCGGGTGAGCTTTGGCAAAGAGCTGAAAGGCAAACGTCGGGTGGTCGTCACTCCCGAATTCGGGGAACCGGAAGAGTACCTTGTTCCCAAATCCAAGCATATCATCGTCCATGAGGGCGACTATGTGCAGGCGGGAGAACCGTTGATGGAAGGGACGGTGGTGCCCAACGACATTCTCAGCGTTCTCGGGGTCAAGGAACTGGCGAAGTTTCTGGTCAACGAGATCCAGGAGGTCTATCGTCTGCAGGGCGTGAAGATCAACGACAAGCATATCGAGGTGATCGTCCGGCAGATGCTCAAGCGGGTCATGATCACTTCAGCCGGTGATTCGAAGTTCATGATAGGTGAGCAGGTCGAGTGGTGGAAGTTCGAGGAGGAGCGCGACCGGCTGATGGCCGAGGGCAAGAATCCGGCGGTGGCCGAGCCGCTGTTGCTCGGAGTCACCAAGGCTTCCCTGTCGACAGAGAGTTTCATCTCGGCCGCCTCCTTCCAGGAAACGACCAAGGTACTGACCAATGCGGCGATGGCCGGCAAGGTCGACGAACTCACCGGTTTAAAGGAAAACGTCATTATGGGCCGGTTGATTTCTGCCGGGACCGGCCTGGACGGATGAAGGGGAGGACGGAGTAAATTCGGTTTGGAAATCGTTTTCTCCTTGACACTGATGTAAAGTTAGGGTAAACAATTCCACTTCCGTGTAAAATTTACCGGCAAAATCTGTAGATAGTGCCAATAATTATATATCAACTGTGAGTTGAACAGGAGCAGTAGAGATAATGCCAACAATCAACCAACTCGTGAGGAGCGGTCGGAAGAAAATTGTCAAAAAGACAAACACTCCGGCCTTGAAGGGGTGCCCGCAGAAGAGGGGCGTATGTGTCAGGGTGTATACTACTACTCCGAAAAAGCCCAATTCCGCTCTGCGAAAAGTGGCGAGGGTCAGGCTGACCAATGGGATAGAGGTGACCTCGTATATCCCGGGTATCGGACATAACCTCCAGGAACACTCAGTCGTGTTGATTCGCGGCGGCAGGGTAAAGGACCTTCCGGGTGTGCGTTATCATATCGTCCGTGGTACCCTCGATTCCCTGGGTGTATCAGCCAGACGTCAGGGTCGTTCAAAATATGGAGCAAAGCGTCCTTCCTGATCGGAAGCTGAACTGATGGAGAAAAAGGAATATGTCCCGTAGAAATATAGCGAGCCGGCGGCCGATAGATCCGGACCCACGGTATAACAGTGTATTGGTTACCAAGTTCACCAATGGCCTGATGGAGCGCGGCAAAAAGAGTACGGCAATGCGCATCTTTTATGATGCCATGGACGTGGTCACTTCCCGTATCACCGATCAGGATCCAATGACCGTCTTCGAGGATGCCATGGAGAACGTCCGGCCCAAGGTGGAGGTCAAGTCACGTCGTGTCGGTGGCGCCACCTATCAGGTGCCCATGGAGGTCAGGCAGTCCAGGCGGAATGCGCTTGCCATCCGTTGGATCATTGGTTTTGCCAAGTCCCGTTCCGGCAAGTCGATGTCGGACAAGCTTGCGGCTGAGCTGATGGATGCCTACAATAATCGCGGTGCGGCCGTGAAGAAGCGCGATGATACCCATCGCATGGCTGAGGCCAACAAAGCATTTGCGCACTATCGCTGGTAGGGTCTCGTAGCCGGCGATGTCTTGGGTTGGCATCAGCACTAACTTGAAACACAATTTGAGGAAGGGCGATGGCAACCCAGGAAGATCTGACCGGTGTCCGCAACATCGGCATCATGGCGCATATTGACGCCGGCAAGACCACCACCACCGAGCGGATACTGTATTACACCGGTCGTTCCCATAAGATCGGCGAGGTCCATGAGGGCACGGCCATCATGGACTGGATGGAGCAGGAGCAGGAGCGGGGAATAACGATTACCTCGGCGGCAACCACCTGTTACTGGAAAGAAAAGAAAATAAATATTATCGATACGCCGGGTCATGTCGATTTCACCGTCGAGGTGGAACGGGCCCTGCGGGTCCTTGATGGTGTC
This sequence comes from Desulfopila sp., assembly GCA_047973425.1. GTDB lineage: Bacteria > Desulfobacterota > Desulfobulbia > Desulfobulbales > Desulfocapsaceae > Desulfopila. Next base: position 34,720 of record JBKEBZ010000043.1, read on the forward strand.
ATTGCCGTCTTCTGCGCTGTCGGCGGGGTTGAGCCCCAGTCGGAAACAGTGTGGCGGCAGGCCAACAAGTACCACATACCGCGAATCGCCTTCGTCAACAAGATGGACAGAGTGGGTGCGAACTTTGATCGATGTGTTCGCATGATTCGCGAGCGACTCGGAGCCAATCCAGTCCCTATACAGATTCCTGTCGGGAAAGAATCCGAGTTCGTCGGGGTCATTGACCTCGTTACAGAGAAGATGCTCACCTTTTCCGAGCAGACTCTGGGGCAGGAAGTCGTCGAACAGGACATTCCCGCCAAATACAACGAAATATTCGCGGCCGCACGTATGACCCTCCTCGAGAAGTTGGCCGACTTCGATGAGGATGTCATGGAAAACTACTTGAACGATACAGCGGTATCGGCAGTTCTGCTCCATACCGCTCTCAGGAAGGCGACGCTCGGACTGGGGATCGTGCCGGTGCTGTGTGGGAGCGCATTTAAGAACAAGGGTGTGCAACCTCTTCTTGACGCCGTCATCGATTACCTGCCTTCACCGCTCGATGTGCCAGCGGTCGAGGGAATGGACAAGCGGGGCGACAAGGTTACCAGGAAGACAGATGGCGAGGAGAAGCTGGCTGCCCTGGTCTTCAAGCTGATGACCGATGCCTACGTCGAGAATCTGGCCTTTGTCCGCATCTACTCCGGCCGTCTGACCGTGGGCGAGAAGATCTACAATCCTGTAAGGCAGAAGCAGGAGAAGATCAGCAAGATCATGAAGATGCACGCCAATAAACGGGAAGAGGCCTCGGAGGTGAGTGCTGGTGACATCTGCGCTCTGATCGGCTTGAAATTCACCACCACCGGTGACACGCTCTGCGAGAAAGGCGATTATATCCTCCTTGAGAGCATGGACTTTCCCGAGCCGGTCATTGGCGTGGCTATAGAGCCGAAATCAAAGGCTGAAGAGAAAAAACTCAGCGAGACCCTTGAGAAAATCGCGCTGGAGGATCCGTCGTTTAGCATCTCGGTCGACAAGGATACCGGGCAGACGATCATCTCGGGGATGGGTGAGCTGCATCTCGAGATCATTGTTCATCGTCTCATCAATGAATTCAAGGTGGGGGCCAAGGTCGGCAAACCGCAGGTCGCCTATAAAGAGACGATTACCGCCAGCAGTGGAGCCGAAGGAAAGTTTGACCAGACCACCGGCGCCAAAGGCATGTTTGGCCATGTGATACTGGAGGTGTCGCCGCTGCCGCTGGGGAGTGGGGTCGAATTTTCCAGTCAGGTTGAGGAAAGGGAAATACCGCCCGAGTTTATCGGGGCCATCGAACGAGGGGTGCGAGACAGTCTGGACTCTGGGCCGCTTATCGGCTACCCGCTGACCGACATCAGGGTAGTGCTGGTCGGTGGCTCGTACCATGAGGATGAATCGACAGACATGTCGTTTGGAGTGGCCGCTTCCATGGCAATCAGACGGGCGACCGCCGATGCCAGACCCGCTCTGCTCGAACCGGTGATGGATCTGCAGGTGGTGACGCCAGAGGAATACATTGGCGATGTCATCGCCGATCTCAACCAGAAACGGGGTAAGATCGTCGGGGTCGAGGCGGAAGAAGATGTACAGAACGTCAAGGCCCATGTGCCGCTGGCAGAGATGTTTGGTTACTCGACCTCCCTGCGCTCGGCAACCCAGGGGCGAGCCAATTTTACCATGCAGTTTTTAGAATATAACGTTGTGCCGCAGGCCAAGGCCGAGCTGATAATTAAAAAAATACGGGGTATCTGAGCTTGTGAGACAAAAGGATTACTGGGATCGTCTCATTGTCTAACCAGCATGGCTGGACCGGATAGCCTCAGCTCCAACGAAGCATGAAATTCCTCAGCGCGGTAACAGAGCTTTCCGCACTGACGAGTTTCATATAACCAGCATGGCTGGACCGGATAGCCTCAGCCCCAACGAAGCATGAAATTCCTCGGCGCGGTAACAGAGCTTTCCGCACTGACGAGTTTCATATAACCAGCATGGCTGGACCAGATAGCCTCAGCCCCAACGAAGCATGAAACCCCTCGACACGGTAACAGAGCTTTCCGTGCTGATGTGGTGCATATAACCAGACAGAGCATGGCTGATCCATAGAGCCCCAGCCAGAACGAGCGATGAAGCTCTTCGGCACGGCAAGAGAGCTCTCCGTGCTGACACGTTTGCAATACAATCAACGGAGATGGGGATGCATGGAGACAATGTGTCCGTTACCGCTCCAAGCAGTCCATTGCCATCGACCAAGGGTGCCTGTTGCCCTTGACGAGAGTGGGAGAACAGCCGGTGCCGGCATGGTGAGTAAATTTAGCCAATAAGGGTGTACGATGATACCTACAGAAAAAATTCGTATTCGTTTGAAAGCGTACGATCATAAACTTCTCGACCAGTCTACCTCCGAGATTGTAGAGACGGCGCGTCGGACCGGTTCAGCTGTCGCTGGCCCGATTCCTCTGCCCACTACCGTGAACAAATTCTGTGTCCTTCGTTCACCGCATGTAGACAAAAAGTCAAGGGAACAGTTTGAAATGAGAACCCATCGTCGATTGTTGGATATCCTCGAGCCCACCCAGCAGACCATTGATCTGCTGATGAAGCTTGAGCTTTCAGCAGGCGTCGATGTAGAGATTAAACTGCCTTAACAGGCTTGAATTGCAAGAAAATTGACGTATCGGGTGCAATTATGCCAAAGACAATGGGTATATTGGGTAAGAAGATAGGAATGACCCGGGTGTACAGCGAGCTGGGTCAGGCGATTCCTGTAACCGTCGTTGAAGCGGGACCGTGCAGGGTTTTGCAGGTCAAGACCGTCGAAACCGATGGCTACAACGCGGTCCAGGTAGGTTTTGGCAACAAGAAGGCAAAGCGGGTGAACAGGCCAACGGCTGGTCATCTGCAGAAGTCAGGTGCTGAAGGTTTTTACCATATCCGCGAGTTCAGGATCGAGGCCGACGCCCAGTATGAGGTGGGCCAGGAGATCAGTGTCGGCGAACTGTTCAAGGTAGGGGATGTGGTGCATGTCCAGGGCACCAGCAAGGGCAAGGGCTTTCAGGGGGTGATCAAGCGGCACGGTTTTGCCGGCGGCCGAGACACCCATGGCTCGATGTTTCACCGGGCGCCGGGCTCCATCGGCACCAGTGCCTGGCCGAGTCGGGTCATCAAGGGCAAGAAGCTGCCGGGACGGATGGGCAACGCCACCATTTTAAAGAAAAATTCGCTCGTCATCGATATTCGCGAGGACGAAAACGTGGTGCTGTTGAAGGGCCCGGTTCCTGGCGCACAGAACGGTCTCCTGAAAATATTTGCCAAGTAATCGCTGAAACCAGAGATCCGGTTCGAGGAGATACACATGTCAACTGTAAATGTGGTGAACACCAAAAACGAGAATGTCGGCGAGATTGAGCTCAATGATGCCGTTTTCAATCGTGAGGTGAAAGAGTATATCCTGCATGACGTGGTGAAAATGCAGCGGGCGGCCCGGCGGGCCGGTACGGCCTGCACCAAGACCCGCGTCGAGGTCAGCGGTGGTGGTGCCAAGCCCTGGCGGCAGAAGGGGACCGGACGGGCGAGATCCGGCAGTCGCACATCGCCGATCTGGCGGGGCGGCGGCGTGGTTTTTGGCCCCAAACCGCGTGATTACAGCTTCAAGCTGAACAGAAAGGTGAAAAAGATCGCCCTGTCGATGGCCATGAGTGCCAGGTTGCAGGAGAAGAATCTTATTGTTCTTGATGATTTCCGCATGGACGCGATCAAGACCAAGGATTTCGTCAATGTTATGAAAACATTAGATGTCGAAAACGGCCTGATCATCATCGACGGTGAAGCGGAAAATCTCAAGAAATCGTCGCGGAACGTCAACGGTTTCAAGGTCCTGCCGACCGAGGGGCTCAATGTGTACGATATTTTGCTGCACAAGAAATTGGTCCTGATCAAACCTGTAATCGAAAGCCTTGAAAAGAGGTTGATGGCATGAAGAATATTTACGGAGTTTTAAAGGGGCCCCGCTTGACCGAAAAGGCCTCCCTGCTGCAGGAGGAAGAGGCAAATCCCACTGTCGTCTTCAAAGTGCATCCCAAGGCAAACAAGATAGAAATCAAGCAGGCGGTTGAGCTCATGTTCGATGTCAAGGTCAAGCATGTGCGGACAGCCATTATGCATGGTAAGCAAAAAAGGGTTGGTCAGAAGATCGGTTTTACCAGTGACTGGAAGAAGGCCTACGTCACTCTTGCCGAGGGCGAAATCAATTTCGTGGACGAGCTGTAAGCGCCTTTGCTGCAGGAATTGGCTGTGCGCAGTCAACTCTCTCATTTTGCGTGATTTTAGCTAATCTTATCATGATGGAGCGATTGGGAAACCATGGCTATCAAGACATATAAACCAACATCAGCCGGTAAGCGACACCAGGTATCCATACTGAATCCTGAGTTGTCGAAGAAGGCCCCGGAAAAGAGCCTTGTGGTCAGCCTGGCCAAGACCGGCGGCCGTAACAATTATGGACGGGTCACCTCCCGTAATATCGGTGGCGGGCACAAGCGGAAATATCGCATTATCGATTTCAAGCGTGACAAGACCGATATCGATGCGACCGTAGTGGCCATCGAATATGACCCGAACCGATCTGCCAATATCGCCCTGCTGAGTTATCTCGATGGTGAGAAGCGGTACATCCTCTCCCCTGATGGCGTCACTGTCGGTGACACCATTGTTGCAGGTGACAACGTGGACATCCAGCCAGGAAACTGTCTGCCCTTGAACAACATTCCGCTGGGTACGGTGATTCACAACATCGAAATGAAGATCGGTAAAGGCGCGCAGATGGTCCGCAGCGCCGGGGCTTCGGCTCAGCTGATGGCCAAAGAGGGTGACTACGTACAGGTCCGTCTGCCATCTGGTGAAGTCCGCAAATTCCACAAGTTCTGCCGGGCCTGTATCGGTTCGGTGGGCAACAGTGAATACGATAGCCAGAAGCTGGGCAAGGCGGGACGCAACCGGTGGAAGGGACGGAGACCGCATGTCCGCGGTGTCGCCATGAACCCGGTAGATCATCCGATGGGCGGCGGTGAAGGAAAGAGCTCTGGTGGTCGACATCCTTGTACTCCATGGGGTTATCCGACAAAAGGGTATAAGACCCGGAAAAACAAGTCTTCGGACAAGTTCATTGTCAAGAAGAGATCATAACAGCCAAGGAGTAGAGTATGTCCCGTTCAATTAAAAAGGGTCCATTTGTCGATGATCACCTGATGAAGAAGGTTGAGCAGGCCGTCGAATCGGGGTCGCGCAAGGTCATTAAAACCTGGTCACGTCGCTCTGATATCACCCCGGAAATGGTCGGTCTGACCTTCGCGGTCCACAACGGTAAAAAGTTTATACCGGTATTTGTGTCGGAGAACATGGTGGGGCACAAGCTCGGTGAGTTTTCGCCGACCCGTACGTACTATGGTCATGCCGCTGACAGGAAAGGTAAAAAATAACAGGGAAACATTACGTTTCCGAGCCGACGCACTGGGAGTACAAACGTTATGGAAGCACGAGCCGTAGGGAAATACATTCGGATATCCCCGCAAAAGGCACGACTGGTTGCCGACGTGGTCAGAGGCATGGATGTGGATAGAGCCATCACTACCCTTCGCTTTATGCCCAAAAAGGGAGCGATGATCCTGCGTAAGGTGATCGAGTCCGCGGTTGCCAACGCAACCCAGGATGATCAGGTCGATGTCGATAATCTCTTTATCAAAAAAATCCACATTGACGGCGGACCTTCGCTGAAGCGAATTCGTCCCCGGGCACAGGGCCGGGCGACCCGAATCATTAAAAGAACAAGTCATATCACGGTGATCCTGGACGAGGTAGAATAGTCAGGTCGCCCATCCGTCTATGCTTTATATGAAACTCGTCAGCACGAATACCTCTCCGATACCGCGCCGAGGAGCTTCATCGTTCGCTGTGGCTGAGGCTACCTGGTCCAGCCATGCTGGTTAGCACGAAGAATACATGAAACTTCATCTTTGGAGGTCATTTTGGGCCAGAAGGTAAATCCATTAGGACTGAGACTGAATATCACCCGGACATGGGAGTCGATCTGGTATGCGGATAAAGAGTATTCCATGTACCTGCTCGAAGATCAGAAGATCAGGAAATTCCTGAAAAAGCGTTTGAACCATGCGGGGTTGTCGAAAATTATCATCGAACGAACCGGTGAGAAGGTTCGGGCACGACTGTTCACTGCCCGGCCCGGTATCGTCATCGGCAAGAAGGGCGCCGAGATCGAGATCCTCAAAAAGGAACTTGAAAAACTGGTTGGTCGCAAGGTGACCCTCGACATCCAGGAGGTTCGCCGGCCCGAGGCCGACGCCCAGTTGGTGGCCGAGTCGATCGCCTCGCAGCTCGAACGTCGTGTCGCCTTTCGCCGGGCAATGAAAAAGGCGGTCAATTCCGCTCTGCGCTTCGGTGTCCAGGGGATCAAGATATCCTGTTCCGGTCGTCTCGGCGGAGCGGAGATGTCCCGTTGCGAATGGGTTCGTGAGGGGCGGGTGCCCTTGCACACCCTGCGGGCGGATGTCGACTATGCTCTGGCAGAGGCTAACACTACCTACGGGATCATCGGCGTCAAGGTCTGGATCTTCAAGGGAGAGGTACTGAGCGACAAGGAGATGCCCGCCGCATAAGTGGACATTTTCACCAGTTTGCGCCCAACCAATTTATTCTTATCTGGAGTACGTGATGTTAAGTCCAAAAAAAGTGAAGCATCGAAAGATGTTCAAGGGACGGATGACCGGTACTGCTTACCGCGGTTCTGCGATTTCCTTTGGCGAGTACGCCTTAAAGGCCGTCAGTTGCGGGAAAATGACTGCCCAGCAGATCGAGGCGGCCCGTATAACTATCAACCGGACGCTGAGACGTGGTGGCAAGGTCTGGATCAGGGTCTTCCCCGATAAACCAATCACCAAGAAACCGGCCGAGACCAGGATGGGTAAAGGTAAAGGAAGTCCAGAGTACTGGGTGGCTCCGGTCAAGCCGGGCAGAATCCTGTACGAAATCGGCGGCGTCGACGAAAAGCTTGCCATGAAGGCGCTTGCCCTCGCCGGCAATAAGCTGCCGTTTGCGACGAAAGTCATTGCAAAGAGGAACACCTTATGAAAGCCGCGGAAATTCGGAGCATGGCCGCAGAAGATTTGCGTAAAAAAGAGAAAGAGCTTAATGAGGAATTGGCCAATCTCACTTTTCAACATCGGATCAGACCACTTGAAGATACTTCCCGATTACGAAAATTAAAAAAAGATATTGCCAGGATCAAGACCGTAAAAAATGAGACTACTGGCCAGTAAGACAGTGGTCCCGACATAATAAATGTATGGTACCATCCTCGCATAACACTACGACGAATTGATCAAATTATGAGTGAAAATACCAAGTCCAGAAAGACAAGAACCGGTTCTGTTGTCAGCAACAGAATGGAAAAGAGTGTTGTCGTCCGGGTCGAGCGCAGGGTTCGTCATAAACTCTATGGCAAATATGTGAAAACCAGTGTCAAGTACCTGGCGGACGATCCTGAGAACAGCTGCAACATCGGCGATACGGTACTTATTGAGGAGTGCAGACCGTTGAGCAAACGGAAGCGCTGGAGAGTCAAGACAATACTGCAGCAGGCCGTGTAGCGGGCGCTGAACGCGAGTGGATGTTTCGATTCTAAGAGATGGAAAATCAGGTGATGATATGATTCAAACAGAAACAATACTCAATGTTGCTGATAATTCAGGCGCCAAAAAAGTGCTGTGTATCAAAGTGCTGGGTGGTTCCAGAAAACGTTATGCCGGCATTGGGGACGTAATTACCGTGGCAGTACAGGAAGCCATTCCCCACGCCAAGGTAAAAAAAGGTGATGTAATGAAGGCCGTTATCGTTCGAACCGCCAAAGAGATGAAGCGAATGGACGATACCTGGGTGAAATTCGATGAAAACGCTGCGGTGATGCTTTCCAACGCTGGTGAACCTGTGGGAACCCGAATTTTTGGCCCGGTGGCGCGAGAACTGAGAACTCTCGGATTCATGAAGATCATTTCATTGGCTCCCGAGGTCCTTTAACCATATCACAAGGTTCTCGACTTTGAGATACATCGTTAAAAAGGGTATTGAACATGAGACAGGGTAGAACATACCTGAAAAAAGATGATCAGGTTGAAGTGATCGCCGGCAAAGACAAAGGCAGGGTAGGCAAAATCCTGAAAGTACTGCGCGATGAAAACAAGGCGATCGTTGAGCGGATCAATATGGTCAAGCGTCATACCAAGGCGACGGAAATGAACCAGCAGGGTCAGATTGTCGACAAAGAGGCGCCGATTCATGTATCGAATCTTCAACTGATCTGTCCAGAATGTACCAAGACAGGTCGTATCGGTAGGAAGATTCATGAAGATGGAACCAAGATCCGCTTTTGCAAGAGCTGCGGCGAGTCCATTGAAAAGAAAGCATAAACGATAAGGGTTACGCTAGGAGTGAAAGATGGGTGCGCTAAAAGATGTGTATATGAATGAGTGCGTTCCTGCGCTTAAAGAGGAATTCGGTTACACCAACGGCATGGAGATTCCCAAGATTAGAAAGATCGTTCTCAATATGGGACTTGGGGAGGCGGTGCAGAATCCGAAGATCGTCGAGGGTGCTGCCGAGGAGTTGACCCGGATTGCTGGGCAGAAGGCGGTTATTACCAAAGCGAAGAAATCAATTGCGACATTCAAGTTGCGCGAAGGCATGCCGATTGGTTGCAGGGTCACCCTCAGGGGTGCCAAGATGTTTGACTTTTTGAGTAAACTGGTGAATGTCGCTTTGCCCAGGGTGCGTGACTTCAGGGGTATTTCTCCTAAAATGTTCGACGGGAGAGGCAATTTTTCCATGGGTATCAAGGAACAGATCATCTTCCCGGAGATAGATTACGATAAAATCGACAAGATCAAAGGATTGAATGTAACTATCGTGACCTCAGCGAAAAGCGATAAGGAAGCGTTCTTTCTCCTGAATAAAATGGGAATGCCGTTTAGAAAATAGTTACAGACTGGTTTCTTGTTGAGGGGAGCCAATAATCGTAAATCTGGAGGTCGTTTTGGCTAAGAAATCCATCATCGCAAAGGCGCAGAGCAAGCCGAAGTTCGGTGTGCGGAAATATAACCGATGTCCGTTGTGCGGTCGGCCACGTGCCTTTATTCGTAAATTCGGCATTTGCAGGATCTGTTTCCGTAAGCTGGCATCGGCTGGTCAAATAACCGGTGTTACCAAATCCAGCTGGTAAACGGTCTGGTGAAAGGATCGAACTGTCGATTATTGTAGAGGGAAATCACCACTAAAAAGTTTTTCGTCGTGTGGTGGGACTTTCATTGTTCGTTGTGGCTGCGATATGAGATCCAGTCATGCTGGTTATAGAGAATAAGGAGTGTTCGCTATGTCAATGAGCGATCCCCTGGCAGATATGCTGACCAGGATACGTAATGCCGTAATGGCGAAATTTGATAACGTCGAAATGCCGAATTCGAAAACCAAGGTCAATATTGCCAAGGTGTTGAAAGAAGAGGGCTTTATCAACGATTATCAGGTTTCTGAAAAAGGTACTCAGGGAACGTTGACCATTGCCCTCAAATACGGTCCCGATGGAGAATCGGTCATCAGAGGGATCAAGCGGGTGAGTAAACCCGGGCTGAGAAAATATGCCAGGGCCAACGGTATTCCCAAGGTCCTCTCCGGTCTTGGGGTGGCCATTATATCCACATCACAAGGCATCATAACCGATAAATCCGCAAGAGCCCTGAATACTGGTGGGGAGGTGATTTGCGAGGTCTGGTAACAGATCCGCAAATCGAGGAGAGAATTATGTCGCGTATTGGTAAACAGCCGATCCCCGTACCTGCTGGCGTGAAAATCGATATTCAAGGTCAGCATATCGTGGTGACGGGCAAAAAGGGAAAGTTGGAGAGAGATGTTCGTCCAGAGATAGACCTCGTGGTGCAGGACAACGAGATCCTGGTCAACATCAGTGACGAGAATAATAGAAAAGTGAATGCCTTTCGGGGATTGTACCGCAGTCTCGTCAACAACATGGTCATTGGTGTGGTCGACGGTTTCAACAAGGCGCTGGTCATCGAAGGCGTCGGTTATAAAGGCAGTGTTGCAGGAAACACCGTGACCCTTTCCGTTGGGTATTCCAATCCGGTGGAATTCAAGCTGCCCAAGGATGTCAGCGCCCGGATGGAAGGAGCCAACAAGATTGTGCTCGAATCCATAGACAAAGAACTCTTGGGGCTTACTGCCGCCCAGATTCGTCGCATCAAGAAGCCAGAGCCTTACAAGGGCAAGGGCATCCGTTATGAGGACGAACATATTGTGCGCAAGGTCGGCAAGGCCGGTGGCAAAAAATAACGCCTCGTAACAGTGACGTTACAGGTAAAATTATTACGGTACACTATCATGGCTAAGACGAATCCCAGGACGGTTGCGCGAGCGAAGCGGATCCGCCGTATTCGGAAGAAGATACAAGGAACGAGCGAGAGGCCTCGTCTGAGAGTTTTTAAAAGCAACAGACATATCTATGCGCAACTGATCGACGATGCGGCCGGGCGTACCCTGGTCTCCATGTCGACGGTAGACAAGGAGTTTGCCGCGGTAGATGACATGGATAAGAGTGGTGCGGCAAAAATCGTCGGAATGAAGATTGCGGAGAGGGCCAAGGCGGCGGGTATCGACCAGGTCGTCTTTGATCGTGGCGGCTATATCTACCATGGTCGGGTGAAAGCTCTCTCAGAAGGGGCGCGGGAAGGCGGTCTGAATTTTTAACATATTTGATTATATGGGGGTGTCCCTTGGCTGATTTTAAACGTTCCAAAGCTGAAAGTTCTGAGGAACTGATCGAAAAAATCGTCTTTATCAACAGGGTGGCAAAGGTTGTCAAAGGCGGTAGACGCTTCAGTTTCAGCGCAATTGTCGTTGTTGGTGACGGTAATGGCAAGGTTGGTTACGGTCTCGGGAAAGCGAATCAGGTTCCTGAAGCGATCCGTAAAGGTGTCGAGAAGGCTCGCAGAGACATGAGCCGGGTGCCGCTGACCGAAGTGTCTATTCCGCATGAAATAACCGGACGTTACGGGGCAGGGAAGGTGCTGCTCAAGCCGGCGTCGGCCGGTACGGGGGTTATCGCCGGTGGTCCTGTGCGTGCGGTGCTGGAGGCTGTCGGGGTTGGTAATGTACTGACAAAATGTCTGGGTTCCAACAACCCGCACAACATGGTCAAGGCAACGCTTGACGGTTTACGTCGACTCCGTTCGGCCCAGGCCATTGCCACACTGCGCGGGAAAACCGTAGAAGAAATTACAGCATAATACCGCCCGAGGCGGTGGCAACGGTGACGTCGCCCCGTCCTACTGCGGTGCAATTTACCAAAAAAAGGTCGTCCGATGAGCGAGACAATTACATTCACTCTGGTCAAAAGTGATATCGGCAGCACCAAAAAGGTGCGGGCTACCCTGACCGGACTTGGGCTCACAAAATTGAACAAGACTATTACCCGGAAAGATACTGTAGAGTTGCGCGGCATGCTCGGTAAAGTGCAGCATCTGGTACGTATCGAGGAGGCATGAAATGTTGAATTTAGGAAATCTTTCTCCTCAGGAAGGATCAACCAAACAGCGTAAAAGGGTTGGCAGGGGTCCGGGCTCTGGCCATGGCAAGACCGCTGGTCGCGGTCATAAGGGATTCAAGTCGCGTTCTGGTTCTGGTGTCAAACCGGGTTTTGAAGGTGGGCAGATGCCGCTGCAGCGTCGGCTGCCGAAACGGGGCTTCAAGAATCCCGGACGTAAGGAGTATGCCCTGGTGTCACTGGCCCAACTCGACAAGATTGCCACCGGCGAGGTCGTTACCACGGCATCACTGATCGAGCACGGTGTGGTAAAAAAGGGTTCCTTGGTCAAGATTCTCGCCAACGGGACCATCAGTAAAGCGGTTACCGTCGACGTTGAGAAGATCAGCGCCAAGGCCAGAGAGCTTATCGAAGCCGCTGGCGGTACGGTCGTTGCGGGTGATGCGGTCTCCGAGTGAGATGCGGCTTGCCCAACCTGGTCGTTTTCACAACTCGTTCTGATCGCTATAGGGATTTCTCATGAGTGGATTGCAGAGTGCCGCCAATATTCCGGAACTGCGCAGGAGAATACTGTTTACTCTCATCATGCTGGCAGTGTACCGGATGGGTGTGCAGATACCGACCCCTGGTATCAACAGTGAGGCGTTGGCCAATTTTTTCGCCCAGAATGCCGGAACCTTGTTCGGGATGTTCAACTTGTTCTCGGGTGGGGCTCTCGAGCACTTTTCCATTTTCGCCCTGGGCATCATGCCCTATATCAGTGCCTCGATTATCATTCAGCTGCTGACCGTGGTCATCCCCCAACTTGAGGCGCTCAAAAAGGAAGGGCCGTCCGGGCAGAGAAAGATCACCCAGTACACCCGCTATGGCACCGTGCTGCTCAGCATTATTCAGGGGACCTTTATTGCCGTGGGGTTGGAAGGCATGACCGGACCGGCGGGAGAGGTGATCGTGCTGGCGCCCGGCTGGCAATTCAAGTTGATGACCATGCTGACGCTGACCTCGGGCACTGCCTTTATCATGTGGCTCGGTGAACAGATGACCGAGCGGGGAATCGGCAACGGCATTTCTCTGATCATCTTTGCCGGCATCGTAGCCCGGATACCCTCGGCCATCGCCAACTCTTTCCAACTGGTCAAGGCGGGGGAGATCGCGATGTTCTTTGTACCGGTGCTGCTGGTGTTCATGTTTGCAATCGTGGCAATCATCGTTTTTTGCGAGACCGCCCAACGGAAAATCCCTATCCAGTACGCCAAAAGGGTCATCGGCAGAAGGGTCTATGGCGGTCAAGCGTCGCATCTGCCCCTCAAGATCAACATCTCCGGGGTCATTCCGCCCATCTTTGCTTCATCCATTATGATGTTTCCGGCGACGATTGGCGGCTTCGTCCAGATCGACTGGGTGCAGAGGGCCTCAGCGGCACTGCACCCAGGAACGGTTTACTACTATCTGATCTACACTGCGATGATCGTCTTTTTCTGCTTCTTTTACACCGCGGTCACCTTCAAGCCAGATGATGTTGCCGAAAACCTCAAGAAAAACGGGGGATTCATTCCCGGAATACGACCCGGCAAGAAGACCGCGGAATTTATCGACAAGGTGCTGACGAGGCTTACGGTCATCGGTGCTATTTATTTGAGTGCGATCTGTGTACTGCCAACCATCATGATTTCCAAGTTCAACATCCCCTTCTATTTCGGTGGAACCGCTCTGTTGATCGTGGTCGGTGTGGCAATCGATACAATTTCTCAGGTGGAGTCACATCTGCATATGCGGAATTACGAGGGCTTCATGAAACAGGGTCGGATCCGTGGAAGGAAGTAAACAGTGCATTGTTCAGAGCCAAGTTGTGGAAAATCAATCGTGTTGAAGACAGACGATGAGATTCAAATCATGCTGGAGGCCAACCAGATCGTTGCCGAGACCCTGAGTATGCTCATCAAGGTGACTGAACCTGGTCTCACCACGCTGGATCTGGACCGGCAGGCCGAGGAACTCTGTCACAAGCGAGGAGGAGAGCCGGCCTTCAAAGGCTATCGTGGCTTTCCCGGCAGCCTCTGCGTGTCGGTCAATGAAGAGGTGGTGCATGGCATTCCCTCCCGTAAACGAAAGCTGAAAAACGGTGATATCCTTTCTGTTGATTTCGGAGTGAAGTTCAAGGGTTATTATGGTGACTCCGCGGTGACCATCGCCGTTGGCAAGATCGATGCTGAAAAACAGCGATTGCTCGACGTCACCGAGCAGTCCCTCGAGAGGGCTATCGGCCAGGTTGTCATCGGCCATCGTATTGGTGATATTTCCAGAGCGGTTCAAGAATATGTCGAGGGCGAGGGCTTTTCCGTCGTTCGGCAGTTTGTCGGCCATGGGATAGGGACCGCCTTGCACGAAGGCCCGGAAATTCCGAATTTTTATCAGGACCAGCCGTCACCTAAACTTCAGGCGGGCATGGTTCTGGCAATCGAGCCGATGGTGAATATGGGAACCTACCGGGTCAAGGTGCTGCGGGATGGTTGGACGGTGATTACCGCCGATAGGAAACCTTCGGCCCATTTTGAACATACGGTGGCGGTGACCGAACAGGGGCCACGGGTGCTGACTTCGAGGGAAAACTGGAGCTGAAGAAAGAAATCCCTTCTCTTTTGTCTGGAGTTGTGTTACATTTCTCGCCTTTGAGTTGAAATCTATTTTTTTCAGGAGCCTCCATGGCAAAAGAAGAAGCGATAGAAGTTGAGGGTACGATTATCGAGCCACTGCCCAATGCGATGTTCAGGGTCGAACTCGATAACGGGCATAAGGTTCTCGCTCATATCTCCGGCAAAATGCGCATGCATTTCATCAAAATTCTGCCTGGAGACCGGGTCACGGTAGAGCTGTCCCCGTACGATCTCACTCGGGGCAGAGTGACCTTCAGGGCGAAAAACGCCAAAAAGAAAAGATAGAGAGTTTGACTTATGAAAGTGCGAACATCAGTAAAAAAAATATGCAGTGATTGTAAAGTGTTCAAGCGTAATGGTGTTGTGCGCGTGTCCTGTAAGGTGAAAAAGCATAAACAGCGACAGGGATAAGCAGACTTTTTACGTTCAAAATTGATTCCTTGAAGGAGACAGGATTTGGCACGATTAGCTGGAGTTGACCTTCCCAAGAACAAGCATTTGGATAGAGCGCTGACCTATATTTACGGTATCGGGCTCACTTCGGCCAGGAAGATCCTCGAAAAGGTGGATCTCCCTTACTCCATGAACAGCGATGACCTGGATGGTGATGATATCAACAGGTTGCGTAAGGTGATCGAGGAAGAGTATGTCGTCGAAGGTGACCGGCGCCGTGAGGTGTCGATGGACATCAAACGGCTGACAGACCTCGGTTGCTATCGAGGGCGCCGTCATCGCATGAGTCTGCCGTGTCGAGGCCAGAGAACCAAGACCAACGCCCGTACCAGGAAAGGCCCGCGTCGTGGGGCCGCAGCACGCCGGAAATAACATAACAACAGGTAGGTGTAAGATATGGCAGCAGCGAAGCGTGCCGAAGCACGGACAAAGAAGAGAGTGAAAAAGAATGTGCATGAGGGCATCGTCTTTATTTACTCCACGTTCAACAATACCATTGTCACCATCTCCGATAGGCAAGGCAATGTCGTCTCCTGGTGCAGTGCCGGTGTTCTCGGTTTCAAGGGATCGCGCAAGAGCACCCCGTTTGCCGCTCAGAACGCGGTGGCCGATGCGGCCAAAAAGGCGGCCGATTACGGTATGCGCAAGGTCGAGGTGAAGGTGAAAGGTCCAGGACCCGGCCGTGAGGCGGCTCTGCGGGCGCTGATCAATACCGGTTTTGAGGTGAGCAGAATCTATGATGTCACCCCGATCCCCCATAATGGCTGCAAACCGCCAAAGCGTCGCCGTGTTTAGTCGCCTTTTTTGACGAAAGAGAAAATTTTTAAATTGATATAATGGAGGCCTCCGTTGGCTAGAAATATAGGTGCTGCATGTCGTCGTTGTCGACGAGAGAATTTAAAATTGTATTTGAAGGGCGACAGGTGCTACTCCGATAAGTGCTCGTTTGAACGGCGGGCCTTCGGCCCAGGACAGCATGGTCAGGCCAGGTTCAAGAAGTTGTCTGACTACGCTGTACAGTTACGCGAGAAACAGAAGGTCAAGGCGATGTACGGCATGCTCGAGGGCCAGTTCAGACTGACCTTTGAAAAGGCGGAGATGCAGAAGGGGGTGACCGGCGAAAATCTTCTGGTCAATCTGGAAAGACGCCTCGATAACACCATTTTCAGGATCGGGTTTGCCTCTTCGCGAAATCAGGCGCGGCAGCTGGTGCGTCACAAGCATATTCTGGTCAACGGTCGAAAGGTGAATATTCCCTCTTTTCTGGTCTCGGTGGGCGACACCGTCAGCATAAAGGAAAAGAGCAGGGCCAACAGCCAGCTCAATGAAAGTCTGGAGGCCGTGGCCCGTCGAGGAGTTCCTTCATGGATCGAACTGGATAAGGATAAATATACTGCGGTAATCAAATCCCTGCCCAATCGGGAAGAAATTACCATGCCTATCCAGGAGCAGCTCATCGTCGAGCTTTACTCCAAGTAACCGCGATATTGACGACAGGCGATTCCGCTTAAGCCGGAGTTGTCTGTTTATGGTATTTGTCAGCGTTCGGTATCGTCTGGTCAGGGCTCGCCAGCTTTTGGCCTTCGCCTCACTTACATTCTCTAGCGACCAGGACGAACACAACAGCGAACAGAAACGCAAAGAAGGATCATATGACGCAAGCTGCCGAAGAAAAAATTCCATTTTACCGTAACTGGCGTGAGCTGATCAAGCCCGAAAGGCTCGAAGTAGACAGGGATAAATATTCTGAATCATACGGTAAGTTTATATGTCAGCCGCTGGAGAGGGGGTTCGCGTCTACTATCGGGAATTCATTGCGCAGGGTGCTGCTGTCTTCAATTCAAGGTGCGGCGATAACCACTGTCAAGATCGACGGTGCTCTGCACGAGTTCACCACCTTGAAAGATGTGATGGAAGACGTCAGTGAGATTATTCTCAATCTCAAGCTGGTGCGATTGAAACTCAACAGTGACGATGCCCAGGTTGTCGTAATCGAAAAGAGTGGTCCGGGCAAGGTGACTGCCGCCGATATCAAAGGTTCGGCTTTCGTCGAAGTGATGAACCCCGAGCAGGCTGTCTGTACTCTTACCGGTGAGGTGGTGTTTCGGGCCGAATTGACAGTGGAGTGGGGTAAGGGCTATCAGCCCGCCGAACGTCACAATAAAGAGGAATTGTCCATAGGCCAGATCCCGATCGACGCCATTTTCACTCCGATCAAAAAGATCCAGTACTACACTGCGCAGGCGAGGGTCGGTCAGCAGACCGACTACGACAAGCTGACGCTTGAAATTGAGACCGATGGCAGTGTACGACCGGAAAATGCCCTGGCCTTCGCCGCCAAGATCCTGAAAGATCAGATGTCGATCTTCATCAATTTCGATGAGGAAAAGGCGGAGCCGAGCAAGGATGTCGACAGTCCCACCGACAACGCCCCGCTCAACCCGTATCTCGACAAGCCGGTGGAGGATCTCGAGCTGTCTGTGCGCTCGGCGAACTGTCTCAAGAACGCGGAAATCAACTATATCGGCGATCTGGCCCAGAAAACCGATCAGGAAATGTTGAAGACCAAGAACTTTGGCCGGAAGTCGCTCAATGAGATCAAGGCCCTGTTGGCCGAGATGGATCTCACTCTGGGCATGAAGTTCGAGAACTGGGTCAGGCCGTCCGAGCGGGAAAAGGAAGACAACCTGGGGTAGCCGATTAGCCGACATGGTTGTTGGTCTGCTGGCCCCGAATCAAGGATGCATGGTGAAAGCCATTAAAGGATATTGAGGATAACGACATGAGACACAGGAAATCCGGGAGACGACTCGGGCGCAATGGCGCGCATCGTGAGGCAATGTTCAGAAACATGGTGACTTCACTGTTTGAACACGAACGTATCGTCACCACCAAGGAGAAGGCCAAGGAACTGCGACCCATCGCCGAAAAGATGATCACCCTGGCCAAGCGGGGCGATCTGCATGCTCGTCGGCAGGCCTTGTCCTATATTCGCAGCAAGGATGTGGTGCACAAATTGTTCAGCGATATTCAGGAGCAGTTCGCCGACAGAGATGGCGGATATACCCGAATTCTTCAGACTGGTGTTCGCCGGGGTGATGCCGCGTCCATGGCCATTATCGAACTGGTTGGGTATCAGGAGCCTATCGAGGCGGGCACTGAGCAGGACAATTGAGACACACCCAAGGTAGGTATTTCGGGGCTGGCTGGAGCGGATGCTCCGATCAGCCCCTTTTTTTTTAGCCGCTGTTCAGGCCAAAGATCTGTGCGGCCCAGCCAGGCCCGGAGAGGCTCTGCTCCCTTTAATTTGTGCCGCCCCGATCTTTGCCTTGAGCAGCAATCCGGACGTTGACCGATGTGATGGATGACCAGAAACGTTTTCCCCAGGGAATGACGCCACTTGGCGATGTGCCGTTCACCTTTGACTGCCACCCCGGGGTCTCTTGCTTTACCGTCTGCTGCCGAAAGGTCGACCTGCTGCTCTATCCCTATGATGTGCTCTGTTTAAAGAGGGGGCTCGACATGGATTCCGAGACCTTTCTCCGTTCGTATACCACCCTTGTCAGGGGGGACAATCCCTATTTCCCCTCGGTCATGCTCACCCTTACCGACGAGGGCCGAGGGAACTGTCCGTTTCTCGCGGAGAACGGCTGCGCCATCTACGACGACCGGCCCAGCGGTTGTCGAACTTACCCGTTGGAACGGGCGGTCGACCGCCGGGGGCAGGTGGGGCGACGAGATCACTATTTTCTCGTTCGTCATGAGTACTGCAAGGGCCATGACCAGAAGAAATCGGTCACCGTTCAGCAGTATATCCGCAGCCAGCATCTTGAGCGGTACAACCTTTACAACGAACTCTGGGCCGAGGTCGACTCCATCTTCCGTACCAATCCCTGGCAGGGTGAAGGGCAGGGCGGGGCGAGACAGCAATTGGCTTTCATGGCCTGCTACAATATTGACGGTTTTCGCCGGATGGTGGAGGAAAGGGAGCTTCTTCGGCAGTTTGCGCTGACAAAGCAGAGACGACGTGACATCGAGCGTCTGGATGAGGAGCTGTTGAAGTTTGGTTTCGATTGGCTCAAACTTCTTCTTACCAACCAGCAAGGCTGGACCAGATAGCCTCAGTTCCAACGATCCACCAAATTCCCGGCTCGGTAAGAGGACTATCCACGCTGACGAGTTGCAGATAAGCCAGCAAAGCTGGGCCAGGTCGCCTCAGTTCCAACGATCCACCAAATTCCCGGCTCGGTAAGAGGACTATCCACGCTGAC
>JBKEBZ010000028.1:0-44598 GCA_047973425.1 Desulfopila sp.
AAAATAATCGCGCAGTGACTGCTCATTGTTGTCCAGTGCATCTTTTTTTACAATGAGGCATGATTCGTTCAGCACACAAACAGCATTATTCTTGTCGCCAAGGTCCATTCCGATTGTTATGTTATTCACGGCTAGTTCTCCTCCTTTTTTGCAGCATTGTGACTGCGTTAAATTAAGGTTGAGCGTGAATATATCATAGCTCGGGGGAGAACTAGCCTTCTCATTTTACCTCATCCAGTGCACCAGGTTCGCTCAAGCAGGGCGCATAGCTATAGTTGGCTATGCAATGAGGCCTGATCGGGCGAAAATGGGGTGCTGGTGAACGGTTACACACCGCAGGAAAAATCGTGCCAGCGGTGCCAGTGCAGGACCGGGGGCTGCTATCTGTTGCGGGCAACCACGACAGGGGGAACCATGACCGACAAGCGCAGATATATCCGCCACGACGCCATTCATCTGCTTGACTATCTCATTCTCGACGAGAACACCACCGACAGCGGCACCTACTCCATGGGCCGGACCCTGGATACCAGCAGCAATGGCCTGAAACTCGAGACCAACCGGGAACTCCCCCAGGGAGCACATCTGCGAATCACTCTCGGCCTGGCCAACGACCTGGTCGATCTGGACGGCACGGTGGTCTACTGCCATCTCCAGGGAGGGCGCTTTGTCTCCGGCATCGCCTTTGAGAAGCTGATCCACGAAAACCGCCGAGTCTTCGATCTCTATCTCAACACCTTCAACCATCGGCGGGTGACCAATTAGTGCCCAGCCAGAAACGGCTTTTCTCTCCCACCGCTTCGTGCTGAGGATCTACGGATAAACGGGTAAAAGCGAGGGTCGCCTTCAGGGGTGGCACCTGACAACGCACAGGAAGAAGCGACAATGAGAATTACGCTTATCGGCAGCCGGGGCCAACTGGGAACAGCCTGCCGCCTGGTACTGGGCAACAGCCACGAGATAGTCTGCTGCGACCGCCCCCAACTCGATCTTGGCGATCGGGAAAATGTCGAGCGCTGCATAGCGGCGCTGCGCCCTGAGGTGATCATCAACTGCGCCGCCTATACGGCCGTCGATGCCTGCGAGACCGATACAGCAATCTGCCGGCGCATCAACACCGACGGCCCTGGGTTTCTGGCCCGAGCCGCCTCCCGCTGCGGTTGCCGGCTGATTCACATCTCGACGGATTACGTCTTTGACGGTCTGCGCCCTGCCCCTGCCGGCTATCAGGAAGAGGACCGGACCAACCCGCTCTCCAGCTACGGCAGAACCAAACGAGAGGGAGAAGAGGCGGTTCTGCATGCCGGAGGAAACGTGGCGATTCTACGTACCGCCTGGCTCTACTCGGCCCATGGCGCAAACTTTCTGAAAACCATGCTGCGCCTCTGCCTGCAGGATCGGCACCGAACCATAAAGGTCGTCAATGACCAGCATGGCTCTCTCACCTGGGTCAATACCCTGGCCAGGCAGATCGGCCAGCTTCTGGGCCCGGAACTCCAGGGGATCTATCATGCCACCGCCAACGGCCACTCCACCTGGTTCGAGGCCGCCGACGTTTTCCTGAACGCCATGGGAGTCGACCACAAGCTAGCACCCTGCACCACCAGCGAATACCCCACTGCCGCCACCCGGCCGGCCAACTCGATCCTTTGCAACAGCAGCCTCGAAGCCGCCGGCCTCTCGGTCTTTCGCGACTGGCGTGACGATCTCGACCAGTTCGTCCAGTGTCATGGCAGGCAACTGCTCCGCGAACTGACGACAAGGTGACTGCGGCACGGTGGCCAGACCCCGCCGCCAGACGCCGCCAGCCACGATTTGACGCCTACTCCCCGCCAGCCCCCCCTGAACGCCTGAACCGATGAGCAACCCAGGCTAATCGGTGCTGTTGAAGCTGAAATCCTCGATCAGACACGAGATATATTTCTCGACCTCGGGGGTGAGCTCGCTGATCTGGAAACCGGTGATATAAAAGTCAGGGTTGTCATCCTGCCTGCACCAGCGGCTTATCGCCTCGAGGATAATCTCGTCCTTATCGACAATCTCCGCCGGCAGACGCATCCGCAAGCGGTACCCCTTGTTGACCGGTAACGGGTCATCACTGATCAGCATAAGCCCCTGGGCGGAGATATCGACAATATGGCCTATCACCTTACTGCCCAACCCATCGAAAACTCGGAGATAAAAAACCAGGTGCCTGCGCTCGACCTTACGCAGATCCCGGTAATGTTCACACATCTGCTGCTCACTCATCCCCTTCTTTCCTCCTTACAGTCTCACAAGTTCAATATC
Organism: Desulfopila sp.; assembly: GCA_047973425.1. GTDB lineage: Bacteria > Desulfobacterota > Desulfobulbia > Desulfobulbales > Desulfocapsaceae > Desulfopila. Next base: position 2,290 of record JBKEBZ010000028.1, read on the forward strand.
ACCTGCGGCACCCATCACCTCGTTACAGATGACCAACACCCCACGAAGAGCGGCAATCCGCGCAGCCTGCTCCAGGGCCCTGTTCACCCCCGCTCTGCCGCCGCCTCCCCGGCCGACCTCGTTACCCAGCCTGGTAGCGGCCGCATCGGCCAAAGCGGTCGACTCGGCCACGACCGTAACGGAATCGGCATCGCCAAAACTGAGAGAGTGGCCAACCGTTCCCGATGAGGTACAGACGCCACAAGGCATTGCCTGCCGGCCCAGGCGGAGCCCGACGGTGTTGCTGAGCGGTGACCGCCCGGCAAAAATAGCCACCGTGCAGTCCTTGTGCCGGTGCAGGAAGATGTCACCACCGTTTTCGACAATCAGCTCGGTTACCCCCAAGCGCATCAACCCCTCGCCCACATAACGGGCCACAGCTCCGGCCACCGCGGCCATCGGCCCTACCCCGGCGTCTCTTCCAGCCTGCAGCATTTCCCTGACAATCGGGGCGGCTATCGGTTCCGTGGCAACAGGGGTCAGGCTGAAGGCAAAGTGAGGGTCCTTGGCGATATGGTTTTCGAGTTGCAGCCGGCATTCGACCACCAGATTCCGGGCCATGGCCGTGACATCCCGGTCGGCGAGGATATGCAGGTCGGTCTCTTTTACCCGTACCCTGGTGACAACGAGATCGCCGCAGGCAACCAGCCGACGGTAACTCCGGCTCACGTATGAATCGGGCCTTTTCCGCCCCGCTCTTCTCATCTGTTCTCTTCCGGATATGTTTCCTCAGCACTTCACTATACGCGTGATGGGAGTCCCGATTCAAGGTTGATACTCACGTAATAACCTAAAATTTCCGATGAAGATGGCTAAGTACAAACGTTCGACATACAAGGCGCAGTGGTATTGACCAAGCGCAGGCGTACATGTGGCACGCCCGGCATTGGCCGATCTCGCTGCAACGCAGGAGATCGGACTTTTTACGACACCATCAAGATGACCTACTTTTTTTCTCGATTCCCGGTGCCGGCCACACCGGCGGCAGCCTTGCCCTCTGGTGAATTGCCGACAGCGGTGGAGAGCGGCGCAAGCGCATCCTTTACCGCATCGAGGGATATGGCCGACTGCCGCTGCCTGAAGGCCTGACGAACATCGTCGCTGGCAATCATCTGCCGGGTGGTCTCTACCGCCTTATCGAGCGTTGCGCAGCTCTGACAGGTCCGGATCAGCTTACTCTCCGGCGGCAGCATGACGCCTAAGACCATGTGCAGAAGCACCACGATGATACCCCCCTTGGCGCAGCCGAGGATGCCACCGAGAATCCGATCGAACCAGCCGACAATCGAAACGTGTACCGCGTTGGCCAGTAGTTTACCAACCAGGCTTACCACCAGAAAGGTGGCTATGAACATCAGGGCATAGCTTGCCAGGAAGACCACCTCGGGAGAATCGGATAGCTCTCGCAAAAACGGGAAGAATTTGTCATGATACTGGCCAGCGGCGATATAGCCGATATAGAGCGCCACCAGACCGGTTATCTGGCGAAGAAAACCCAGCCAGACACCGCGGGCGATGAGAAGGGAGAAGATACCGATGACTACCATGTCATATATCGTTATGCCGCCACCGCCAGTCATGATGCGTCTCTCCCTGTAAACAGATATGTACAAAAGGGCAATGCTCACACCGACAGCCAGACAGTTGCCTCGGCACAGGCACTTGTCCTTCGCCGGAACCCGTAGACCGGGAATGGTATAGTAGTTACTCGATCTTCCTGAAATGGCAATATTTTTTTCAATTTTCCCAAAAAGCGCCACAGTCCATGCTGATCAATGTCTTCCCTAAGACCCTTCTTGGCCTGGCCCGGCAGACCTTTACCCACCGTCGCCTGCAACCGGTTCTGCAGCCCCTGGTCTCTGTCGACACCTATCGGCGCGCCAGTCAGCTGAACCCGACAGAGCGGCAGTTGCTCCACCCCGATGAACTTGCCGAGGCTTTACGCTTCTCGCAAAAAAGACGGCAGAGCGAATGGCTGACCGTCAGGATCTGCGCCAAACAGGCCGCCCTCCATTACTCTGGTGGGACAGGCTTCGCCCCCCCCCGCCTTCCCCCCCGGGAGATCCGGATCGTCAAGGCGACAGATGGTCGCCCCAGCCTTGGTGGCCGTCTCCCGCAAGAGCTGCAACATGCCGACCTCGCTCTCTCCCATGGCGCTGGATACGGTTTGGCGCTGGTGGCCGACAGCCGCTGCGGAATCGATATCCAGGAACCACGTGACGGAATTCTCAGGGTACGGGAGAAATTCTGCACCGCCGAAGAGGAAGAGGTGCTGAAAAACGGCCTTGGCGAGTTGACGGAACTCCACGCCCTTACCCTGCTGTGGACGGTGAAGGAGGCCGGAAAGAAGGCCCTGAGTCACCGCAGGATGCCGGGTTTTCTCGAACTGTTCCTGAGCGATGTCGAACCCCATGCCGCCGGTTGGGTCGCAACCCTTCTTCCCAGTTCCCGCCAATATCAGAAGTATCCACAAAGCATCCAGGTGGTAGCCGAGCTGTACGATCAGTACGGCCTGGCTCTCTGCCTTGCCGGAGAGAGGATCGATGCCTGAGCTACCGGAAGTCGAAACGATCTGCCGGGGAATCCGGCCGCAGGTGGTTGGCCAGAGAATTGTTCATATCGATTCGAGCGGCAAGAAGCTGCGGGCAGAGGTGCCAATAGAAATCCTGCGCCAGAGACTCCCTGGGCAGACCATTGTGGGCGTACAGCGGCGGGCCAAATATCTTCTGATGGAGATCGAGGATGGCAGCCTGCTGGTCATCCACCTGGGAATGACCGGCAATCTCGGTGTTTTTCCCGGGGACAGTGCGGTGGGCAAACACTGTCATCTCCGCCTGTTTTTTTCAGACGATCGAGAGCTCCGCTATACCGACGCCAGGCGTTTCGGCGCAATCCAGTTCTTCGATACCGAGGCGGCGCCGACAATTGAAAACACCCTGTTTCGCACCACCGGCCCCGAACCGTTCAGCGATGCGTTCAATGCCAGCTACCTTCTCAAGATGAGCCACAACCGCTCGGTTGCGGTGAAGGCGTTCATCATGACCAATCAGGTGGTGGCGGGAGTAGGCAACATTTACGCCAACGAGAGCCTGTTCATGGCCGGCATATCCCCCCACCGCAAGGTCTCGGCCATCAGCCGGCACGACTGGCAGATGTTGATCACCTCCATCCGCGAGGTGCTCGCTCACGCCATCGCCTGCGGCGGCTCGACCATCAGCGACTATGTCAACGCCGAGCAAAAGAGCGGCTACTTCCAGATAAATTTTCAAGTCTATGGGAGAGATGGGCAGCAATGCCCACGATGCGAGACGGTTCTGGTCAAACAGTATATTGGCGGCAGGGCAAGTTACAGCTGCCCATCATGCCAGCGGTGAAGACCTCTCCATCGCGCAGCGAAACACCAGGTAAAGGCGGGATCATCCTGACTGACGTGAACACGCCAGGCCAGGCAAATAAAAAGCCGTTGCCCCGACGAGGCGGGACAACAGCTTTTTTCAGCATACGCAGGCTCAGATCAAACCTGATGCATTATTTTTTGACTTTGCGACGAAGACCTGCAAGACCGGCCAGGCCAGCGCCAAAGAGCAGCATGGTGGCCGGCTCGGGCACCGGCTCTACGGACTCGACCATAACGACGAAGTCATCGTGATCAAAATCGCCACCGCCCCATACGTCTTCCCAGGCCAGGATATACTCGTTGCTGGTCCAGGTTCCTGCTGATTGCAGAGGAAGTTGAACCGTATCTCCAGTGCCCTGATAGGCCCACATATGATCGACGCCATCACCGTTCAGTCCGGTGTCACTGAAAAACGTTCCGTCGTTGTTGCTCAGATAGTAGCCAAAGACATTGCCACCGGAGAAATCCATACCGGTATCGGCAAGATTCACATACACGCTGCCATCAGCCTTGATAGACAGGGTGGCCTGATCGCCAAGAGTAGAGGCACCACTGAGCAGTTCCACCATCATTCCATTCTGGTATACGCCAAAAGAATTGATATTTGCAAAACCGGCAAGCTCGGCGACAATGGTATTGAAGCTACCGCCAGAGGCAGTGACCGACCAGTAGGAATCGGCATTGTCACTCATCATATCGGTGGCTGCATTGATGGAACTCGGACCACCTACGGTGATATCGTCCAGAACGGTCTGCATATCCGCCGATGCGGTACCAACACCCACTACCGCCAAAAACATCGATGCCATCGCACTACTCAACATAACCTTTTTCATTGTTTCCTCCCTGTTTCCCTCGTGTTTGCTATGTTTCTTCAAACATGTCTTGCGTCTTTACAACTTCTTACAAAGCGTCAACCTCCCTGGCACTGTGCCAACAATCGAGCCTGACCCCTTCTGATGCGAATTGAAATGCAACACTCGGGCCAACCTCAAACAATTTGTGAAATTTTCACCAACTTAAGCAGATATCATTCTGGTATTACAAAGAATAAAATCATCAAAGGGGCAAAAATCCTGCATTGTGGGCATCGACAGCGGTTTTTCATCGCTTCTCGGAGGCTTCCGACACAAGAAAAAAGTTCACTATTCCGAATTATTTTTTTTTACCAATACAAACCAATGACATACGACTTAGGAGAAATTCTCTTTTCAGGACAGAGGCAAAATTCCACCCTGATACCCCTCTGGCAAGACAACGAAAATCCTCCAGTTCGTCAGTACGCTCAGACAAACGCGTTTCCGGAAAATCGGAGAACAACAGACTGCAAGCCAGTAAAACGCTGGGGGCTCAGCCCTTGCCGTCTACCGGATCGTTCTCAGCCGTTTCGCAGAGAAAGAGGACAACACCTCAACCCTGAACTGTAGCCGTCGCCCAGATTTTAGTTCCCAAAGCGGCTTTTTCCTGGTATCCGTTATTCCTGAATTGCATAACGAGATATTTTTCTTTACTCAACAGCGTGTCCAGCCAGAAACGAGACAGCCTCTCCTCGCCCCAGGCGTAAGAAAAAGTTGATCGCAGGCATCGTCGAGATCGGTGTCTACGCTTGCCCGCGAGAAGAAAATAGCCGTTTCTGAACAGACGTTACTATAAAGGTTCTCTGGGTGCAGCACAATGATAAAACAGGATATGTCGGCCACAAAAGAGATCAGGAAGATCATGGGCTGGGAGGCGAGTTCCACCACGGCCATAGAGCTTTTGCGTAAACTCGACCAGACCGGGTCCATCAACAGTGCCGCCAAGGCTGTGGGCCTCAGTTACAAATCCGCCTGGTTGAAGCTGGAACAGCTCAACAATATCGTGCCCTACCCGTTACTCAACAAGCAGACCGGCGGCAGCGGTGGTGGCGGGACGGCACTGACCGACGAAGGGCGTCAGCTGTTACACCAGGTCAGCCTACTGGAAAAGGAATTCCAGCAGTTCATGGAGCTGTTCTCGGGTAATCCGCAGGAAGCTCTGAATACGATCAAGACATTGAGGAGATTAGAAATGAAGTTGAGCGCTCGTAACGTATGGCTGGGCCAGGTGGTAACGATCGATACCGGTGTGGTCAACAGTGTGGTGAACATCCAGCTCAAAGGCGGGGATAGAATCAGTTCGGTGATAACCGACAACTCGGTGAAGCGACTCGAACTCGCTCCCGGCAAGGACGTGATGGTCATCGTCAAGGCCTCCTGCGTGCTGCTGGGCAAGGAGGTGAACCCAAACCTGATCTCCGCCCGCAACATCCTCACCGGCACGGTGGCAAAAATCGTCCCCGGTGCGGTCAATGACGAGGTCACCATCGACCTCGAAGGTGGCGCCACCGTCACCTCGATCATCACCTCGAACAGTGTCAAACGCATGGATCTGCGAGAAGGCGCCCCCCTTTCCGCGATCATCAAGGCAACCGACGTCTTGCTGGCCGTCGCCTGATGCGCAGGAGAAAAATGGAATGACAGTGACCGGTTACATGCTCTTGCCACGTGACTCCGGCAAACGGTTCACGATTGACACAACCGCCGACAAACAGAAGAGGATAAAACAATGAAGCAATGCAAAACACTGCTGTATGCGCTGGCCTTTCTACTCATGACCAGTGCTTCGATCAAGGCCGAAACCATCCACCTTTCCGTGGCTGCCAGCATGACCGACGCCTTCAATCAGATCATCGGCGGTTTTACCGCCAGCCACCCCGACACCAAGGTGTTGCCGAACTATGCCTCTTCCGGCGCCCTGGCCAAACAGATTGAACAGGGGGCACCAGCCGACTTTTACGTGTCAGCCAATCCGAAGTGGATGAAATATCTGGTCGACAAACAGCTGATTGCAGAGGGCACCGACCGCATTTTCGCCTACAACAAACTGGTCTTTACCGGCCAGCCGGAGACCAAGGCCACGGACATGACCCAGATCTCATCGCTTGGTAAGATAGCCATCGGCACTCCGGAATCGGTTCCAGCCGGTCAGTACGCCAAACAGGCGATGGAGGCCGCGGGGATTTACGCCACGCTGGCAAAAGAGAAGAAACTGGTGATGGCCCAGGATGTGCGCCAGGCCCTGCTCTATGCCGACCGTGGCGAGGTAGACGGCTCCTTTGTCTACAAGACCGACGCCCTACTCGCCACCAAAGCGGTCATTCTCTTTACCGTACCCGATGACATGTACCCTCAGGTGTCCTATCCTATGGGTTTGACCACAGCTGGCGCGAAAAAGCCTGCCGCGGTTGCCTTCAACGCGTATATGGCCACACCGGAAGCGCTTAACATTCTGACACAATTCGGCTTTGAGCCGGCAGAGTAAGGTCAGCCAGCCAGAATAAGTACTCTTCACCTAAGCAATGCTTTCCCTCACTCCCGATGACATCACGGCCATCCGGCTGTCACTGCAGGTGGCGACCAGCGCAACCCTGCTGGCGCTGCCTGTGGGGTACGCCATCGCCTACATGCTGGCCTTCAGCGATATCCGCGGCAAGGCCATCATCGAGGGTATCATCAACCTGCCGCTGGTGCTGCCGCCGGTGGTGATAGGGTATCTGCTGCTGCTCAGTTTCGGCAAAAACGGATTCATCGGCATGCTCCTGGCAAAATTCGGCATCAGTGTGATCTTCACCCTCAAAGGGGCCATCATCGCCTCTTCCGTGGTTGGCTTCCCCCTGCTGGTACGCTCGGTTCGGATCGGCATGGAGAGCATCAATCGCCAGTACATGCAGGCCTCACGGACCCTGGGCGCCGGCTGGTGGGACACCCTGTTTTCCATCACCATCCCGCTCTCGTACAAGGCGACTCTGGCCGGCATGACCCTGATGTTTGCCAGAAGCCTGGGCGAATTCGGGGCAACCATTATCCTCGCGGGCAACATCCCCGGGGTGACCCAGACCATCCCCCTGTCCATCTACCAGTATACCAGTACTCCGGGCGGTGATACGATGGCCATGAACCTCTGTCTGGTCTCGATCGGCCTGTCCTTTATTGTGCTGCTCATCAGCGAAGCGGCAAACCGGGCCATGAGCAGGAGATAGCCATGCAGCTTGAGGTGGATGTCGAAAAGAGCTTTCCCGGCTTTACCTTCAAGGCCAGGTTTTCACTCACCGGAGACAAGTGCGGAGTGTTCGGCCCGTCAGGCAGCGGCAAATCCACGCTGATGAATGTTCTGGCCGGCTTGCTGGAGCCGGATCGCGGCACCATCCTTCTCAACGGCAAGACCCTCTATGACAAAGGGGTCGGGGTCAACCTCCGACCGGAGAAACGCCGGGTCGGCGTGGTCTTTCAGCATGCTCACCTCTTCCCCCATATGAATGTTCGCAACAACCTGTTTTACGGGATGAAAAGGCGACCCCAGGGGGAGCGAAGCATCGAACCCGACCAGCTCGTTACCGTACTGCAGCTCGATCGGTTACTGGCTCGTCGCGTCACCCTGCTCTCGGGTGGGGAGAAACAGCGAGTGGCACTGGGCCGAACCCTGCTCGCCTGCCCGGACCTGATCCTGATGGACGAACCGCTGACCGGGCTCGACGGGCAACTGAAATATCAGATCATCCCCCACCTTAAACGGGTGTTTAGAGAATTTTCCATCCCTGTACTGTTTATCAGTCACGATCTCCAGGAAATGCGGATGATGACCGAAGATGTCCTGGTAATGGATAACGGCCGTATCGACAGGCATATCGCCACCGAGGAGTTGGCCCGCTCGAGCCTTGGTACCGGCGGCAGAGGCTATACCAACCTGCTGGAACTGTCCGCTCCCACCGATCACGGCGACCTGTTCCGCTATCCCTGGGGGCCCATCGAGCTGTTTCTGGTCAAAACCCATCAGGCCGAGGGCGGCCAGTTCAGTCTCAATGGCCGCGATATTCTCTTATTCAAAAAACACCCCGAGGCGACCAGTGCCAGAAACATGCTGACCTGCACCGTCCGGCGAACCTATCAGACCGATTGGCTGGTGGGGGTCGAACTCGACTGCCGAGGCAAAACCCTGATCGCCGAGATTGTGCCGCAATCGGTAACAGAGCTCGATATCAGGGCGGGAACCGAGGTGGTGGCGGTGATCAAGGCCTCGGCATTTCAGCGACTGTACTGATGGTGCGGCTGGCAAGAGAGGCGGAGCGCCGCATTTTTCACGATCGTCAGTCGTCAGCAGAGGCCGGTACGCTGCGGGGCCCACGATTCTATGCCCACAGCGTACCCCGTTCATATTTACCAAAGAGAGAGACCATGTTGATTCAATATCGGCCCATAGGCTATTTCCACAGCCCTTTCGATAATGTCGAGGGCATGCCGATCCAGCCCGTTGGCGGCAAAAGCGTCGAGGCGACCATTGAAATTCTACCCGAATTCAGAGACGGGTTGCAGGACCTGGATGGGTTTTCCCACCTCATCGTCCTCTCGCATCTCCACCGGATCAATGGCTTCAACCTTATCGTCAAACCGTTTCTCGATGTCGATGACCACGGCATTTTCGCCACCCGCTCGCCCAAACGGCCAAACCCGATCGGTTTTTCGGTGATGCAGCTGATGACGGTGACGGAGAGCTCCGTCACCGTCTCGGGTGTGGATATCTTGAACGGCACGCCCGTACTCGATATCAAACCGTACGTCGCGGATTTTGACATCTGGCAAGCCGACCGGTTCGGCTGGTTTGAAGGCAAATCGAAGAACGCCGATCATCACCTCAGCGACGACCGGTTTGTCTGAAATAAAGGTGCGCCCCAGTCATACCCGTTCACCAGCACCCCTTTTCGTCCGATCAGCCAGTTTCACCAAGCGAACTCACGAAGAACTGTCTGCGTAAACGAACATCGAGCACCGGGAAGCGGTTACAGTTCGGAGCCTGCCAACCTTCGCTTGCGGCCCGGTGAACGCTCATAGAAAATCTGGAAAACCGGGACACTGCAAATTCCTTGGGACCACCAGTGGTCTCCCGCCCTTCTCATCGGAGTGTTTCCCACCCTTGTGTAAAAAGAATGCGTTGTCACGCCAGTTGGACAGAGCTGGCAAGACAAATGACAATCTGCTACAGTGGTTTTTGATATAAGAGCGCAGTTGTCTTGTAATCGTTCACCGGTGATACCGGGAATGTTCCGTAACCCGGATCTGTAAACGTTTATCCAGTACTCCAGATTCGTTCAAGCGGGCCGTTGCCCAAGAGTTTGCGCTGTGAGGAGGCCTGAGCGAACGAAAATGGGGTGCTGGTGAACGTTTGATGTTCTCGTAAAAAGTCGAATGTTCCGCCGAGATGGACTCAGGAAAAACCCTGATATACGAGGCGTAGTGTCTCAAATGGCAATCTGGTAGTACATATGGTACAGCGGATTGTCGTTTGTGACCTACAACGAAGTAGATCTGGGTTTTTACGAGTCCATCAACGTTTACGCTGTCTTGAACAAACAAAGGAGGAGTCATGGGCATTCTATCGTGGATAATAATGGGGTTAATCGTCGGGGTCCTGGCAAAATTCATCATGCCCGGCAAGGATCCAGGGGGAATCATCATAACCATCATACTCGGTATCGCCGGGGCATTCGTCGGTGGCTACGTCGGCAAGGTTCTTGGCTTCGGCTCGGTGACGGGCTTCAACCTGGGCAGTATCTTCCTCTCGGTTGTCGGGGCGATAATACTGCTCATCCTCTACAGGGTGATTAAACGGTGAATGGCCGCATCCGGTCCCGCCTGGTCATAAGCTGATGGAACGGGACTGAGGAGATCCATGATAAAATGTCCATCCAGACACAGCCTTTTCCTCTTACTCTTTGTTGCTCTCAAAAGTTATTCTCGGAGGTAACCAGATCCCGACATCGCGTATATGTCGGCCCTGCGATACAATCTATTGAGCACCTCGTTTGAGACAAACGTCTCGCTTCTGGCTGGGCACTTAGTAGCGTCAAAGGAAAATGGAGATTTCCCATCGTCACCAGATGGGTTCAGTTTTTTACCACCCCAGTAATAGCGCTATCCTTATCGGCGAGTTTAATAAAAAAGCCCTTGCAGTTTAATTAACTGCAAGGGCTTTTTTTGTGGTCTACGTCGCTTGTCAGACAAAGCTGGGCTTCCGGTATATCTATTATTCCCCCATTGCGACAAACAATCTCGGTGACGGTGTTTTTGTTCATCACGGCCTGGGCAAGGGCGTGATGGACGGCCAATGGCACACCTTTGTTCGAGACCTGTCCTATGACCTCAGAGACGCCCAGCCGGACAACGAACTGTTGTCGGTCCAGGCTTTTCTCATTCGCGGCAGCGGCCGGGTGGATAATATCGGCCTGCAGTCCATAATTCCCGATGACCTCGATTCCGATGGCGACACCATGGCCGATGTCGTGGAAATGGCTACCTATCAAAGCAATCCGTACAACGCCGATAGCGACGGTGATGGTCTGACCGATGGCGAAGAGCTGGCCTATTGGGGTTCAGCCTGGCACGAAGATCTCGACGGCGATGGCCTCATCAACCTGCTCGATGCCGACTCGGATGGCGACACCGTGGCCGATGGCCGTGAAGTATGGGGTGGTTCTCGCCCCGATGACAGTTCGTCAACGCCAACCCGTATCGTCTATGAGGATAGTGAAGACGGCGCGGCCGCCGGCTGGGACATCTATGACAACGATCCGCCTGGTGCGGTGATCGACAATGTCTATGACGAGGCCAGAGCTTCTCGGGTTATCGCCTTCTCTGGCAGCGGCGGTGACAATGGCTACCGGCTGCGCAACGGGGACTTCAGCGACTGGAATGAAACAGAGTTCAAGATTCTGCAATGGAGCCAGGGGACGAGCGAGAATTTCACGGTGTATATCGGGGTGGATACCATCGAAGGGTTCCGCTACCTCACTTACACTCCGGTCGATACCAACAAGCTTGGCTCCGGTCAGTATGTGCACCACGGTCTCGGCAGCCATGTCCTGAGCGGGGAGTGGTTCACCTTTATCCGCGATCTCGAGTACGACCTCAAGGAGGCCCAGCCGGGCAACAGCATCGAGGCGGTGCTGTCGTTTCTGGTGCGGGGCAGCGGCCGGGTGGATGATATCATGGCCCTCCAGGCCATTCCCGAGACCTGGGACAGTGACGGCGATAGCCTGACCGACCTCGATGAGATCACGCTCTACACCACCCATCCCTATCTGGCGGACAGCGATGGCGACAGGATCGATGACGCCGCTGAAATGGCCTACTGGGGCGCGCTGTGGGATGAGGATACCGATGGTGACGGGGCGATCAATGCCCTTGATGGCGACAGCGACAACGACGGCTTCCTGGACGGCGTCGAGAGAGACAATGCCGCCGACCCGGCTGACGCATCCTCCTCTCCCGGAACCATTATCTACGAAGATGGGGAGGACGGCGACCTTGGCGGCTGGGATATTTACGATGCCAGCCCGCCAGGCGCCTCGCTGGAGAATATCTTTGACACAGCCAGGGGCAGCAAGGTTATCAGGTTCACTGGCGATGCGACCAATAATGGTTTCCGGCTGCGTTCCGCCAACGCCAGCTGGTGGTATGACAATATGTTCACGACGATTCGCTGGAGCATGAATTTCAGCAATTCCTACGTGGTCTATATCGCCGCCCAGACCAGAGACGGATTCCGTTATCTCTACTACACCACGGCAGACAGCGATAAACTTGGCGACGGCCTGTTTGTCCATCACGGGCTCGGTCCAGAAAGCGCCAACGGCAGCTGGCAAACCATCAATCGTGATCTCGAGCATGACCTCAAGGAGGCCCAGCCGGACAACGAACTGGAATACATCCAGGGCTTTCTCATTCGCGGCAACGGCATGGTCGACGATATCATGACCCTCAAATAGCCTGACACATGCGAGCCCGTATTGGCATGCAACGAGATGAATTTTCTGGATTGGACAATATGCCATGAACATTTTTCCTGCGGTAACGGCCGATGAAAACCATATTATCGATAGACGACATGATCGTTATCGCTTCCTATGTGCCTGGCGAAGCCTGCCGGCGGCAGTCTGTGGCCTATTCCTGCTGCTGTCGCCAACGACCGGTCAGGCGGGCAGCGCCCCCTACATCTCCGGCCATCAAGTGAACTTCGCCACCGGCAACAAATACCTGCAGGAGACCGATTACAGCACCAGCGGCCCCGGTCTCGCCCTGTCGGTTACCAGGGAATACAACTCCCAGAGCGAACTGCGTTCCCCGCTCGGTTTTGGCTGGTCGGTCAATCTCTTTGACAGGCTCGAGATTGCGGCCGACAGTATCGTCCATATCAGGTCCGGCGGCCGCCATACCCTGTACAGCATCGTCGATGGCAAGTGGGTCAACGAGGTCGGCAGGAAAAGAGTCATTGTCCAGGAGGGCAGCCAGTATCGTCTCACCGCAAGCGATGGCGGTGTCCAGGTGTTCAACGGCGATGGCGCCCTCGTGTCGATGGCCGACAAGAACGGTAACAGCCACAGTTATACCTACGACGCCGGCCTGTTGACCACGGTAACCGACAGCTTCGGCCGAACGATCAACTACACCTACGACAACGGCTCTGTGACCGCCATGCAGACGCCACAGGGAATCTACAGCTACAGCTATGACGCCAATGACAACCTCATTTCGGTCACCAGGCCGGACAACAGCACCCGGCAGTATCTGTATGAAGACGCACGCGATATTCACAACCTGACCGGGATTGTCGACGAGACCGACCAGCGGGTTCTTGCGGTTGTCTATGATGACGAGGACCGCGTGATCAGTTCGGCCCAAGCGGGCGGTCTGGACGCGGTGCAGATCAGCTATGGAGACGATTTTACGAGGGAGGTGACCGATGCCCTGGGCGTAACCACCAGCTACGCCCTGAAGGTGGATAAGGGCATTGCCTCGGTCGAATCGGCCATCGGCCCCGGCTGCTCGTCCTGCGGTTCCCAGGGCCGTATCTTTTCTACCTATAACGAGCGGCTGCAGGTGAGCTCGATGACCGATGCCAGGGGGATTGTCACCAAGTACAGCTATGACGATGCCGGCAATCGGACCCGGAAAGTGGAGGCTGTCGGCACCGTCAACGAGCGGGCGACGTCGTGGGAATATGCGCCAGATACCGCCTGGCGAACCAGAACGATCGAGCCGGCTGTCGCGGGTAGTGGAGCAACGGTCGAAACGGTGTACTCTTACGACACCGCCGGTAATCTTCTCACCAGGGAAAAGACCATTGCCAGCCCGGACGGCGACGTGACCCGGACGACGACCTACAGCTATGACAGCCTGGGCCGGATCGCGACAATAGACGGTCCCCGCGACGACGTGGCGGATGTGGTGAGCTTCACCTACTATGCCAACGATGCCGCGCAAGGAAATAATCGCGGACAGCTGCATACCATCACCAACGGCCTTGGCCATCTTACCGTCTACAGCGATTATAACGCATTCGGCCTCCCGGAGAGGATCGCCGATGCCAATGGGCTGACAACCGAAAGCGAATACGACAGCAGGGGACAACTCCTCTCCCGCATTGTCGGCACACTGACCAGCCGCTTTGCCTATGATTCTGCGGGCCGGCTGGAATCTGTCACCGCCCCCGGCAGTCGGACCATCCGTTACCAGTATGACGGCATGGGCCTGATTGCCAGAATCACAGACAATCTGGGTAATTCCATTGTCTTTGCCTACGATGCCAGAGGACAGGGAATCCGCCGTGAAATCCAGGACAGCACTGGCGCCCTGCAGCGTTATCAGGAGTTTGTCTATGATGAATCAGGCCGGTTGACCGCGACCATCAACCCGGACGGCAGCCGCAGCAAACAGGACTATGACGAGGTCGGCCATCTGGTGGCCATCATCAACGAGATGGGGCAGCAGACCGATTATACGATCGACTCCCTGGGCCGAATCACCAAGGTACTGGCGCCCGGAGAAGAAACCACCTCTTTTGTCTACAACAACGGCGACCTTCAGATTTCGGTAACCGATGCCGAGGGGCATCTGACCAGTTTCATCCACGATGATTTCGGCAACAGAATCGGCCGGGTTTCACCGGAAAGCGGTACGACGACGTACCGCTATGACATTGCGGGGAATCTGATGACCGCAACCCAGGACTCTGGCACGGTGGTCGGCTATCGTTACGATGCCGTGAATCGACCTGTTACGGTGACGGTGAACGGAGTCGAGAGCCAGACGATAGTCTATGATACCGCCGCAGGCGGTACCGGCCATCTGGCTCAGATCACCGACAGCTCCGGCTCGACCAGCTACAGCTACACCGTCATGGGCCAGATAGACAGCGAGAGCCGCAGTTCTGGCTCGTTGACCTTGACCAGCCATTACGGCTATGATGATGCGACCGGCGAACTCTCCACAATAACCTACCCCAGCGGATTGAAGGTCACCTATCTCTACGATACTGTAGGTCGGATCAATGGGTTGCAGTTCGATGACGTCACCGTTATGGGGAACGCCAGCTACCTGCCGTTTGGCCCGGTTACCGCCTACGATTTTGGCCAGGGACTCCAGGCGCGTCGCAGCTATGACCAGCGCTATCAGTTGATGGCTCTCAGCGCAGGCGGCCTGCACTACCACTTCACCAGGGATCCGCTGGGCCGGGTGACGACGATCGAGGGCGTATCGGCACCGATAGCGACTAGCGATGCGGCAGACTACTCGTATCAACCGGGTAGCAGCCGACTGGTACAAATAACCAACCCGTCAGGGCCACGTGCATATGCTCTCGATGCCAACGGCAACACCGTCTCTGATGGAGTATTTGCCTTCTCCTACGATGGTCTCAACAGGTTGGTAACGGTCGAGCGGGAAGGTGTGATTGTCGCCAGCTACACCTACGACGCCTACAACCGGCGAACCAGCAAAACCGTCGACGCTGAAACGACGTATTATGCCTATGATCAGAGCGGTAATCTGCTGACCGAGGTTGATGAAACAGGTACAACCCTACGGGACTATATCTATCTCGACGGCGCCCTGTTCGCAGTGAAAATTTACGGATCTGGCGATGCCGCTACCGTTTATTATGCTCTCAACGACCATCTTGGCACACCGCAACAGCTGGTTGACAGTATAGGCACTGTTGTCTGGCAGGCGGTATATGATCCGTTCGGCAAGGCTCAGGTTCAGGTTGAGACGATTGTGAACAATATCCGCTTTCCGGGCCAGTACTTTGATGCTGAAACGGGGTTGCATTATAACTGGCACAGGTTTTATGATCCGGAAACGGGACGGTACATTTCTGCTGATCCGATTGGGTTGGCTGGAGGGATAAATCTCTATGCGTATGTCCAAAATGATCCGGTTAATGTGGTTGATCCAGAAGGATTAAAAACATGTGGTTCAGGTTGGAATGAACCCCTTGTTCCCGATAATCCATTTGGTTTTTGCTTCTCAAGTTGCTGTGCTGCTCATGACAAATGTTATGGTTGTGATGGCAAAAGGCAGGGAAAGAGCAAGAGGCAATGTGACGATGAGTTCAAACAATGTATGTATAGTGCCTGTAATAAAGTTACCCATAAACTTTCTCGTGGGAGTTGTAAGCATAAAGCACAAGTCTACCATGGTGCTGTTGATAAGTATGGACAAGGAGCATTCAATGATGCTCGACAACGACAATGCTGTACTCCGTGACAATTAATAGAAGAGTAAAGATCTAAGGCATACGATGAACGAACAAAATTTGGGAATATTTATTTTTGCAGGTATTGTCATGGGTGTTTCTATTTTTTTTCAGTTCTTTTTTAAAAGAATTTTTATTTCATCTGTTTTGGCAGCCCTGTGCTCATCGATTATTTTTTTGTTTGTTAATTATTTACATATTGGATACCTAGACCCTTTTTTTAAAATTGCCTTTTTTATAAATTTAGTTGTAGGGTTCTTTATTTCTATTATTGTCCAATATGTAATGTCAGAATTTAAAGCCAGGCGATAATAGGACAAAGTGTGTGAAATAGGGGACATCCAGCCATGATAAGTATTGTCAAGGGGGAAACGGATATTTCCCTTAGCCTCCAAGAACGTTCAAACTTCACCACCGATCCCTCCCTCTGAATTACCTCTGACGGGAGCGGAGGCGTTCAGGAAAACCAGGTAGAAAACCAGTAGAAAACCAGGGACACTCCCCTGTTTTATATTCTATGACGGGCGACAGCACCTCTACGTTCATTTTTGATGACGCACACCGCCTGGTCGGTCTGAATGGCACGACCAGCTATTTCTATGACGATATGGGCAAATCGGTTGCGGGCGGTAAGAAAAGGTGAAGAAACCCGGCATATCTACGATACGGGCGGCAACCTGCCTGCCGAGGCGGATGCAAATAATGTCATCATCCGCTCAGACGGCCCTGATCGTAGCGAAATATTCTTTTAGATACTGCTCAAAATCGACACCCCTGGACGCCTCATCCAGCATCTTGGCCTTCTGCCATGACGCCTTGGCATCGGCCGTCACCTTGGCCCGCTCGGCCGGAGTAATACCTACCCGCCGGCTCTTTTCCATATGTTTGCGGCTGAGATCGGTGATAAAACGGTGGTAGGTCATCGGCGCGCCCCCCTCCTCTCCTCTGAGGTAGCGCAGAATACGAGCTGAAGGCGTCAGTTCCGGATCACGGATCAGCTCCAGCATCCGTTCGACAATGCTCAGATAATGCGGCCGATGCTTCTCCCTGTCCATCGCCTCGGCGATAGGAATCATCGCCTCGAGAATCTGCTTGCCCCACTCGGCAATACGCTGGTGGCGGCCGAAATTATCGAGCCGAAGCTGGGGATCACGGCCTCTGGCGGCAACCCGGGCGCCATTGACAGTGCACACACCATCCATTGCCGCATCGAGTTCAGGCGCCGGCCGAAAGAGGCAGAAGAGCATGAAAAGCTCCAGAAAATCGAGCTGCCTCTGGCTGATTCCCGCCCAGTCAAAACAGTTGATGTCCAGAGCACGTAACTCCACATAGGCGATACCGCGACGGGCAAGACCCGCCAGGGTGGTCTCTCCTTCGCCGCTGATCTGTTTCGGTCTGGCCACGCTGTAATATTCATTTTCGATCTGCATGATGTTGGTGCTGATCTGCTGCAGGTGCCCATCGTTGTCGCGCAAGCCGAGCGCTTCATACTGCACCGACGGGGCAAAGACCGCCTTCTGCAGATCACCAATGTACTGGCCAAGGGTATTGGCGCAAACGATCACAGGCGTCTTGTTGTGATAGCCGATATCACTCATGCGCAGTGAGGTAGCATAGGGCAGATAGAGCGTACTCTCATCGAGCGTATCGAGGGCATGCGGCCTGCCGTTGAAAAATGAACTGTCGACCGCCGGTGAATGGCCAAAGAGATAGGAGATCAACCAGGCATGGATGCGGATGTTGCGGACAAGGTTCATATAACTCTTATCAATGAACGGCTGACTGAAGATCTGACCGAGGATTTCCGCATAATTGCGGAACACATCCAGGCAAAGCGAGTAATTGAAATGCATGCCGGAAATGAGCTGCATCGCCTTGCCGTAGCGCAGCGCCAGCCCTTTGCGATAGAGCGTCCGCATCTTTCCCTGGTTGGAATCGCCGTACCGGCCGATAGCCACCGCTTCCGTATCGGCGATATAGGCCGGCATTGAACCGTTGAGGATATACCCTTCATTGTCTGCGGCCAGCACCCGGTGCAGAAAGCGGAGGTGGGTCAGGGTATCCCGTCGGTTACGGAAGGCCGGGGTTACCAGTTCAAGCATGCTCTCTGCGTAATCGGTGGTGATTTCCGGATGGGTCAGGGGTGAACCCAGCGAGCGGGGATGGGGCGTCTGGGCAAGACGGTCACTGCTGGTATAACGCAAGCCTTCCTTTTCAATCCCCCTGCGTCCGCAATCCAGGGTATGGATCGCATCGCGCAGGACAAGTTCATCTATTATTTTCGAAATTTGCATGGTAGCTCTTTTCGCTTGCAGGTAGTATTCGGTGGTACATAGGATACAGCGGAGAATCGTTTGAGACCGAGCACGCGACAGCGCGGAGGTTTTACCCGTCCATCGACATCTTCAATTCCACCTCGAAAACGTATCGGAGAGCGTCATGTCTCTTAGCATCGGCGTCCTTATGGATGCAATAGAAACCATAAAAACCTACAAGGATTCAACCTTTGCAATGCTTCTAACAGCACAGAAGCGAGGACACCGGCTCTACTATTTCCAGCAGGCCGATCTGTTTGTGCAACAGGGTGTGGCAATGGTGACGGCTCAGGAAATCGAGGTCTACGATCGCCCTGAAGACTACGTTCGGCTGAGCCCGGCACAGACCTTCACCCTCCCGGACCTCGATGTTATCCTCATGCGCAAAGACCCTCCCTTTGACATGGAATATATCTATACCACTTACATCCTCGAAATGGCGGAACGACAGGGAACGCTCGTGGTCAATCCCCCCAATGCCCTGCGTCAGGTCAATGAAAAATTCTTCATCAGCTACTTTCCCGAACTCAGCCCCCGTACCCTTATTACACGGAATATACAGCGGATCAAGACCTTTATCATGGAGGAACAACAGGCGGTGATCAAACCCATGGACGGCATGGGGGGCATGGGCATCTTCAAACTCTCAGCCAATGACTGCAACACCAACGCCATTCTGGAAGCAATGGGCAATGGAGAACGAACGCTGATGGCTCAGACCTTTTTGCCCAAGGTCAGCACCGGAGACAAACGTATTCTGCTGGTTGACGGTGAAGCTCCCGAGCATAGCCTGGCGCGCCTTCCCCAGCAAGGAGAATTTCGGGCGAATCTTGCGGTGGGAGGATAGGGGGTCGTCGAAAAGTTGACCAAGAGAGAGAAAGAGGTCTGCGCCGCGGTCAAGCCAAAGATCCAGGAGTTGGGACTGATGTTTGTCGGGCTCGATGTCATTGACGGCCGTATCACTGAAATCAATGTCACCAGCCCCACCTGCATCCGTGAGATAGCGGCCGCTACCGGAGAGGATATTGCCGAACGACTGCTTCTGGCAATTGAACAGAAGGTAGGAAGGTAAATGCCTTACGGCTCCCTGCATCCCAGGGTTCAGCCGACCAGCATCCCCTCATGCTCGATAAACCGGATAATCTCATCGAGCCCCTGACCGGTCTTCATATTGGCAAAGACAAAGGGCCGATCGCCGCGCATCCGGCGGCTGTCTTCCGCCATTACCGTCAGTGAGGCGCCGACCAGTGGTGCGAGATCGATCTTGTTGATTACCAGCAGATCCGAACGGGTGATGCCTGGCCCGCCTTTACGCGGGATCTTGTCACCTGCCGCCACATCGATCACATAGATGGCCAGATCCGCCAGCTCCGGGCTGAAGGTGGCGCTCAAGTTATCGCCGCCGCTCTCCACGAGAATAAGCTCAAGCCCGGGAATTTTCGCCATCAGCTCATCGATGGCCGCCAGGTTCATCGAGGCATCCTCGCGGATCGCGGTGTGCGGACAGCCGCCGGTCTCTACTCCGGCAATGCGGTCAACCGGCAGCGCCTTCTTTCTGATCAAAAACTCCTGATCCTCGCGGGTGTAGATATCATTGGTGACCACCGCCATCTGGTAGCGGTCGCCCAGGCTGTGGCAGAGCCGCTCCAGCAGGGCGGTCTTGCCCGAACCCACCGGTCCGCCGACCCCGACCCGCAGCGGTCCTCTTTTTTCCATGCTCATGACGTTTTTCTCCTCTGATTACGAACGATACAGCCGGGTATACTGGGCCTCGTGGAGACTGCTGGCCAGGGCCAGGGCCATGGACGAGGCGCCGATTTCCTCCTCGGCCAACCCCAGGCCGAGATCGCTTGTCGCCAGTATCTCCTCGCCCAGCCGCAGCAACAGCAGTTGCCCCGCGGTCTGACCGAGAGGGATGATCTTCACCCCGGCAAGCACCTGGTTTTCCAGCCAGGCCCAGAGATAGCCGACGGCCGCCTCCCGCACCTCGATCCGCCAGCCGGCCGCGGCAAAGGCAAACCCCGCCAGCTGACTGCGGCAAAGCGCCTCTTGCCAGGGCTTGTCCCGCAGCAGATCGAGCCCGGCCAGCAGAGTGGCCATGGCCCGACCCCGCTGCTGCTCCTCAGCCCGCAGTTCCCGGCTCTCGCGACAGGCGAGCAGCAGGTCGCAGCAGTCGACAAGGCGCTGCAGATCATGCTGGCGACAGCTGCCATACATCATGCTCAAGATGGGAATATCGACCCGGGCCAGGGAACGGTGCAGGCAATCGGTCAACCAGTTGCCAAGACTCTCGGCATCACGCACCCAGCCGGCCTCGACCGCCCATTCGAGCCCCTGGGAATAGCTGAACGAGCCGGTGGGCAGGGTCGGGCTGACCAGTTGCAGCAGCCGCACCAGGCGCAAGCCCTCTTCAGTCATGGTGATGGCCGCCAGCGGAGTGATCATGGCCAGCGTAGGCGCCGTGTTCCGGCTCAAACGGCGCCTCTGCCACCGATACCGAACCGCCGAGCTTAACCACCATTGCATCGAGCACATGGTCGTGCAGATAGCAGAGGCAGCCGGGCCGGATGGCAAGCGGTACGTGCCGGTTACCAAGGTGATAGCAGAGGCGGGCAAAGAGTAATGAATCCTCGACCCGCACCACGGAGACCGTCTCCGGCTCCGCCACCACCGCCACCAGCTCGCCATCCTTGCCGACCAGGATATCGCCGCCACGCAGGACGGTGCCCCGGGCCAGAAAGATGCCCGCCTCCGCACCGTTATCGAGGCGGACCCGCAGCCTGCTCCTGACCCGCTTCTGCCAGCTCAACTGAACGCTACGCTCCGGCCGGCCTCCTGTCGCTTTTCTCGTCAGTTCCAACATCGCTTGTCCCTTTTATCCGAAACTCGTCAGTACGGAAAGCTCTGTCACCGCCCCGAGGAATTTCATGCTTCGTTGTGGCTGAGGTTCTATGATCCAGCCATGCTGGTTATATGAAGCTCATCAGCACGGAAAACGTTGTTACCGCCCCGAGGAGTTGCATGCTTCGTTGTGGCTGAGGCTATCTGGTCCAGCCATGCTGGTTATATGAAGCTCATCAGCACGGAAAGCTCTGTTGCCGCGCCGAGGAGTTGCATGCTTCGTTGTGGCTGAGGCTATCTGGTCCAGCCATGCTGGTGTCAAAAGAGGAAATAGCGCTGGGCCATGGGCAGGACCGCCGCCGGCTCGCAGACCAGCAGCTCGCCATCGGCCCGCACCTCATAGGTCTGGGCATCCACCTCGATGACTGGCATATATGCATTGTGGACCATATCCTTTTTACCAATACCGCGACAGTTGCGGCTGACCCCGACAAGCGATCGCAGACCGAGCCGCTCTGCCAGGCCGGCCTTGGCGGCCGCCTGAGAGAGGAAGGTCATCGAGGTGGCCGGCACCGCCGCCCCCAGGGCGCCGAACATCGGCCGGTAATGGACCGGCTGCGGCGAGGGAATCGAGGCGTTGGCATCGCCCATCGGCGCCATGGCGATCATGCCGCCTTTGATCACGAGGCTCGGCTTGACCCCGAACATAGCCGGCTTCCACAGCACCAGATCGGCCAGCTTACCCACCGCAACCGAGCCGACCTCGTGGGAGATGCCATGGGCTATGGCCGGATTGATGGTGTATTTAGCGACATAGCGCTTGATCCGGAAGTTATCGTTGCCCCCCGGATCATCCGGCAGACTGCCCCGCTGCACCTTCATCTTGTGGGCCGTCTGCCAGGTGCGGATGATCACCTCACCCACCCGGCCCATGGCCTGGGAATCGGAGGAAATCATCGAAAAGGCACCAAGATCGTGAAGGATGTCCTCGGCGGCGATGGTCTCCCGGCGGATGCGGGATTCGGCAAAGGCCACGTCTTCGGCAATCTTCGGGCTGAGATGATGACAGACCATCAGCATATCGAGATGCTCGTCGACGGTATTGACGGTATAGGGCCGGGTCGGATTGGTCGACGACGGCAGCACGTTTTCCAGGCCGCAGGCCTTGATGATATCCGGGGCATGGCCGCCCCCGGCCCCTTCGGTATGGTAGGTGTGGATGGTACGGTCCTTGAAGGCGGCGATGGTCTCTTCGACAAAGCCGGATTCGTTCAGGGTATCGGTGTGGATCGCCACCTGCACATCCATCTCCTCGGCGACGGCGAGACAGTTGTCGATGGCCGCCGGAGTGGTCCCCCAATCTTCATGGAGCTTCAGCCCCATCGCCCCTGCCGCCACCTGTTCGCGCAACGGTTCGGGCAGACTGGCATTGCCCTTGCCGAGATAGCCGAGATTCATCGGCAGGTTTTCACTGGCCTGGAGCATCCGGGCAAGGTTCCAGGCCCCGGGGGTGCAGGTGGTGGCGTTGGTGCCGGTGGCCGGACCGGTGCCACCGCCGATCATGGTGGTGATGCCACTGGCCAGCGCCTCGTCCACCTGTTGGGGACAGATGAAATGGATATGGGCGTCGAGACCACCGGCGGTGACAATCGAACCTTCGCCGGCAATCACCTCGGTGCCCGGGCCGACGATGATATCGACTCCCGGCTGGATATCGGGATTGCCGGCCTTGCCGATGCCGCTGATCCGGCCGGCCTCGATGCCGATATCGGCCTTGACGATACCCCAGTGGTCGACGATGAGCGCATTGGTGATCACCAGATCGACGCTCTCCGCCCCGCCCCGCTGACTCTGGCCCATACCGTCCCGAATCACCTTGCCGCCGCCGAACTTCACCTCATCGCCGTAGACGGTATAGTCCCTTTCCACCTCGAGCCACAGCTCGGTGTCGGCCAGTCGGACCCGATCACCGGTGGTGGGTCCGAACATCTCGGCATAGCCCTGTCGCGAAATCGTTACCATCACCTGCCCTCCAAAGCGCCCATCACCGCGCCGTTGAATCCAAAGACCTTCCGCTCACCCGCATAGGCTACCAGCTCGACCTTGCGGAGCTGCCCTGGCTCAAAGCGCACGGCGGTGCCGGCGGCGATGTTGAGCCTGAAGCCCCGGGCCTGTTCCCGGTCAAAGACCAGGGCCGGATTGGTCTCGAAAAAATGGTAATGCGAGCCGACCTGGATCGGTCTGTCGCCATTGTTCTTCACCTCGAGAATGACGGTGGGCCGTCCTGCGTTCAGTTCAATCTCGCCACTCGCGGCAAGAAGTTCACCTGGTATCATCATCTCCTCCTTCCGTTCATTCTCAGTAATCGTTCACCGGTGATACCGGGAATGGTCCGTAACCCGGATCTGTAAACGTTTACCCTTCTCACTGGATGGGATTGTGGACCGTGACCAGCTTGGTGCCGTCGGGGAAGGTCGCCTCGACCTGCACCTCCGCCACCATCTCCGCCACCCCCTCCATCACCTCGTCGCGGCCAAGCAGGGACCGGCCAGAGGACATCAGCTCGGCCACGCTCCTGCCGTCCCGCGCCCCTTCGAGGATGGCCGCGCTGATCAAGGCCACCGCTTCCGGATAGTTGAGTTTGAGACCGCGCTCGCGGCGGCGCTCCGCCAGCAGACCGGCGGTAAAAATGAGCAATTTATCCTTTTCCCGTGGTGTCAGTTCCATATCTCTCCCTCATAACGAAGGTTACAGCGCACTCCGGCCGGGGATGATGCCGCAGGCGCCAACACATAAAGAGCTTCAAACCAGCATGGCTGGACCATAGAGCCTCAGCCACAACGAAGCATAAAACGTCCTCGGCGCGGCAACAGAGCGTTCCGCACTGGCGAGTTTCATATAAACCAGCATGGCTGGACCAGAGCGCCTCAGCCACAACGAAGCATGAAACTTCCTCGGCGCGGCAACAGAGCGTTCCGCACTGGCGAGTTTCATATAAACCAGCATGGCTGGACCATAGCGCCTCAGCCACAACGAACCATGAAAATCGTCGCCTCGGTAAAGGAATTTTCCGTGCTGACGATTTTCGGATAAACAGTGGCTCAGCTCAGGTGGACCAGATGCGTGGCGGACATGGCGGGCGACCGAAAAGATGCGGCCGCAGCAGCCGCCAGACCGCCTGAAACACCTCCCGGACCGTAAAGGTCGAATCGCCGAGGCAGCGGATCACCAGCAGATCGCCCTGCAGGGTCATCGCCGCCAGCATCCCCTCCTCCATCGGCAACAGTTCGGCCAGACCGGTCAGCTGGTCCTGCTCGACCCCGGTGGCCAGCATGGTCGCGCTGACCGGCAGGGAGCGCAGCCCGGCGGGACTGTCGAGGTCGGCCGCGGAACAGACACTCAGCCGATCGACAAAGAGGGGCCGACCATCGCGATGAAGGACGATCGCGCTTCTCAGGCGCCCATGGTCAAATCGCTCCCCCCTGGTGGGGAGGCCGAGACAGAGCACCTCCCAGCCGATAAACGAGGCCGCCTCATCGAGAAAAACCTCGGTGACGATTTCGGCGTCGGCCCCGGGGAAAACGATAGTATCCTGGGACAACCACTCCAGCCGGCCGGCGTTGGCCCGAAGGCGCTGGTGGAGAACGGCGCCACGCCCGCTACAGCGGTAGAACTTGGTCGCCCCGGGGGTCGTCACCAGGGCATGGGCTCCGCGGTCGACATCGAGCCGCAGCGCCAGCTGGTCACCACCCACCACGCCGCCCGGCGGATGGAGGATGCAGGTGTGACAGACCCCGCCCTCCGGATAGAGGGGCTGCTGTACCCTGAGCGGTCCCCGGTGGCTGTTTTCGGCCAGAATCGTGATATCGCCCCGCCGCCGGTAACCGAGCTGCAGATGGGCCTGCCAGCCGGCCCCTTCCCCCGCGGCCGTCAACCGGGCCGTCATACCGTCAGATACTCGCGGACCAGATCGGCGCCCAGTTTCTCGATGGGCCCATTGACCATGGCCCGGCCCCGGTCGAAGATCACGAACCGGTCGGTGACCGCCCGGACGAATTTCAGCTTCTGCTCCACCAGCAGGATGGTCATGCCCAGCTCTCGGCGCAGCCGGCCGATGATCTCGCCGATCTCGGCGACGATGTTGGGCTGGATACCCTCGGTGGGCTCGTCGAGAATCAGCAGCTGCGGCTCCAGCACCAAGGCCCGGCCGATGGCCAGCTGCTGCTGCTGGCCGCCGGAGAGATCGCCGCCCCGCCGGCCGAGCATCTCCTGCAGCACCGGAAACAGCTCGAAGATCAGCTCGGGGATCGCCCTGCGCCCGTTGCCGCCGGAACCGGTCAAGCCGATCTCCAGGTTTTCCTTGACCGTCAACAGCGGAAAGATCTGCCGCCCCTGGGGCACATAGCCGATACCCAGGTCGGGCCGCCGCTCCACCGGCAGAGAGGCGATATCGGCGCCGGCCAGCACGATCCGCCCCGATTGTACCGGCAACAGACCCATGATGCAGGAGAGCAGGGTCGTCTTACCCACGCCGTTGCGGCCCATCAGGGTGGTGCACTGCCCCTCTGGCACCACCATGTCGATATCCCAGAGGGTATGGCTCTCGCCGTAAAACTGATTGAGCTGTTCAATACGCAGCATGGCTATTCCCCCAGGTAGACTTCGATCACCTTCTGATTGTTCTGCACTTCGTCCATGGTGCCTTCGGCCAGAATCGAGCCCTGATGCAGCACCGAGACCTTGCGGGCGATGGAGCGGATAAAGTCCATGTCATGTTCCACCACAACGACCGAATGGGGCCCGGCCAGGCCGGTGAGCAGTTCGGCGGTGCGCTCCATCTCCTGCTGGGTCATGCCGGCGACCGGCTCGTCGATCAGCAGCAGTTTGGGATTCTGCATCAAGAGGGTGCCGATCTCGAGCCACTGCTTCTGGCCATGGGAGAGGGCGCCGGCGAGGATGCTGTCCGCCGTCTCCAGGCCGATCAACCGCATGGTCTCACGGATTCGATCCTGCTGGGCGCTGGTGGTTCTGGCGGTGAGCGTGGCCCAGACATGCTTGGGGCCGGCCATGGCCAGCTCCAGGTTTTCCCAGACGGTCAGCTGTTCGAATACAGTCGGCTTCTGGAACTTGCGACCGATCCCCGC
Source organism: Desulfopila sp. (assembly GCA_047973425.1). Taxonomy (GTDB): domain Bacteria; phylum Desulfobacterota; class Desulfobulbia; order Desulfobulbales; family Desulfocapsaceae; genus Desulfopila. The sequence continues at coordinate 28,632 of JBKEBZ010000028.1, forward strand.
CTCGGCGATCTGCGGTTCGTCGAGCCGCAGCAGGTTGATCCGGCCGCCGAACCAGGCGGAGCCGGTGTCAGGCCGGGTCTTGCCGGTGATGATATCCATCATGGTGGTCTTGCCCGCGCCGTTGGGCCCGATGATACAGCGCAGTTCGCCGTCGTCGATATAGAGATTGAGATCGTTGATCGCCTTAAAGCCATCGAAACTGACGGAAATCGACTCGAGATAGAGGATCACCCCGTGGCTCAGATCGAGATCCGGCGGCGTCTCGGGTACCAGAAAGGGAAAGACCTCGTCCTTGGCCAACAGCGAGCGGATGGTTGCGTTGCGCATCAGCGGGCCTCCTTTTTCTTGAAGATACCGACGACCCCGCGCGGCAGAAACAGGGTCACCAGCACAAACAGCGCGCCGAGGCCAAAGAGCCAGGCATCGGGAAAGGCCGCAGTCAGCCAGCTCTTGGCATAGTTGACCAGCAGCGCCCCGACCACCGCGCCATAGAGGGTGCCGCGCCCGCCGACCGCCACCCAGATGACGATCTCGATCGAGTTGAGCGGTGAGAACTCGGTGGGGTTGATGATCCCCACCTGGGGCACATAGAGGGCGCCGGCCACCCCGGCCAGGGCGGCGGAAAAGGTGAAGATCCACAGTTTGATGTTCTCGACCCGATAACCGAAAAACCTCAGCCGCGATTCCTGGTCCCGCACCGCGGTGCAGGCTCGGCCAAGCCGGGACATGCTGATCTGGCGGCAGGCCAGATAGCCACCGGCCAGGGCCAGGGCCGAGGCCGCGAACAGGCCGGCCCGTGTTCCGTCGTTCTGTAGGGAAAACGAGAGGATATCCTTGAAATCTGTCAGACCGTTGTTGCCGCCAAAGCCCATCTCGTTGCGAAAAAACGCCAGCATCAGGGCATAGGTCATGGCCTGGGTGATAATCGACAGATAGACCCCGGTGACCCGGGAGCGGAAGGCGAGCCAGCCGAAAACAAAGGCCAGAAGCGACGGCAGAAGCACTACCATGATCATCGCAAAGAGGAACCAGTTGAAGCCGTGCCAGAACCAGGGCAGATCCTGCCAGTTGAGAAAAACCATAAAATCGGGAAGCAGGGGGTTGCCGTACACCCCGCGATCGCCGATCTGCCGCATCAGATACATGCCCATGGCATAACCGCCCAGGGCAAAAAAGGCACCGTGGCCAAGGCTGAGGATGCCGAGATAGCCCCAGACCAGATCGACGGAAACAGCCAGCAGGGCGTAGCAGAGGTATTTACCCCAGAGCGCCATGGTAAAGGTCGAGACATGGAACAGGCTCGCCTCCGGCAGGGCAAGGTTGCACACCGGCACCACCACCGCCGCGGCGACCAGCAGGCCGAGCAGGGCGAACGAGGCCCGGCTGCCGGGAAAAAGAGTTTTCATGACATTCACACTGGTTGAAAATGAAGCGGCATTGACGTTGACAGACCCGCGAACAGAGCGTGGGCTACCAGCAGATGACAGCCCGGCGGTGACGGATGGTGTCAATCGGCGGCGCGGCCCCGTTGCGGAAACAGCCCCTGCGGCCGTTTCTGGATAAAGAGAATGATGAAGACCAGGATGATGATCTTGGCCAGCACCGCCCCGCTCCAGGGTTCGAGAAATTTATTGGCCACCCCCAAAGAGAGCCCACCCAGCAGGGTGCCCCAGAGATTGCCGACCCCACCGAAGACCACCACCATGAACGAGTCGACGATATAGGCCTGGCCGAGATTGGGGCCGACGTTGGTGAGCTGCGACAGGGCGACCCCGGCGATTCCGGCGATGCCCGAGCCGAGCCCGAAGGTCAGGGCGTCGACCCGGGCCGCGCGGACCCCCATGGCCCTGGCCATCCCCCTGTTCTGGGAGACGGCCCTCACCTGTAGACCGATGCTGCTCTTTTTCATCAACAGAAAGAGCAGGCCGAACACCGCCAGGGAAAAGAAGAAAATGGTGACCCGGTTGGCGGTCAGCGACAGCACCGGGTTGATGACGATCGAGCCGCTCATCCAGTCCGGGGTGGCGACGCTGCGGTTGAGCGGCGAGAAGATGGTCCGGACCGCCTGCTGCAGGATGAGGCTGATACCGAAGGTGGCGAGCAGGGTCTCCAGCGGCCGGCCATAGAGAAAACGGATCACCGAACGTTCGATGACGATACCCACCAGGGCCGAGACCAGAAAGGCCGCCGGCACCGCCAGCGCCAGGGCCAGACCGATCTGGCCGGGCAGCAGTTCCTGGATCACATAGGCGGTGTAGGCACCGATCATGATCAGCTCGCCATGGGCCATATTGATCACCCCGATGACTCCGAAGGTGATCGCCAGGCCGATGGCCGCCAGCACCAGCACCGAGCCCAGGCTCATGCCGAAAAAGATCGTCTCGAGCTTGGCATACCAGGCGATCTGGGAGTCGATCCCCTTGAGCACCCGCTGCAGCTGGTTCTTGATCGACACCTCCTGCTCCTGGGACGCCAGCGCGGTCAAGGCGTTTCGCACCGAGGGATCGAGATTGCCAGCCAACTCGGCCAAGGCCGCCTGGCGGATATCGAGGTCGTCACTCTTCAGCTGGGCCAGGGCCAGAGCCGTGGTCAGGGCCTGCTGGACCCGGGCATCCTGCTCCCTGGTCAACAGATCAGCAAACAGGCCACTCTGGTCGGCGGTAATGTCGCCATACATGGTCTGCACCGCCGCAAGCCGTACTGCGGGATCGTCACTGGTGAGATTGAGGGTGGCCAGACGACTTTTCAGCTGTCCGCGCAGGCTGTTGTTGATGGCAATGCGGCCGAGGCCCTTCTTGGCCAGTTGGCCAAGCTCCCGGCCACTGAGCACCTCGACCCCGTCACAACCGGCCACTGCCGCCCGGCAGCTGACCAGTACCTGGTCCGCCTTAGTGAAGAACAGTCGTCCCTCGAGCAGAGCGGTGAGCATGACCTCGGCTTTCGGGTCGCCGCTCTCGGCAATCTTATCGATTCCCTGGGACTTTTCCTTAAAACTCTTACTGCCCAGCAGGGTGATACCGTCCGCAAGCGGTGAGGCGGCAGCCACTCCCGCCGCCAACAGCGTCAGCAACAGAACGCAGCATGTCACGAGGCGATGATTCATGAGAACACGTCATTGGTTCGGGTTGTCGTCGATCCTGGAAAAAGACGTCCCATAACCGGCAAACAGTCTGGTGTCAGGCAGCGGCCAGGCTAAAGGCCAGCGGCCGCTGTCTGCCGGAGGAGAGATCGACGGAGAGCCGGAAGGCCGTGTGCGGCCCGCCGGCAAAGGGAGCTCCGACTCCTTATTTACTGCCTGAACAGGTTTTGCTGACCACGTTGTAGTTGCCGCAGTGCAGGGGATACCGCCAGTCGGAGATCAGGTCCTTGGACCCTTCGAGATAGTCTGACCAGGCATCTCCCGCCACCAGGCCCGGGGTCTGCCAGACCACCTGGAACTGGCCGTTATCCTGGATCTCGCCGATCAGCACCGGCTTGGTGATATGGTGATTGGGCATCATCGCCGAATAGCCGCCGGAGAGGTTTGGCACGGTCACGCCGATGAGCGCGTTCTCCACCGCGGTCGGATCGGTGGTACCGGCCTTTTCCACCGCCTTGACCCACATGTTGAAACCGATATAGTGCGCCTCCATCGGATCGTTGGTGACTCGCTTGTCATTCTTGATGAATGCATGCCACGAGGCGATGAAGTCCGTGTTGGCATCTTCTTCGATCGACTGGAAATAGTTCCAGGCCGCCAGGTGACCGACCAGCGGTTTGGTATCTATACCGGAGAGCTCCTCCTCACCCACCGAAAAGGCGATAACCGGGATGCTGTCGGCAGAAATCCCCTGGTTGCCGAGTTCCTTGTAAAAGGGGACGTTGGCGTCACCGTTGATGGTCGAGACGACCGCGGTCTTCTTGCCGGCCGAGCCGAACTTCTTGATCTCGGCGACGATCGACTGCCAGTCGGAATGGCCAAACGGGGTGTAGTTGATCATGATGTCTTCCGCCGCCACCCCCTTGTCTTGCAAGTACGCCTCGAGAATCTTGTTGGTGGTACGGGGATAGACATAGTCGGTGCCGGCCAGCACCCAGCGCTCGACCCCGATCTCGTTCATCAGGTAATCGACAGCCGGGATGGCCTGCTGGTTGGGCGCCGCGCCGGTATAAAAGACGTTGAGCGACGACTCTTCGCCCTCATACTGGACGGGATAGAACAGCAGGCTGTTGAGTTCCTCGAACACCGGCAGCACCGACTTGCGGGAAACGGAGGTCCAGCAGCCGAAGGTGACCGCGACCTTGTCCTTTTCGATCAACTCCCGGGCCTTTTCGGCGAACAGGGGCCAGTTGGAGGCCGGATCGACCACCACCGCCTCCAGTTTTTTGCCGAGCACCCCACCTTTTTTGTTCTGCTCGTCGATGAGCATCAGCATGGTATCCTTGAGGGTCGTCTCGCTGATCGCCATGGTGCCGGACAGGGAGTGCAGGATACCGACCTTGATGGTATCCTCCGCCGCCCGGGCCTTAGCGGAAAACAACGAGGTTGCCAACAGGCCGCAGGCCAGTGAGGCGGCCAGGAACATTTTTTTCGTGTGCATCTTTTCTCTCCAGTATTCATTGAGTTTATATGAAACTGATCGGCACGGAAAACGCTGTTACCGCGCCGAGGAGTTTCATGGTTCGTTGTGGCTGAGGCTACCTGGTCCAGCCATGCTGGTTTCTATGAAACTGATCGGTGTGATTGCATCTGTTACCGCACCGAGGAGTTTCATGCTTCGTTGTGGCTGAGGCTACCTGGTTCAGCCATGCTGAGCAGGCGATACCGCAGAAGCATCGCTGATTTATGACCGGATCATAAGCAAACGATATGCCAGCCGACACCCTGCCGTGATAACGGGTCAGAGTTCCACTATTTTTACCGGTGACCAATTTTCCCGACAGATCAAAATCAGAGATTTAATAACATTTGTGTAAAATATATCAGAGAGAGGTTACGTTTATGTCCGAACTTACCAATTGTCAAATTCCTACATCGTGTATTTTCCCACCTATACTGGATATATGACGCCGCTGTCGCGGCCGTGACAAATATGTGATGTGGCAACAAGCCACAGCTTCCCCGTCAATATTGAAGGGCAACTGCAATTTTGTCTCTTGTGCCGCTGGGGCCAGGGAGGGCAGGGGCAAGACAAACCGTGGGGCATACCATGCCGATTTCAGGGTCATCTCGCCAGTGGGATATGGTTGCAGCTCAGACAACGCCATCTGCTTGCGTACTGTGCGGGTGAATAGAGGGTACTCGCCTTCATCGGCAAAGACTTCGAACCTGCCGCAGTCTGCACTGAGGAGAATTCCGGGTTACGGCCCGTGGTCCTGCACTCTGTGCCGCAGAGTTGGCGGACGGCCACCTGTTTTCAGGCATGGCGACCGCTTCCTCGGCAAACCGGTAGCCACAGCGGCCACCACTCAGACGTATTTCGTCGATATCACGCTGATCGATCGGGAAGACCTTGCAGGCACCAGGACGACATACCCCGTGCACCAGACACTTTCCCTCGGTGGTCAGTGTCGGGCAGGTAAAGAGCAGATTGCGGCACGAGCCACACTGCCGGCAGCTGCCCTGTCGGGTACGCAGGCGTTCGCGCACATACCGTTTCCGGCAGTGGACCAGCCAGAAGCGTCGGCTCTTACCAAGAAAATGGAGGACGAAGCGGGAGTTGCCGATCACCTTGCCGGCGTTTTTCTTCAGATGTTCGACTATAAACGAACGACAATTAGACCAGAATTTATCCGAAAATCGCCGACAAGAAGTCGTTGGCACTTCCTCGGGATTTTCATGGTTTGTTGTGGCTGCGATACCTGGTCCAGCCATGCTGGTTTCTATGAAACGCATCAGCACGGAAAGCGCTGTCACCGTGCCGAGGAGTTCCATGTTTCGTTGTGGCTGAGGCTACCTGGTCTAGCCATGCTGGTTTCTATGAAACGCATCAGCACGGAAAGCCCTGTCACCGTGCCGAGGAGTTCCATGTTTCGTTGTGGCTGAGGCTACCTGGTCCAGCCATGCTGGTTAGAGAATTCAATTTATCGGGATCCGCCGACCTCTCTGCACGTCCCGATAGCCCGGCATCACTGGATGAGGTGACCGCCGAGCGGCGTGACAGAGAAGGCAACGAACAGACAAGGGGAGAAAGGGTCGGACCGCCCCAGACCAGAGGCGGCCGGCAGATCAGAGCAGCGTCGCCTCGGTGGTCAGAAGAAACACCGCGGTGACGATAGCGATAACCACCCGATAATAACCAAAAATCTCCAGACCATGCCGGGAGAGGTACCCCACCATCCACTTCACCGAGATGACGGCGGCGACAAAGGCCACCACCACCCCAAGGACCAGGGCATACTGATCGAAGGTCTCAAGCATCAGCGCCCCATGCTTCAAGGTATCGTAGGCGGTAGCGGCCCCGAGCGTCAGCACCCCGAGGAGAAAGCTGTATTCGACCGCAGCCGTCATGGTCAGCCCCACCAGCAGGCCGCCAACGATGGTGACCAGACTGCGACTGACTCCGGGCCACATCGCGATGCACTGGGCAAATCCAATGATCAGAGCCATCTGCCAGGTCATGGTTTCGATCGCCCTGCCCAAGTGCTGCTCCTCTCCCCTGCTCCGGTTACGCCGACTCACCGCCAGAATGGCTATTCCTCCGACCAGCCAGGCGAAGACAACCGGCCAGGGTCCGAAAAGATACGCCTTGATGGGGCCATTGAGCAGCAGGCCGAAAACGGCCGCCGGCAAAAAGCCGGCCACGACATTGACGAGCAGGCGTCGACCTGCCGCGTCCCGACCGAGAAGACCACGCACAATCTGTTTGATCCGGCCGAAGTAGAGCCAGAGCACCGCCAGGATGGCCCCGGCCTGGATGGCGATGGTATAGGCGTTTATCGCCTCGTTGATCCGTTGTCGCTCCGCCGGCGATTGCTGCGGGTCATGACCGATGCCCATGATGTTTTCCGCCAGCAGCAGATGACCGGTGGAACTCACCGGCAGATACTCCGTCAGCCCTTCGACAATACCCAGAACCACGGCCTGGCCAGTGGTCAGTATCTTCTGCTCGCCCGCGGCCTCCTCACCTGCCGCAGTTCCCTGCTCGGCCATGGCCATTCCGACAGAGGAGAGCAGCGCCAAGGCCACGACAAAGACATACATTTGTTTCTTCATACAATTCCCTTCCAGCACGGCTGGACCAGATAGCCTCAACCACGACGAAACATGCAACTTCTCGGCACGGCAACAGCGCTTTCCACGCCGACGAGTTTCAGATAAAAACATCTACACGGCTGAACCAGATAGCCTCAGCCGCGACGAAAACATGCAACTTCTCGGCACGGCAACAGCGCTTTCCGTGCTGACGATTTTCGGATAAAGGCAACAATGCAGCGCCTGATTCCGCCACATGATACAAAAAATCCATGAAAGGGGCAGCACTATCTGCTTACAATCGGCAGCGGATGGTATACAGTTGCTTGCAGTTACAAACCAGAGAGTCCCGTCGGACAGGCCCCGCCAAGGGCCAGACCCTCCTCTTTCTCCGAGGTGATACAGATGAAGCTCATAGCACTCAATGGCAGCCCCCGCAGAAAAAACTGGAACACCGTGACCCTGCTGGAAAACATCACGGCAGGGGCCGCCTCGGTCGGGGCCCGGGTCGAGCTGATTCAGCTCTATGACCTGAACTATTCGGGCTGCATCAGCTGTTTTTCCTGTAAAAGAAAAAATCGGCCCCAAAATGGCGTCTGTGCCGTACACGACGAACTGAGCCCGGTTCTTGAAAGAATCCGTGAAACAGACGCGCTGGTCATCGGCAGCCCAATCTATTACGGCACCGAGACGGCTGCGACCCGGGCCCTTCTCGAACGGCTCTGTTTTCCCTACAATGACTACAGCAAGGATCTCCACACGCTCTTTCCCCACCCCATCCAGACCGCGCTCGTCTACACCATGAATGTCGATGACGAAATGCTGGTCCAGATGGGGCTTGAACGCCATTTGCAATCAAGCCGCCAGATCATGGCCCGTCACTTCGGCCCCTGCGAGCTGTTGCTGGCAACGGACACCCTGCAGTACAGCGATTACGACCAGTACGCCTCGGAATATTTCGACAAAACCGCCAAGCTGCAGCGGCATCGGGATGTTTTTCCCCAGATATGCCAGAAGGCATTTGACCTCGGTGTTCGCCTGGTCACCTCCGCATCCTCCTGATCGACCCGATCAGAGCGATCTTCCCCTCGGCCAGCCCGGATCTCTCATCCGTCCAGGCAGCGTCAGGTTTCTTCCTATCCGCCATGCCCGGAATCGCAAGGCAACCAGTACGGAAAAATGAAATTTTCCATCGATTGCATTTGCCTCTGGGATCTTTTTCAGTATCATTACACTGTATTCATGGAGATAATCAGCATGGCTCGACCAGGCAGGCGAGCGTAGCAAGACTCCGGCTAAGCGAACTTCGATGAACTCGTAAAACTTCGCTCTTCTTCGTTGCAGGTCGCAGAGGCCAACCCGCCGCACCATGACTTGAAATTGTATTGTACACTACCCGCAGTACAGCCCTGCTGTTTACAGCATCAGTGAAGTCACCGCTTTCACCAGAAGGCTGTCCTTCCGTTCAAGCCACGCCATAATAAAGGAGTAGCTCATGCCTGTTCGCAACATCGTCTTCGCCCTGATATGGACCGCCATCGTTGTTCTGACGGGCGGTACGGGCCTCTCTTCCGCCGTCGCCGCGACCTCCTGGATGAGTGATGGGCAGGAGGTGTGCCTGGAACGACGGGCAGCCAACTTTCTCATTCTCTATGACCGCTCCGGCTCGATGGCCGAAAAACATAACGGCACAATCATGACCAAGCTGCAGGGCGAACGGAAGATTCTGCTGGAAAAAAACGCCACCCTGCCCGACATGGACTGGCAGGCCGGCATCTATTCCTTCACTCCGGCGGGCCAGCTCACCAACCTGGTGGAATACTCTCCCATGCAGCGCTATGACAAGAAGCTGTTCAGCTGGACCCTGATCAGGATGCCACTGGCAGCCAAAGGAGCGACCATGCTCCAGCAGGGGCTCATCGCCCTCGATGGCATCCTCGACCACCTTACCGGCAGGACCGTGGTCTTTCTCTTTACCGACGGCCAGTTCTCGCCGGTGGCCGCTCTGCCGTCCCCGGCTGAGGCTGCCAGGGCCATGGGCAGAAAACACGATGTCTGCTTCGCCGTGATCAATACCGGGACCACCAGCGAGCAGCGAGCCACCATCAACGCCATCGCCTCGGCCACGCCCTGCTCATACAGCGTCGGTTTCGACGAGTTGCTGGGCAATCCCGAATGGATGACCAACGCCCTCTTTACGGTAACCGCTCAGCAGCCCTGCGGGGCCATCACCGGCAGGGTCTTTGAAAACATCCTGTTCGATTTTGACCAAGATGTCGTCAAACCGCAATATTACCAGGCGCTGGCGGAGAGTGCCGCCTACCTGCAAGACAATCCCAGAGCCCGCATCGTTCTCGCTGGCCACACCGACAGTGTCGGCACCAGAACATACAACATGGATCTCTCCCATCGCCGGGCGGCTGCGGTCCGTCACTACCTGGTGCAGACACTTGGGGTGGCCAGAGAACGCATCACCTTGAGCGGCTTCGGCTACAGTGAGCCCGTCGCCACCAACACCACGGCCGCTGGCCGGGCGGTAAACCGCCGGGTTCAGGGCATTATCACCGGGATGCGATGAACACCTGCCGCCCAAACCCCACAAGCCGGCTCCCCTTTCGGGCTGCCGGCTTTCTTCTTCTTTTCGCCGCACCCCCGATATGGCGCGGCAACCACAATATCAGCAAAAATGTACTGTCATGCGATTATCGATAGAACTCCACCTTGCCACCTGCTACTATTTTTTTTAGGGGGCGATATCTCTGCAGCAGGGTCTTGCATATGAAATTGAGAAACATTTCCATCAAGTGGAAAGTCATGGTACTGGCCACCGCCGGACCGGTGATCATCGCCACCATCCTCGCGATCCAGTGGGTCAACGGCATCAAACGGGAGGCGGAACAGACCGTCGCCGATAAAAGCAAGGCCATCGTCCTGATGGCCGAGGCGACCCGCGACCAGATGGCGAAAAAGCTCGCCATGGGTGTCATCAAGCCCTTCGACGAGATCGAACCGAGCAAGGTGGTCGAAGCCGTACCGGTGGTGACAGCCATCCAGACCGCCAAGGTCAATGCCGAAAAGGCCCATTACACGTTCAGGGTTCCCAAGGTCAACCCCCGCAATCCAGAAAACGAGCCCACCCCGTTCGAATTAGCCGTTCTCACGGAATTAAAAGAGAAAGATCTCAAAGAAAAAATTATCGTCACCGACAAGGACATTCGCTACTTCAAGCCGATCAGACTGACCGAGGAATGTCTGTTCTGCCACGGCTTTCCCATCGGCAAGGTCGACCCGACCGGCGGCCGGCTCGAAGGCTGGAAGGTGGGAGAGATCCATGGCGCCTTCGAGATCATCAGCTCACTCGACCCGGTGAAGGCCTCGGTGAAAAAGACCCTGCTGACCGTGGCGACATGGGGTGTCGGGGTACTCGCTCTCTGCACCGTGGTCAGCTGGCTGCTGCTCAATAACAATGTCCTCAAACCCCTGCATCTCAGCTCGATGTCCATCAAGCGCATAGCCGGAAAAGATCTCAGCGGCACCTTCGACGACAGGATCAACAAGGACGAGTTCGGAGCGATAAGCCTGGATCTGCATAACATGAAGGGCGAACTGCAGGAGGTGTTGAAAAACATCGCCCACACCGCGGACGTCCTCGAGAGGGAATCGGGCGATCTCGACGAGGCGGCGGCCGACCTCACCCGCAGCAGCGTGGTGATGAACGACAGCTCGGTGTCCGTTGCCGCCGCCGCCGAAGAGTTGAGCGGCAACATGAACACGGTGGCCGCGGCGACGGAAGAGGCCAGTACCAATATCGCGCTGGTCGCCGAGGCCACGGACGGGATGGCGCGCACCATTACCGAGATCACCAGAAATACCGAAAACGCCAAACAGATCACCGCCAACGCGGTCAGCAAGGCGACCTCTGCCTCGTCCAAGGTCGATGAGCTCGGCTTTGCGGCCTCCCGCATCGGCAAGGTGACGGAAACCATCACCGAGATATCCGAACAGACCAATCTGCTGGCCTTAAACGCCACCATTGAGGCGGCCCGGGCCGGTGAGGCGGGCAAGGGCTTTGCGGTGGTGGCCAACGAGATCAAGAATCTGGCCCACCAGACCGCTGCGGCCACCGCGGAGATCAAGATCCAGATCAACGGCATTCAGACCTCGACATCCGGCACCATCGAGCAGATCGAGCAGATCTCCACGGTGATCAATGAGGTGAACGATATCGTCGGTGTCATTGTCCATGCCATGGAAAAACAGAACACCGCCACCAGCGAAATCGCCGAAAATATCAGCCAGGCGACCATCGGCATCCAGGAGGTGACCGAAAACGTCAACCAGAGCTCGATCGTCTCCGCGGATGTGGCCCGGGATATCGAAGAGGTCAGCAGCAATTCCACCGAGCTCACCAGGCGAAGCGAACGGATGGCGACAAACGCGAAGAGTTTGAGCCACCTCGCGAAAAATCTGCGGAAGGTGGTGAGTGAATTCAAACTGTAGGCGCTCTTCACGGGCGAAGTGAAGGGATACGAAAATGCCCTGCACCAGCGGTCTGGTTGGTCAATCGGGGGGATTGACCGCACCGGGCGCCGCGGAACGGCTGCAGCGATCCACAGAAGAGATGACCGTTACAACGCGTGAAAAACATGTCTGAACGAACGGCCGCCCACCCTGCCAAGGCCGGCCCATGGTGGTAAAGCTATGATTGTTTCTCCCCCCCTGCCCACAGTCCTCGTTGTCGACGATACTCCAGAAAACATCGATGTGCTCGATGGCATCCTCCGGGACGACTACACGATCAAGGCCGCCACCAACGGTGAGAAGGCCATTGCCATCGCCTGCGGCACCAACCGGCCAGACATCGTTCTGCTCGACATCATGATGCCGGGAATGGACGGTTACGAGGTGTGCCGCAGACTGAAAGAGCGAGCCGATACCAGCGACATTCCGATCATCTTCATTTCCGCCAAGGGAGAAGTCGCCGATGAATCCAGAGGATTTGCGGTGGGCTGCGTCGATTACATCACCAAACCGGTGAGCCCTCCGCTGGTGAAGGCCCGGGTCAAGGCCCAGTTAGCACTCCACGGCCAGAACCGCGACCTCGAGCGCAAGGTCCGGGAACGGACCAGGGAGCTGGCCCACACCCAGGAAGTGACGATTCTCGGCATGGCGATCCTGGCCGAATACCGCGACAACGAAACGGGCGCCCACATCATGCGGACCCAGTATTATGTGCGACTTCTCGCCCAATACCTGATGCGAACCACGAAATTCCGCGATGTCCTTGACGACCAGCTCATCGACCTGCTGTTCAGGTCCGCGGCGTTGCACGACATCGGCAAGGTGGGCGTACCGGATTCCATTCTTCTGAAACCAGATAAGCTCACCCCGGAAGAATTTGCAGAGATACAAAAGCATACCATCTATGGAGGAGATGCGCTGGCCCGGGCCGAACAGGCCCTGCGCCTGAACCAGTCAACGAGCTTTCTGAGATATGGCAAGGAAATCGCCTATTCCCATCATGAGAGATGGGACGGAACCGGCTATCCCTACGGCTTGAAAGGCGAAGACATCCCCCTTGGCGGCCGGCTGATGACCATCGCCGACATCTATGACGCTCTGATCAGCAAACGGGTGTACAAAAAAGCCCTCACCCATGACGAGGCGGTCAGAATCATTACCGTTGGCGACGGACGGGTGATGCCGGGACACTTCGACCCCTACGTGCTGAAGGTCTTTCAGGAGCACCATGAAGAGTTCCGGCAGATATCTCTCAAATACAGTGACGATATCGAAACCCTGGTCAGACGCATCGACACCTGAGGGGAAACGGATCCGCACCCGATCTCCGACCGGGTCAATCGCCACCCTCTGTCGACCTGTCGGCGGCGGTATTGCAATGGATGAACAACCAATGTCAGAAAAGAAGCTCCCCTCTCTTCGTCAGTACGTTTTCACCAACTTCATCAAGGCAGCGCTGATTCCTCTGCTGTTCATCGAACTGACGCTGGTCCTGCTGTACTTTTCGATAAACTCCTACAACCACAGGATTTCATCCCAGGCAATCCAGAACGAAAGCCTCTCCCATCTGGCGAAAATCGTCGCCAATCAATCACAGATTCTCAGCCGGGATTTCGCCTCGATCCGCGACCTCTCCAGCATCCTGCAGACAGAAACCACCTATTTCTTCGAGCATTCCGACATTACTCCGAGACCGTCGGAGGAGGCCGGAATCTACGCCTTTGCCCCCAACGGCGTCTACTACCGCACCAATAACAGTGCGGGGGCGGCAAGCCTCTATTATTCCGCCAGAACCGCCATCGGCCCCGCCGAAAAGGCCAAAGCCACCCGCAGCGAGGTGCTCGACCATATCTATAAAGAGATTCTGGAGGCGAATCAGAATATCGTGGCGGTGTATCTCAACACCTTCGATTCAATGAACAAATACTATCCATTTATCGACAAGGTCTACGAACAGTATGCCGGCGACATGGATATACCCGATTTCAACTTCTACTATCTGGCGGACCGGCAGCATAATCAGCGTGGCGGACCGGTATGGACCGACATCTATTTCGACCCTGCCGGCCAGGGCTGGATGATGTCTTGTATCGTTCCGATATACCATGATAATTTTTTAGAAGGTGTGGCAGGAATCGACATTACGATCGAAAAACTGCTCGACAACGTTCTCAACCTCCAGCTCCCCTGGAACGCCGAGGCGTTTCTGGTGGACAAGAGCGGCATGATCATGGCGATGTCCTACGGGCTCGAGGACATTCTCGGGCTGCCGGAATGGAGTGAGCATATCTACACCTACCAGGAGAACCCTACCGGCCACAAAACCTATAAACCCGAAAAATTCAACCTGCTGCAGAGCGAGAAGGCCGAACTCAAGGAAATCGCGGCCCATCTGTCAGAAAGTGACATCTCTGTGGACGAGCTGAACCTCGACGACCAAAACTATTACCTCGCCCAGGCCACGGTACCGGAGACCGGTTGGAAGCTGCTGGTCATCGCCGACCGGGACGAGATCCTGCTGCCGATCTCGACGATCAACATGAAGGTCAACCGTATCGGCTATCTGGCGGTTGGCTGCATGGTCGTCTTCTACTTCCTGTTCTTTCTCTACCTGCTGCGCAACGCGGCCAACATTGCCCGAAAAATTTCCGTTCCCGTGGTCGATATCGCCGAAAAGAGCTCACATATTGTCGAAGGAAGTTACGAGACGGTGATGGGCGAAAGCACGATCAGCGAACTGGCCACCCTCAGCACCCACTATTCGGAAATGGTCTGGAGAATCAACGAACTGCATCTCCATCTCCAGGAAGAGATCGAAGCGGGCAACCTCGAGATCGCCGAGCGCAGACAGGCCCAGGAGGCGCTGCAGCAAAGGGAGCACGAACTGGTCGAAGCCAGAGACATGGCCGAATCCGCCAACCGGGCCAAGAGCAATTTCCTCGCCAACATGAGCCATGAGATCCGCACGCCGATGAACGCGATAATCGGCCTGACCCACCTCATGCAGCGGACCGAGCTCAGCCCGCGCCAGCACGACTATATGGTCAAGATCGATCGATCCGCCAATGCCCTGTTGAAGATCATCAATGAGATTCTCGATTTCTCTAAAATCGAGGCGGGCAAGCTGGCTATCGAGGCCGTTGACTTCGATCTCGACGAGGTGATGCATACCCTCTCGCACATGATTGCGATGAAGGCCCACGAAAAGGGGCTGGAGCTGGTCTTCAATATGCCCGCCGACCTGCCCAAACAGCTGAAAGGCGATCCGACCCGGCTGGGCCAGGTCCTGCTCAATCTGGCCAACAATGCGGTGAAATTCACCGAACAGGGCGAGATTGTCATCACCGTCACCCCACTGACATTTCTCAATACCGGCCAGGTCCTGCTTAAATTTTCGGTAGCCGATACCGGAATCGGTATCAGCAGCGAAGAACAGCAACAGCTCTTTCAGCCCTTTCATCAGGCGGACGCCTCCACAACCCGCAAATACGGCGGTACCGGCCTTGGGCTTATCATCTGTAAAAAACTCACCGAACTGATGGGCGGCTCCATCGGGGTCGTCAGCCAGCCGGGCGTGGGAACGACCTTCACCTTCACCGTCAGATTCGCTCGCTCGACCCGGGAGGTGGAGGATGACCAGGCCAGCGCATCCACGTCTTTTGCCAACCTCAAGGCGCTGGTGATCGATGACAACCAGACCTGCCAGATGGTGATGAGAATTCATCTGCAGAGCTGGGGGATCAGCGTCGAGACGACCGATTCCGGGATCGAGGGCGTCGCCAGGATAGAAGCGGCCAACCGGAGCGGCCAGCGTCCTTTCGATATCGTCTTCCTCGATTTACAGATGCCGGACCAGGATGGCGTTAAGACCTGCCGACGGATTCAGGAACTCGATCTGCCGGCGCCACCCAAGATCATCATGGTCACCAAGCTGGAAAAAGACGGTATTCTCACCCAGTTCGGGGATGTCCGGCTGGATGGTTTTCTGGCCAAACCCGTGACCCGGTCCATGCTGCTTGACGGGATCATGAAGGTCCTGGGCCAGAACCAGGGCTTCCAACCGGTTACGGTTCAAAACGATGGACGCATCATCCGTGGTTTCGACAATATCCGGGGCGCTCGTATCCTCCTGGTTGAAGACAACGAGATCAACCGGCAGGTCACCCGGGAACTGCTGGAAGAGGAGGGTTTTTACATCACCGTCGCCGAAAACGGCCTCAAGGCGGTGGAAAACGTTCTGGCGACCACCGAGGAGAATCGTTTCGATGCGGT
>JBKEBZ010000152.1:0-2384 GCA_047973425.1 Desulfopila sp.
AACCAGCATGGCTGGACCAGGTAGCCTCAGCCACAACGATGACACCGCTACGCTGTTATGAAACTCTTCGGCACGGCAACAGAGTTTTCCGCACTGGCAAGTTTCATATAAACTCTTCGTTGTGCTCGAAATTTTGTAATCGTTCTCCGGTGATACTGGGAATGTTCCGTAATCCGGATCTGTAAACGTTTATCCAGTACTCCAGATTCGTTCAAGCGGGCCGTTGCCCAAGAGTTTGCTCTGTGAGGAGGCCTGATCGGACGAAAATGGGGTGCTGGTGAACGTTTACGAAATTTTATCCTCGGAATATCATACATATGCCTGTGGTAAAATTTCTCTCACGCCTCGATTGAGAAGAAAATATCCTGTTTCTGGACAGACACTAAATAAAAGAAAAACGGAATTCTCAATAAATAGAGAGCACATTTCAATCATATTCACTGGAAGCGAGGATGCAAATTATTTGTTTTGCCGCAGGTGGTGAGGGCATCCAGCTACATCTTGATATTCATCCGCTTGGCATGTTCCATCAGTTCATCGCGGAAATCCGGATGGGCGATGGAGATCAGCGCCTTGGCCCGTTCCCAGGTCGATTTCCCCTTGAGATTGATCATGCCGTACTCGGTGACGACATAGTTCACCATGACCCGGGGCAGGGTGGTGATGGTCCCCGGCTCGAGGAAAGGCCTGATCCGCGATTTGCGGTTACCATCCCTGTCGGTGACGCTTGAGGCCAGACAGATGAAGGCCTTGCCGCCCCGGGAATGGTAACAGCCGTAGGTGTAATCGAGCTGTCCCCCGGTGCCGGAAATGTGCCTGGTGCCGAATGACTCCGAGGAGACCTGGCCGAACAGGTCGATCTCCAGAGCGTTGTTGATGGCGATGGCCTTGTCGTTGGCGGCGATCTTGGTGAGCTGGTTGGTGTAGTTCACCGGATAGCTGCTGCAGGAGGGGTTGTGGTCGAGGAAATCGTAGAGTTTTTTCGAGCCCAGCGCGAAGGTGTAGACGAATTTACCGCAATCCTGCCGCTTGTGGCGATTGGAGATGCAGCCCGCCTCGTAGATGTCGACGAAACTGTCGCAGAGCATCTCGGTATGGACGCCGAGGTCGCGCAGGTTCGACGCCGAGATCAGCTTGCCGATGGCGTTGGGCATCGCGCCGATACCGAGCTGGATGCAGGAGCCGTTCTCGATCTGCGAGACGACCAACTCGGCGATCTGCTCATCGACTGGCGAGATCGGCGGCTCGGTCAGACTGAAGAGTTCTTCGTTATCGCTCTCGATAACCCCGTCCACCTCGGAGATGTGGATCTGTTCCTCGTTGCCGCCAAAACAGTAGGGCATGTGTGCGTTCACCTCGACGATCACTTTTTGGGCGGCGGCGATCTGCGCCCGGGTAAACGAGTTCGAAACCCCGAAATTCAGGTACCCCTTGTTGTCCATCGGCGTGGTCCGGAGCAGCATGACGTCGGTTTCGATGTCGTTGTTCTGGTAATAACAGGGGCCCTCGTGATACAGGAGCGGGATGTAATTGCAACATTTCTCGTCGTGCAGCTTGCGATCGGCCCCGGTGAAGTGGAAACTGTTGTAGCTGAAACTCCTCCCCTCGGGGTCCGCCTTGGCGACCGCGGCCAGGCCCGGGAAGCCCAGCGAGCGAATTTTCACGTCCTCGAGCTCACCGACCCGTTTGGCCAGCTCTCTGTCGAGTGTTATCGGCGTGGCGAGAAAACAACCGTAATCCACCCAGTCGCCCGAGTCGATCATTGCCACGGCATCACCGGCGGTCATCAACCTGCTGTTGTACGCTCTGTCGTAGTTCACCTGTGCTCCCTCCAAGTCGGTAGAGTTTTGGCCACCCTCGATACAGCCCATCGTTTACCGGAATGATAGCCAATCGCCAGGCATACCGGCAATCGGCCGGTGTCTGAAATTCTTCTGGTGATTTTTCCGAAGGGTACTAGGTCGAACACCTAGACCGGATTTCTCATCGGTTCAGGCGGCGTCAGGTTGGCTGTTTTTGCCGATGAAGGACCTCGAACCTCAATTAATGGACTCGTAAAAACTCCGTAACTGTTCACCAGGTCTTGATCAACTGTCTGCCTCTGTCATGCTGTAAGTTGCTCGGGTAAATTATTTCTACTTTGTTAAACTTAACGTATTGAAATAATATAATAAATGATGTATATTGAGGCTGTAAATGAGGTTTTTCTGATGGCGGTCGAATACCATGACAGCCATCAGAAAAACGCAGAAAAATCAAAAGGAATCAAGCCATGACAGCACTCCCACTCTGGCGGGCGCTGCTCGCCGTTTTTTGTCTTATTTCAATCAGTTTTCGCCATTCTTCTTCCGCAAACAGCATCATGCTCTCCATTACTTCAAAGG
>JBKEBZ010000073.1:0-74337 GCA_047973425.1 Desulfopila sp.
CGCCTGCACGGCGTCAATTCTTTCGACTTTCTGACCGAGGTCGTCAGCTCTGCATTCTCCGGCAAGGCTGCTTTGCCGGCCCTGCCTTACCTACCCCAAGAATAGTTCTGCCGTTGTTTTTTCCCTCAGGTTATCAGCCGCTGTACTGGGTGTTTTGGCCCCGCTGAACGGTTACCAAAAACGTATTGATAGATAGCCTTCCACGCCTCATCGCAAAAACCAGCAGGTTTCGCATAATCGGCTGCAAAAACTTGCCCTTCTTTTAACATCGGACATGCGGTTAATCCTATCGCTCCATACTCTTTTGCCAGTTCTTCATCGAATGTCGTTTTTAATACTGTTATGTTCACTTTATTCATTCGTTTTCTCCAATTGCGTAATACAGTATTGTCTGGCTTCTTTATGGCACCGAGAGTTTTAATATATTGATAAACTCGTAAAAACTCCGACCTGCTTCGCCCTCGGTCACAAGCGACACTTCGCTGTACCATATGTACTACCAAATTGCCATTTGAGAAACTACGCCTTTGCGATTTTATTGCGATATGTATGGAAACTCCAGTCGCGAATTTCATAGCAGGATTTTTCTGCTTGGCTCGGTGTTGGCGGTTGACTCTTCAGGTCTGTTGTTCTGGCCTATGTTCGGCAGTTGGCGTTTCAGGCGCTTTGCCTGTAATGGCTTTATTTCACGTCGATGTGACAATCTTTTCTCAGGAGGAAAGTCGATGACCTACATAGAGCTGCGGCAAGCCCTTGCCGTTTTCGACCTGCCGGACAGGGTGACTCTGGCAATGCTGAGGAAACGCCATCGTCAGCTGGTACGGAAATATCATCCAGACAGCACTGGTGACGCCGATAACCACAAAATTCGCGAGGTGAACGGCGCCTATCAGGTCCTGCAGGAATATGTCGCCGACTACTGTTTTGATTTTTCCAGAAAGACGTTTCTCGATCAATATCCGGAAGAACGACTGCGAGAGCAGTTTTCGGATTCGGAGCTGTGGCGGCGGCAAACCTGATGCCCCCATCTTCATTGATGATTTCCGGTGCTTGTTGAGGTTTTGTTCTTGACTCCAGAAATATTATCCTGTGAAATTCAATTGGTAGACGTTCAGTGAGGGGAGCGATGCTGGGGATGAAGAGGAAAAAGAAAGGAGGAATGACAGATGGGTATTGGAGCAATTGTCTTTCTTGCGCTTGTTATTGCGGCCGTCGTCTTTGTTGTCGGCATTTATAATAAACTGGTCACATACCGGAACCGATACAAGAACGGTTTCGCCCAGATAGAAGTACAGCTGAAGAGGCGCTATGACCTGATCCCCAACCTGGTGGAAACGGCCAAGGCCTATATGGCGCATGAGCAGGAGACGTTGACGGCGGTTATCGCCGCCAGAAACCAGGCGGCCAAGAGGCTTGAAACCGCAGCAGCCTCACCCGGCAGCGGCCTGGTCATGGAGAAGCTGATGGGTGCCGAGGAGGCGCTTGCCGGAGCGCTTGGCAAATTGCATTTCGTGATGGAGGCCTATCCCGATTTGAAGGCCAGCCAGAACATGCTGCAGCTGAGCGAGGAGCTTGCCTCGACGGAGAACAGGGTTTCCTTCGCCCGCCAGGCCTATAATGATCAGGTGATGGTCTACAATACCTTCAGGCAATCCTTTCCTCCGGTCTTTTTCGCTTCGCTGTTCGGCCATGCCGAAGATGCGACCGCACTGGAGTTCGCCGACAGCAAACAGATCCAGGATGCGCCCAAGGTGCGCTTCTAGGGCCTGTCGCGAGGAGACGGTGCGGTGGAACGATTCAGCATGGATTTTTTTTCGGCCCAGGATACGGCACGGCGGAACACGCTCCTCCTCGTTGCCCTGTTTGTCCTGGCGGTTCTGGGGCTGATGGTCGTGACCAACCTGGTGGTCATGCTGACCCTTGGCCTGTTGTCGCCAACCTCGCTGCTGCACTCGTCCACCGTCGGTGGCCACTGGCAGACCTTTGCCGGAGTCTCTGCCGCTGTCGGGCTGGTGATCCTGGCGGGAACCTTCTACAAGATGCATGCCCTCTCTGCCGGTGGGGATGCCGTTGCCATGATGCTGGGGGGGGAGCCGGTATTTGCCGATCACGAGGATTTTTTCTACCGCAGATTTGTCAACGTCGTCGAAGAGATGTCGCTTGCCGCCGGCATTCCCATGCCGCAGCCCTATATCCTTGCCGAGGGCGGTATCAATGCCTTTGCCGCTGGCCTTACCAGGAGTGACGCGGTGGTGGTGGTCACCCGGGGCGCTCTGCAGCAGCTGAACCGGGAACAACTCCAGGGGGTGGTTGCCCATGAATTCAGCCATATCCTCAATGGCGATATGCGCCTCAATGTGCGACTGGTGGGTATCCTGCACGGGATTCTGTTGATCGGTCTCATCGGCAGGAGCATGTCGTGGAGCGGTGAACGTTCGTCACGGCGCGGCAATGGTCTCGTCTTTCTCGGATTTGCCTGTATGGTCATCGGCTATGCGGGGAGTTTTTTCGGCAATATGATCAAGGCGGCGGTCAGCAGGCAGCGTGAATTCCTAGCCGATGCCGCTGCCGTACAATTTACCCGAAACCCTGAGGGGATCGGCACGGCCCTTATCCGCATCGGGGCCAGTCAGAAGGGCAGTCTGATCCTTCATGCACGGGGCGAGGAGCTCAGCCATTTCTTCTTTGGCCAGGCCACCAGGGCCAGGCTGATCTCCCCGTTTGCCACCCATCCGCCGCTGACCAAACGAATACGGCGAATACTGCCGACCTGGGATGGGGGCTTCCCGCAAAAGGAGACAGCATCGGTCAACGTAGGGCAGGGGGCTGCGGAATCGGCCGGTGTTTCCGCCCTGGCCGGCAAGGGGGACGGGCGCCAGGCGGTGACGATGCCTGGCGCTGTCGATGTCGAACTGGGGCAGACCCTTTTCGCCGAGATCCCGGAGATTGTCAGAAAGGCCGCAAGAGACCCCTTTGCGGCCCGGGCTCTCATCGTCTATCTGCTGCTTGACAAGGATCCTGCCGCACGGACGCGTCAGCTGGAGCTTCTTGCAAAGATCGATGATCGCGGCGTAAAAGGCGAAACGTTACGTCTGTTGCGTGACGGTATCGCTCTGCCCGTCAGGCTGCGTCTGCCGGTGCTCGAGTTGGCCCTGCCGACCCTGCGGCGCTTGAGCCTGAGGCAGAAGAAGCGGTTTCTCGAGACTGTGGCGGCGTTGATTGTCGAAGACGGGCGGATTTCGTTGTTTGAGTGGTGTGTGCAGATCATCGTCAGGGAATACCTGCGATCCCATATCGGCAGGGAGGACGGTCGCCGACCCGAAAAAGAGAGGGCGACCCGGCGCGATGTTCTGCTGCTGTTGTCGATGCTCTGCTATATCGCTGGCAGTGGCTCTTCATCGAAGGCGGCGATGTTCGCCCGTGCCCTGCAGGAGTTGCATATCCCGGCAGCGGAGATGTTGCCGCTAAAAGAGCTCTCCTTTCAAGGCCTGGACCACGCCATGCAGCGCCTCCGTCACCTTCCTTTGCGCAAGAAAGGCATCCTGTTCGGGTGCTGCGTAACGATCGTGACCACCGATGGCAAGGTGATACCGGCCGAGGCGGAGGTCATCAGGGCGCTATCCGCGGCGCTCGATGTTCCGGCTCCTCCCGGGATGAGCTCATAAAAACCGGAAATCGAATCACCCTCTATCTGATAGACTCGTAAAAACCTAAAACCTGCACGTAAGATGGCTAAGTACAAAAGCCTGATATACAAGGCGCAGTGGTGTCGGCTAAGCACAGGCGTACATGTGGTACGCCGAGCATTGGCCGATCCCGCTGCAACGCAGGAGATCGGGCTTTTTATGACGCCATCTTATCTACTTCTACGCGAAAACATTGACCTTCTTTCTGGCGCTGACCTGGTGTTGGCCAGACCTGCCGTGTCGCTCCATCTCTGGCGGCTGTCCCGTCCGCTGTGTTTTGATATTGCAATGTTTCTATCTGTATGATTTTGTTATTTTGTCAGGCTTTTCTCGGGCGAGATTCAGGAGAGTCGTCTGCCGGTGCCGCTCCGCGCCCGTCGCTCGCTGATGCTCGACAGATGCCGTGTAGATTGACTATCCTTGCAGGAGGTCTGTGATGAAAAGTCATCCAAGCATCCGTGACAAAATCGCCATCGCCGTCACTCGTTTTCTCGGGTCTGACTCGTCGCTGTTTTTCCTTTTCCTCGTTATTCTTCTCATCGCGGTGACCCTGGCCAGCGCCCTTGGCATGAGAATCCTGCGCAGCGAACTCCAGCAGAATGACCACGCGCAAAAGACTCGGGTCCTCTCAGGGCAGATCGACAATATCATCGAACCTCGGCTTAACGAGATACACACCCTGGCTCGATTGCCGCTGATTGGTCAGGTGCTCAACCACGAGTTGCCGGTCGGCGAGGTCCGGTTGCAAACGGCTCTCAATGTGGCCAGGGAACTGTCCAACTGCGAAATTATCTACATTCTCGATTCCAGGGGGATTGCAATTGCCTCGGCGATGGTCGATACCCCGTCGCCAATCGGTTTCAATTATGCGTTTCGTCCGTTCTTTCACCAGGCGATGGCCGGTAAGACAGATATCTATCCTGCTCTGGGCGTCGTTTCAGGAAAAAGAGGCATTCACCTGAGTACGCCTGTCTATGAAAAGAGGGCGTCTGCCGCTGCCCCACTCGGGGTGCTCATCCTGAAGATCAATATCGCCGAAATTGAAAATCTTCTCAAAAAACAGCAGCAAAGGGTGGCGATAGTTTCCCCTGAAGGCATTGTGTTTGCCACCAATCAGGCGAACTGGCAGTACAGGGCGATTGCAACGCTGAGCCCCGCGGCGCTGACGAAAATTCAAAAAGAGCAACAGTTCAGGCCGTTGGATATATCACCTCTCCCCCTGGACATCAGGCAAAGGCAGACAGCGATAGGTGGCGATAAGTATTTCATATCATGGAACCCGTTGCAGATCGAGGGGTGGCGGATCGTTTCGTTGGAAAGAAGCGATTCAGGCTATCCCATTCCACTGTCCTACCAATTGCTGTTGTTGACCGGTCTCGGCGTAATCACGGTTCTGGCGTTTCTATCGTTGACGCTTTCGCGAAATATTGGGCGTCGTAAATTGACCGAGAAAAAACTTCGTCTTGCCGAATCGAAATATCGCTCGATCTTTGAAAATGCGGTGATGGGTATTTACCAGACATCCATCGATGGTCGTTTTCGCACGGTCAATCCTTCTTTGGCAACAATGCTTGGTTTTCAGCATCCGGAAGAGCTGATTGAAGCCGTGCGGAATATTGCCGAAGAGACCTATCTGCACCGAAAAGATCGGGCGAAGCTCCTGCAGGAAATTTTTGAACATGAAGAGGTTCTCGGTTTTGAGACCCAGTTTATGAAAAAGGATCGCTCCAGTATCTGGGTGTCTATTTCCAGCCGAATTATCCGGGGGGAGCGCCGGGAAGATGACCTGATCGAGGGCTTTTGTCTCGATATTACCGAAAAGAAGAGAACGGAGGAAACCCTCAAGCGCGAGCGGGATGTTCTGGCCCGGGTCATGGAGACCAGTCCCGCCGGCATTACCCTGATGAGCAGCGACGGGACCATCACCTTCGCCAACCAGAAAGCCATCGAATTGCTGCGGCTCGACTACAGCGAGCACCAGGCCTGTTATCTGTTCGGCTCATCGCTTGAGATTACCGATTTTACCGGAAAGACTCTCGGGGTTGCCGAGCAGCCTGCAGCACAGGTGCTGCGTTCCGGTAAAGCCGTTTACGGGGTGCAGAACGTTCTCTATGCGACGGGGGTGCCGCCGGTTTTTCTCTCGATCAATATGGCCCCTGTTGTCGATGCGACAGGACACATCGTCGAGTTGGTCTCGATTTTTGAAGACATCACCGACCAGATCGAGGCAGAAAAAGAGGAACTGCTGCAAAAGGAAAACCTGATCATGGCCGACCGCCTGATCTCCATGGGAATTCTCGCTTCCGGCGTTGCCCATGAGATCAACAATCCCAATACGTTCATCATGATGAACGGTCAGTTTCTCGCAGATGCCTGGAAGCAGATCCGACCCATACTCGACGACTATGCCGCCAGGCATCATGACTTTCATATCGGTAACCTGCCATACACCATGCTGCGTGACAAGCTGCCGACGTCGTGCACCAGAGTGATCGAAGGATCCAGACGAATAAAGCGTATTGTTGAGGAACTGCGGAGTTTCAGCCGGAAAGAACCTCTTGTCGAGAAAATTCCGGTCGATCTCAATCAGGTCATAAGGTCTGCCGAAATTCTCCTGGCCAGCATGATCAAAAAATCCACCAGTCATTTCCGTTTGCAGTTGAGCGACGACCTGCCTCATATCAGAGGTAACCCACAGCGGCTCGAACAGGTTATCATCAATATTCTTCAAAACAGCTGCCAGGCGCTCAGAAGTACGACCGAAGCGATCTCTATCACCACCAGATTCGATGAGCAGAGCTCTGCCGTCGTGGTTGTCTGCACAGATCAAGGGTCCGGAATAGAAGAAAAAATATTGAAGCATGTCTGTGACCCATTCTTCTCGACCAAGAGAGACCGCGGAGGCACTGGACTTGGTCTTGCCATCTCTTCAACCATAGTGCAAGAGCATCATGGCTCCCTGGATATCCGGTCAAGAGCCGATCAGGGGACGACGATAACCTTGAAATTTCCCGCAGCCGACAGAGACCAACACACCAGCACGGCTGGACCGGGAAACCTCAGCCGCAACAATGACACCGCGAGGCTGTTATGAGACGCCCAGGCACGGCAACAGCGCCTGCCAGCCAAGGAGTTCCAGAGAAAATCAATGAGGAAGAGGGGTTGAACATTCCATGACAGTATTGGCTGCATCACATTTCAAGATCATGCTGGTGGATGACGAGCCGGAAGTGTTGGAAGGCTTTGATTTGATATTGAAGTATGAGGGGTTTGCCAATACCCTCACCTGCCAGGACAGTCGGGAACTGCTGGCATTGCTGGTCCGGAATCACGATATCGACGCCATTCTGCTGGACCTCAATATGCCGTATCTCTCAGGTCAGGAGGCACTGCCGATCTTGTCCGAGCAGTACCCGCATATCCCGGTGATCATGGTGACCGCCAGCAATGAACTGGAAGTCGCGGTGGCCTGCATGCGGCAGGGAGCATTTGATTATCTGGTCAAACCGGTCGAGAAAATGGCCTTGATCGGCAGCGTCCGACGAGCCCTTGAAAAACGAGCGCTCATCGATGAGAACATGGCCCTGAAAAACCATCTCATCGATGGTGAACTGCTCTACCCGGATTGCTTTGCGGCGATCATCACCCGCAATATGAAGATGTTGAACCTGTTTAAATACTGCGAGGCGATTTCAGGGTCGGTGGAGCCGGTGCTGATCACGGGTGAAACGGGCGTCGGCAAGGAGTTGTTCGCCCGTTCCCTGCATCGTGTGTCGGCCAGGAAAGGAGAATTCGTCGCCGTCAATATCGCCGGCCTCGATGAGACATCGTTTTCGGACGTCCTCTTTGGTCATTTGCGAGGCGCTTTTTCCGGGGCGGAAGCCAAACGGGAAGGGTTGGTGAAACAGGCTGCGGGAGGAACGCTTTTCCTCGACGAAATAGGTGATCTTGACTTGTCTCTGCAGGTCAAGCTCCTTCGTTTGCTCCAGGAACAGGAATATTATCCTCTGGGCGCCGATTTTCCCGAGAAATCCAGTGTGCGCATCATTGCCGCCACCAACCGGTCCATGGCAAAAGAGCATGATAACCCGTCGTTCCGCAGGGATCTGTTCTATCGCCTGCAGACCCATCATGTCCACATACCTCCGCTGCGGGAGCGACGTGAAGATCTGCCGTTGCTGGTCGAGCACTTTCTCCATCAGGCGGCAGGACAACTCAAAAAAAGCGTGCCGCATTATCCCGAAGAGATAATGACCCTTCTCGGCAGCTACCATTTTCCCGGTAATCTCAGGGAACTGAAGTCCATCCTCTTCGATGCGCTCAGTCAGCACACCACAAAGACCATGTCCCTTGCGCCGATACGGGAGAAAATCTTCAAAGATGCCCCGGACACCAGGCCGTCTCCCTCTCATTTGGCAGAAGATGCCACGCTGTTTGCCGATTTCACCGATCTGCCCTCGCTCGAGAGGGCCAGTTATCATCTGGTACTGGAGGCGATGAAGCGAGCGAATGGTAACCAGACAATAGCGGCGAGATTCCTCGGGATAAGCCAGTCGGCGCTCAGCCAGCGGTTGAAGAAGATGAAACCGCAGCGCTGAACCAGCATGGTTTGACCTGGTTTTGCGGCCCCAACGATAACACCGCTACGCCGATATGAAAATCCTGGTTGAGCGCCAACTCCTTCTAGCCATCTTACGTGCAGATTTTAGGTTTTAACGAGTCCATCAATTTTCGGATAAACCCATAGAAGAAATCTCATAGTTATTAGATTTCTGTATAACCAGCACGGCTGGACCAGAGAGCCTCAGCCGCCAGGCAACATGCAATCTCTCGGCACGGTAAAAGATGTAAGTCATTGATGTGTTTGATATAAACCAGCAAGGCTGGACCAGAGAGCCCAAGCCGCCAGGCAACATGTAACTTCTCGGCGCGGTAACAGCTCTTTCCATACTGGCGCGTTTCATATAAAAGCGGCCGTTTCTGGACAGGCGGCCAATACTGATGGCCTTCAAGAAGCATCCCCTCCCCTCTCGGTCAGCACCCCTCTTGCGGCGGTTCTCTATTAGAAATCTACTGCCCCTCTCTGTTGGGCATTCCCGTTGATAAGTATGCATATAATCCCGGTATACCTTGGTTTTATCCATAGCCAGCGATCCTGGCCTGTTTCCTGCTTTAACCAGCATGGCTGGGGCAGAGAGCCCTGGCCGCAACGAACCATGAAACGACAAGACAAGGATCCCCGTCATGAATGTGCCAGAATCTGTGGAAATAACCGAAGTTGGCCCGCGAGATGGCTTCCAGAATATCGAAGAGTGGATACCGACCGAGACCAAGATCGATCTCATTGGTCGATTGATACACTGCGGATTCAAGAAAATTGAAGTAACCGCATTCGTTCACCCCAAGGCGGTTCCGCAAATGGCTGACGCCAAGGAGATTGTCCGCTCCGTCAAAGCCAGTCATCCCGATGTCGAGATAAGTGCGCTGGTGCCAAATATTCGTGGCGTCACCGATGCCCTGGAGGCCGGGGCGGATACCGTCAATTACATTATTTCGGCCAGTGAACGGCATAATTTCGAAAATACCAGACAGCCTATCGAGCGATCTCTGGAGAATCTGGCCGAGGTGTGCAGGATGAAAGGCAACAGAAAGATCTGCCTGGCCATTCCCACGGCATTTGTTTGTCCCTGGACGGGTCTCGTTCCCTTTGCCAATGTTGAAAACATCATCGCCAGGGGGCTGGAATACGGTGTCGACGATGTCGGTATCGCCGATACACTCGGCTCGGCCAATCCCGCTCTTGTCTATACCACGGTCAGTCGTCTGAGAACGCGCTTTCCCGACCGGGAAATGGCGATGCATTTTCATGATACCCGGGGCATGGGGCTTGCGAACGTCATTGCCGCCATGCAGGCCGGGGCCACCCGGTTCGAGAGCGCCATCGGCGGTCTGGGTGGCTGTCCTTTTGCCCCGGGAGCGGCCGGCAATATCGCCACTGAGGATCTGGTCAATATGCTCGAGGAGATGGGGGTGACAACCGGTATCGATCTCGCCAGTGTCATGGCCACCGTCTTCCGGGCAAAAGAGGTCCTGCCGGTGCCGATAAACAGCAACATGATAATGGCCATCACCTGTGAAATGAAGACAGCGGAGTAGCAACACTTCTGCGGCAGGCCGTAACCAGCAGGTACATCTCAACGAAGGGAGGAACTTCATGAAGAAATTGATAGTTGTTTCAATCAGTGTACTCACTCTCGCAGTTCTTGGCGCCCCTGCGGGTGCCGCTGTCAAGATGCGGGTAAGTCACCAGTTACCTCCAGCGCATCATGTCGCCAAGGTTATTGACCGCTGGGCCGCGGAGATTGAAAAAGCGTCAGATGGCGAAATCGATGTGCAGGTTTTTGGTACCTCCAGCCTGGTGGGCGCCAGGGAAAATGCCATGGCGGTGATCAGTGGCAATATCGAGTGCGCCTTCACCGTCTCTGTGCAGTGGGGTAAGACCATCCCGGCCTACAGTATTCTCTCCCGTCCCTATACCGTCGCCGGGACCTCCCTGGTGAAAACCTGGCCCACTTCGGCAGGCGCGAAGATGCTGGAAGAAAAACTGGCCGAGAAGCGCATGAGAAATGTCGTGTGGATACTGCAGAGCGATAAATCCATTTACACCTCAAATGGAAAATTTCTCCAGAACCCAAGTGATTTCAAAGGACTGAAGATTCGCGGCCTGAATCCGATCATGGATGCCGGGATCGATGCGATGGGCGCATCTTCGATTCCCATCTCCGGCGCGGATGTCTATCAGGCCCTGGCCACCGGAGTGATCGATGCCGCGGATACCGGTCTTGGGGCAGCGTATGCCCGTAAATATTATGAAGTGCAGGACCATGGTACCGTCGCTTCGATAAACGCGGTGTTCTGGAACGGCTATGTCAATCCCGGGTGGTACGATGGCCTTTCCGACAAAGCGAAGGAGGCCTTACGCGTCGCAGGTTTGAAGGCCGCCGATTGGGCCTATGAAAGTTATCTGACGGTCGAGGAGAGTACCCCGGATCAACTGCGCGAGGCCGGCATGCAGGTTCATATTCAGACCCCTGAGGAACAGGCCGCCTGGGCCGCGATCATGCAGCCGGCCTTTGACAAGGTGTTCTTTAAAGAGGCCGGGGATGATGGCCACAAAATACTGGCTCTGGTGAAAACTGATGCCGGCGCCAACTGATTCCTCAACGTCGATCCGTCAGAACGAGGCTGGTGAAAATTTCACCCCGGGAGCCGTGGAGCGCGTCATTCGCCCTGTCCTGGCGGTTTTCGAATGGGTCGCCAGGATCATCACCCTGTTTGTTCTGGCCTCGACCAGCTACGGCGTCTTCATGCGCTACGCCATGAACGATCCCAGTCGATGGATCGAAGAGCTGACCGGGTACATGGTTATCGGCCTGGTGGTGTTCGGAGCACCTGTCACCCTTTTAAACAACAGTCACATCGAGGTTGACCTGCTCACCGGCTCGCTCACCGGCAGGGCGAAAAAAATCGTCAGGCTCTGGGCGATGTTGTCGGTCATCCTGTTCTGTTGGGCCGTGATCGTCAGTGGCTGGCGCGCCGCCAGGCTCTCTTACCTGCTGGGCATGCATGGTGAAGGGTACATAGAGGCCCCCCTGTGGATACCACAGGGGACGATGAGTATCGGCTTCATTCTTTTGCTGATTGCCGCCATCGCTCGAATCTGCAGCCTGATGACCAAGGAGAAGACCTCATGCTGACAGCCAGCATCCTCATAGGGCTTTGTGCCCTGCTGCTGAGCGGGGTGCCGATCTTCGCCGCCCTGGGACTCGCCTCGCTCGTGATCATGTATCTTACCGAGGGGAATATCAACGCTGCCGGGATGGTTGTTTTCGAAAAACTCAACAACCCCCAGCTGACGGTGATCCCGATGTTCGCCTTGATGGCGCATGCCATGGCCAAGGCCAAGGTGATTGACGACCTCTACGATGCCGCCCAGGCGTTCGTGGGCCATCTGCGGGGCGGTCTGGGGGTCGCGACGGTTCTGGCCAGCGCGCTCTTTGCGGCGATTTCCGGCTCGTCCGTCGTCACCGCCCTGACCATTGGCTCGGCAGCCATTCCGCAGATGAAGCGCTATGGTTACCCGGCCTGGCAGTCGTATGGGGTAGTGGCCGCGGGAGGAACCCTGGGGATTCTGATCCCCCCGTCGGGGCCGATGATACTCTATGCCATTGTCACCGAGGCCTCGATCGGCGCCCTGTTTCTTGCTGGAATCATCCCCGGCCTGCTGCTTGCGGCACTGTTTGCGGTGTGGTGCATGATCTCCGCCGGCGCGAAGTACAACATTACCCGAACCGCCTGGGTGGGAGGCAAGGGGCTGGCATCGGCCATCGGCAACTCGATATGGGCGATACTCATGCCGATCGTCGTGCTTGGCGGCATCTATGCCGGCATCGTCACCGCTCAGGAGGCGGCTGCCATCGGCTGTGTCTACGCGATCGGGGTCGGCAGTATAATCTACAGAAATTTCGGGATCAAGGCGTTGTGGGAAACACTGGCCGGCGCGGTGCAGACCAGTGCCATGCTCTTTATGATAATCGCCTCGGCCAGTATATTTGCCTACGCCATAACGATTATCCGTTTGCCGAACCATCTGATCGAGATGGTGACGGCGATGGAATTGTCGAAAGTCGGCTTTATTCTCGTGGTGATGGCAGTGGTCTTCATTCTCGGGATGTTTCTCGAATCGATTGCGATCATCCTGATCACCACTCCGATTGTGTTGCCGGTTCTCCAGGCGCTGGGCATCAATCTCGTCTGGTATGGGGTGATCCTGATGGTCAACCTGGAAGTGGCGATGATCACCCCGCCGGTCGGCATGAATCTCTTTACGATAAAAGGCATAACCAACGCGCCAATGGCCCATATCATCCGTGGCGCCAGCCCCTATGTGGCCCTGATGATCCTGGGACTGGTGGTACTGCTTCTGGTCCCGGAACTGGCCACATGGCTGCCCAATGTCGCCGGTTATGCAAATTGATGCTTTGTCACCACCTACGGGAGTTTCGCTGTGCTGCACAACGCCTGCGCCGCTTTCGCCCGATATCTTGAATACTCTTCTTGGAGAATCACATGCCAGAACAGAACCAGAATCTGCCTTTGACCGGAATCAGGGTCCTCGAGTGGGGGCATACGGTGATGGGACCTGTATGCAGTATGATCCTTGCCGATATGGGGGCTGAAGTCATAAAAATAGAGCGAGCCCCCTTGGGGGACGATACCCGACGGTTGCCCGGGTTCGCCGTTTCTTTCTTTCCACTGTTCAATCGCAACAAGAAATCCATAGCGATCAACCTTCAGGACGAGAAAGGCAAGGATGTGCTGCGCAAGCTCATCGTCTCCGCCGATGTGTTTCTGGAAAATTTCGCCCCCGATGCCGCTGACAGGCAGGGGTTTGGCTATGAGGAATGCCGGGAGATCAACCCGCGGCTCATCTACTGTAATCTCAAGGGGTTTATGCCTGGCCCATACTGGAAGCGACCGAGCCTTGACAACCTGGTGCAGATGATGGGCGGTCTGGCCTACATGACAGGGAGAAAGGGAGATCCGCTGCGGGTCGGCGCTTCCGCCACGGATATCATGGGCGGAATCTTCGGGGCCCTGGGGATAATGACCGCCCTCCTGGAGAGGGAAAAAACTGGCAGAGGCAACCGGGTGATCAGCACCCTCTACGAATCGGTGGTCTTTATGGTCGCCCAGCATATGGCCTGGGCCGCCATCAACGACGAGGCCTCCGTGCCCATGCCGGAAATGGATGCGGCCTGGCCGGTCTATGATCTCTTCGACACCGCCGATGGCCAAAAGGTCTTCATCGGCCTGACCAGTGATTTTCACTGGCAGCGTTTCTGTGATGTCTTCGGCTTGCCCGGGTTAAAAGATGATACACGGCTGACAAGCAACAGCGATCGGGTTGCCCAGAGAAGCTGGCTCATTCCCCAGCTGCGGGAGAAACTCGCCACACTGACGAAAGAGCAGCTCGTTGCTTCCTGCCAGCAGGCCAAGGTTCCCTTCGCCCCCCTGATGCGGCCGGATCAGCTCTTTGACGACATCCATCTCAATGAAAGTGGCGGGTTTGTCGAAACGACCTTCCCTGGCGGGGTGAAGACCAAGATGCCGAAAATACCTCTCAGGATCGGCGACTATGATTTCAATCTGGTCTCCGATCCGCCGGAGGTCGGGCAGTATGGCCGTGAAGTGCTGACAGGGCTCGGCCTGACAGCGGCGGAGATAGATGAACTGGCGGCCGCAGGAGTTGCCGTCGCCAGGTAGTGCCCATCCGTCGAGCAGATGTGCCGCACAACCATAATCAACAACAGATGTAGTGGAGGTGAGCATTGGGAACACACGCCGTGCATAAACTTCTGGCGCAGGCTGCCGGTAAAGAGACCGTGTCCGCAGGCGAAATCATTACCGTAAAGGTCGATTTCGTGGGCGTCAACGATGTCTATCAGATCGTCATTGACGCCTTCTACGATATGTATGGCACCACGGTCTGGGACCCTGACCGGGTCTATATCTTCCTCGATCACAATGCCCCGGCCTCAGACCTCAAGGTGGCCAGGGCCCACCAGTCGTTCAGGGAATTTGCCGCGAAACAGTCCTGTCATCTCATCGATATCAACCGGGGAATCGGCCATAATCTGTTACCGGAAAAGGGGCTTGCCCTGCCTGGTTCCGTGATCGTGATCACCGATTCGCATACGGCGATTCACGGCGCCTATGGCGCCTTTGCCGCCGGGCTTGGGGCAACCGATATCGCCGCCACCCTGATCACCGGCACCACCTGGTTCAAGGTGCCGGAAGTCATCAGGATTACCCTCGAGGGTGTCCTGGCCGACAACGTCATGGCAAAGGATGCGGCACTGTACCTGCTCGGGGAATTGGGTACTGATTTCGGTATCTACAAGGTGATCGAATTTGCCGGACCAGTGGTTGAGGCGATGTCAATGGAGGAGCGGACCGTACTCACGGTCATGGCGACCGAGATGGGTGCCAAGTCCACCTATATCCGGCCGGACGCAACGACGGTTGCCGATGTGAAAAGGCGGACAGCAGCGCCCTATGTCATCCATCAGACCGATCCGGATTATCGGTACGCCAGGGAGTATGCCTTCAATCTCACCGGGTTGACGCCTCAGGTCGCCCTGCCGCACAGCGTCGATAACGCTGCAGCCATCGAGCGTGCCGGGGAGGTCTTTATAGATCAGGTTTTCATCGGCTCCTGTACCGGAGGCAAGATGCGCGATATCCAGGTGGCGGCAGGGGTGCTGAAAGGCCGGAAAATTGCCAGAACCACCCGGCTGGTGGTGACCATGGCGACGGAATCCATCGTCAAGGAAGCGGTGGTAAAAGGCTATTACCTCGACCTGCTGGAGGCGGGGGCGACCCTGACCTCTCCCGGATGTGGCGCGTGTTCAGGGCTGCTGGGAGGGATCGTCGCCCCGCACGAAAAATGTGTATCGACCGCGAATCGGAACTTTCCCGGCAGAATGGGCGGCAGCCTCGAGGCGGAAGTGTATCTCACCTCTCCTCTCACTGCCGCCTGGACGGCCCTGACAGGAAAATTGACGGCCGCACCATCGACCCCGTCCCCAGTAAAACAGTGATAAGCAAATGAAAATAACAGGAAAAGTGGTCGTCTACAACCACGACGACATCAGTACGGATCAAATCATTCCCGGGCCGTATGGCTTTATCAAGGATATGAAGGAAATGGCGACCCACTGTCTGGAGGGCGCGGATCCCACCCTGCGGCAACGGTTTGCGACCGTGGGGCATATTCTCGTGGCAGGAAAGAATTTCGGCTGCGGCTCGAGCAGGGAATATGCGGTGATCGTGTTGCAGGAATCTGGTGTTGAGGCCGTGGTCATCAAATCCGCAGCCCGGATCTGGTACCGCAACTCGGTCAATCTCGGCTTGCCGGTGATCTTTTGCCAGACCCTGCCGGAGAGTGTCGAGGAAGGCGAGGAGATAGAAATTGATCTGCATTCCGGAAAGATAACGGAAAAAAGGACTGAGGTGGTCCATCAGGGTGAAGCCCCCAGTGCCTTTGTGATGGATATCTACAGGGAAGGCGGAATCAGGCCAATGATGCGCAGGCGGGCCATGAACAAAGCGCCTGTATCAACCATACGCGGGACAGAGGACAATGGACTATAGGATTGCAGTGATTCCCGGTGATGGAATCGGGGACGAGGTGGTTGCCGAAGGGGTGAAGGTGCTCAACAGGGTCGGCAAGGTCTTTGGCCACCGGTTCCGCTATGAGAGGCTGCTGGCCGGCGGCTGCTGCATCGATCAGGTTGGCGTCCCCATAGAAGATGAAACCATGGATATCTGTCGCACCTGCGATGCGATCCTTTTCGGGGCCGCCGGCGGCCCGAAGTGGGACCACCTGCCGCGGGATCAGCGACCGGAGAGGGCTCTGGCGAGGTTACGAAAGGAGTTTCAGCTTTTCGCCAACCTGCGACCGGCAAAGCTCTATCGGGATTTACGGGAAAATTCCCCTTTAAAGGAGCGAATCCTGGAAAAGGGAGTCGACCTGCTGCTGGTCAGAGATCTCATTGGCGGGATCTATTTCAATGAGAAGGGGCAGCGACAGGGAAAATATGGTCTGGAGGCCTATGACGTTGAATGCTACTCCGTTATGGAAATCGAACGGGTGGCGAAGGTGGCCTTTGCATGTGCCATGCAGCGGAGAAAGAAGGTCATCAGTGTCGATAAGGCCAATGCCCTGGAGGCCTCCAGACTGTGGCGACAGACGGTCACTGCCCTGGCCAGGCAGTACCCGGACATAACGCTCGAGCATATGCTGGTCGATAAGGCGGCGATGGAGGTAGCCTGTAACCCCGGAATATTCGATGTTATCCTGACGACAAGTATTTTCGGAGACATTCTTTCCGATGAAGCGGGCGTAACGACGGGTTCTGTCGGCATGCTGGCATCCGCATCGGTCAATGAGAAGCATTTCGGTCTCTTTGAGCCCATTCACGGTACCGCTCCGGATATTGCCGGCATGAAAAATGCCAACCCTCTTGCGACAATCGCCTCGGTGGCCATGATGCTCGAGATTGCCTTGCATCTCAGCGAAGAGGCAGAGGCAATCACTCGAGCGATCGACGCCACGCTTCACGCGGGGTTCAGGACTCCGGATATCTCTATGGAAGGCAAAAAAACTGTGACCACCGAGGAGATGGGAACGGAGGTCGGCAAGAGAATTGCGAAATAATCAGATGCTGCAGGTGAC
The DNA here is from genome assembly GCA_047973425.1 of Desulfopila sp. Taxonomy (GTDB): domain Bacteria; phylum Desulfobacterota; class Desulfobulbia; order Desulfobulbales; family Desulfocapsaceae; genus Desulfopila. The sequence goes on from JBKEBZ010000073.1 coordinate 16,987, forward strand.
CCATGGGACAGAATGTCACAGAAAAGATCGTATCGACCCATCTCATCGATGGAGAAATGACCCCGGGTGAGGAAATCGCCATACAAATCGATCAGACGCTCTGGTCTGATCTGACCGGCATCATGGCTGGCCAGATCCTGGAGACCGTGGGCAGCGACAGGGTGGTTGCCGATCCGTCGGTTATCTACTGCGATCACAATACCCTGGCCACATCGATGGAAAACGCTGATGACCACCGCTATCTTAAAACCATTGCGCAGAGATACGGACTCTATTTTTCCAAGCCGGGTAACGGTATCTGCCATTTTCTGCACTGCCAGCGGTTTGCCAGGCCTGGCCAGACCCTGCTTGGGGCAGATAGCCATACCCCGACCTCCGGCGCCCTGGGGATGATCGCCATAGGCAGCGGCGGGCTCAGTGTCGCCAAAAGCATGCTGGGCGAGGGGTTCCGGCTGAAGATGCCAAAGGTCGTCGAAATCCGGCTGCTGGGACGTCTCGCATCCGGTGTTTCCGCAAAAGATGTCGCTTTGGAACTGCTGCGGATCGTTACGGTGAAGGGGGGCGTCGGCTGCATCCTCGAGTTCACCGGAGCGGGCATCGACACCCTTTCCGTTCCCCAGCGGGCCACCTTGGCCAATATGAGCATCGAGATGGGCGCGACCACGGCTGTGTTTCCCAGTGATGCGGTCACCAGAACGTTTCTGCAGGCCCAGGGACGGGGGGAAGAGTGGCTGGCCCTGTCGGCCGACCCGGATGCGGTCTATGCGAAGACCATGGCAATCGATCTCACCAGTCTGGAACCGCTCGCCGCCAGACCACACATGCCGGATAAGGTCGTCAAGGTCAGAGAGCTGGGGGACGTCCGGCCCGGTTCGGTCTTTATAGGAAGCTGCACCAATGCTTCATTTTCCGACATTGCCAGCGCAGCCGCCATATTGAAAGGCAAAACCGTTCATCCGGATATCGATCTGACCATCGCCCCCGGCTCCAGGCAGGTCCTGGAGCATCTCGTCGCCAGCGGGATCCTGGCAGATATCATCTCGGCCAATGGCCGGATACTCGAGAGCGCCTGCGGCCCCTGCATCGGCGTGGGCCAGGTGCCTTCCGCCAATGGTATCAGCGTGCGCACCTCCAATCGCAATTTTCAGGGGCGATGCGGGACCATGGAGGCAGGTGTCTATCTCGTCAGCCCCGAGACGGCGGCGGCGACGGCCATCACCGGGCGAATGACGGACCCCAGGGATGTCTTCGACTTCAGCGGCTGGAAACGTTGTGAGGAACCGGAACGGTATCACGTCAATGACAAGATGATCATCCCGCCGTCTGCTACCCTGTCGGCCAGGGATATCCAGGTACTGCGGGGAAAGAACATCTCTTCGCTGCCTGAAAAGATACTGGTAAAGGACAGGTTGCAGGCCGGAATCGTGCTGAAGCTGGGTGATGACGTCACAACCGATGACATCATCCCGGCTGGTGCAGATATTCTCAAACACATTGCCAACATCCCCAGATTCGCCGAATTCACCTTCTGTTATACCGATCCGGGTTTTGTCGCCCGGGCCAGGCAGATGCACCATTCGGTCATCATTGGCGGTCATAACTATGGCCAGGGCTCAAGCCGGGAGCATGCCGCTTTATTGCCGATGTTTTTAGGGGTCGAGGCCGTTATCGCCAAGTCGTTTGCCAGGATTCACAAGGAAAACCTGATGAATTACGGAATTCTACCCTTGATCTTCAAGGATAAAAACGATTACCTGCTGCTTCAGCAGGGAGACGTCCTGATTATCGACGATGTCCCCGCCAGTATCGATCGAGAGGAAGTGACCGTTTGGGTAAAAAAGAGCACGACGACGATCACCGTTCTGCTGGAGGCTTCGATCGACGACAGGGCCATACTGCAACATGGCGGCGCCGTTCCGTATTTGCAGCGGAAGCTGGCGCAATCGGCTTGAAAAGACTCAGCCGGGCATCTGTTGACTGATGGTGCTGCTGACAAAGATCGTCTCGTGGTGGCGGAGCTGGACAGCACAGCCGGCACCGTTTGGCTCAAGCGAGACCTCGATTTCGTCAATGCCTGCCGGTATCTCTTTGCTGAAGGCGAGCTGCAGGGCGATGGGCTGGCGGACTGTCATGCCCCGACGGGCCAGGGCCGTTTCCAGGTACTGGAGGGCGATGGCGTTGTTGACATGACCGTTGACATCGTAATCGGAGAGTCGGGTGGTGATGGTCAGCGGTCGTTCGTCTCGTACCTCTCTGGGTGGCTGCCACTCTTCGATATCCATGGCAAGTGCCGGGATGTCCTCCGTGCCGTACAGTTCGCCGTAGTGGTCGGGGGCGCGGGTCGGCCGGCGTCTGGCGATATCGAAGTAGAGCCACAGGCTGGTGGCCGCACCGACCTGCTGCCCTCCTATGCGGAAGATAAAGTCTCTTAACCCCTTGAAGCGCTGAATGCGGCGCGACCAGGTCTGCACCTCGAGCTCTTCTTCAAGCCGTGGTAACCGGGTAAAATTCAGGGCCATCCTGCTGAGCACCCAGGTCTTGCCCGAATCGAGCAGCGAGCACAGCTCTATGCCGACATGTCTGGTGTGGGCCAGCGCAGTCTCCTGGAGGATGTTGACCAGGGCGTCGAGGCGGAGATCCCGCTCCGGGTGGACCTCGGCCAGTTGGATGGTGCGTGTCACGGTCACCTGCATGAACGGTCTCCTCGGATGTTGATTTCTGGCTTGTGGCCGGACAACGATGCGGTTTTCCGGGTAAACGGCGCTTGGCTGGCCCTTTTACGAGGTTTCAGCGTCTGCGGACGTGGCTCAGGTAGTGCGTTGTACCGAGGCGGTCAGTAACCCGGCGGCAATGAGCGCGCTGCCGCCCAGCCGGTTGAGCCAGTGGCGTGATCGCTGGCTGCGGAGGTGGTTGCTGATCTGACCGGCGAAAACGGCGTAGAGCGCGGCGTTGAGCGTGGCGAGAACCAAAAAGGTGGCGCCGAGCAGCAACAACTGGGGCAAGAGCGGTTCTGTCGGCCGGATGAACTGGGGTAAAAAGGCCACGAAAAAGGCGATGCCCTTGGGGTTGAGGGCGGTGACGATATACGAGCACTTGAACAGGGCCTTGGCCGAAGACGACCCGGCGGTGGCGACCGGCTCTGCCGGTGGCGTTCGCCACATCCGGACACCCAGATAGAGGAGATAGAGTGCGCCCAGCCATTTGCACAGGGTAAAGAGGGCGGTAAAGGTGAGCAGCAGTGTTCCCAGCCCGGCGAGCGACAGGGTCATTGCGGTGAAGTCCCCCAGCAGTACCCCGGCCACCAGTGGCACCGTCGATTGGCGACCATGGGCGACGGACTGGCTGACCACCAGGATAATCGTCGGACCGGGAATAATCAGAATCACCGTGGAGGCCAGAATAAACGAGAGCCAGAGTTCCATGGGCGTTTCTCCGGGAAGACGGGAGTGGGACTGGTTGGTTGCCGTGGCCCCAACCGACAACAGGGGCCACGATTCTCTTCTGTTTACGCGAGATGGGTCGTGCTGTCAAGGCAGCGGTCAATCCCCGCTGTCGGTGAGAAAGCGCTCTGCTGCGGCGACCGCCTCGGCCGTGCTGGCCAGACGGATATCCATCAACCTGGTCGCGGCCAGCAGACGGCCCAGGCGGGTCAGGGCCGTGGCGGTTCTCTCGGCCGACGCTCTTGGGTAGGAGGCATCGAGAGTGCTGTTGTCCGAGGTGGTGGTAAAGCCATGGGCGGTCAGGACCCGATCGATGAACTCCAGGCGAAACCCCTGCTGAGCCAGGGTCCCGCCACCACCCTTGAAGCGGAAGTTGAGATAATTGGTGCCAGGTGTCGATGAACAGAGCGCGTCGACGATGGAGAAGTGGTAGCCAAACCGTATATCGAGATGCAGATAGTCGTTGGTGGTGATGGCATAACTGGCGAGAACGGGTGAATCCAAAGAGAAGATACCGGCGCTGATCCGGTCGAAATGGTCCCAGTCGAGATGGGGCAGGTTCTGGTCCCAGGGGATTCGGGGATCGGCAAGACCGCGCCAGAAAGACCGCATTGGCCGGCTTGCCAGGTCTTCCGCTCGGATACTGCCCGGGGGCAAGGCATCGTGGTCGAGTTCGACCACATACATCACCAGCGGCAGGGTGGTGGCGATCTTGCGGGCCCGATGCCTCAGGCCCCTCCCTCGCTGGTCGCCCAGAGCGAACATCTCCCGTACGCTCATCTCATGACAGAACCTGACGAGATCATGGAGCGAGCGGCATCGCTTCGCCGAAAATGTCGCCTCTTCGACCGCCGTCAACCCAAGATGGGTGGTGCAGGATCGCAGCGGTTTAAACTTCTCCTTGAAACGTTCCGCCGCTCGCAGTCGGGCCTTCTCCTGCCCTGTCACCCCGACGCATCCCGAGAAGATACGGCCCGAACTGCCGTCGATAGTGACGATTGCGCCAGCCGAAAGGGCGAGGTTCTGGCCAACCACCACAGGTACCCCCTTCTCCCGGGCGACCGAAGCGAAGTGGCAGGCGCCACTGCTGTTTTCGGCGACGACCCCTGCCATCCGCTCTAAAAATCGGGCATGGGCCGGCTGCAGGGTCGGAGTGACGACCACCACGCCGTCCGGGAGTTGGTCCATGTCGCGGGAAGTGGTGGCAAAATGGACGGGGCCGCAGCCGATTCCCGGGGCAGCCCGGTCCAGGCCGCTGTAGAGTGGGGTATCGTGTGGGGCAAGCGAAGCGCTCTCCTGGGTCGGTGGCGGTTGCAGGCCGAGCGGCCGGCTCTGCAGGATGGTCACCCCAGAGGCATCGAGCGCCCATTCGATCTCCTGGGGCGAGCCCAGACCCCGTTCGAGCCGCAGGCCGAGCTGATGCAGCCGACGCAACTCGTCCGGCTTCAGGAGATCGGCATTTTTCCGCGTATTGTGGCTGGAGTCGACGCCGGTCTGTCGGCAGAGCTGGTAGCGCTCGGCCGTTTGCTTGCCGCCGACGAGATCTGCCGCCAGTCCCGGGACGGCGTAGATTCCCATCTCTGCCCCGGCGCCGGTCGGGTCCAGGGTATGCATTACCCCGGAGACCCGCGGCGAGAGCATCGGGATCACCAGCACGGCCATGGTGGTCTCGTCATCGCTCAGTCCGCAGCGGAGCCGGTAGGTCAGGGCGCTGGGGCAATATTTCCCCGCGAGAACAGTCTTGTAGGCCGATATCACCTCGGCGGCGGGGACTTCGAGCTCGCTGAGGTACTGACCGGCAAAGGCCATCTCGCTGTCCTCGGCCAAGGCGCTCGACCGTACGGCGAAGCGGCTGGCCGGGGCGAGGGTCGCGGTGGCCGCCGCTATCTCCCGGGCCAGTTCGGCGGGGACGGTCGCCTGTTTGATGAGCTGTTGTAATTCCACACTGATCTGGTTGATGTCCGTCCCGTCGGCGCTGTCGAGAAGGCGAAAACGCGAGATCATTGCTTCAGCCAGCCCGTTTGCCGCGATGAAGCGATGGGTGGCGTTGGTGGTGATGACAAACCCGGGCGGGACAGTCACCCCGCAGCGACCGGCCCGGGAGAGGCCAGTCGCTTTGCCCCCGGCCAGTTGTGGCTGGGTATGGGCCGCGGCCAGCGAGAGGATGGCGGGCGGATCGACACTGAGCGGAGATGGCCTGAGCCGGGATGCGACTTCGGCGGAGATAACCGCAAATCGCCGCGGCAGCCGGGAGTGGGCGGTCGGGTTCATATCGAGCAGCCGGTTGACCATCGTGGCGGTTGCTGCGTCAAGTCGCTCGACAACGGTACGGATGCGCCAGATGTCGGCCGGGACCTCTCCGAGGAGATAGGTATCGAGTTCGCTCAGCAGATCGGCGGCCTGCCGGTCGGCGTCCAGCAGGGCCCGGAAGGTATGGTATTTCGATTGCAGCAGCCGGGCCGGCAGAAAAAACTTCAGCAGCAGATAGTGGAAACGTCGCCACCAGCCGTGGCTGGCGATCGTCTGTTTTTTCTGGTTCATTCTGCTCGACCGACAAGACGCGCCTTGCACTGGGCGTACCAGGGCCATCTGCTGATAAGACGGGAGTAGAGCAGGCGAGTGACGATGTAGATGAGGAGGAACGAGGGGAAATAGTCGATGGTGGTGCCGGCAAACGGCAGGGCGATGGGCAACTCGAGGGGGGCGCCGGTAAAACGGTTGCTCAGCCAGGCCAGGGCGAACGGCATCGGCCAGATGGAGACGCAGAAGAGGGCGGCGCCAAGAGAAAAGGAGTGGCCGAAGGCGTCCATCGCCTGCCGATTGACCGCCTTGTAACTTGCCTTGTCCCCCTGTTTCAATGCCTCTTCGGCCAGGCGGTGATTGCGATCCATGACCCTCTGCAGCCTGGAGAGGTGTTTGCTGTTGAGATACATCACCAGGGTGGCGGCGAGATCGCCGAGTACCACGCACTGCAGCGCCAGCAGCACCGTGCCGAGAACATAGCCGGCAGATGCCGGGGTCAGCCAGCGGTAGGGGGCGATGAACCAGGGATCGAGGTAGAGAAGCAGGGTATTGATGGTCTGCATGGCATTGCTCCGGGTCGAGTGAGGACCCGGAGCACCGTTGGGGGCCGGGAACTTACCCGAAAATTCTATAGTTGAAGAATCCCCGCAAGATATAATCGATACCGACGTAGAGCGCCAGGACGATAAACAGTCGCTTGAGCCAGATATCCGAGAAATATTTGGAGGTCCGCGGACCGACCACGGAGCCGACCGCGATACCCACCAGTTCGATACCGATCAGCAGCCAGTCGAACTGTACTCCCTTGGAGATCAGGGTGATGATCGAGGTGATCATGCTGATGAGCACCGCCAGGGCCGAGGTGCCGGCTGCCAGATACATCGGCAGTTCGGCAACGCTGGTCAGAAAGGGCACCAGCAGAAAGCCACCGCCGACCCCGAGAAATGCCGCGACGGCCGAGATGACGATGCCGCCGAGCAGGGGAATCAGGGGATTGAACTTGAATTCGACGCCATAAAAGGTGAATATCGCCTCGGTCGCGGAGAATTTGATCACCTTCACCCCGAGAGAGGCGGTGTCGATTTTTTCGCCGCTCTTCTGTTTTTTTACGGTCGCCTCGAAGGCCTGGGCGGCTGCCTTGGCCTTCTTTTTGCTTGCCTGGCCGGCGGCCGAGGTCTCGTAGAGGAGGTAGAAGCCGAGCGCCAGGACGAACAGGCCGAAATAACCCTGATAGGCCGAAAAGGAGATCTTGCCGGCGGAGAGGGTGACAGAGCCCCAGGCCCCGAGAATGGAACCCAGGCCGAGAGCGACCGCCAGCGGTACCACCAGTCGCCCCATCTTGTAGTAGTTAAAAGAAGAAATAAGTGCAGAAAAACCCACCAGATACTGGTTGGAGCCGCGGATGGAGTCGGTGATCGCCTTGTTGAGGGCCGGGGTGGTCTCCTTGAAGGTCTTGGCGTAGCCGCCAAGGCCGAAAACGGTCATATGACCGACGCCGGCCATCACACCGCCAAAGGCCCCGACCGTGCTGAAAATCCAGCCGACCCAGACCGCCCAGAAAAAGGCCACGATCAGGTTGACCTGAGGGGCGCCCGGGATACCGAGAAAGCCCGCCGGCTGAGCGGGATCGATATGCCCTGCCTCCGCCCCCTGGGGCGCTGCGGCAATCGCGTCCTGGAGTTTGCCGGCCCAGGACGGCTCGAACCACAGGGTCGCGGCGAGGGTTGTGCCCGCCGCCAGAAGAAATAACAGGTGTTCTTTTTTCACGTAGACCTCCAATGAAGGAAAAGATAGACCATGCCAGGTGCAGGGCATGGCGGGGTAAGCGATGACGAACCTCTCGTCGGCCTGATCCGAATGAGAAACGTCAGTCAAATTTCATGCCAGAATTTTTCTGTTTTCTGCTGGTGGGTCCGTTGGCAAACGGGGATCTTGCTGGTCGTCCATGGCAGGGGTGTATTTTTTTGTTAAGTAAAATAAGGTGGTTGTGGTTATAGTGCCGGGTCGGGTCGCCGGTGTGCGGTTCCGTGTCGGCCTGGTCCGCTCTGGTGCTGGTGTCGATGGGGAAGTGCTTCTGCAACAGAAGTGTTGCCTTTTTGGAGAGAATCATGTCTTTTCAGCTGGTTGAATGGCAGATCCTACTGCATCATCGTAGTTGCACTGCGGCAGCTGTGTTGCAGCGCACGGCCGAGGTCGGCAGGAGAGTGGTGGGCGCTGTCGGACCGGTGGCGCCGCGGCATGTCAAGAGATGCGGTCGTCGACAGTGGCGATCGTCAAGATGATATCAGCAGGGCTTGGAGAAGAGGAGATGGAACAGATCAGTTGGCAGGAGTTTACCAGGGTCGAACTGCGGGTCGGCCGGATAGTGGCGGCGGAGGTCTTTGCCGAGGCGAGAAAGCCCGCCTACAAGCTGCAGATCGATTTCGGTGCCGAGATCGGGGTGAAGAAGTCCAGCGCCCAGATTACCGAGCACTATCGAGTCGAAGAGCTTGTCGGCAGGCTGGTGGTGGGGGTCATCAATTTCCCCAGAAAGCAGATCGGCCCCTATATGTCCGAGTGTCTCACCACCGGCTTTTACGACGCTGAGGGCCATGTGCTGCTCTGCGTGCCGGACGGGGACGTGCCGCTGGGCGCCAAACTGCTGTAGTCACCGCACTACAGCCGTTTGCCGATGTCTTGAATGCAACTCACATCAGCAGGGAAAGCTCTGTTGCCGCGCCGAAGAGTTTCATCTTTCGTTGTAGCTGAGGCTACCTGGTCCAGCCATGCTGGTCAGTGCAGGGCTTTGCCGGTACTGCTCATGGCCAGGTTGCCGTCGCGCACGCCGCGCAGGGCGATGAGGCGGTCGGCCAGGTCCCGTACCTCTTTGGCCTTGCCTTTGACGATGATCACCTCCAGGCAGTTGTGGTGGTCCATATGGACATGGGTGGTGGAGACGATGTAGTGATGGAAGTCGTGCTGGACCTCGGTGACCTTTTCCTGCAACTTGTGCTGGTGATGGTCGTAGACCAGGCTGATGACCCCCATGACGTCCTTGTCCGCCTCCCATTCCGTTTTGACGAAGGCCTTGCGGATCAGATCCCGGATGGCTTCGGAGCGGTTGTTGTAGCTGCGGGCCAGGATATGGTTATCGAAAACTTCGAGCAGAGACTCTTCGAGCGAAATGGAAAACCGTTTCAACATGACCTGCCACACCTTGTTGTCGAGGAGAGAAAAAACGTGATGTCGTCCCCCAAAAACTGATACCCGGCAGGGATGGCGCAGGTACGCGAGCTTTGCGAGACTCCGGGTAAGCGAGCTTTGCCAGACTCCGGGGAGTGCCAGCCACAACGAACGCCTTCTATCCCGCACTATAGCACAAAGTGCTCATGCCGCCTATCCTCACGATCGCTCCTGGTTCGTTTCTCCCGCCTGGACCAGGGCTTCCGTCAGACGCATCCGGCTGAAAACCAGCAGGATGCCAAACAGCAGCGCGGTGTACCAGGGGAGCCAGCCGATGGCGAGCATAAAGCTCTGGTTCTCGATCAGTTGGCCGCTCCAGTTGGGATGGGCGACGACCGCGAGGTCGCGCATCCGCTGCATCAGCAGGGCGAAAAATATCCCGATCAGACCATAGCAGAGATTGGAGGCCATCCCCATGAAACTCAGCACCGTGGCCCGTTGTGCCGAACTGCTGATGCGGTTGAGATAATGGCTGGTGAAAAATTTGACCATGGTGAGGCCGACACTGGCCAGGGCGATGGCCACCAGGCCGATATAGGGGTAAAAGCCTGCCATGATGGCGGTGGCGCAAAGAGAGATGGCCAGGAGAATATAGGCGTTGTGCCGGGCGCTGTTGCGCTGGACCAGCCGTTCGCACAACCTGGGGGTATAGAGCCCCAGCAGGGCGATGGCCGCGGAGATGATACCAAAGCTCGCCTCGGGGAGTTGGATGAGCCGGTAGTACTGACTGGTCAGGGTGACCATCATTCTAAGGATATGTTCATAGAACATGCCGAACAGGATGACGGTCAGGGCAAAGGGGCTCTTCATGATCCAGCCGCCAGCCGCCAGGGTCACCCGCAGGGCGGCCCGCAGGTTGCGGAAAAATCCCTGGCTGTTGGTCGAGGCGCCGTTGCCGATGGGCTGCTCCTGGAAGAGAAAACTGACGGCCGTGGCCGCCAGGGCGAGGAGCAGGGTCAGGTACACCGGATAGCGCATGGTCTGTTGCTGTACGACGGCCATCTCGATATCGGCCCAGTCGAGCAGATGGTTGATGACGGCCGGGTCATAGAGCAGCGCTCCGGTGGTCGCGGTGATGATGCTGGCGATAGAGTTGAGACGCATCTGCAGGCTGAGCACCGTCGGCCAGCATCCGGCCAGCCCCTGCTCGCTCAAGGAGTCGTAGGCCATGGCCTCGTCGGCGCCACTGGCCATGGCTTCGGCCAGGCCACTCATCACCCGATTGATGAAAAATGCCCAGAAGACCAGGGTGATATTGGTTGTCGGAATAAAGGCGATAATACCCATTTCGATCACCATGCACAGCGCCGTGGTGATCAGCAGTGCCTTACGGCCGAGAATGTCCGCCAGGGCCCCTGAGGGGACCTCGGCCACGACAATGGTGATGGCCCAGACCGTGTTGAGGAGTGCGAACTGCTCGATGGTCAGGCCGTAATCGAGAAAGAGAATGGTGAACACCGGGTAGTAGAACCGGCAGGAGAACAGAATCCTGAAGGCGATGAACAGCCGGATATTACGGATGGCAAAAGGCGATGTCGCTGGCGTCATGGTGGTGGCTGCACCCTATTGCAAAGAGAATCTGTTGCGGTAATGCTGTGGGCCAGAATATCTCCGGCCGGTGTAAAAAGAGCGCATCATGGCCGATTGGGCTGGGCAACTCCGTTTCGTGAACAGAGCCCGTCAACATCGGACGAGAATCAAAGCGAACCGGTTTGAATGATAACCAGCAGCGCCGTCAGGACAGCATCCGCTGCAACCGAAGCGAGAATCATGCCCATCACTCGGCTGATTATCGCCGCGCCAGAGTAACCAATGACACGGATTATTGGATCTGCAAGAAGCATAAAGAGATAGGCCACGGCGAGAACGCTCATCATAATTGCAGCAGTGATGGCCTGCTCGCTGATCGCGAATGTATTGTTATCGGTCAGCATGACGATCGCTAACATCGCTCCGGGCGAAGTGAGCGAAGGCACCGCGAGGGGGAAGATCGCCGGTGAGGGGCGGTCATCTCCCATCGCGACGTCAACCTCAACGGAGCGCTTGTCTTCTTCTTGCTTTGGCTCTCCGAAGATCATAGTGAGCGCGAAAAGAAAAAGCACGATACCTCCGGCAACCTGGAACGACAGGAGGCTGATGTCCAGGGCATCGATCAGGAGTTGACCAAAGACGAGGAAGAACAGCAATACGCCTCCGCTGACCGCGGTTGCCAGGAGCGCAGTAGCGCGACGTTTGCTCGCCCCCATTGTGGCTGCGACCGCAACAAAGACAGGGATTGTGCCGATTGGATCGATTACGACCCAAAGTGTGACAAATCGTTCAATAAAATCCATAGAATCAGGTGCCTACGTGACGGCAATGCCAAGGATTGAGACCACAGATAGAGGGGTCATGGGTTTGCCTCTTCCCGCATGCGCCGTAATCGTTCACCGGTGATACCGGGAATGTTCTGTAACCCAGATCCGTTACAGGCCGTGGTAGCACTCTCGTTTTGAGTATGCCGCTAACGGTTACGATTCGAGCAACGCCTTTGAACGAAAGATAATTTGGGCATGCGCCAGACATCGGTACAACTCACAATACAATCCGTATCAGCGAAAATGGTACCAAAAAATTGGTCCAACACCCTAAAAAAAAACGGCTCAAAAAGCAGAGGTGGTCCCTGTGGCCACTGCCGAGGGCCATATCGGGTATGCCCACACCTTTATTCCGGATAGCAACGATGGGGCCGAGATCGAGGCGGCCCTGGCCGGTACGGTCTTGCGGCAGAGTCGTCGTGAGGCGAAACGGGTCGGGCTCTGGCTGGGCTATGCCGACGGCGGGTCCGGCTGCGTAGCTGCCGTCTCGTGACCCGGCGTCACGACGAGACCATCTTTTTCCTGGCGGTGTATGCGAGGTACGCCCATCTGCTCGCCACCGGCAGGGGCTACCAGGTCCCGGGTGTTGTCGATGAGGACTACGGGGCGTTGACCGTCAACGTCAGCGTCATCAGACCCTTGTAGCTGTCTGGGCATGCGGTCAGAAGCCGTTTGCGCTGAGGCGCTTTTCCAGCCGACCGACCAGAAGCGACAGGCCGAGGCAGACCAGGAGATACATGGCGGTAATGGTCAGCCAGATCTCGATGGTCGCCTGGGTGGAGGCCATGACCTGCATCCCCTGGAAGGTCAGTTCCTGAATGGAGATGATGGAGACGATGGAAGAGTACTTGATGGTGTTGATGAATTCGTTGGCGAGCGGCGGCAGCATGATGCGTATGGCCTGGGGCAGAATGATGTGGCGTAACTGGGCGAAGCGGCCAAGGCCCAGCGCTTTTGCGGCCTCCCACTGGCCGATATCGATGGCCTGGATGCCGGCCCGGACGATTTCGGCGATATAGGCCCCCTGGAACAGGCCGATGGTGATGACCCCGGAGACGAAGGGGGCGATGAGCTGCGGTCTGGCCGAGACAAAGGCCAGCCGCTGCTGCAGCTCGGGTGAGGCGTTGCGATAGAAGCTCTCGATGCCGAGGTGGGGCAGCAGCTGGTCGCTGATGAAGTAGTAGAAGATGAACACCAGCACCAGCGGGGGGATGTTGCGGATCAGCTCGACGTAGCTGCGGCCGACGAGTCGCGGCAGCAGTCTCTCGGCCACCCGCATCAGTCCGACGAGAATGCCGATCACGGTGGCGACCAGCATCCCCCAGACGCTCAGCTTGATGGTGGTGAAAAAGCCCTCGAGCAGAGCGTTGGCGTGCCAGCTGCCGGTTGCCGGATCGAAACGGACCATGTAGGTGGGGATCACCCCCCAGTTCCATCTGTAGTTGAGCCCGTAGAAGAGCCGGTAGCCGACAAAGGCGACAAGCCCGGCAATACAGGCGATTGCCAGCCAGTCAAGCGGGGAGAGTGGGCGTTTTTGGTGATTCATCTCTCGCGTTGTCTGTTATCGATCGGGGTGGCCAGCCGGTGGCTGGGAGGGCCGGGGACGCGGGCGAAAACGGCCGTTGCGGTCGTTTTCGCCCGGATTGGGACATACGCGTCGTGGATGGTGCTATTCCACCTGATCCTGCCAGTCCTTGGTGCCGAACCAGTAGTCGTGCCTTTCGGCCAGCCAGCCTTCCATCTCGACAGTGGTGATCCAGCTGTTGAAATAGGCCAGGGTGTCCGGGTCTCCCTTGCGCATGGCGAAACCGATCGGCTCCTTGGTGAAGGTCGATTCGAGCGGCATAAAGAGGGTGTCCGGGTAGTCGACCGCCTCGTAGGCCGGCCGCGGGGCGGAGGCGATAACGGCATACACCTTGCCGTTGCGCAGCTCCTGGTAGACCTGGGTTTCGTTTTCGAACATCCGCAGCTGGGCCTTGGGCAGATACTTCTTGATGGCCGCGGTAGCGGTGGTGCCGAGTTTGATCGCGATCTGTACTTCGGGCTTGTTGAAGTCCGCAAGCGAGGTGAAGCCTGCGGCGAGTTGCCTGTTGGCGACGATGCTCATGCCGGAATAGTCGTAGGGGATCGAGAAGTTGACCTTCAACGCCCGTTTGGCGGTAATGCCCATGCCGCCGATGATCACGTCGAACTTGCCGGTCAACAGCGCCGGGATGATTCCGGACCAGGCGGTGGGAACGAACTCCACCTTGACCCCCATATCCTCGGCCAGCTTGGTGGCGACATCGATCTCGAAGCCGATGAGCTTGCCGTTCTTGTCCTTCATCGCCCAGGGTTGAAACATATCCAGGCCGACGCGCAGCACCCCGCGCTGCATCACCTGCTCGATGGTGCTCTCCTTGGTGAGCTGCTGCTGGATGCTGGCGGCGCCGGCCACGGTGGCCATTGTCAACAGCATCAAGGCCATCGTGACGATGGCGAGGTTGATTCTCTTCATGATACGTCCTCCTTGTGGTGGGTGTTCGGCTGATGGTTGAAGGTAATTGTCCGCAGGGTCAGGGCAGCTTCATGCGGTGTTCCAGGATGCTGACGCAGGTCGACAGCAGGACGGTCACCAGCAGGTACATGCCGGCCACCGTGAACCAGATTTCGAAAGTGAGGTACGTTTCGGCGACCAGCGACTGGGCCTGCATGGTCAGGTCGTAAATGGCGATGGTGCTGACCAGGGCCGAATCCTTGACCAGGGAAATTGTCTGGCTGGTCAGCGGGGGCAGCATGGTGCGCACGGCCTGGGGCAGAACGATAAAACGGTAGGTGAGGAAGGGACCGAGCCCGAGGCTCTCGGCCGCCTCGTACTGTTCCCGCGGCACCGAGAGGATGCCGGAGCGGAAGATCTCGGAGGCGTAGGCGCCTTCGAAAAGGCTCAAGGCCAGAATCGCCGAGGCCATCCGCTCGAGACCGAGAACCGGACCGAAGACGAAATAGATGAAAAAAATCTGGATGAGCAGTGGGGTGTTCCGACTGATTTCCAGGTAGACCCTGGCAAGAGCCGCGGCAACCGGGGAGGTGGAGAGTCGAAAAATGGCGGTAAAGAGACCGATGACAAGGGAGAAGATCAGGCTGATCGCCGATATCTTCAGGGTGACCCCAAGGCCAAGCAGCAGGGGGCCGGCAGTGAAACCATCGCTATCGAAGGTGCAGATCATCTTCGGAATCTGGTACCACTGCCAGTGATAGCCGATATGATCGATACTTATCGCGGCGAGCCAGTACAGTCCCCAGACCAGCAACAGGAACTGCACCACATCAATGAGCGGTGATCGCAGTACACCCTGCATCCGGGTCTGACCGGGAATCTGTAAAAGTCGTAGAATCGGCATGATAGATCTGGAAGTCTGTGGAGATGGCACTGCGTTACCCCATCGGCAGCTCGCAGCCTACCTGATAATGGCTGAAAATGCGAGGTGCTTTTTCCTCAGATGAGAATGTTTCCTGCTTCTATCTCGCCGCTCATTCCCCCCCGATGGCGGTACCGGCAGCCCTCTGGCGCGAGAGGTGGTAAACGCGTACGCAGCTGATCGGGCAGCCTGCCGGTTGGTGCCGATATCGACCGGCCACTGTGGGAAAGTGGTGCTCACTCCACGATGCAGAGGGTCTGCTGTCTGATCATCTGGATCAGCTTGTTGGTCACCCGGCCCATGGTGAAATCCGCCACCCGGGTGAGCCCCCGGCGACCGACCACGATGGTGCCGTAGCCGCCGCCGCGGGCCGCATCGATGATGGCGGCGGCCCGGCTGCAGGCGCCGGTGACGATCTGACAGTCGATCCGGTCGGCGGCGATGTCCAGGCTGTTGAGGAGCGTCTTCGCCTTCTCCATCACCGGCCGTATCTCGAGCTCGGCGTCACGGAGCAGCTGCTGCTGGTAGGCGATGGGGAAGATATCGGCCATTTCCGGCGGTGAGATGGTGGCGATCCCACGGATCACATGGAAGAGGGTGAAGACGGTGTCGTTTCTGTTGAAAAAACTCGCGCTGTGGCGCACCGCCGGCAGGCCACTGACGGAGTGGTCCATACTGATCAGGACCTTGCCGGTCCTCACCTTGCTGCCGATCAGCCAGAGGGCCGGAGTCGATGGGGCGTTGATGATCTTGCTGGCCACGCTGCCCAGAGGCTGGTCCTGGCCGGAGGACAATCTGCCCCGGCCGATGGCCAGGACATCATAGCCCTGTCTGGCCTCGTCGATGATATCCCGGGCGATCCCCTCGAGCTGCGGACTGATCTTGGTGGTCACCTGGCCGGGCACGAAACCATATTCCTTGAAAATCTGCAGGGCCCTGCCGGTGCACCGTATCGCCAGGTCCAGCTGCCTCCTTTCCCACTGGTGGGCGGTCTCGACCCTCTCCTGCCAGAGCAGTTCCCTGCCGATATCCCAGAAGGTCTCCGGGATTTTGCCGAGCACGGTGTAGAGCACAATTTCGGTGTCGACTGGTGGCGTTGCCGCGGCGACATAGCTGATGACATCATATGCCTGGTCTGAGCCGTCGACTGCGAGCAGAATTCTTCTGGATGCCTTACTCATGCTGGTCTCCTTATGCTGATGAGAAATGCGGGCTTACGGTTGACACAGCAACTCCTGGACCAGCTGGCACAAAAAGAACGCGGGCGGTGGTGTGGCATAGAGCCAAATGATTTTACGACGTTGGCGAGACGGCGGCCCGACCGGTGGCAGCACCCTGTGCCACCGGACAGCGTATCTGCCAGGGCCTGTAAAGCGACGGTTACAGGATGTGTCAGCTATTTTGCCACTGTCTCACAGCGGAATCAGTGCTCGCGAGTGATGCCGAGGATGGTGTTCCAGACCCCGCCAGCACACCACTGTTTGAGCAGGAGGACCGGCAGGGCGCGGAGCCGGGCCAGGATTTTTTCGCGCTCGCTGTTGAGCAGGCCGGAGAGGACAAACCATTTCTGCTGCAGGAAACCGTCTGAGTTGACGAGCATCTCCATCACCGGGTAGTGGATGTTGGCCACCAGCAGATCGGCTGGTCGCGCCAGCAGCTCTTCGGCCCTGCCGTTGACCACCAGGATGCTCTTTTCCAGGCCGTTGAGCCTGACATTGGTGGTGGCGGTGGTGGCTGCCAGGTAATTGAAATCGACCGCGAGACAGGCCTGGCAGTCGAGTCTGGCGGCGGCCAGGGCCAGCACCCCGGTGCCGGTGCCGAGGTCGATCATGGTGTGCACCTTGCCACCCATGCAGGCGATCTCCATCGCCGCGAGGCAATCGCGGGTGGTGGGGTGGGCGCCGTTGCCAAAGACCACTCCGGCATCGAGAGTGATGGCAAGGTCTCCGGGCTCGTCAGGCATCGTTTCCCAGGGCGGCTTGAGAACGAAGCGGCCGATCCGGGTTACGCCGATGGCGCCGCCCTGCCACTCTTCGTAGGTCATCTGGTAGGTGTCGAGCAGCTGCAGGGCGGGCCAGCGACCGATGAGTGCATCGACCTCGGCCCGGGCCGGGGCCAGGAAGAAGAGAAAGGAGAAGTCATCCTCTTCCCAGTTGCCGATAAAGGCCCGATGGTGGATCTTCTCCCCGACCGGGATCCGGCCTGTCAGGTAATAGATGTAGAGAACGGAATCGGGGCGCAGCGCGGAGCCGGCAGGTCGTGTAGCGGTCGGATCGGTCGGATCGGTCGGTCGCGGCGGCTGTCGAAAAGCGGTTGGGGTCATGATGACTTTCTGCCTTCCCGTGCCAGTTCGTCGCGCACCACTTCGGTCAGGGTGCGGAAATCGATTTTGCCGCTGCCCATCTTCGGCAGATTCTCCATCACCAGAAAGACCTTTGGCAGGGCGATGACCGGCAGATGTTCGGCCAGCTTTTTGAGAAGGCTCTTCTGGTCCACGGCCTCGGTGGTGACCGCGACGATCTTTGCCCCCTTCATCGCGTCCGGGATCTCGATCACCGCACAGTGCACCTCTTCGGGCAGCAGCTTTTCCAGGAAGTTCTCGATCTTGACCAGCGAGACCATCTCGCCGCCGATCTTGACGAACCGCTTGAGCCGGCCTACATGCCACAGATAGCCATTGTGGTCGATGTTGCCCATGTCGCCGGTGTCGTACCAGCCGTGGCGAATGTGCAGCGAGGTCTGCTCGAAATCGTTGAAATAGCCTTTCATCACGTTGTCGCCCTTGACCAGGATGCGACCGTCTTCGCCAGGAGCGCACTCCTCGCCGGTCTCATAATGTTCGATCCGGACCTGGACCCCGTCGATCGGTTTGCCGACGCTGCCCGGGCAGTTGTCGTCGGGGCTGTTGGCCGAGATCACCGGTGAGCATTCCGTGGCCCCGTAGCCTTCGAGCAGGGTGATGCCGTGTTTCTCCATAAACGATTCCCGCAGAGTCCCCGGACATTTATCGGCGCCGACCAGGGCGATGCGCAGCGAGCTGAAGTCACCGGGCTCGGATCGGCGCAGGTAACCCCAGAAGAAGCTGGGCGTGCCCACCATCATCGTCGGCTTGTATTTGCGGGCGATTTCACATATCTTTTTGTAATCGAGGGGGTTGGCGTAGGTGATGACCCTGTTGTGGTGAAAAAACGGCACCCACATATTGACCGTCAGGCCAAAGACATGGAAAAAGGGCAGTGTCGCCAGAAAGGTGTCGTCGCCGGAAAACTGGAAGCGGCGGCTGCAGCTTTCGACATTGGCGATGATGTTGGCATGGCTCAGCGGCACCGCCTTGGGATCTTTTTCGCTGCCGCTGGTAAAGAGGATGACGGCGTTGGTGCTGGTCGGTCCGTTATATACCAGCTTCTTCAGCAGGTTGGCCGGCAGCCTGGCCAGCAGGGCACCGCGCAGTTTCTGCAGACCGCCGATTTCTGCCATGATGTCCTCGAGGTAGAGCATGCCTTCGACAAAAGGACATTCGATCTTTTCCAGCAGGGCCCGGGAGGTGATGATGGTCTGAAAGTCGCATTTCTGCTGGGAGTAGCGGGCGTTCTGTTCGGCGCCGGTGGAGTAGTTGATCATCACCGGGGTGCGGCCGCTCATCAGGATGGCGATCTTGCTGAGAATACAACCGGCGGAGGTGGGCAGCATCAGACCGATATTGCCCCGTTCGAGTTTGTTGAAGATCCGGGAGAGGATCAGCACGGCGATCAGGGCTCGATGGTAGCTGAGTCTGGTACCTGTGGTCAGGTCATGAACCGCCAGTCTGGTCCCGTTGGCCTTGGCGGCGTCAATGAATCTGTGGTGTAAGAGCATACAGGCCTCCCCCCTGTTTCGGTGGTCTGCGAACGGCGTGCCGCGCAATCTTCAACCCTTTCAACTACCACGTCAAGCACGTTTTGGCAACGGTGAGCGCCCTGGGTATCGGGCGATTTACCGGGAAAAGGGGGGCGGTTCGACAATATTGTCGAGAAAAACCTCTCGTTGTCGAGGTCCGCTGCCACGATGAGGGGAAGAGCGCGCGACAGAGCCGGTAATTGAGGGGAAACGGTACTGATGCGGCCCTGGCACGATTTTTGGTACTGACAGCGATAAAGCGTCGTTTCATTTCACCTCGTGCCCATCCAGAAGGAGACCATTATGAACATCCGTAAAGTTACCTCGATGACCATGCTCATCTCGCTGGTCGTGCTGCTGGTCAATTCCGTCGTCCTCTACGTCGTGCCGGAGGGCCGGGTCGCCTACTGGTCCAACTGGACCATCATCGGCCTCAGCAAAAGCCAGTGGGGCGATCAGCATGTTACCGTCGGGGTGTTGTTTCTGGTGGCCAGCGCCCTGCACACCTACTATAACTGGGCCGCTATCAGCGCCTATATGAAGAACAAAGCCAGGGAGATCAAGGTGTTCACCGGTTCCTTCAATGTGGCGCTCATCGTTACCCTGCTGGTGGTGGTCGGCACCTATTACGAGGTTCCTCCGATGAGCAGTATCGTCCATTTCGGCGCGGTGCTCAAGGAAAGCGGGGCGGAAAAATATGGCGAGCCTCCCTATGGCCACGCCGAGCTCTCGTCGCTGAAGCTGTTCTCGAAAAAAGAGGGGCTCGATGCCGACAGGGCCCTGGAACTGCTGCAGGGCAAGGGGCTGACTGTCGACAGCACCAGGGAGACCTTGCAGGATATCGCCGCAAAGAACACCTTGACCCCGCAGCAGGTCTATGAGATTATCCGGCCAGCCCGCCTGGAGACCGAGACAGCAGCGGCGGAAGAGGTGGGTGGCGCCGGTTTCCCGGATCACCCCAAACCCGGTTTTGGCCGACGGACGCTGGCGGAGTTCTGCACCGAACTGGGTCTTGATCTCGACACCATCGTCAGCGGTCTGCAGGCCCAGGGCATCGCCTGCGACGGCTCCCAGTCGATCAAGGATATCGGTGATGCCAACGGCAAGGAGCCCATGGAGATCTTTGAAGCGATCCACGTTCTGGTGGTCAAGGAGTAAAGGGCGATGGCCCGGGTGGCTGTGGTCCTCGTTTTCAGCCTGCTGCTGGCGGCTGGGCCGATGTCCGGGCCCGTCTGCAGCCAGGAGATGGTGACCGGTGAGATAACCAGGGTCGATCGGTCAAGCCGAACCATCTGGCTGCGACTGGAGCGAGGCGATGAGGCGAAAGGCAGGGTCGTCCGGGTCATCCTGCCGGTGAAGTCGCTGCCTGGCGCCGGCCGGGGGCAAAGAGCGAAAGCGGCTGACCTGGCGGTCGGCCAGCGGATTCTGGTCCGGGGCGCGAGTCGCGATGCGGCCGGCTCGGTTGTCGTCGCCGAAGAGATACGGAGCTGCGCCATCACGGCCCATGGTGACCCCACCGGAGTCCGCCTGCGGCTGTTCCGATACCGCCAGGGAGGAGAATGCCGGTGGTGAGAATGGTGAAAATGGGCCGTGTGCCACCCGGTTCTCTCAAGAGATAGGGTACCTGTGAATATGCTGCGACAGCCCATGTGGAAAACCAATCTGGCGATCTGCATCACCATCGTGCTGCTGGTTGACGGATATTTTTTTTACCAGGTCCAGGCCGCCTCACAGCAGTTCCGCAACAACTCGAGTGAACATTCCAGGGTGCTGGCGGCGGCGGTGGAACTCAATATCCGCAACGCCATGCGCAGTACGGAGGGGCTGGAGCTGATCATCAGCGATTTTCTCCGTAACAGTGCCCATTTTATCGCCTATCTCGATGTTATCGAACGCTTTACCGCGGCTGAGCTGGCGGCCTTTGCCCGCGAGGTGGGGTTGGCCGGGATCACCATCGTCGCCGAGGATGGCCGCAGCAGGGTCACAGGCCCCGCCGGCTGGGGGCCGCAGTTGGGCTGTGATGCGGAGGGTGAGCTTATCCGTCATCGGGACAAACAGCTCTACAGCCTGGTCTATACCGGCAGTGGCGAGCAGGCAGGCAACCCCTCGCCGGGCTGCGTGATCGTGGGGTTTTCCTCGCTGGCCGTGGACGAGGTGCAACAGGAGATCTCGGTACAGACCCTGCTCGATCATCTCGACAGGTTGCCCGGTATCGCCTCGGTACGGCTGCTGGCCGCCGATCCGGGCATGGAACCGGTCGTCGGCGGCCCGGCCCGTCTGGTTACGCGTGACGGTCGGCACTACAGCGAGACCCGGTTGCCGCTCGGTGACCAGATGCTCGTGGTCACTCAGCAGGCGGATCATTTTGCCAGGCGCCTGGCCCAGATGCGAGCGGAATTTCTGCTCTTTCTGCTCTTTCTCGCCCTCTTTGGCGCGCTGTCGAGCTGGTGGCTCTACCATGGCGAGCGGTTGCGCCTGGCCGAGACCCGGGAATATGAGCAGCAGATGGCCCGCCAGCACGAGGCGGCCACTCTGGGCCGGGCGGCGGCCACCATTGCCCATGAGATCAGAAATCCGTTGAACGCCATCGGTATCGGCCTGCAGCGACTGCAGCTCGAGGCAACGACACTCGAGCGGGAGCACCTGGCGCTGCTGTCGGCCATGCGGGAGGCCCTGTCCCGGTCCAATGCCATTGTCACCAGCCTCCAGCACTATGTCCAGGAACTTGTCGTCAGCCCGGAGCCGGTCGATCTGCTGGCGTGCATCACCGGTGTGCTGCAGCTCTACCAGACCAGCTGTGCCGAGCAGGGGATTGCGGTTGTTCTCGACGGTAAAGGCGACTATACTGCTGCTGGATCTTACCGGTTGCTTGGCCAGCTGCTGGAAAATATCGTCAAAAACGCGGTGGAGGCCCAGCCGCAGGGCGGCTTCTGCCATATTCTGCTGGGTGGTGATCCGGCCTGGGTGAAGGTTGAAGTCAGCAGCGGCGGCTTTTTCCTGACCGCCGAGGCCAGTGACAATCTCTTCGCACCCTACTTTACCACCAAGACCCAGGGGACCGGGCTCGGCCTGGCCATCAGCCGAAAAATCGTCGAGGCCCATGGCGGAACCGTCGTCGCCAAACCGGATACCCGGGCCAAAACCCTGACCCTGACCGTTGTCCTGCCCCGGTGGCAGACCGCCGACACCGGGGAGCCACCGTCTCTGCCGCCAGGAGGCCTTGTCTGATGCGTATTCTCATCGTCGATGACGAAAAGATCCAGCGGGAGATGCTGCAGGGTTTTCTTGAAAAGCAGGGGTACCAGGTGCTGGTCGCCGCAAGTGGCGAGGAGACCTTGCAGCTGTTTCGGGCCAACCCGGTGCAGCTGGTGCTGATCGACCAGCGGATGGAGGGCATGAACGGTGACGAGGTTATCGCCCGGATGCGGCAAGAGTCGCCCCTGGTCCGGGCGATCATGATCACCGCCTACGGCAGCGTGGCCACCGCGGTCAAGGTGATGCAGCTTGGGGCCGACGATTTTCTCGAGAAACCGGTCGACTTGCTGGAACTGCTGGCCAGAATCGGCAAAATTGAACAGGAGGTCGCAGCCGCCGACGAGGCCCGGGAGGTCGCCGGCTCCCTGGCCCTTCGGCCGCTGCCGCTCAACATTATCGGTTCCTCCCGCAAGATGCAGGAGGTGCTGTCACTGATGCATCGGGCCGCTCCGGTCGAATGGCCGATTCTGGTCTGTGGTGAAACCGGTACCGGCAAGGAACTGGTTGCCAAATGCATCCATCTGCTCGGCCCGCGCAAAGACGGTCCGTTCATCGAGGTGAACTGCGCGGCAGTTCCGGAGAATCTTTTTGAGTCCGAACTGTTCGGTCACGAAAAGGGGGCCTTTACCGGGGCCAGCTCGAAGCGGCGCGGCCGGTTCGAGCTGGCCGACAGGGGCACCGTCTTTCTCGATGAGGTCGGCGAGCTGCCGCTGCAGATGCAGGCCAAACTCCTGCGGGTGCTGCAGGAAAGGTCGGTCAGTCGGGTGGGCAGCGAGAACCAGATCTCCGTCGATGTGCGGATCATCGCCGCCACCAACCGTGATCTCAGGCAGATGGTGGCTGACGGCGCGTTCCGGGAAGATCTCTACTTTCGCCTCAATGTCCTGGAGCTGTGCATTCCGCCGCTCAGGGAGCGACGCGGCGATATCGTCGAACTGGTCGATCATTTTCTCGACCGATACGGTGCGGGAATACGTTTTGACAGTGACGCCCTGGCGCTGTTTGTCAAGTATGACTTCCCTGGTAATGTCAGGGAGCTCGAACACAGTATCCAGCGGCTGACCACCTTCGTGCGCAGCAAGGTGATCAGGGTCGTCGACCTGCCGGTGGAGGTGCGTGAACACCAAAACGAGGGCGGCCTCTTGAGCGAGAGGCTGGCCCGGGTGGAGAAACAGATGCTGCTCTCCTCGCTCGATCAGCACGGCTGGGTCCAGACCCAGGCGGCCGAGGCCCTGGGCATCAGCGAGCGGGTGCTGCGTTACAAGATGAAGAAGTACGGCCTGGAGAACAGAGGGTAATGGCCGGTCGGTCCGCTCAATGCAATGGCTGTGGTCAGGCCTGGTCATCGCCTGGAGCCGGTCGGGTCATGAGCTGTTGCCGCTTACGGTAGACCATGCCGGTAAACCGGGCCACCACCGCCTCGGTCTCATCGGTAATGAGCACGTCGTAGCTGCCAAGACGGCCCGGCTCGGTGACCTCGCTGGCCGTAGCGAAGAGGACACCTTCACGTACCGCCTTGAGAAAGGCGATATTGGCGTTGATGGCCACGGCCATCTGGCCATGGCTGTTGGAGGCGACAGCGAAGGCCAGGTCGGCCAGGGTGAAGATGGCCCCGCCCTGGACGTTGTCCGCCGCATTTTTATGTTGGTCGGCAACCCGCATGGCCGCCTTGCAGTAACCCGGGCCGACTTCGAGGATGTCGATGCCGCTCATGGCGGCAAAGCGATCGTTGGCAAAGTATCTCTTGATGTTCTCACTCTTCATTTTTTCGTCGTTTGGCGCTCGATAGCCGCGGCTCAAGTCAATTTTTCAGTTCCATCTCCGCCTGCTCGGCGATAACCGGACTCAGCTCTTTTTTCACCTGGACCCCGAGTTCGGTCAGCTGCTGGGCCTGAGCGACCAGATTGCCCCGTCCCCGGCCGAGCTTGTTCATCGCCCCGCTGTAGGTCTGGCGGCAGAGATCGAGTTGCTTGCCGATCTTGTCGAGATCTTCCACGAAACCGCAGAACTTGTCGTAGAGCGCCCCGGCCCGGCGGGCTATCTCCAGGGCGTTGTGATTCTGGTGCTCATAGCGCCAGGTGTTTTCGATGGTTTTCAAGGTGGCGAGCAGGGTGGTAGGGGTGACGATGACGATCTTCTGGCCGAGCGCCTCATTGAGCAGCCTGTCGTCATGGGTGGCGGCGGCGGTGAATGCCGCCTCGATGGGCATGAACATCAGGATGAAATCGAGGGTCTTGAGCCCCTGCAGTTCCTCATAGCGCTTGGCCCCCAGTCCCTGGATGTGGTTGCGGATGGCGGTAACCAACTCGTGCAGGGCCCGTTGCCGCTGATCGTCGTCTTCGCTGGCGCAGTAGCGTTGCCAGGCCACCAGCGAGACCTTGGCGTCGACGATGACGTCCTTGCCTCTGGGCAGATGGATCACCACATCGGGTTTGAACAGCCGGTTGTCCGCGTCCCGCAAGCTGGGCTGGGTCACGAACTCCGTGCCCCGGCGCAGCCCCGTCTGCTCGAGCACCCGCTCCAGCACCAGCTCGCCCCAGTTGCCCTGCAGCTTCTTGTCGCCCTGCAGGGCCCGGGTCAGGTTGAGCGCCTCCTCGCCCAGCTGTCGGTTCATGTCCTGTAACTGCTGCAGCTCCTTTTTCAGGGAGGCCCGCTCTCTGGTATCGCTCAAAAAGGTCTGCCGGATCTCGCCCTTCAAGACATCGAGCTGGTGGTGAAAGGGCTTGAGGACCGTTTCCAGCCGCTCCTGGGACTGCCGGCCAAAGGTTGCGCTCTTGTTGTCGAAGATCTCCTGGGCCAGGGTGGCAAACTGCAGGCGCAGTTTTTCCCGGGCCTCTTCGAGCAGGGCCAGCTTTTCCCCGTTACTGCGGCGCTCGGCGCGCATCAGGGTGACCAGACGGGCCTCCCGGACCTTGTATCTGGTCAGCTCGTTCTGCAGGGTGTCCAGATGTTGCTGGCTCTTACTCAACTCGATTCTGGCCTGTTTCAACTGACGTCTGGCGGCCGCGGCCTGGCTGCGGTAGGCGATGATTGCGGCCAACAGGCCGACACCGACCGCCGCGGCGAGAACAATTCGGATATCGTCGGTGGCCAGCGCCCGACCGAAGGCGTGTGGCAGGCCCTGCAATGCTGTGGTAAATGTCTCCATGCCTGTTGTCAAAAAAAGTGAAAAGATGATTTTTTGCGATATCTTGGCTCAACGTTGCCACAACAGGACCATAAAGGCAAACCGATGGCAAGCGAGAAATGCGCGGGTGGCCGGGGAGGGAATACCCTTGATCGGCAACGTCAGCGGTTCCCCTCGGCAGATGGCGGTAACGGCGGTCTGCTGCCCATGGTTGGGCACCGGCCGGCCTGGTGCGGCTCAGCCCGGGGGCCAACCCATGGGCCGGCCGCCCAGTACGTGCATATGCAGATGAAAGACGACCTGGCCGGCATCGGCATCGTTGTTGATGATGGTGCGGTAGCCCGTGGTGATGCCGTTGTCTTTGGCCACCTGGCCGGCGACCCGCATCATCTTGCCGATCAGCCGGTCATGCTCTTCCTTGATATTTGAGAGGTTGATCAGGTGTAGTTTGGGGATGATCAGGAAATGTTTGGGGGCGGCGGGCGAGATGTCCCAGAAGGCCAGTACCTCGTCGTCTTCATAGATTTTGTCGGCCGGAATTTCGCCGGCCACAATTTTGCAAAATAGGCAGTCAGACATGTTTTCTCCCTGTAAGGAATTGATGAACTCGTAAAAACCTCAAGCGTGCATACAGGATGGCTAAGTATAAAAGGTCGATATACAAGGCGCAGTGGTGTCGGTCAAGCACAGGCGTACATGTGGTACGCCGAGCATTGACCGATCCCGCTGCAACGCAGGAGATCGGGCTTTTTACGACGCCATCAAGGAATTGATGAACTCGTAAAAACACCGGTCTCCGTCGCCCTCGGTCGCAAACGGCCCTTCGCTGCACCATATTACCGACAAGGTCTAGCCGGTGTGTGTCTGTATCCGGGAGACGGTGAGCGGGGTAAGCAGCCGATCGAGGAATGGCTGCCGACTCTCGGAGTGGAGGGGTGGCAGTGACGACGGGACGTATGGTCAGGATGCTGCCCCTCCGGCCGGAGACAGTTTTCCGGCCGGAGGGTTGCCAGCTATTTGGTGTAGGTAAAGGTCAGCCTGTCCTGGTCGAGATCCACCGCGGCTTCACCGCCACGACAGAGCTCACCGAAGAGGATCTCCTCGGTCAGGGTGTCGCCGATCTCTTTCATGATCAGTCGTCTGAGCGGCCGGGCCCCGAAGTCGGCATCGTAGCCGTTTTTGGCCAACCAGCTGCGGGCGTCGCCGCTCAATTTGATCGAGACCCGTTTTTCGGCCAGCTGCTCCTCGAGTTCCCTGATGAGTTTGTCGACGACCTTCTCCACGGTCGTTGCGCCCAGCTTGGCAAAGGAGACGATGGCGTCGAGCCGGTTTCTGAATTCCGGGGCGAAGAGTTTGTTGATGACCGTCTTGTCCTTGCCCTTTTCGTCGGGGACGAAGCCGATGCTCTTGGTGGCCATCTCCCGGGCCCCGGCGTTGGTGGTCATGATGAGGATCACGTTACGGAAATCCGCCTTGCGGCCGGAGTTGTCGGTCAAGGTCGAGTGGTCCATCACCTGGAGCAGGATCGAATAGATATCCGGATGGGCCTTCTCGATCTCATCGAGCAGCAGCACCGAGTAGGGGTGCTTTCTGATCGATTCGGTGAGCAGACCGCCCTGATCGAAGCCGACATAGCCCGGAGGTGAGCCGATCAGCCGGGAGACCGCATGCTTTTCCATGTACTCGCTCATGTCGAAGCGCTCGAAATGCACCCCCAGCACCTGGGCCAGCTGGCGGGCCACCTCGGTCTTGCCGACCCCGGTGGGGCCGGCGAAGAGGAAAGAGCCGGTAGGTGAGTCAGGGTTACCGAGCCCGGCCCGTGACCGCTTGACCGCGGAGACCACCGCCTCGATGGCCTCATCCTGGCCGAAGATCACCTGACGCAGTTGTGGGGCCAGCTCTCTCAAGGCATTGACGTCGTTGCTGGTGCCGCTCTTGGCCGGAATCCGGGCGATGCGCGACACGACCTTCTCGACGTCGGTGACCTTGACCATCGAGCCGAGTCGACCTTCGAGCCGGAACATCGAGCCGACCTCGTCCATCACGTCGATGGCCTTGTCCGGCAGGAACCGCTCGTTGATATAGCGCTTGCTCAGCTCGGCCATGGTCTTGACCGCGTTTTTCGAGTATCTGATCTGGTGATGGGTCTCGTATTTATTCTGCAACCCCTGGAGGATCAGCACCGTATCGTCGACCGTCGGTTCCTCGATATCGATCTTCTGAAACCGCCGCGACAGGGCTCGGTCCTTTTCGATCTGGTTCTTGTACTCCTCGTAGGTGGTCGAGCCTATACAGCGGAGAACGCCCGCCTGCAGGGCCGGCTTGAGCAGGTTCGAGGCGTCCATCGAGCCGCCCGAGGTGGCGCCGGCGCCGACGATGGTGTGCATCTCGTCGATAAAGAGAATGGCGTTTTTCTTGTTCTCGATCGCGGCGACCACGCTTTTCAGCCGTTTTTCGAAATCGCCGCGATACTTGGTGCCGGCCACCAGGGTGCCCATATCCAGCAGATGGATCTCCACATCCTGGAGCAGGTCGGGGACCGACGGTTTTTCACCGTTCTGCCGGGCGACCTTGTCTTCATGGATGCGCAGGGCCAGCCCCTCGGCCATGGCGGTCTTGCCGACCCCGGGCTCGCCCACCAGCAGCGGGTTGTTCTTTTTTCTGCGGCAGAGCACCTGCATGATCCTGCTGATCTCCTCGTTGCGGCCGATGAGCGGATCGAGGCGCCCCTGCTCGGCGGAACGGGCCAGGTTGACCGTATACTCCTTGAGTGCCTTGTCTTCCTTGATATTGTCCTTGTCACCCGGCCCCTCCGGTGGGTTGGGCAGGGGTTCCTGTTGCAGGCCATCGGCGATCTCGTGGGAAATGAAGTTCACCACCGCCATCCGGCCGACGCCCACCGAACTGAGAAAGAAGACGGCATGGGACTCGGCTTCCGAGAAAATCGACACCAGCACATCGCCACTGTCCACCTCCTTCTTGCCGCAACTCTGCACGTGGGCCACGGCCCGCTGCAGCACCCGGTTGAAGGCCAGGGTCTGGGTTGGTTCCTGCTGGTTGGGGTTGGTGAGGGTTGGAATATCGCCTAGAAAGAACTTTTCGAGACGCTCCTTTAAGATTTCGGTTGAGCCGCCACATTCATTGATGATGTAACTGGCCAGATCATCATACAGCAGCCCGTAGAGCAGATGTTCGACCGTCACATACTCATGGTTGTGGTTTTTGGCTTCCCTGATTGCCCGGATCAGTGTCTTTTCCAGTGTCTTGCTCAGCATAGTCTTTCAGTCCTGGGTGTTGTCCCTCTCGTCTCAGGCCTTTTCCATCGAACAGCGTAGAGGAAACTCGTTTTGACGGGCCAGTTCATGGACCAACGTTATCTTCGTTTCACAAATTTCTTTGGTATAGATGCCGGCCACCCCGATGCCCTTCTGGTGCACATTGAGCATGATACGGGTCGCTTCCTGGGGCGGTTTTTGAAAAATGTTTTCCAGGATCGCCACCACGAATTCCATCGAGGTGTAATCATCGTTGTGCAGCAAGGCCTTGTAGAGTGGCGGCTCCTGCACTTCGATCCAATCCTTGGTGACCACTGTACTCTGGTGGCCGTCTTTTCTTTCAGGCATTGTATCTGGTTAGATTGTAATGTATTTTTTGTTTCACTGCGGGCCTGATCTTTACCTTAAATTACAATAAATCATAACCGTATATTTGCAATGTGCAAAGCTCTTCGAGGCAGAGCCTGCGGTGGGGCGGAGTCCGGCGACGGGCGATATGGGATGGCGGGGCGTCAGCGTTTTTTCAGCATGGTCAAAAAAAGTTCGTCCAAGACGATATGCTGGGGGAGGTGTGAGCCCTTTAAAGAGAACTCCGCTCCTAACAGCAGTGTAAAATATTTCTTGAGTTGATCACAGGAAAAATCCTCGGCTTTGGTAAAACTCATGTACAGGGCGTAGGGGTGCCCTGCGAGCAGGTCAGGCCATACACCGTGCTCCTTTAAGGCCGGCAGATAGCTGGACTGAAACTGCCTGGCATTCATTCCCTTATGCCAGGCCGGTGTGGCCTGCAGCTGCAGAGAGCGAAAAACCAGCAACTTTTTGAGGTAATTGCGCATCGTCGCCAGAATGGCCAGGGCGTGGGTGCCGTTTTCCTGCAGGCGGTGGAGAATGGTCAGGGTCTTTGCCACCTGCCGTTTGCCGAAGGCGTCGGTCAGCTCGAACAGGGCGTCTTCCCGGCTGCGGCCGACCATCTCTTCCAAGTCGGCGCAGGTGATGGTCGGCCGGTCGAGGGCATAGAGGGCCAGCTTCTCGGTTTCGTTCACCACCGCCACCGGATGAAAGCCGACCCGGTCAAAGAACATCTCGATGGCTCTGGGCTCGATCTTCTTGCCGAATTCGGCAAGGGTCCTGTACAGGAGTTCCTTGACGACTTCCTGCTGGGCCTGCTGGGCCTGGGAGGAGGCACCCGCCGCCACCGAACAGTCGACGACCACGCCCTGTTTTTTGATGAAGGTGAAAAGGCGCTGGCGTTTATCGACAGCTTCGGCGGTGAGCACCAGGCAGTTCTGGGGAGGGATGCCGGAGGTGAAGGCCTTGATCAGGCGTTCGGTGACATCGGCGCCGCCTCGGCCCATTTTGCCGGTGCCGATGGCCTCTCTGATCAGGGTATCGGCCCAGCCGAGGTCATCGGCCGGCTTGGCGAACCCGAAAAGTTTCTGCCACTGACTGGCCGATAGCTCGGCAAAGGGGGCGTCTCTATCCTGGGGAATCGCGCCGATCTGGGCCAGGGTGATCAGGTGGCGCATGGCCGCGCCCCGCTTGCCGGCCTCCTGACTCTGCTGGGCCTTCTCCCAGACGGTTGCGGCAACGGTTTTGCTGGCGAAGATCCGGCTGTCGGAAACACGGTAAATCTGCCGTCCGGGCAGCAGGCTGTAGCTCATCAGCCGGGCCAGTATCTGGTTGCCGTCCTCCTGGTCGCCGTCAAGAGGGTGCAGCGTGCCGCCGCCCTGGTCAAGCAGTGTCTGCTGCAGCTGGTCCGCCGCCTCCCGGGCCAGATACCGTTCGCCAAAGAAGAGGAAAACGGGGCAGCTGGTGATGCTCTGGTCGTTGAGGAGCGCTGGAAGTTCGGTACGTTTGATCTGCGACATGATCTCTGTTTATCGACGGGTTGTCTGGCCACCTGCTGGCGGCTCGGTCTTTCACTACGGACATTCATACCCGTTTTCGGCCACGGATGACAAGCTGGAAACGTAACTATCTGTGTGGATAGAACTGCGGTACGGCCGCAATCGCTGTCGCATGGTGGTTGCAGCGGTTTCTGGCAACTGTGGTACAATGGGAAGGACAGTCAAAAGAACAGGGCAGCTGGGCCGTCCTGTGTCAGAGCTCGGAGAAGAGATGAAAATTCTTCATGTGTTGAGCCAGCATCCGGCAGCCACCGGCAGCGGCATCTCGGTAAGAAATATCATTGCCCAGGCCGCGGCAGCCGGCCATGATAACTTTCTCGTCGCCGGGGTCTCAGACGATGGACCCATCGCCCTTCAAGGGCTCGATTCAACCCGTAGTCATTTCGTCCGTTTCGACAGTGAAAAACTCGATTTTGCCATTCCGGGCATGAGCGATGTCATGCCCTATGCCAGTTCCAGGTTCAGGGACCTGAGCGACGCCCAGCTTGACAGTTATGAACAGGCCTTTGCCCAGGCCGTGCAGCGGGCGGCCGACGTTTTTGCCCCGGACATCGTCCACAGTCATCATCTCTGGCTGGCCACGGCGATAAGCCGCAGGGTGTTGCCGACAAAGGCACTGGTCACCTCGTGTCACTCCACCGATCTTCGCCAGCTGGTCTCCTGCCCCCATCTGCGGCAGCGGGTTCTGCCATGGTGCCGGCAGGTCGATCGGGTTCTGGCGCTCAGCACCAGTCAGGCTGGCAGGATAACCGATCTCTACCAGATCGATTCCGGCCGGATCGAGGTGGTGGGCGGTGGCTTCGACGATGGGCTTTTTCACTATGGTGAGAAGACGGCCCCGCCGCCGGTCCATCTGCTCTATGCCGGCAAATTGAGCCTGGCCAAGGGGGTGGACTGGTTGCTCGAGACCTATGGGGCGCTGGAGGATGACAGTCTCCATCTGCATCTGGCCGGCTCGGGATCCGGTCAGGAGGCCGAGGCGTGTCTGGCCCTGGCCGCCCGGCTGGGTGATCGGGTGACGGTACATGGCCGACTGGAACAGGCCGAACTGGCGCGCCTGATGCGGCACTGCCATCTGTTCGTGCTGCCATCGTTCTATGAGGGGTTGCCGCTGGTGCTGCTCGAGGCCCTGTCGTCGGGATGCCGGCTCATCGCCGGTGATCTGCCCGGTTGCCGCGAGCTGCTGGCCGCGGTCGACAGCGACCTGGTCTCGCTCGTTAATCTGCCGCCGATGCAGGGTATCGATCGTCCCGATCCCGGTGACTGGCCGGTGCTGCGCTCGCGGCTGGCTTTAGCGATAGTGGCGATGGCGGACCGCAGCCGCGTGACGCCATCGCCTGCGGCCGAACGGTGCCGGTCGAGCATCGCCCCGTTTTCCTGGTCAGCGGTTTTTCAAAGGATGGAGAAGGTCTATGCCAGAGCCCTGGCCGGCTGAGTCAACGGCTGCATGGTGATGGCCACCGCGGCGATATCGTCGTGGCATTTGAAGCGGGGGTAGTGCCGGCAGTGGGGATCTCCGTGCTGCAGGGCCCTGACCCGCTGGTGGATTGCCGCAAGTCCTCCCCGCTGGTAGAGCTCGATAAAAAGTGGCCAGTCATGCTCGGCAAAGGGATCCTCACGGGGCAGGAACAGACCATCGGTGAACAGCAGGATGTCCCGTGCTCCGGTGAGATCGACGCTGCCGTGGCAAAGAAAGCGCATCGCCTCCGGCTCGCCGTTGAGCACTCCGTAGGTCCGATTCATTCCCAGTCGTACCGCCTGTATCTGTTCGGCCAGGACCTCGTGAATCGTCGCCTGGGCCGGTGGCTCGAGTTCTTTCCAGATTGACAGGGTGACGCCATCGATCTCTCTTGCCGGGGTGATGAGGCGATGGGCGCCGTCTTCGTCGATCACCACGATCTGGGCATCGCCGCTCTGGCAATACTCGAAGCGGTTCTCGTTCTCTTTGAGGCGAACCACCGCCAGGCTGGTGGACCAGAGAAGATGCCGGTCGCTCAGCTCGACTCCGACAGCGGTCTGCGCTCTGGCGATGTCTTGATTGGCCTGTTCTGCCAGGGTGGGCAGGTTCGCGTTCTGGTCGGCAAAGGTGGCGGCGGCGATATCGGCTGCCAGCCGTCCGCCGGTCCGGTTGTCGGTAAAGCGCCGCCTGTCGAGGCTGGTCGCCCCGTCAAAGACCCCGAAGGTCTGGCTGGCGGTGAGCAGGGCATCTTCGTTGATGTCGCCACTGCCCTGTTCGTGCAGGGTCTCCACCCTCGGCCCGGTTTGCAGGCGCTGTGGAGATGGCGGGGGAAAGAGTGTGTGGTCGAGATACATGAATAGTCGTCTTGGCAGGAGTTCTCTGGTGTCCACCCAGAAACGGCTCTTTTGCCCTAACTCTTCGTTGTGTTCGAAATTTTATCCTCGGAATATCGCTTATATGCCTGTGGTAAAATTTCTCTCACGCCTCGATTTAGGCCAAAATATCTCGTTTCTGGATGAACACTATCTGACAGAGCCACTATACTCCTTGAGCGGCATATTACCAATCGCTTGTCTCTATGGATTGTTGTCGCCGTATCGCCGCGGTCGATAACGGCCTCGCCATGGGGACATTGTGCCGGCGGTGATCGCCTGCGTCGGATCTACTCGAGAACAATCGAGATATCGCCGCGGTCCTTGTCCGGCAGAAGCTCAAGGACCTGGCCGGGTTGCTGGGCTTTTACGGCCATGAGTCGCGCCCCGGTGACCCGAGGTTCCTGCGTGAGGCGGCGGCTGGTGGTGAGAAAAAAGCCGCCGTTTATCCCGGGGAGGTCAGCCGGCAGTCGTGCTCTGTCGATCTGCAGGCAGCCATCGCTTGCCGATAACCTGGCAAAAGCCCACATCACCGTCTGCCGCCAGCAGCTGGCCAGATCCGGCGCCAGCAGCCGCTGGGGGGCCGGGGTCTTCTGGTGGAGCAGCATGGTCCAGCCGTCGATCACCTCGTTGTTTCTGGCAGGATCGGGGTGCAGCAGATTGCCCCAGTGCAGCGGCAGGATCGGACCGGAGAAATCCCAGGCCGGGGTGGCGGCCGGCCGTGACCAGGAGACCGGGGAGAGCCCCCGTTCCAGCAGGCCGACCCCGCATTCCCAGCCCAGCAGCTGGTGCTGCGGTGGCCGATAGCGGCGGGCCCTGGCAAAACGGGTGATCACCTTGCGGATACCGAAATCGTGGAGGATGGCCTGAATCGATTGGCGGCCGTTGCCGAAGCTGTGGTTGAGGGCCGGGGGGATGAAAAAACGAGGAGAGGCGGCAAAGCCGTTTTGCCGCAGGATCTCGGTAAAGGCTGCGAGATGGGCGGCGATCACCTCCCGGGCCCGCATCCGGCCACTGCTGTCGTGAAACTCGGCCCGCTCCATGGTGGCGGTGTCGCCCCAGAACTCATGGCAGAGACCGTGGAGACCGATCTCCAGTTCGTCTGGGTGGTCGTTGATAAGCTGGGCGGCCTCATCGAGCCAGGGCCCCTGGTTGCGACTGTTCTGCCACGTTCCGCCCAGCCAGGTGGCGTGGGCAACGCTGGCGAGCAGGTTGGTGCGGTCCCATTCGCCGATGACCATGCCGATGGGCAGGCGAACCCCGAGGTCACGGGCAAAACGGATCAGGGCCAGGTAATCGGCCAGACAATGACGCCGGGGGAAGCCGTTGCGGTAGGGCTGGTTGCTGGCCGAGCCATCCTCGCCCTGCCACCAGCCCACGTCCTCGATAATGGGCAGAAGCGGCAGGGGCAGGCAGATTTCGATGTCGCCGATTGCCAGTGTCTTGCTCCTGGGGTTCATAGGCTTATCCAGCGCCGTCTCTCCGGGCCGTCTCGCCGGGAATCGGCAAGTTCCAGCACGCGGACATTCGCAAGGGAGAGCGATTCCTGGCGGGGGTCCCAGGTCGTCTGCGGCCGTGAAAAGATGTGCCAGCTCAGCGGTTGTGGTCTGGCCCCCCATTGGCTCTTGAACCGGTGGGTCGGGGCATTGACCGTGGAACGGCCGAAGTCGAACTGCTGGCAACCCGTGGCAATGGCATATTCGAGCATCCCCCAGTAGAGCAGCATGTTGGCGCAGAGTGGCCGGCAGCGCCTCAGCGATGAGGCCCAGGGGTTGCTTGCGGTGCCGTTGTGGCGGAAGACGACCGCGCCGGCCGCCGGCTTCTGGTCATGGTAGACGAGGATGATCGCAGCCGGCAGCGCCGATCTGGTCAGGAGGCGGTGAAACAGCTCGAGCGAATGGACCGGCGAGCCGAGGTCGCGCATGTTTTCGGCAAAGACCCCATAAAAATCATCGAGGAGTTCCAACCCTCTCGTCACGATGGTGCAGCCGCTGCGGCGAGCCTTTCTCACCTGGTTGCGGACCTTGGCCGGCAGGTCGGCCCACAGCTGGCCGGGGTAGCCGGGCAGGGTACGCGTAAGCCCGGTCTTGAAATTGTACGACTGATAGCACCAGTGGTCGTTGTCGACCGTGGCAGGAAAACCCTCGGCGAAGCGGTTGCCCTGGCGCAGCTCCAGGTGATTGGCGCCGAGCCGGTTGGCCAGAGCCAGCGCCGCCGCCAGCAGCTGCCAGGCACTCCGGCGGTCGTCTGCGGCAATGCCCGCCGCATCGGTATAGGGCAGGGAAATCAGCCGGCGCGCGCCGTCTGGCGGGGCAAAGAGGCTGAGCGGCAGAATGCCTCTGAGCTGCCCGGAGCCGCTGTCACAGCTGGCCAGCCGGAACAGTGGCAGGTCGTAGGTCGCGGCCAGCTGTCCGGCCCAGTCGGCGTGATGGGCGTATATCGCGCTGTCGCTGGTTGCCACATAACGCTGCCACTGCCGGCGGCTGGGGTTGTCGATCATCATCGTCATCGCTGCACTGTACCCCAGATGGCCTCGGCAGGACAATACAACATCTTCGCTGGGACCTGGCGTTGCTGGCCAGGTCCCGGGCGGTGTGACGAGCGGGTTACGGTTTGATGATTTCGCAGTCGCAGCTCGGATCGCTGATATCGAGCAGCAGGAACTTGACGTCGTAGCCGTTTTTCTGCAGCTCCCGGTAGGCGAGGTCGGCCCTGGCCCCGGAGGCGCAGTGCACGAAGATCCGCTTGTTTTTGGGGATGTCGGCCATCCGCCCGGGGATCTCGTCTAGGGGGATGTTGACGGTATTCTTGAAAATACCATACTCGGCAATCTCCTCTTTGGTGCGGGCATCGATCACGTAGACATTCTCGAGTTCTCCGGCTACCGCCTTTCTGAATTCCGCCACCGAGACCTCGCCCTGGCCGAGCTGACGGACCCACTTGATCTCGTTGGTAAAGATCGGCCCGCTGACCACCGGTTCTTGGGCCTTCACCCAGCCCTGGATGTTGCCTTCGACCAGGGACACCTGCCGAAAGCCGGCATCCCGCAGATCGAGATAGGCGTCGATGGCTTCCTCTTCGCTATCGCTGTACAGCACCACCGGAGCGTTGCGGGGAATATCGTCGAGCCGGTTTTCGAGTTCGTCATATGGCACGACCACCGCTCGGGCGATGCGACCCGTGACCGGGCTGCCGTCTGCGCGCAGGTCGAGCAGAACGATATTGCCGTCACGGACAAACTGGTTGGTGGCGTAGAGGGGGAGCCCTTCGTCGCTCCAGGCGGGCTCGCCATCGAGGAAGACCTTGACCTGGGTATAGCCGAGTTTTTTCGCCAGACCGGCGTTTGCAGTCGACATCCCTCAGGTGGGGCCCCCGCAATAAAAGATCAGCAGCCGCTCGTGGTCGGTGGGCAGGGCCCTGGCCTCCATCTGCTGCAGTTTGGCGACAGGAATGGAGATCGCTCCCGGCAGGTGCCCCTGGGCAAACCGCATCTCCGGGCGGGCATCGATCAGGACCATGTCGGCCTCGTCGTCGATGAGCGTGGCGATCTCGTCAACCTTGATCTCCGTCACCCCCGGGGGGAGCTTGGCCAGCTTCGGTTTGATTTCCGTGGCGAACCGTTCATCCCCCCGTTGCTGCCAGGTGATGATGGCCGCTTCGCCCTGTTCGGCATAGTTCAGCCCGGTGGTCTCGTCGTCGAATTTGACCATCATGGTCTTACCCTCTTCACCCTTGCCGACACTGATCGAGATGGTTTTGGCCCTGTTCGATTTACCGACGATCGAGCCGGTATAGACATTGTCCTGCTGAGCTGCCATGGTGGTCGAGGCGCTCCAGCCGATTGTCAGAAGCGACAGGGTCAGCATCGACCAGAGATTGCGCCAGTTGGAAAACAGCATACTTCCCTCCTCTATCAGTACGTTGATAAAATATGTGCCAAAGCACCGCATGTTCAACTATTCTATATAGCACTTTAATTGGATGGCAGGCAATATTTCAACGAAAAAATGGTGACATGGTGGGATAAAGCGGTGATTGGGGGCACTGCCACCCGGATCCGATGGGGCGAAATGCAGCGATGGCGGGTACGGATGAAGCGGGCGACGGTCTCATGCGGATGAGCAATCCAGGGCTTAAAACGGCAGCATACCGTGTTCATGGAGGATGTTGACGCCGATCCCCAGCAGCACCAGCCCGCCCAGCAACTCGGCATAGCTCGAGAACCGTTTGCAGGTGGCGACTTTCTTGCCCAGATGCATGCCGGCAAGGGTGAAGATCGCGGCAACGATACCGATGATGATTGCCGGGGTGGCAATGGAGATGTCGAGCAGCGACATGGAGAACCCCACCGCCAGGGCGTCGATGCTGGTGGCGACGGAGAGCATCACCATGGTCAGCCCCCTGGTGGAGTCCTTGGGCGGAGTCGCCTCGTCATGGTCGGCTTGCAGGGCCTCGCGCAGCATGTTGATTGCGACCGCCGCCAGAAGGACAAAGGCGATCCAGGGGGCGTAGTGGACCACGAAGGTGCGGACGGTGCTGCCGAACCACCAGCCGATCACCGGCATCATGGCCTGAAAGAGTCCGAAGTGCCAGGAGAGCCGGAAGGTCTGGCGGGCGCTGATCTGTTTGTGGTTGATGCCGACGGCGACGGCGACGGCGAAGGCGTCCATGGCCAGGGCCACGGCGATACCGAAAATCGAGAGAAATGACATGGTGGTGGGGAAAAAGAAGAAGTCTTACCGCACCCCGGCACGAGGGGTGCGGTGCATCGTTTAGCGGTAGCTGTCGTTAATGGTTTCAAGCACCGCACTGCCCGGGCAGAGATCCTCGTCTGTCAGGGAGTTGAGCGGGCGATGGGTGGTGTTGATG
Organism: Desulfopila sp.; assembly: GCA_047973425.1. Taxonomy (GTDB): domain Bacteria; phylum Desulfobacterota; class Desulfobulbia; order Desulfobulbales; family Desulfocapsaceae; genus Desulfopila. Next base: position 54,567 of record JBKEBZ010000073.1, read on the forward strand.
ATATCGTGGGTGTCGAGACTGTCGGGGTTGATATAGATGACGCCGGTCAGCAGTCGCCCATTTTCCCTGGCCTCTTCGAGTTTATCCACCGAACGGCGCCGGACGGTGACATCAAACGATTTTTCCAGCTTCTCCAACTGCAGATGGCTGCCGTCGTGCATGGCGATGATCTGCTGGCTTCCCTCCTGGTAGCTGGTCAGGATCTCCCGCTGCAGGGGGACGAAATCAAAGGTCCCGGTGGCCTCGCTGTGCTCTCGGACATACTGGTAGCTCTTGGTCGAGGTGGCGGTGTTGTTGAAGGTCACACAGGGTGAGATCACATCGATGAAGGCCAGGCCGTTATGGCTGAAGGCCGCCTTCAACAGTGGCACCAGCTGCCGTTTGTCGCCGGAAAAGCTCCGGGCCACAAAGCTTGCCCCCAGTTCGATGGCCAGCTCGCACAGATCGATCGATTCGAACGGGCTCGGCGCCCCTTTTTTACTGACACTGCCCTTGTCGGTGGTGGCCGAGTCCTGTCCCTTGGTGAGCCCGTAGCAGCCGTTATTCATCATGATGTAGTTCATGTTGAGATTGCGCCTGAGGGCGTGGGCGAACTGGCCCATACCGATGGAGGCGGTGTCGCCGTCACCGGAGACACCAATGTAGAGGAGGTCGCGATTGGCCATGTTGGCGCCGGTGGCCACCGATGGCATCCGCCCGTGGACCGAGTTGAAGCCGTGTGATTTCGACAGAAAATAGGTCGGTGTTTTCGATGAGCAGCCGATACCGGAGATCTTGGCGACCCGGTGGGGTTCGACGGCGATCTCGAAACAGGCCTGGATGATCGCGGTGGTGATCGAGTCGTGGCCACAGCCGGCGCAAAGCGTGGACATGGCGCCTTCGTAGTCGCGGCGGAAATAGCCTTTGTCGTTGCGTTGCTGTTCCGGGTGACGGAATGTCGGTCGGGTATAGCTCATTTGCTGCCTCCCGTGGTCGGTTCAGGGCTCGGGACTCTTGTGTCGGCAGTCATGCCAGCCTCGAGCCGGGCGGTAATGTAATCGGCGGTGATCGGCATGCCGTCGAAATTGGTCAGGGGAATGAGTTTGTCTGGTACTATCTCGCAGTCATTGATGATCAGGGTGCGCAACTGAGAGTCGCGATTCTGCTCGATGATAAAGACCTGCTCATGGTCGTTGATGAAGTCCACCGCACTCTGGGGCAGGGGGAAGGACAGCAGCCGCATGGTGTTGATCGCCACGCCCTCCGCCTCGAGATTGTTGATCGCCTCGTAGGCCGCATGGGTGGTGGTGCCAAAGAAGATCGCCCCGGTTTTCGCCTGTCGGTCGCGAATGGCGATGTGCGGCTCGGGCATCAGGGTCTTGGCGGTATGCCATTTGACCAGTAACTGACGCATGCCCCGGGCGTAGACCGTGCCGTCTTCGGTGTAGGCGGCATATTCGTCATGGGACGAGCCCCGGGTGAAGTAGGCCCCCTTGGTGGGGTGGGTGCCGGGGATGGTCCGGTAGCAGATACCGTCGCCGTCGACATCGAGATAGCGGCCCCAGCGGGTTGTCAGCCGCTCGAGATCCTCGGCCGCAAGGACCTTGCCCCGGTCATAGCGCCGGTTGTCGTCCCACTGCAGCGGCCGGCTCATATGGTCGTTCATGCCGAGGTCGAGATCGCTCATGACGATGACCGGGTTCTGCAGCCGCTCGGCCAGATCGAAGGCCTGGGCGGTCAGCTCGAAACACTCCGCCGGATCACAGGGAAACAGCAGGACGTTGCGGGTATCGCCGTGGGAGGCGTAGGCCGCGGCGATCAGGTCCGCCTGCTGGGTCCTGGTCGGCATGCCCGTGGACGGCCCGGCCCGCTGGACATCGACCAGCACCACCGGGATCTCGGTAAAGTAGGCCAGACCGAGGAATTCGGTCATCAGCGACAGGCCGGGGCCGGAGGTGGCGGTGAAGGAGCGGGCCCCGTTCCAGGCCGCGCCGATCACGATACCCAGTGCCGCCAGCTCGTCTTCCGCCTGAATGATCGCGGCCTTGTGGCGACCGGTATCCTTTTCGATACGGTACCTGTCGGCAAAGCGGGAAAAGGCCTCGATCACCGAGGTCGACGGGGTGATGGGATACCAGCCGGTGACGGTGGCGCCGGCATAGAGGGCGCCGAGAGCGGTAGCGCTGTTGCCGTCCATGAGGATCTGGTCACCGACGATGTCGCACCGCTTCACCGACAGGCCGCAGGCATCGGCGAAATGTTCTCTGACATAGTTGTAGCCGATCTCGAGCGCTTCGATATTGGGCTCGGCCAGCTTGGGCTTCTTCTTGAACTGCTGCTGGATCGAATCGGTCAGGACCGAGAAGTCGATATCGAGCAGGTGGGCCAATGCGCCGACATAGATGATGTTTTTTAAAAGCTGCCGGAGCTTGGGATTGCTGAAGGCCGCATTGCACAGCTCGGTGAGCGGCATGCCGATAACGGTGATATCCTGCCGCTGGCACTCGTCGGGGAGGTGCCGGGTCGAGTCATAGAAAAAATAGCCGCCGGACTCTACCTCATTGTAATCTTTGACCATGGTCTGGCCATTGACCGCCACCACCATGTCGAAGCCGCCGCGCCGGCCCAGATAGCCCCTGTCACTGATCCGGACCTCATACCAGGTTGGCAACCCCTGGATATTGGAGGGGAAGATGTTTTTCGGGCTGACCGGCACCCCCATACGGAACACCGCCTTGGCAAAGAGGTTGTTGGCACTGGCGGAGCCGGAACCGTTGACGTTGGCAAAGCGAATGACAAAGTCGTTGACGCGTTCTATCCTGTTCATTTCATACCCGCCTGCGGAGCTTTATAGATGAATTTGACCATTTCCCATGAGGATGTCGGGCATCGTTCAGCACAGAGACCGCAGTGCAGGCAGACATTCTCGTCCTTGACCATCACCCGACCGGTGGGGAGTTCAGAGGAGACATACAGGGAATGGTCGCTGTCATGGGCCGGAATGATCAGGCGTGGGCGCAGTTCGTCTTCCGGGCCGTTGTCGGTGAAATTGATGCAGGAGACCGGACAGATATCGACGCAGGCATCGCACTCGATACAGGTAGAGACCTCGAAGACCGTCTGGACATCGCAGTTGAGACACCGCTTGGCCTCCCGCTGGCCCCGTTCATGATCGAAGCCGAGTTCCACTTCGATGAGGCGGTCCTGGATCGACTTGACCTTGTCGGCCATCAGCACCTCCTGGCGGTCCTCGTCGGTAACATGGCTGTCGTAGAGCCAGTCGTGGATGCCCATCTTCTGGCCGGTCAGTTGCACTGCCGGGTGCGGCCGGACATGGGGGTCGAGGCCCTGGCAGAAGAGGTGAATGGAAAGCGCTGCCTGATGGCCGTGGGCCACGGCGGTGATGATATTCTTGGGGCCAAAGGCCGCATCGCCGCCGAAAAAGACCTCTGGCCGGCTCGACTGCAGGGTGATGGGGTCCACCTCGGGCAGGCCGCTCTCCCGGAAGGCGATACCGATATCTCCTTCGATGAACGGGAAGGCGTTCTGCTGGCCGACCGCCAGGAGGACCTCGTCGCAGGGCAGAAAGACCGGCTCCTCGCCGGTGGAGACCAGTTGCCGCCGGCCATTGTCGTCATAGCGGGGAACGACCCGGTCAAAGCGCATGCCAACGAGCGCTCCGTCCCGAATCACGAACTCCAGGGGCACATGGTTGTCGATAATCTCGATATCCTCGCGCAGGGCGTCCTCGATCTCCCAGGGAGAGGCCTTCATCTCCTCGCGGGGGCTGCGGACGACGACCTTGACCTCTTCACCACCCAGCCGCCGGGCGGTCCGGCAGCAGTCCATGGCGGTGTTGCCACCGCCGAGGACCAGCACCCGCCGCCCCATCTTTTTCACATGACGATAGAGTACCGCGGCCAGCCACTCTATGCCGAGGGCGATGGCGTAATCGCCCTCCCGCCGGCCCGGCAGATCGGGGAGATCGCGACCACGCGGGGCGCCGGTGCCGATGAAGACCGCGTCATAGCCTTTGGTCAGGAATTCCTTTAAGCTGTGCACATGCTGGTTGAAAAAGGTGTTGACGCCAAAATCGAGGATGCGGTCGACCTCCTCGTCGAGCACATGTTTGGGCAGGCGGAATGAGGGCACCTGGGTGCGGATAAAACCTCCAGCCTGGGCCTGATCGTCGTAGAGGTCGACCTCGTAGCCTTGCCGCAGCAGGTCCCGGGCTACCGTCAGCGAGGCAGGGCCACCGCCGATAAGGCCGATCCGTTTGCCGTTTTTCTCTTTCGGGATCTTGGGCATCAGTTCCTGGATCGCGCTCTTGTTGTCGGCGCATACCCGTTTGAGTCGACAGATGGCCACCGGCTCCTCGTCGATTCGTCCCCGGCGACAGGCCGGCTCGCAGGGCCGGTCACAGATGCGGCCGAGGATACCGGGGAAGACGTTGGATTCCCAGTTGACCATATAGGCCTCGTTATAGCGTTCCTCATCGATCAACCGGATATATTCAGGGACCGCCGTATGGGCCGGGCAGGCATACTGACAGTCTATAACTCTGTGGAAGTATTCAGGATTTTCTATTTTTGTCGGTTTCAATACCTCACCTCGTGATAGGATTTATATGAAACTCATCAGCACAAAGAGATCTGGCACCGAGCCGAAGAGTTTCATGTTTCGTTGTGGCTGAGGCTCTATGGTCCAGCCATGCTGGTTGGAACAAGAATGAAGAGAACATGCATAAGAGGCCACTGTCATACTATAAAAATCCTATTCTATTTTACCGGCGGAGTACAAAAAAAACGGCCTATATCAGCCCTGTACTGATGTTTTGTCGGCTTCAACGGCAGACTACACTCCGTATTTTGCTCCAGATCCTGGCCGTGGTTTTGCCCCGGCGAGATCCCGGACAGCGCCCTTGTCGGCCGAGGCGGCCAGCAGCGCGTAAGCCTGGAGGGCCGGGGACACGGTTCTGGCCCGGCCTCGCGGGGTGAAGGCCGCGGCGCCCAGCGCCAGTTCCTTTTTCTTCCGCTCAGCCAGCGTTTCGGCAGAGACCTCGACGTCGATGGTCCGCTGGGGAATATCGATGACGATGGTGTCGCCATCCTCTACCAGGGCGATCGCCCCGCCCGCCGCGGCCTCGGGAGAGACATGGCCGATGGACAGGCCCGAGGTGCCGCCGGAGAAGCGACCGTCGGTGATCAGCGCGCAGGCTGCGCCGAGGTGCACCGATTTCAGGTAGGAGGTCGGGTAGAGCATCTCCTGCATGCCGGGGCCGCCTTTCGGGCCCTCGTAGCGAATAATCACGACATCGCCCGCACTGATCGAGCCGGCGAGGATGGCCTCACAGGCCGCCTCCTGGGAGGAGAAGACCCGGGCGGTGCCGGTGAATCGGAGGATCGACTCGTCGACCCCGGCAGTTTTGACGATGCAGCCGTTTTCGGCGATATTGCCAAAAAGCACCGCCAGCCCGCCATCCTTGCTGTAGCAGTGGTCGAGGTCGCGAATGCAGCCCTTCTGCCGGTTGAGATCGGCCTCGGCGTAGCGGGTGTTCTGCGATCCCATCACCAGGTTGAGCCCGGACCGGCCGGGGGCAGCCCGGTACAGCTCTCTGGCCTCGGCGCTGCAGCCGTTGCGCATCAGGTCGTGGCTGTCAAGGATTGTGGCCAGGCTGGGGCCGTCGACACGGTGCACGCTGCCGTCGATGAGCCCGGCCCGCTCGAGTTCGCCGAGGATGGCCATGATGCCGCCGGCCCGATGGACATCCTCGACGTGATAGGCCGCCGAGGGAGCCACCTTGCAGAGCACCGGCACCTTGCGCGACAGACGATCGATGTCGTTCATGGTGAAATCGACTCCCGCCTCGTGGGCGATTGCCAGCAGATGCAGCACGGTGTTGGTGGAGCCGCCCATGGCGATATCGAGGGCCATCGAGTTCATGAAGGCGGCCTTGCTGGCGATGGCGCGGGGCAGGACCGAGGCGTCTTCGTCGTCGTACCAGGCCCGGGCCATCTCGACGATACGGCTTGCCGCCGTCTCAAAGAGCCGGGTGCGCTCGGCGTGGGTCGCTACCACCGTGCCGTTGCCGGGCAGGGCCAGGCCGAGGGCCTCGTTGAGGCAGTTCATGGAGTTGGCGGTGAACATCCCGGAACACGAGCCGCAGGTCGGGCAGGCGCTGCGCTCGACTCGCTCGACCAGATCGTCGCCGACCGACTGGTCCGCCGCCATCACCATCGCGTCGATCAGGTCGTAGCGATGGTCGCCGTCGACGCCGGCCTCCATCGGCCCGCCGGAGACGAAGATTGTCGGAATGTTCAAGCGCATCGACGCCATCAGCATACCCGGAGTGATTTTGTCGCAGTTGCTGATGCAGATGATGGCGTCGACGGTATGGGCGTTGCACATGTACTCGACGCTGTCGGCGATCAATTCCCGGGACGGCAGCGAGTAGAGCATGCCGGAATGGCCCATGGCGATGCCGTCATCGATGGCAATGGTGTTGAACTCGGCGGCGAAACAGCCCTGTGCGGCGATGAGCTGTTTGATGTGCTGGCCGATTTCGTGCAGGTGGACATGGCCGGGGACGAACTGGGTAAAGGAGTTGACGATACCGATCACCGGTCTGCCAAAGTGCTCTTCTTTCATGCCGTTGGCTCGCCAGAGGCTCCTCGCCCCCGCCATCCTTCTTCCCGTTGTGGTCACAGTGCTGCGCAGTGGTATAGCCATCGATTACACCTTGTCTGGTAACAAAGAACGACCGGCTGGCGGTGGTTCTTTTATGATTTTACGGAAAAAATCGTTGTATTTCCTATTTCTTTGGGGAGAATATACAATGAAAGTCATGGGCATTGCACATCTTTTCAGGAGACTGTTATGAAAAAGGCAGAAATAGACTACTGGATAACAGCGATGCTGGAGTCCTACGGCAACGTATCCGATCTCAATATAACGGTGGGCAAATCGCTGCAGGTCGAATCCTCGGGTGAGCTGGTCCCGGTCAAGGTCTCTCCCCCGTGCGAGACCTTGACACCGTTTCAAACCGAGGTCTTTGCCTTGAATCTGATCGGCAACAATCGGCGCCTGCTCCACGACCTGCTGGAGAACGGTTCGTGCGATCTCTCCTACTCTCTCGGTGACAAGGCCCGCTTCAGGGTAAATATCTTCAGCCAGAAGGGTCATTTCACCACCATCCTCAGAAAGCTGGAGACCCAGGTACCGACCATCGAGTCGATGGGGTTTCCGGAGGTTTTCGGCAAGATGGCGGCCGAACTCAACGGTATCATCATTTTCACCGGCGCTACCGGTTCCGGCAAGACGACCTCGCTGGCCGCCCTGCTCGATCGGATCAACAAGACCCGGCCGGTCCATGTGGTGACCCTCGAGGACCCGATAGAATACGTTCATGAACAGCGGCAGGCGACGTTCAATCAGCGTGAGCTGGGTAATGATTTCAGCTCGTTCTCTGTCGGCCTGCGGGCTGCCCTGCGCCAGGCGCCGAAGGTTATCCTGGTCGGTGAGATGCGTGACCGGGAGACCATGGAGATCGGACTTTCGGCCGCGGAAACGGGTCATCTGGTCTTTGCGACCCTGCACACCATCGATGCCGGCCAGACCATCAACCGTATCCTCGGCATGTTCGAACAGGAGGAGCAACCGCAGATCCGCCATCGGCTGGTCGATACCATAAAATTCGTCGTCGGTCAGCGCCTTCTTCCCCGGGTCGGTGGCGGCCGGGTGGCGGCCATGGAAATTCTCAAAACCAGCCTCCGTATAAAAGACCTCATTCTCAATGGCGAAACCGAGGAGAAGACGTTTTACAATGTATTGCGGGAGGGGGCTGCCATGGACATGCGCACCTTCGACCAGCACATTCTCGCCCTGTTCTGTGACGGTCTCATCACCGAAAAAACCGCGATGACCTACTGTTCGCAGCGCAGCGAGATTACCCGGGGGCTCGACAGGATCAAGGCCAAACGGGGCGAGGCCACCTCCACTCTCAGTGGTCTGGCCATGGAGGAAGAGGAAGAACAGCAGGGATATTACCGCTGAGCCGCAAAGGGGGCTGGTTGCGGCATCTACTCCTTTGCAAAGAGCATACTCAAAAGAGGCGATTATGATTGTGGGCTGTCCTCAATGTGGTAAGGATCTGAAGTTAAGTGATAAATTCAAGAAGAACCTCAAACGGCTCGAGCCGGGTCAGAAGGTGCGGATAAAATGCATCCATTGCGACGCGCCGTTTGCGATCAACGGGGTCGGGGAGCCATGGCAGATCTCGTCGCCATCGCCGGAGAAGTCGGAACCTGCCGCCAGAAAAGAGTGTGGTGTCCAGGTGAAGCCACCGGGCCCGCCCGATATAACCTGGCTGCAGGAAGGGGTTTTCGCCGAGCAGGAGGTGGTGGAGGATATCCCCATGGCGCTGGTGCTCGTTCCCGAAGGGTGCGGAGCGGCAGAAGTGGTCAAGGCGGTGCAGGATATCGGCTACCGGGTCGAAACTGCCGCCACGGCACGGGCGGCGCTGGAAAAGATGGCGTTCACCAACTACTTTGGGGTGATACTGCATAGCGATTTCGAGCAGGGCGGGGTGAAGGATTCCGCCTTTCACCGATTCATGTGCGCCATGGCGATGAGTAAACGACGGTATATTTTCTATATCCTGATCGGCAAGGATCTGCATACGCTCTATGATCTCGAGGCTCTGGCCAATTCCGTCAACATCGTGGTCAACGAGAGGGATGTCGGTCATTTCGGCACTATTCTTCGCAAGGTCATCCCTGAATATGAAACACTGTTTGGTCCTCTGATGGAGGAGATGCGGGTGCAGGGACGGTAGCCTCCCTCTTTACCCCGGCTGATTTTTGGTGTATGGTCGCCTGCGGGAAAGGATATTGCTCGTAAGATACCCGCTCTGGCAACGAACCCATGGCGTCAATGACCGGCAGCCGCAGGTGGGGCCAGCGCGCCATGGGCCGGACAGCCATATTTCTGCCAGAGGTCCTGGTCGATATGACCAGAGTTTATCCGAAACTCGTCAGTACGGAAAACGCTGTTACCGCGCCGAGGAGTTTCATGTTTCGTTGTGGCTGAGGCTACCTGATCCAGGCATACTGGTCGGCACATTCTGTCACATCACCCATTTCCGTCGTGCCGGCCGATGGTCGATAGTGGGTACCGCCTCTTCCTCCTTCACTCACCACAATGCCTCATCACGCCGCTGGCTGCAGGTCCACTCTCTTGAACCAGGCCAGGCATGGCGACAGGCGGCAGCGGTCGATTGCCGCTGTCTTCGTCGCGGCGCTACCAAGACGATAGGAAAACTCTTCATCATGAAAAATTTCATTCTCCGAACCGGCCAGAAGATCAAACGCCTTGCCCGCTCAACTGTCCTTGGCAGAAAGTCTGGCGATGACAAGCCGGTTGAGGCCGGAGCCGCCAATACCCCTGAGAACCAGAGGCAAACGGCTGCCACCCCCCGTTTGTCGTCGCCAGTACCGGCTGCAAGGCGTGAGCCGACGCCCCCAAGGCCGGGTGGTGCGCCGACGGAAAAGACGAGAGAAAAAGGCGGCGGCAAAGGCCAGCAGCCGGGGCAATCCTCCTGGAGTGTCGACCTGTTCCCGGTGGTGCCCAAGGAGGGGGCCAGCCGCTTTCACGATTTCGCCTTGCCGTCTGCGGTGATGCATGGCATCGCCGATGAGAATTTCCACTACTGTACGCCTATCCAGGAGAAGGCCCTGCCGGCGGTGCTCGATGGCCGGGATCTGGTCGGCAAGGCCAATACCGGTACCGGCAAGAGCGCGGTTTTTCTAATCGGTATTTTTACCAGGCTCCTGGCCGAGGCGGAAAAGAACACGGTCAAGGGCGCTCCCCGGGCGCTGGTGGTGGCGCCGACCAGGGAGTTGGTGGCCCAGATCGCCAAAGACGCCAGCAGCCTCGGCCGGCATACCGGGCTGAGGGTCCACGCCGTCTATGGCGGAACGAAGTATGAGGCGCAGATGAACGGACTGCGCCGGCAGGTCGTCGACGTGGTGATCACCACCCCGGGACGTCTGCTCGATTTCGCCAACAAGAAGGTGGTCACCTTCCAGCAGTGCCGGATCATGGTGATCGACGAGGCCGACCGGATGCTCGATATGGGCTTTATCCCGGATATGCGACGGATCATCAGCCGGATCCCGGCCAAAGAGGAGCGGCAGACCCTGCTGTTTTCGGCGACACTCTCCGATGATGTCCGGCGGCTGGCCTATCAGTGGTGTGTCAAACCGGAATATGTGGAGGCGGAGGCGGAGCAGGTGTCGGTCGATGCCATCAGGCAGATGGTCTATCTGGTGACCTCCGACGAGAAATACAACGTGCTCTACAATCTCATCCGCCAGCATCCCGAAGAGCGGATCATGGTCTTTGCCAACATGAAGAGCGAGGTGCGCCGGCTCAACGAGCGGTTGCAGCGCAATGGCATAGAGTGCGCGCTGCTCTCCGGCGATGTGGCCCAGGATAAGAGGGAAAGCCGGCTCGAGCGATTCCGTGACGGCAAGATCAAGGTGCTGGTGGCAACCGACGTGGCGGGCCGGGGCATTCATATCGAAGGGATCAGCTTTGTGGTCAACTTCACGCTGCCCTATGAACCGGAAGACTATGTGCACCGCATCGGTCGCACCGGCCGGGCCGGAGCCGCGGGGATCTCGGTCAGTTTTGCCTGCGAGGAAGACTCGTTCGTGCTGCCTGAGATCGAGGCCTTTATCGGCCGTTCGCTGGCCTGTGAAGTCCCGCCGCCGGAACTGGTGGTGGCGCCGCCGGCGCCCGGGCCAGCCGCCCCAAAGAGTGGTGCGCGAAAGCGGCGGGGGCGGTCGGGTTCTGGCAGGAGGGGCCGGTCGGGGAGAAAGGGTGGGACTGGAACCGCGAAATCTTCCTGAAGCTCTCCGCGGAGTTTCGCTCTGCTCGCTTGCCCGGAGTCTCGCTTACCTCTGGCCCAGCCATGCTGGAGATGGCAGAGGGCATGCCGGTCGATATCGTCGCCGACCCGCCAACGGTGCGGGGATACAGGCGGAGAAACCCTGCGCCGGTCCTCTTTTGGGGATTTTTTTCATTGACAATACGAAGTGCTTGTCACCGGGTAATCTTTTTGGTAAAAAACAATGTTTATCGTAGAGAGAATTAGAAACGGTGTCCCTGGTTCCCGCGCCTCGTCCGCGGTTGTATCTCTCTTCCGCAGGACAGTCGAGACAGGGTGGTGATACCCTCTCTGTTTTCGGAGAAAGGAACCGTATATGCTGCAACTGACAGCCCAAAGTGGTGGCGATGCGCCCCACACCACAACCTTAACCGTGTAGCCCTTGGCCTACAAGAAGAGTAAATCCACATGACAAGCGAATTTAAACAATCCAATCAAGACAGTGGCGAAGAGCTGAGCTTTGCGGAGCTCTTTGAACGTGAGGAAAACAGCACGGTCGTTGCTGTTGGTGATGTAGCGATCGGTACCATAATCGGTACCGAGGAAGACTATTATCTTGTCGATGTGGGTGACAAGGCAGAGAGCCATATCGCCAGATCCGAGTTTCGCCTGGAGGAAGATCAGGAGATCAAGATCGGCGACACCTTCGAGGTTCTGGTCGAACGTCGGAAGGATGATGGCGGACTTCTGCTTTCCCGGGAGAAGGCTATCGCGATCAAGGTCTGGGAAGATATTTCGAAGATTCAGGAAGAAGACGGTACCATCGAAGGCCGGATCGAGAGCCGGGTCAAGGGCGGTATGTCTGTCGACATCGGTGTTCCCGCCTTCCTGCCCTACTCGCAGATCGATCTGCGCCCGGTCAAGGATCTCGATGCGCTCATCGGAGATGTCTATCAGTTCAAGATTCTGAAGTTCAACAAGAAGCGGAACAACGTCGTCATCTCTCGCCGGACGATTCTCGAAGAGGAGCGGAACAAGCTCCGCGAAGAGATGCGCTCCAGGCTCGAAGAGGGGCAGATCATCACCGGGGCGATTACCAACATCACCGATTACGGTCTGTTCATCGATATGGGCGGTATGGATGGCCTGTGCCATATTACCGACCTGTCCTGGGGGCGGGTCTCCCATCCCGCCAAGATGTACAAGGTGGGCCAGGAGGTCGAGGTCAAGGTGCTCAAGTATGACCGGGAGAAAGACCGGGTTTCCTTAGGTATCAAGCAGCTGCGCGAGGACCCGTGGGCGACGGTGGTCGACCGCTATCCGGTCAACGAGAAGACCGTCGGCAAGGTTGTCTCCATCACCGATTACGGTGTCTTCGTCGAACTGGAGGAAGGCGTCGAGGGGCTGATTCATGTCAGCGAGATGACCTGGTCGAAAAAACCGCGTCATCCCTCCAAAATGGTCTCGGTCGGTGATCAGGTCGAGATCATGGTGCTCAACATCGAGCCGGACACCAAGCGTATTTCGCTCGGCATGAAGCAGCTGCAGCCGAACCCGTGGGATCTGGTCTCCGAGAACTATCCGGTCGGCTCGATTATTGAAGGGAAAATTAAAAATATTACTGATTTTGGTGTATTTATCGGCATCGAGGAGGGCATCGACGGTCTCATCCACGTCTCTGACCTCTCCTGGACCGAGCGGATCAAGCATCCCTCGGAGAAATTCGCCAAAGGCGAGACCATTCAGGCGGTGGTGTTGAAGATCGATCGTGACAACGAGCGATTCTCACTTGGGGTCAAGCAGCTGGTTCCCGATCCATGGCAGGCCGCCTACAATAAATATCCGTCCGGTACCGTGGTCGAGGGCGAGATCACCAACGTCACCGACTTTGGGGTCTTCGTCAAGCTCGAAGAGGGTATCGAAGGGCTGGTCCATGTCTCCGAGCTCAGTAAAGACAAGGTCAAGACCCCGGTCGGCATGTACCAGGTCGGCGATGTCCTCAAAGCCATCGTCATCAACGTTTCCTCCAAGGATCGCAAGATAGGTCTTTCGGTCAAGACCCTCGAAGATGATGGCGAGCGTTCTGTCGATGCCTATTCGGCAGAGAGCAGTGCGAGTGACAATGCCCCGTCCACCTTCGGAGATCTGCTGAAAGCGGCGGCTGAAAGCGGCAACAGCGGCTCGAGTGACGAATAGGATCGGAAAGCAGATTAGAAACGGCTGGTAAAGCGTGAACCGTACAGGGTAAAGGTTGTCTTGCCGCAACGATTCAGGTAAGACAACCTTTTTTTATGCACAGACCACGACAGTAGCCTAAAGCGCGAGTACGGTTGAGTGAATTCCCCGGTGGTGAGGGGAACAGTGAGAGGGGGAAAAAACGATGTTGAAGAAAGATATTGTCAATATTGTCAGTGATCAGCTGTCAATGCAGAAACAGGATGTAAGCGTTGCCGTCGATATTATTTTAGAGACGATGGCGGGCGCCCTGCAGGAAGATCGGCGTATCGAACTGCGGGGCTACGGCAGCTTTTCGGTACGTCAGCGCAAGTCCAGGTGTACCAAGAATCCGCGAACAGGAAAAATGATGGATATCCCTGTGCGCAATACCCTCCATTTCACCATGAGTAAATCGTTGAAAGAGGCCCTGATCAGCGAAATGGAGTGAGATCCCCTTTCCCCTCGCGGAGGATGACGGGGAGGTTGGCGGTGAGGTCGATAACCGATGACGGGTCGGTGACGATTATTCCTCCGTCGATGACCAGATCGACCCGTGTTCCCAGCAGTTGTTCGATGTCGTACGGGTCTGCCGGCGGTGGTTCATCTTCCGCCGGCAGACTGGTATTGACCAGAGGGTTGCCAAGAGTCTGGATCAGCAGTTGACTGATCTGGTTGTCCGGGACCCTGATGCCCACGGTTTTCTGTTTGGTGATCATCACGTTGGGAACCAGCTTGGTTCCCGGCAAGACAAAGGTGTAGGGTCCGGGCAGCTGTTTTTTCAATAGCCTGTAGGCTGTATTGGAGACATGGGCGTAGTTGCTGATATGGGTCAGATCCGAACAGATGAACGAGAAGGGTTTGTGTTTCGGCCTGTGCTTGATCAGCATGATTCGCTTGATGGCCTTGGGGTTGAAGATGTCGCAGCCGATGCCGTAACCGGTGTCGGTGGGGTAACAGATGATGGCGCCACTCTTGAGTCTGGTGACAACCTGTTGGATAAGGCGAGGTTGAGGGTTCTGGGCGTTGATTTCGACACGCATTGCCAAGTGGTCCTTATCGGCCCCTGTGAATCCCGGCGACCGTGCTAGAAAGTGTTGCCCCCGGCGGCCGCCGATGTTGGCATGGCCGGTAAGGGGATCGAGTACTCGTGCTGCAGTCTTCGTTCTTCTCTGGTCGGGCGCTGCGGCAAGCTGGATTGCGACGAGGTTTGCCGGCCTGTAGATAGAATGTTTTTTTACCAGTGCCGGTGTCTCCACCATCCGTATTATACGACATTTGGCATAAAATGATACGGGAGATGACACAGCGTTTCGGCCAGGCTGTCGCTTTGCCGGCTTGCGGTCCGTATGGCAGTGGGCCGATGTTCCCGCAGCTGCCGCTGTTGTCCGTAAATATGAAACAATTCCTGAAGAGGAGGGGCTATGTTACCAGATGATATTGAAACCGCACTCACTTTCGACGATTTACTGTTGCTACCGGCGGCATCGACAGTCCTTCCCAACGAAGTTTCACTGGCGACCCGGCTGACCCAGACCATCCAGCTCAATACCCCGCTGGTCAGCTCGGCCATGGATACCGTCACCGAGCACCGGACCGCTATCGCCATGGCCCGGGAAGGCGGGATCGGTATCATCCACAAGAACATGACCGTCGAGCAGCAGGCGCTCGAGGTCGAGCGGGTGAAGAAGTCGGAGTCGGGGATGATTATCGATCCGATTACCGTCAATAAGGACCAGTCGGTAAAAGAGGTCCATGAGATCATGGCTATTTACAAGATCTCCGGTCTGCCGGTTCTTCATGAGGGGAAGCTGGTGGGCATCGTCACCAACCGCGACCTGCGTTTCGTCTCCGATACCGATTTACGGGTGGCCGACGTGATGACCGGCAAGAACCTGGTCACGGCCAAGGTCGGCATCACCCTGGAGCATTCCAAGGCCCTTTTGCACGAGCATCGTATAGAAAAACTGCTGGTCGTCGACGACAACGGCAGCTTGAAGGGCCTTATCACCATCAAGGATCTGGAAAAGATCAGGCAATTTCCCCAGGCCGCCAAGGATCAGTACGGTCGGCTGCTGGTGGGAGCGGCCATCGGGGTCGGCGCCAGTATCGAGGCGGATGCGGAGCGGCTGTTGAAGGCCGGGGTCGACGTGGTGGTCATCGATTCGGCCCACGGCCATTCCCGGGGGGTGGTACGGGCGGTCGAACAGGTCCGTTCGGCCTTTCCGCAGCTGCAGATCATCGCCGGCAACGTGGCCACGGAAGAGGCGACGGCGGATCTGATCAAGGCGGGGGTCAATGCGGTCAAGGTCGGGGTCGGTCCCGGCTCTATCTGTACCACCAGGATCGTGGCCGGCATCGGCGTGCCACAGATGACCGCCATCAAGAATTGCGTCAAGGCAGGGATGCGCCATGATGTACCGATCATCGCCGATGGTGGGATCAAGCACTCCGGTGACCTGACCAAGGCTATCGGCGGTGGGGCATCGACGGTGATGATCGGCAGTCTCTTTGCCGGAACCGACGAGACCCCCGGCGAGACCTTTCTTTACCAGGGGCGGACCTATAAGGGCTATCGCGGCATGGGCTCGCTTGGCGCCATGAGTCAGGGGTCGTCCGACCGGTACTTTCAGGAAAATGTCACCGCCACCTCCAAGCTGGTGCCGGAGGGTATCGAGGGCAAGGTTCCCTATCGCGGGCCGATCAATTCAGTTATCTACCAACTGTTGGGCGGCCTGCGTTCCGGCATGGGCTATGTGGGGGCCGGCACCATCGATCAGTTGCAGAAAAAGGCCGAGTTCGTCCGTATTTCGCCGGCCGGCCTGCGCGAATCCCATGTCCATGATGTCATTATCACCAAGGAAGCGCCAAACTATCGTACGGCTTAAGATGCGCCGCCTGCCGGCGCGGCCTCCGAGAGAGCTTCCGGTTTACCTCAGAACCTGCATCACGAGAGCAGATCCATGGATATTCACAGCGAAAAGATAGTGATTCTCGACTTTGGTTCCCAGACGACCCAACTCATCGCCAGGCGGATCAGGGAACAGAAGGTCTACAGCGAGATTCATCCCTACAGTATCTCTTTAGCTCGCTTAAAAGAACTCAAGCCGAGCGGCATCGTCATGTCTGGCGGGCCGTGCTCCGTCTACGACAGCCAGGCGCCGCACAGCGATCCCGGCATCTTCGATCTTGGCGTACCCGTCCTGGGCATCTGCTACGGCGCCCAGCTGATGGTGCAGCAACTGGGGGGGGCGGTCGAACGGGCCGAAAAGCGTGAGTTCGGTAAAGCCGGGCTGCAGATCGGCTTTACCGAAGGGTTGTTTGCCGGCCTTGCGACCGGTGACTTCCAGCATCAGGTATGGATGAGTCATGGTGATCGGATCGAGCGACTTCCCGAGGGCTTTCAGGTCACCGCGATCAGCGCTCACTCCCCCTATGCGGCGATCAGACATCAGGAGAGGCCGTTTGTGGGGGTCCAGTTCCATCCCGAGGTCGCTCACACCCTGATCGGCAACGATGTCTTGCGCAACTTCATTTTCGGTCTCTGCGGCTGCAGTCCGAGTTGGACCATGCATTCGTTCATCGAGGCCAATGTCGAGGCGATCAGGGAAAAAGTCGGCACGGGCCGGGTGATCTGCGCGCTGTCCGGCGGGGTCGACTCGTCGGTGACGGCGGCCATCATCCACCGAGCCATCGGAGACCAGCTCACCTGCATCTATGTCAACAACGGCCTGATGCGAACCGGTGAGTCGGCCTCGATTCTCCGCTTTTTCAGGGAAAAGACCAGTCTCCATGTCATCGATGTGGATGCGACCGATTTCTTTCTCGGGGAATTGCAGGGTGTGCTCGATCCGGAGGTGAAGCGTAAGCGGATCGGTCTTGGTTTCATCAGGATTTTCGAGGAAGAGGCGCACAAGATCGGTGAGGTGCACTATCTTGCCCAGGGCACCCTCTATCCGGATGTTATCGAGTCGGTCTCCTTCCGGGGCGAGGCCCCGATCAAGTCCCATCACAATGTCGGCGGTTTGCCCGAAATCATGAAACTTGCCCTGATCGAGCCGCTCCGGGAACTGTTCAAGGACGAGGTGCGTGAACTGGGACTCGAACTCGGTCTGCCCGAAGAGGCGATCTATCGCCAGCCGTTTCCGGGGCCGGGCTTGGGTATCAGGATCATGGGCGAGGTGACCCGCGAACGGCTCGACATCCTTCGCCAGGCCGATGTTATCGTTCTCGAGGAGATGCGCAAGGCCGGCTGGTATCGTCAGGTGTGGCAGTCGTTTGCGGTGCTGTTGCCGATCCAGACCGTGGGGGTGATGGGTGACGGACGGACCTATGAGCATGTTATCGCCATCCGGGCCGTCGATTCCCGGGACGCGATGACCGCGGACTGGTCTCGCCTGCCTTACGATCTGCTAGGCGTCATCTCCAGTCGGATCATCAATGAGGTGCGCGGGGTCAACAGGGTCTGCTATGACATTTCCTCCAAACCCCCGGCCACCATCGAGTGGGAATGATCACACGTTAGGCACTAGCTGGTACTAACTGGCATTAAATGACACTTAAGCCCATGTTTACATGGGCTTTTTTGTTTTTGTGTCTGGCAGTATTTGGCAACTGATAGCAGCGGGAAGCACCGCTTGAGCGTGGTATCCAAGGTGGTATTATCGAGACATGATGCCATGAGTGATAGCCGATACCATGCTGCTTGATCCTGTGTGTTCATGGTATCAAAATTATTTAACTTACTGTTTTCATTGATTTTATGGCCTGATTTTTGGGTGATCTTTCAGCATGGTATCGGAATCGAAGAAGGATAAGACTCTTGCTGACCGATACCAAGCTGCGCAACCTCAAGCCGAGGGATAAACTCTACAAGGTGAATGACCGGGATGGCCTCTATGTGGCTGTCACCCCTGCCGGTTCCATCTCAGTCCGTTACAACTACTCGATCCATGGCAGGCAAGAGACAATCACCTTTGGCCGCTATGGCGTTGGGGGTATCACTCTGGCAGAAGCCCGTGAGCGGCTAGGAGAGGCCAAACGGATGGTCGCAGATGGGAAGTCGCCAGCTAAGGAGAAGGCCCGTGACAAGGCGCGCGTGAAAGGGGCTGAAACCTTTGGTGCCTGGGCGGAAAAGTGGTTACGTGGCTACCAGATGGCCGACTCTACCCGTGATATGCGCCGCTCAGTTTATGCGAGAGAGCTGGAAACGAAATTCGGCAATCAGAAGCTGACAGAAATCACCCACGAAGATTTGCGGGCGCTAACCGACGCCATTGTGGAGCGAGGCGCGCCTGCTACGGCGGTTCATGCGCGCGAGATTGTACTCCAGGTATACCGCTGGGCCACTGAGCGAGGCCAGAAGGTTGAGAATCCGGCAGACCTGGTTAGGCCAGCAAGCATTGCCAGGTTTGAGCCGCGAGATCGAACCCTAACGCCCGAAGAAATCAAGATTATGTACCAGTACATGGGGCGTATTGGTACATCGCCATCGATTCGGGCAGCGGTTAAGCTGCTGTTGTTGACGATGGTGCGTAAAAGCGAGCTGACGAATGCCACCTGGAGTGAGATCAACTTCAGCGAAGCGCTCTGGACGATCCCCAAAGAACGGATGACGCGGCGAAACCCTCACCTGGTGTTTCTATCCAGGCAGGCCATGGACATCCTCATCGCTTTGAAGACGTTCTCTGGTGGGTCGGAGTATGTTCTGCCGTCGCGTTACGATTCTGACGTACCCATGAGCAGTGCCACGCTGAACCGGGTGATGACGATGACTTACAAGCTGGCCCAGAAGGAAGGGCAGCCCCTTGCCAAATTTGGACCCCATGACCTGAGGCGCACAGCCAGTACCTTGCTCCATGAAGCTGGCTACAACACCGACTGGATAGAGAAATGTCTAGCGCATGAGCAAAAAGGCGTGAGGGCAATCTATAACAAAGCCGAATATCGTGATCAGCGTACAGCGATGTTGCAGGACTGGGCTGATATGATTGATGAATGGGTTTCCAACTAAATCTGAGTTTTAGAATATATACTTCAACGA
This sequence comes from Desulfopila sp., assembly GCA_047973425.1. Taxonomy (GTDB): domain Bacteria; phylum Desulfobacterota; class Desulfobulbia; order Desulfobulbales; family Desulfocapsaceae; genus Desulfopila. The sequence goes on from JBKEBZ010000073.1 coordinate 73,691, forward strand.
AAGGGATGGACAAATGTTTGAGCACATAAAAAAAAGGATTATCAAGGAACTTGTTGAAGAAGTAGTTTGCTTGGATGCAACTGGAATAGAAATTGTCGGGCACAATTATATTTCCGTTCGTGAGCGCCAGGCTTTAGTACATCATGGCCTTAATAAAGACTACATGCCTTCAGGGTACACGGTTGATACTTTTTCAGATGATTCTTCTATTGTTGGAGAATATAGTGCAGAAAAAGGTTACTTTGATTATTCTGGAAATTCGAATAATCCTGAATATAAGAAGATAGAGAAAGACATTCTTCATGCCTTAGAGCATAAAAAGCCGAATGGTCCAGATACAATTTATCTTGTAAGCAATCAAGAAGAGCAGTCCTCTTTTCGTTCAAAGTTTAATACCAGACATTCCCGTTTTAATGGAGCAACTTAAAATTTGGGCAGCACCGGGCCCCCATTTGCCGACCTCATCCTGCCAGGTTGCCGTTGTACAGCTTGCCGCTGGCTCAGACTCGTGGAATTTTCAGCCATACTGATCAGGATTTCACTATAACAGGCTGAATTTCCGGTAAACAGCACGCACCACACCGGTTCGCCCTTCCAGATAATTTTCTGGAAGGAGCCAGTTCTTTGACAACTCAACCTTCCCGCAC
>JBKEBZ010000002.1:0-68944 GCA_047973425.1 Desulfopila sp.
CACTTTTATCTCACAAAATTAGTTACTTGGCTGGGAAGAGGTTTTTACGAGTCCATCAATGTTGATGGCGTCGTAAAAACTCCGATCTACTTCGTTGTAGATCTCAAACGGCACTTCGCTGTACCATATGTACTACCAAATTGCCGTTTGAGACACTACGCCTCGTATATCAAAGTTTTTTCTGAGCCCATCTTGGTGCAACATTCGACTTTTTACGACGTCATCAATGTTGCGGCAACGGGGCAGAACCGTTGCAGGATGCTGGTTCATTGCCAAATGCGCAACAGAGTATCACGGACAAATCACTTGACGCAACAGGCGTTTGTCAATATATGATAGTCGCAAAATGTAATCGTTCACCGGTGATACCGGGAATGTTCCGTAACCCGGATCCGTAAACGTTTATCCAGTACTCCAGATTCGTTCAAGCGGGCCGTTGCACAAGAGTTTGCTCTGTGAGGAGGCCTGATCGGACGAAAATGGGGTGCTGGTGAACGTTTACCGCAAAATGACAGTATCCTGCAGATTGTACCCAGTATTTCAGAATTTCCGATAGCCGAGAGGTTGCGCTGTTCGCTGTTGCCGCGAGACGAGATCGTGGCGGGGGCGATGTCTTTTTGAATGTGGCGGGATCGTCCGGTCGACCAACATCATACCTTAGGGAGAATTAACATGGGACAGAATTATTTCAATACATTACCGCTTCGCCGGCAGCTCGAAGAGCTTTCCCAGTGCCGTTTCATGGATCCGGCCGAGTTTGACGGCGTCGAATACCTCAAGGACAAGAAGCTGGTTATCGTCGGTTGTGGCGCGCAGGGGCTCAATCAGGGCCTGAACCTGCGCGACAGCGGTCTCGATGTCTCCTACGCCCTGCGCCAGGAAGCCATTACCGAGAAACGTCAGTCCTGGAAGAACGCCACCGAGAATGATTTTTCTGTGGGTTCTTATGAGGAGATGATTCCGATAGCCGACCTGGTCATCAATCTGACCCCGGACAAGCAGCACACCAGCGTGGTTTCCGCGGTGATGCCGCTGATGAAGAAAGGGGCCTGCCTTTCCTACTCGCACGGGTTCAACATTGTCGAGGAGGGGATGCAGATCAGAAAAGATCTGACCGTTGTGATGGTGGCTCCCAAGGCCCCCGGTACCGAGGTGCGTGAAGAGTATAAACGTGGTTTCGGGGTACCGACGTTGATTGCGGTCCATGGCGAAAACGACCCGAACGGTGAGGGCTGGGACATTGCCAAGGCCTACTGTTGCGGCACAGGTGGTGACCGCGCCGGTGTGCTGCAGTCCTCGTTCGTTGCCGAGGTCAAGTCGGATCTGATGGGCGAGCAGACCATTCTCTGTGGAATGCTGCAGGTTGGCTCTCTGTTGCTCTTTGACAAGATGGTCGAAAAGGGGATAGAGCCGGGTTATGCCTCCAAGCTGGTACAGTACGGCTGGGAGACGACCACCGAAGCGTTGAAACATGGTGGCATCACCAACATGATGGATCGCCTCTCCAATCCGGCCAAAATCAAAGCCTATTATCTGGCCGAGGAGTTGAAGGAGATTCTCCAGCCGCTGTTTGAAAAGCATATGGACGACATCATGTCCGGCCACTTTTCGGCCACCATGATGGCGGACTGGGCCAACGACGACGCCAATCTGCTCAAATGGCGCAAAGCCTCGCGGGAATCCGCCTTCGAGCAGGCGGAGAACAGCGATATGGAGATCTCGGACCAGGAGTACTTCGATCGTGGCATCCTGATGATCGCCATGGTCAAGGCCGGTGTCGAACTGGCCTTCGATGTGATGGTGTCGGCTGGCATCAAAGAGGAGTCGGCCTATTACGAGTCGCTGCACGAGACCCCGCTGATCGCCAACACCATCGCCCGCAAGAAGCTCTATGAAATGAACGTGGTGATTTCCGATACTGCTGAATACGGTAACTATCTCTTTGCCCATGCGGCCCTGCCGCTGCTGGCCGATTTCATGAAAGGCGTCGACCTTGAGGTGGCCGGCGAGGGGATGACGGGCAAGGACTGCGGGGTGGACAATGTCGAATTGATTCAGGTCAACGAGGCGATTCGCTACACCACGGTGGAGATTGTCGGGGCGGAACTGCGCTCGCATATGGGGGCGATGAAGCCGATCCACTGATCTGCATCCGTATGCTCCACTCCGTTTTGTCGCCTCCCCGAGCGCCGGAACGGAGTCTGATGATCCAGTCTGGGCTTTTGCCGGTGTGTTTTGGCAAAAGCCCAATTTTTTTTGCCTTTTATTTTAGCACCATGCACAAAAAAAACCTGTGGAGATATCTGTTGTGAGGTTTTTGCTGGGCGTCACGACATATCCTGTTTCTAGATAGGCGGATGACGACAGCGCTGGCCATCTGGCGGGGGCTATCACCAACGGCCTCCGTGCCGCGGCCCGACCTGCCGTTCTCTCGCTTTTTTCTCCCGGCCGGGAAAACAATCTTTTCAGTTATCGTAGCGGCAACGAGCCGCTGCCTGAACGTTGTATCTCATATGATTGTTTTTTGGGGGGAAATCCATGAAGAAATTGAGTATCCTTTGTATTGTTTTCTGTCTGTTGACCACCACCTTTGCCGTTGTCTCTGGCGAATATGCCCATGCCGCCCAGAGCGCGACGGAGACTGTCGCGCCGTTGGCCGACAAGGTGAATATCAACACCGCTGATCTGGCTATCCTCTGCACTCTGCCGGGGGTGGGTGAAAAGACCGCCGCCGCCATTCTCGATTACAGAAAAGAGAACGGCAACTTTGCCTCCATCGATGATCTTGCCCGGGTGAAGGGCATCGGCGAGAAAAAACTCGACAAGATCCGACCGTATCTCGCTAAGATATAGTTCAGATACAGCTCAACAGATATCCCGGGAAGAAACGATTGGCCGCCAGAGCGACGTGCGCTTTGGCGGCCAATCGTGTTTTCGTTCGTCCGTTCGCCAGGACCCCGTTTTCGTCTGATCAGACCGTTTTACCGAGCTTACTCGAGGTCGTCTGCAGAACGCTGTTCATGGCGCCGTTGCCAAGAAGAGCTCCCGACCGACCAACATCCGTCTGATTTCACTGGTACCGGCACCGATTTCATAGAGCTTGGCATCACGCAACAGTCTGCCGGTGGGGAAGTCGTTGATATAGCCGTTACCACCCAGGCACTGGATGGCCTGTAAGGCGATCTGGGTGGCGTTTTCTCCGGCATAGAGGATCACCGCGGCGGCATCTTTGCGGATATCGTGACCCTGATCCGCAGCTTTTGCCACGGTATAGACATAGGATCTGCAGGCATTCCAGGCGGCGTACATGTCGGCGATTTTGCCCTGCATCAACTCGAATTCGCCGATCGCTCTGCCGAACTGGTGGCGTTCGTGCATATAGGGCAGCACCACATCCATGCAGGCCGCCATGATTCCTAACGGGCCCCCGGCAAGCACCAGCCGCTCGAAGTTCAGACCACGCATCAGAACCGCGACCCCATCGTTTACAGAACCGAGGATATTTTCTGCGGGCACCGCGCAGTTATCGAATACCAGTTCACAGGTCTGCGAGCCGCGCATGCCGAGCTTGTCAAGAGCGGGACTCGTGCTGAAGCCGGCCATTCCCTTCTCGACGACAAACGCAGTGATTCCCCGCTGCTTTTTTTCCGGCGCTGTCTTGGCATAGACGATGAGTATGTCGGCAATCGGCCCATTGGTTATCCACATTTTGGTGCCGGTCAGGATATAGGCGTCGCCATCGGCCTTCGCCTGGGTGCGCATGCCGATAATGTCCGAGCCGGCACCAGTCTCGCTTATGGCCAGCGCTCCGACATGGTCACCGGCAATCAGTTTGGGGAGATAACGCCGCTTCTGCTGCTCAGTGCCATGCAGGTTGAGCTGGTTGACACAGAGGTTGGAGTGGGCGCCATAGGCCAGACCCACCGCGGCACAGCCGCGACTTATCTCCTCCATCGCCACCACATGTTCGAGATAGCCCATGCCGGCGCCGTTGAATTCTTCGCTGACGGTAATGCCAAGCAGCCCCATCGCGCCCATTTTGTGCCAGAGCTTACGGGGAAACTGGTCCTTGCTATCGATTTCCGCCGCCAGTGGTGCAATTTCGTTGCCGACAAAGTCCTGCAAGGATTCCCGCAGAAGGTCAACGGTTTCACCAAGACCGAAGTCCAGTAGGGCAAACCTCTTCATAGCTCCTCCCGGTCAGGTGTTGAGCTCTTCGATGTTTTTAAAGAAGTCGAGCGATTCCGGATTTCTCAGCGCATCCTTGTTGGTCACCGGCAGGCCGTGAAGGGTGTTTTTCACCGCCAGCTCGACCTTTTTCATGGTCAGGGTGTAGGGGATATCGGGCACAGCGATAATTTTCGCCGGCACGTGTCGAGGCGAGACCGCCGTCCGTATCCGGTAGCGTATCTGTTGTCGCAACTCCTCGCTCAATTGGCCTCCGGTTTTGAGTTTGACGAAAAGTACCACCCGAACGTTGTTCTGCCATCGCTGACCGATGACGAGACAGTCTTCTATATCGGTTATCTGCTCAACTATTCTGTATATCTCTGAAGTGCCGATGCGGACCCCCCCGGGATTGAGGGTGGCATCGGACCGGCCGTAAATGATGACGCCGCCCTGTTCGGTGATCTCGATGAAGTCTCCGTGGGTCCAGATCCCGGGAAATCTGGTGAAATATGCGGCGTGGTACTTGCTGCCATCGGCATCGTCCCAGAAGGAGATCGGCATCGACGGGAACGGTGCGGTGCAGACCAGGTCACCCTGGCGGCCGACCACCGATTTTCCGCTCTCGTCATAGGCGAGAACCTTCATACCCAGGCCGCGGCACTGCAGTTCTCCGGCATAGACCGGCCCCATGGGGTTGCCGAGGGCGAAACAGCCATTGAGATCGGAACCGCCGGAAATGGAAGAGAGCTGCAGATCGCTTTTGATTTCTCGATAAATGAAGTGAAAATCTTCTGCCGGGAGGGGCGATCCGGTCGACAGCAGTGTTTTCAATGAGCTGAGGTCAAAGGTCGCTCCGGGACGGACGGTGCTGTTTTTCAGCGCGGCGATATATCCGGCACTGGTGCCAAAGATGCTGATCTTCTCCTCCTGGGCCATCCGCCACAGGGCCTCGGGACCGGGATAGAAAGGGTTGCCATCGTAGAGAACCAGGGTGGCGCCGGTGGCGAGTGAGGCGACCAGCCAGTTCCACATCATCCAGCCACAGGTGGTGAAATAGAAGATGGTATCCTGGCTTTTCAGGTCGGTATGAAGAATCAGCTCTTTCAACTGGTTGAGCAAAACCCCGCCGCCACTCTGGACCATGCATTTCGGCAGACCGGTCGTTCCCGAGGAATACATGATATAGAGCGGATGGGAAAAGGGCAGCTGGACAAAGTCGATGGTCTCGGTCGTGTTGTCGCAAAAATTGCTATACAGTACACCATCTTCGATCGCGTCAAGCTGTGGGGTGTCGCTGAGGTATGGGACGACCACGACACTTTGCAGGGAGGGGAGCTGGCTCTGGATAGCCGAGATCTTTGCCAGACAGTCAAAGGGCTTGCCCTTGAAATAATAGCCGTCGGCGCAAAAGATGACTTTCGGCTCGGTCTGACCGAAGCGATCGAGGATACCCTTGATCCCGAAATCCGGGGAGCAGGATGACCAGATGGCACCGATGCTGGCCGCGGCCAGCATCGCGATAACCGTCTCCGGCATGTTCGGCATAAAGCCGACCACCCGGTCACCTCGGCCCACGCCCATGTCGCGCAGCCCGGCGGCAACCCGGGCGGTCTGCCTGAAGAGTTCAGCGTAGCTGAGGGTGCGGCGGATCGTGTCTTCACCGCGGAAGATCAGCGCTGTACGCGCATCCCGGTGACGCAGCAGGTTTTCGGCGAAGTTGAGTCGTGCCCCTGTAAACCATGTCGCCCCGGGCATCTTATCGGGATCATCGATCACCTGATCGTAGCTTTGGGAGGCCCTGATGTCGACAAATCGCCACAGCAGTGTCCAGAAATCGGCGAGGTGCGTCACCGACCAGTCGTAGAGCTCGTCGTATTGGCTGAAGGCGGTGCCCTGGGTGGCGTTGACCTCCATCATGAAGCGGTACATGTTCGATTCCTGCCGACGCTGTTGCGAAGGTTTCCATAGCGGTTCTCTCATTGTTCCCTCCAGGGCGAAATTTCTTTTCCCAGTCATGCTGGTTACAGACAAAATCCCTCCGGCAGCAGATGTCGAGAGGTACCCTCTACCACCCAGGCGAGGTCAAGGATCGTCGAGGTTGGCTCGAGCTGTTTGAAGATCGGCACGACTCTGGTGCCGATTGCCGGCTCGCCCAGCACCAGGTAGCTCATCAGGATGGTTGCGACCTGGTCAAATTCGACGTTGATAAAGGTCATCGGCTTCTCCAGGCTGTTGAACGCCCCGGAGCGGGCACAGGTCATGAATGTGTGTATTGTAGCAGTCTTTCTGGCAATGTCGGTGATATCGACAGGCGAATTTTTCCCCAGACAGTCGGGGCAGTGGATTCTAAACGGCAGGTAGAGCGTACCGGCAGCCGGGCAGTCCGCCTGATCGCAACGGCTGGCCAGCAGCTGGCCTTTACCGAGTGAAGCAAAGAAGATGGCTTCGCCGCCATAGGAGTGGATGTAGGTCATGTCCCGGGGATTGGTTATACCCATCAGTTTCCAGTCGTCATCGGCGTTACGGATCGGCAGGCTGGGGCTGAGATGGTGAAAGTTCCCCTGCAGCCGATACTGGTTGGCCTTGACATGAACCTTGCCGAACATGCTCATAGGCTGCCTCCTTTACGGGTTGTCCGTCAACAGGTGGTCCGGGTCCATCAGAATGGTGGCGGTGACGTGGGAACCGACCCCGGCGTGACTGATCGCCATCCCGCGCCGGGCGCCGACGACCTGCAGGTCGGTCCAGTCGGCGGGTTTTGGCCGATTGAACTGTTGCCACCGCCGTTCATCGCCATGGAGTTCTCCCCACCGTTGCCAGAGATGGCTGGCCACCTCGAAGGTCTGCATGATGCCGGTGGCGCCGACCGCATGCATGCAGCCGATAAGACCGCCCGAGAGATTGGAGGGCAACCTGCCGGGTTGGCCGGTGTGGGGATTGGTGTGGTAGCAGTCGCCCGATTCGACGAAATTCCGGCCCTGTCCATAGGGTCGCAGACCAATGTCTTCATAGGTTTGCACATCGCTGATGGTGAAGGCGTCGTGGAGTTCGACGATATCGAGATCTTCCATGGGATCGGTGATTCCGGTCATGCCATAGCCATAGAGGACGGCCATCCTTGCCGCAAGAAAGCTGGTGAATCCCGGATAGCGATCGCTGCCGGGAAAGCGCTCCTGCAGGTCGGCATACTGTTCGCGGGTCTCGTTGGGCAAGAGGGGGATGTCCATGTGGCGCCGGTCGGCGGGACGGAGGGTGTGCGAGCCGGCCGAGACCCAGATGCGCAGGGGTTTGGTGCCGGAGCTGCGGGTCAGCTGAATGGCGGTGTCCTCATCGCAGAGAATGGCGCAGGCCGCTCCGACGCTCATCAGACAGCAGTCGAGAGCGCGGAGGGGATAGGCGATGACCGGAGATTCGAGCACGTCATCGACGGTGATGCGCATGGGTGCCTGGGCAAAGGGGTTGAAGCGGGCATAGCCGTGATGTTTGACGGAGATTTCCGCCAGCATCCGGCGAAACGATGGTTCCGATTTGCCGAAGATCTGCCAGTACCGTTGGGCCATGACCGCGTAATAGCCCGTATAGATATGGCCGAGCGGCGACTCCCAGTCTTTGTCCGCCGCGCAGGAAATAAGAAAATTCCCCTCATCGGTGGGGACCTCGTCCATTCGCTCCCAGCCCATGACCAGCACGCAGTCGGAGTAACCGGAGGCGACGGCCTTCACCCCCTCCCACATCGTCGAACCGCCGGTCGCTCCGCCGGTCTTGATGCCGACGTTGCCGAGAGGATCGAGGCCGAGACGATCGTGGATAACCGCTTCTCCCAACAGCTGGTCACCGAAATGATCGGCGAAGTGACCGTAGTAACAGCTGTGGATAAAGCGTTTGAGCTCAGCAGGCGAAATATTGAGAAGCCGGGCCGCCATGGCGAAGGCTTCGATACACAGCTCCTCTGTGCGTTTGTCGGGAAAGGAGCGGGCGAATGGCGATTGACCCGCGGTGACCAGGTAGACAGGGCGTTGCAGTTTCGGAATCTTCAACTGTTGTTGACTGAATCGAATCATCTCCCGCCTCCGTGTGAACTGTTCGTTGCGAGTCCGGATTTCTCATCAGTTCAGACGGCGTCAGGTTCGACGTTTTTGCCAATGTACGAGAGTGGGCTCCGTTCACCCGCAAAAGACGAAAGAAAATGGTGTCGCCTGAATTTACCTCTGGTGGAACACTGTGTAGATTTGGCGCCTCGCTCATTCGTGCAGGATGTCTTGTCCATACTGCTGCAACGTAAACCAATGCACCCAGTGTTCATGAGCAATCTGGGCGAGGTTACATCGTGTCCACCCATAACACGAAACTGACTGTGCTGCCGTTATTTGCTATTTTCCGGTTATCAAGGGCTGGCGTGGCCGTGGGCACAGCTGCTCCCGCCGCATCGGATCTGTTCGTCGCAGAGTCGCGGGGATCACTGCACCCTGCAGGATACAGATAGCTTTGTCTCTATAAAGAGTAATGGTTACCAAATATATTTGTCAAGGTGAGTGTTTGTCAGGTATCAAACCAGGGTACGAGTGAAACGACACTAGAACCGGTACTGCCGCTGCACGCTGATCCAGCGGTCGGTGGTGAACTTGTCGACCACCCATTTGCCGTTGAAACGGCCGATCCCCGATGCTTTTTCCCCGCCGAACATCACATGGGGCTCATCGTTGATCGTCTGATCGTTGATGTGGATCATTCCGGTTTTGACCCGTTTGCCGATCATCATTCCCCGATAGAGATCCCGGGTGAAAATACTGCCCGAAAGTCCGTGTTCGCTACTGTTGGCAATGTCGACCGCCTCATCGACATCCCTGCTCTTGATGACGCAGCAGACCGGGCCGAACACCTCGTTGGCCGCGGCAGACATCTCCATGGTGACATCCTTGAAGATCCACGGGGTGATGATATTTCCTTCGGTGTGCCCTGCAAGGGCGACGACCGCTCCGGCTGCCACGGTCTCCTCGATCAGTTTTTCCACCGACGCCACCTGGGATGCGCTGATCATCGGTCCGATGAAGGTCTGTGCGTCGCGCGGGTCGCCGATCGGAAGCTCCTTGACCTTGGCGACGAAGGCCTCGACAAACCGTTCGTAGACCTTGGCCATCACGATGATCCGATTTATCGCCATACAGACCTGGCCCTGGTTGAAGAAGGCGCCGAAGGCCGCGGCCGCCGCCGCGTGATCGATATCGGCGTCATCGACAACGATCATGACGTTGTTGCCGCCGAGCTCGAGAGAGACGTCCTTGAACCGGCTGACCGCCAGTTCGCCGACCCGGCTGCCGACCTCGGTCGAGCCAGTAAAGGAGACGAGCGACGGGGTTGGGTGGGTGATCATCGCGTCGCCGATCTCACTGCCCTTACCGGCGATGGCGTTGAAGACGCCGGCCGGAAAACCGGCTCGTTCGAAAATTCTAGCGATCAGAAAGGCCGAGCCCGGGGTGTCGGATGCCGGTTTGAGCACTACGGTGTTGCCGGTGGCGATTGCCGGAATGACACTGCGCATCGCCAGAACCAGGGGAACGTTCCAGGGAGCGATGACCGCGATGACGCCCTTTGGTTCCTTGAAGATATAGTTGTCCTTTCCCGGGGTGGTCGAGGGGAGTATCCGGCCTTCGAGCATATGGGGGTAGCTCATCGCCTCGCGGACAAACTCAAGACAGGTGTGATATTCAAATTCGGCCTTGGCGCGAATACTGCCCGCTTCATGGGTCAGCAACTCGAAAATGTCCTCCTTGTAGAAGGCAATGGCGTCGTACAGCCGGGTGAGGTAGTTCTGCTTCTCGTTGGGGAGCAGAGCGGCCCAACCTGGTTGCGCTGCCTCCGCAGCACGAAAGGCATCGTTGAGGTCGTCGATGCTGGCCCCGTGGTAGGAGTAGAGCAGTTGCCCGGTGTAGGGATCGTGGTTTTCGAGCAGAGTAGAACCCCTGCCATATCGCCATTGGCCATTGATATAGAGTTTGTCGTAGCTTTCCATGTAAGGTCTCTTGGGTGGATGGTTGTGTTGTGGGTCTGTTGCCTGAGGGGTCGCTGTTCTCTGTCGTTCAGACCTTATTCATAGTTGGCGGCATGGCACTGGACGTGGGCGAACATCCCGCCGTCGGCGGCGATGTTGGTGCCACGCAGCCATCTGCTGCCGTCGGAGAGCAGAAAGGCGCAGATGGGGGCGATATCTTCGGGTGTTCCCGGTCGGTCCATGATTTTTCTGTCCTCCTCAGCCCGCTCTCCGAGCGTTTCGTTAAAGTCTTGCAGGATGGGGGTATCGACGGGGCCGGGGCTGACGCAGTTCATCCGGATACCGCGCTCACGCCAGGTCCAGCGATTGGCCATGGTCCAGACAATGAGGGCTTCCTTGGAGAGGAAGTAGGACCGGCCCTTGGCCATATCGTAACGGCGACAGAAATCTTCTATGTGCCGATAGTCCCTGATGGCGTGCAGCGCCTTGACCTGTTCGGAGGCGTCCGGCCAGCCCAGGCCGGCCAGCGAGGCCAGGTTGACGATGCTGGCGTTGTCGGCAAGGTTCGGTATCAGCTGCTCGATCAGGTCGCGCAGGGCGGTAAAGTTGACCGTCAGCACCTGCTCGGCGGGTCGGGTCGGCGGCAGGCCGGCACAGTTGCAGAGGCCATCCAGGGGTTCGCCGACAGCAGATACCGCCTGCTGTACCGATTGCGGCTCGGTCAGGTCGGCCTGGATAAAGCGATACAGCTTTTCTGACGGGGCATTGATATCGAGACCGATGACGCGCGCTCCCTGTCGCTGCAGTTCCCGCGCTGTCGCCGCGCCGATTCCCGAGGCCACGCCGGTGACCAGAATCGTCTTGTTGTTGAGCATTGTTTTCTCCCTTGCTGTGGATTTCGCCGGCGTGTTTGCCCCGCTGCGGGAGCCGCCGGCGTGGTCAGTGGTTGCTGTGCCGCTCTTGCAGGGTACGGCCAAGTCATAGCCCCGATTTCTCATCAGTTCGGGCGGTTGTCCCTTCGCCATGCTTGTGACCATATCGTGTCAGGCGACTCTACACAATAAAAAATGGTCCTGGATCCTGTTCTTTTCTCCTGCTGATAGCTGTGCTAACCGCTTGCATTGTCAGGTGTTTGCCATAATCATCGTGCTCTTGCATAGAGACAGCCGATTACTTGCCGCAAAACGCATAGAAACGAACTCTTTGCTAGGCAGGGACGAGCGGGGTGCAGCCATTGCAAGGGGGGACTATGACGGATAACGACAGCCGTAGAACGTTTTTAAAGACCGCCACCATCGCCATCGGTGCATCGCTTACCGCAACGTTGCCGCAAAGAAGCCGCGCAGACTAAGCGGAGAGGAGCCTGCAGGTCTGGTCGTGTGGCGGTCTTGCTGAGGCGATGATCCCGGCAAATGAACGGTTCACCCAACGCTCTGGTGCCAGAATTGCCTAAACCGGCGCCTTTGCCGGGGCTCTTGGCAAAGCGCTTCTCGGCGGGCTGCTGGTACCGATATCTCTGCCCGACCGGTGGACTGCTTGAGATCTTTCAGCGTCTTGCGCCGGTTACGGTGACAACGGCGGGACAGTGCATAGACTGTGGTGTTTGCCGTCGGTCCTGCTCGATGCTGAGCCGACCCGAGGCCAGCAACTGCACCAATTGCGGGGACTGCCTCCCGCGATGCCCTGTCGGGGTCGCACACTGGCGCGGGCTGGCCCGATCATCTCGCCGGCCTGGCCCAGGCGATGAGAGAATCTCCGCCAAGAGGGGCGAATGACGGGCTTGCCATAGGCCGGTCAGGTCGTCGCGTGTTCGACGTTCTCTCTTCCCGGCAAGGATTCTCCACTTGACTGCCGGCGCGCGGTAATATAGGGTATACCCCTATATTCTATAACAGGGAGGTGCGTATGGCACTGTGTGGAACCGATCAGGACAAGGAACGTCTACTCAAGCGGCTCAACCGGATCGAGGGGCAAGTCAGGGGATTGGGTAAAATGATCGAAAACGATAGAGACTGCATCGAGGTCCTGCGGCAGATTGTCTCTGTTTCCGGTGCCGTTCGCGGAGTCTGGATCCAGGTCGTCGGTGATCATCTGCGAGGGTGCATCAAAAATGCCACGCTCCAGGAGCAGGAGAGCGACCAGCTGATCGATGAACTTATTGAACATTTTGGTAAAATACGATGAAATTCGAAAGCGGAAACCGATACGGAATCAGCCGATATGCATGACGATACGATACGACAGATCAGCCATGGACATGATTTTGACGGCGATGTCCATGACAATGAAAAGAAAACGCTGAGAGTGATCCTTCTTACCGGGGTGACGATGGTCGTGGAGATCATCGCCGGGGTCCTGACCGGCTCGATGGCCCTTCTCGCTGATGGCTGGCACATGGGGACTCACGCTTTGGCCCTGGGGATTACCTATTTCGCCTATGTGATGGCGAGAAGGTTTACCGGTTCGACCAGATTTGGTTTCGGGACCGGCAAGTTCGGGGTCCTGTCGGCCTACACCAGCGCGCTGTTTCTGGCTGGCACGGCCCTGTATATGATCGTCGAGTCCGTTGGTCGTTTTTTCAGACCGGTCCCCATCGCCTTCAATGAGGCCATTTTGGTTGCAATGCTTGGCTTGGTGGTCAATGCGCTGAGCATCTGGATGCTCCATGACAGGGACGCCGGTCATCACCACCACAGCCACGATCATAGTCATGATCATGCCCATACTCATCAGCATCACCATGACCACAATCTGCGAGCTGCCTACCTGCATGTCCTCGCCGATGCCCTGACGTCGGTGCTGGCAATCGTCGCCCTGGTGTCCGGCAAGTTCTGGGGGTGGTCGTTTCTCGACCCGGTCATGGGAATTGTCGGTGCACTCTTGATAGCCAGGTGGGCCTGGGGCCTTATCCGGAGCAGTGCCTTTCTTCTGCTCGACGGCAATGGGGCCAAAGAGATCCGTCATGCCGTTGTCGGCGCGATTGAATCGGACGGGGACAGTGTTGTCGGCGATCTGCATATCTGGCCACTCAATGCCAATGCACTCGCCGCGGCGATAACGGTGGTCTCAAAGGAGAGGCGAACGCCCCAGGAGTACAGTTCCCGGCTGAGCCGGATATCCCGGTTGAAACACACCACAATCGAGATTCACCGTTGCACCGACCAGGACTGTGATTGTCGGCGCAGCTGACCTTTGGCCGGCGCTGTCGGTTCAGAGGAGCGGTCTGAGCGGACGGAGGAAAAGGAGTGCTGGTGAAGGTCGAGAGCGAGCGTTGACCTGGGGGGCGTGGTTCGTTGTGACTGAGAATTCTCTAGCCATGCTGGTTTATCCGAAACTCGTCAGCACGGAAAACGCTGTTACCGCGTCGAGAAGTTTCATGGTTCGTTGTGGCTGAGGCTCTATGGTCATGTCTGTGGTGAAATTTTGTTCACGTTTCGATCGAGAAGGAAATATTTCGTTTCTGGATCGACACCAGGTCAAGGTAAAGGGGTATCTCAGGTGATATCATCGGTGGAGCGGCTGGAGGGCGAGGTGCGGGAAACGATGCGCACCGTGCTGGCCGAAGGGGTCGGCAGGGGCGTGATGGTGGGCGGAGTGGCTGGGGTGGCGGTGAGCGATCGGCGCGGAGGCGAGAAACTGCGCAGCCTCTGTGGCCATGGCGTAACCGATATCACCAGCGCTGTGGCGGTCACCACCGGGACGGTCTATGACCTGGCCTCTTTGACCAAACCCCTGGTGACCCTGCTCTGCACCCTGTATCTGGCGGCCCGACAGGTGGTCGATCTCGATATGCCGCTTACGGCCTTGCTGCCGTTTTCCAGGGTGCCCGAGGAGAAGCGGGCCCTTCGTCTTGGTCATCTGTTGTCTCACAGTTCCGGGCTGCCCGCCTACAAGCCGTACTTTGTCGAGGCCCTGCAGAAAAAGAAAGGGCAGAGAAAGGCGTTTTATCTCAACGCTATTCTGCGGCAACCTCTGCTGGCTCTTCCCGGGACCGCTCACCTGTACAGTGATCTCGGTTTCATCTTACTCGGCTGTGCCATCGAGCAGCTTACCGGTCGCAGCCTCGATGCCCAGTATCGCCAGACGATCGTCGAACCGCTGGGGCTTGGACATGGTCTGTGGTTTCCGTCCAGCACGGGCCCTGGCGACAGCCTGGAATACGCGGCGACAGAGATCTGCCCCTGGACCAGAAAGCTGCTGAGAGGGGTGGTCCATGATGAAAATTGTCGGGTGCTGGGCGGGGTCGCCGGCCATGCCGGCCTGTTTGGCACCGTCTCTGCGGTGCTCGATCTCTGTATGGTGCTGGTGCGGGTCTGGCGAGGTGAGTTGACAACGCCGCTGTTTTCCACGGAGCTGCTTCGCCGCTTTCTTGCCAGGCAGGCGGGAACGACCTGGGCTTACGGCCTGGATGGGCCGTCTGCACGGCAATCGAGCAGCGGCAGGTATTTTGGCCCGGAGAGTTTTGGCCACCTCGGCTTTACCGGCACCTCCCTGTGGCTGGATATGACCAGGGGGGTGGCGGTGGTGCTGCTCACCAATCGGGTCCATCCCAGTCGAAACAACCAGAGGATACGGCAGTTTCGCCCCCTGTTCCATGATGCGGTGATGAGGGCGCTCTACGACAAAGACCCTGTCGACCAGTACGGGGCGACAGGGCCTGCGGACAGTTGATGTCTGAGAAGCGTTGATTGCAACTCGGAGGCAATCAGTTCTCAAGAGGCGTGAAGTGCGTTACGACTACCACCAGGAGATGGTCTGATCGGCCTCGAAGATCATCTCGACCAGCTTGTCGTAATCTGGTGATTCGCGGTACAGATCAAAAGAGGTGGATTCCCGATCCCGGTTAACGATTTCAGCCAGTTTCTCGACCGTTTCATCAGGTGTCGATCGGTAGATATTGAGGATTTTCATCTGATTTCTCCTGAACTCTATTTGATGATACTCTGGTAAAAAACTAAAATTCCCGGTGAAGATGGCTAAGTACAAACGTTCGATATACAAGGCGCAATGGTGTCGGTCAAGCACAGGCGTCCGCTGCAACGCAGGAGATCGGACGTTTTACGATGCCATCATTTGATGCCATATGGAACGATATGGGTCATTTCACGCAGCTTTTCGCCGAGTTCTTCGATGGAGATTTCGGTGAGGTCGCATTTTTCGACATTGGCCGGTACGGTGGTATAGATGTCGCCTTCCATATCGCGGAGCATTTCGATGGTTTCTTGGCCATGTTCGTCAAATGCGGGGAGTTCGGTATCCATTACCACCCCGTAGGCATACATGTTCTCGACTGCCAGCCCCAGCGCCGAGCGAATGCCGTCCACCGCGTAATCCTTGTGTCTATACATCAGACAGACCTTTTTATATTCCACTGCCGTACCTCCTACAGGCTGAGATAGTAGTCGTAATCCTCGATGATAATGCCGTGCTGGGCCTGGGTGGCCATCTTCTTGGCCGTCAGTCCTTCGGGGATGTCGTTGATGTCGTATCCCTGCTTTTTGTAGCTGTCCACACAGATCGAGACGTCGTCAGCCAGTTGGCACAGTGAGGGGAATGACGGATCTTTGGCGAGATGGGTTGCGATCCAGGTGAAAAATATTTTGACATTTGCGCCCTTGGCCTTGGCAGCCTTGGTTATGCCAATAACGTGTGGCATGCAGGTGTCGGTAGTGACAAATATTCCGAGTGTTTTGGCCATTATATACTCCTGTTGGCAAATAAGACAACGTTGACGCAACTCGTTGCTGACTGTTTGGAGAATACCGTAACAGGTGACCCCTCCGGTAAAGAGGTGGCTGCGCCGGAGGGGGGGAGGGGCTCAGCCTTTTTTGATGAAAAACGAAATGTAGCCGGTCTCTTCCTTTTCGCCGAGATACTCGTGGCCGGCCCGTTCGCACCACCCGGGGATGTCGTTGCGTGAACCTGGATCGGTGCCGTCGACCTGGAGAATTTCACCGCTGGCGAGTTTGCCGATTTCTTTCTTGGTTCGTAAAAGCGGCATGGGGCAGCTCAATCCTTTCGCGTCCAATACCGATTTTGCGGTCGTTCCTTCGGCAACCTGTTTGTTATCGCTCATGACTGTCCTCCTGATAAGAGATAAGAGTAGATATACCACCCGGTGGTATGTTTAATCCTGGGCGTGCAACACCACGTTGTATGTGGAAATATACTACAGAGCTATACTGCGAGGGTGAAAATCTGTCAAGAAGTAAAAAATAGCTGAAATTCTGAAGATATAAGATGTAAAAATATCCGCTTTATACCACTATGTAGTTATTTAACGATTGCTGAATGACGATTCATTATGGTCATTCTTGACAAATAAAATGAGGGTGTGTAAAGCAGTAGATATTTCATTCTTTTGGACATTTTTCTGGCTATTTCAGAGAGGGGGGAACAATGAGCGAAGAATCGGTTATGGCAAACAAGATAAAAGGATTGTACAGGCTTCTCTGTCAGACGGAATGGAATGCCACTGTCACCGGGGTACTGGTGGGGTTCTTTTCGGTGATGATGATGGCCTGGTGGCGGCCCTGGGGAGCCGTGGGAGCGATCCGTAACTGGGGCGACTGGATAATGTACGGGGTCGCCAAGGTGGTTGGCAGCGATTTCGGTTTACTCGAACTCTATGCCGATGCCCCCAGCTCGATTTTTGTCAACTCCGGTTCGGTGATCGGTATCGGTTTCGTTGCCGGGGCCTTCATCTCCGCCTGTCTCGGCAACGAGTTCGCCCTGCGCATCCCTCCCTACCGGGAGATGGTCAAGGCGGTCATCGCCGGTCTTTTGATGGGGATTGGCGCGGCGCTGGCCGGTGGCTGCAATGTCGGTGGTTTCTACAATGCCATCGGTAATCTGGCGGCTAACGGTTTCGCCATGATGCTTGGTTTGATCTTTGGCGTCATCCTCGGCCTGAAACTCCTCTATCTGGAGATGGAGCATATCAGCTGGGGTGATGGTGGCTCGAAGACCTTTTCCTTTTCTTCCGGGGTCGTTCGGCTGATGGCCATTGTCGCTGTCGTGGCCCTTGCGGTCGGGGTCTATGTCTATTCCGGCAATGACGACAGTGATTATATCGCCTCGCTCAGCGGAATATTGCTGCTTGGTGCCGCGATCGGCTATGCGATGCAGCGCGGCAGATGGTGCATGGTCCAGGGACTGCGCGAACCGCATATGACCGGAGATTACACCATGGCGAAATCGATGATGCTCTCGATCATCATTGTGGCCATAGGTGCCGCCGTACTCAAGTACGAGGTTCCGGTCAGGGTCGAAGGTGATGCCGTTCTGCCCTCTCTTGCCTATGTTCGTGGCACCTTTGGCTGGGGTGGCGTGGTTGGCGGGTTCATCTTTGGTCTGGGCGCCATGTTTGCCGGCGGTTGTGGTTCCGGTACGCTCTGGCGAGTTGGTGAGGGGCAGGTGAAACTGATGCTGGTCGTGCCCTTTTTCGGCATAGCGAACTCCATCATGACCGCCTGGATGCGAGACAACGATTTCGAGGCGGACGGCATGCTCGGTTCGTATGTCTATCTGCCGGATGTGTTGGGATATGGGCCGACCCTGACCCTGATTGTCGGGGTGATGGCCATCTGGTATCTGACCGTTACCTGGAACGAGGAGACCAATAAATTGATCGTCCCGATGTAACGGTAACACCCTGGGTCATGGCCGGTGCGGGTTGCTGGATCGCAATTCCCGGTTTATCCGGGAGTTGCGATTTTTTTTGTCAGCCCAAATGGGAGAATTGCCCGGAAACGGCCCGCTCCTTTCATGGCGGGGCGAGGACCGTTGCAAAAAAAGAGAGGAAACTGTACTCTTCTCCCACGAGTGTTCACCCTTGCAAGGAGATGCCCCGTTGTCGAGAGAGCAGGCGAGGATATTGGTGGCCGATGACGATGAAAGTGTCCGGGCCTTCGTTACTCATGCATTGGAAATGTTTGGTCATCATGCGGATGTCGTAACTGATGGTCAGATGGTTCTCGATGTCGTTGACGAGAGCTTTGACGTCATCATACTCGACATCAACATGCCCGGAATGAACGGTTTTGAGACCTTGGAACGGCTCAACACCCTCGATCTTGGTATCCCCGTACTGTTTTACACCGGTGCAGCTGAGTCGAGGTCGATGGACTGGGTGGTGCAGGCGCTCAATCTCGGAGCCTATGATTATATTACCAAGCCCTTGGAATTGGAAATCTTCAAGGTGAAGATTCGTCGGGCCATCGAGAAAAGGATGTACGTTCTGCAGGAACGGCGGTATAAAGAGGCGCTGGAAGACGAGGTACGGCTGAAGACGAAAGAACTCGAGGAGAAAAACAGGTTGCTCCTCGCCTACAGTACCAGTCTTGAGCAGGCGACCATCCAGATGATGTCGAGTCTGCAGAATGCCATGGAGGCGAAGGATTACTACACCGCCGGCCATACCACCCGGGTGACCGACTACGCTGTGCTGCTCGGAGAATCCCTGGCTCTTAGCGAAGACGATCTGATCGTACTGCGCCGGGCGGCCCAGTGTCATGATATCGGTAAGCTCGCTATCGATCTTTCCTGTATCCACAAGCCGGGTAAATTGACCGATGAAGAATGGGTGCTGATCAGGAAACATCCTGGCGATGGCGCCAATATCATCGAGCCACTCGGCTTCATGGAACGGGAGGTATTCATCGTTCGCCACCACCATGAACGGATGGACGGGAAAGGTTATCCTGATGGGTTGGCCGGCGACCAGCTGAACCAGCTCACCAGGATCATTACCGTTGTCGACAGCTTCGATGCCATGACCTCCCGCAGAGACTATCGAAGAAATATGAATGTGAAAGAGGCCATAGATGAACTGTACCGCTGTAGCGGCAGTCAATTTGACCCGAATATCGTTGACTGCTTTGCCAAGGCTATCACCTCGATTATTCCAGAAAAATCATCAGTGTTGACCAACGGCTTTCACCGGCGAATGTTTGCCGGTAAAGCGAAGTAGTGTCTGTCCAGAAACAGGATATATTTCTTCTCAATCGAGGAGCAAGAAATTTCTCCACAGGCATGTGTTTGATATTATTAAGGTAAGATTTCGAACACAACGAAAAAGTTTATCCGAAACGCGTCAGTACGGAAAACGCTGTTACCGCGCCAAGGAGTTTCATGTTTCGTTGTGGTTGAGGCTATCTGGTCCAGCTATGCGGTTAGGCTAAAATAGCCGTTTCTGGATGGGCACGAAGTAATCATTTTTCAGCTGAACCGACTCTCATGAAAATAACCAAGAAAGAGGTTTTGCATGTGGCACACTTGGCCCGTCTCGACCTCGATGAAGAAGAACTTGCTAAAATAACCGGGCAGTTGGACAATATTCTTTCCTATGTGGAGAAGCTCTCCGAGTTGGATACGGAACATGTCGCGCCAACGACCCATGCCCACAACTCCGTCAACGCCTTTCGTGATGATGTGGTGGCGGCTTCGCTGCCGCGGCCGGACGCGCTCGCCAATGCCCCGGAGGCCGATGGAGAGATGTTCACGGTGCCCCGGATTATCTGAGTTTCTTACCGCCTTTTTACCTCAGCGAATAACGGCCTCTGATGGCCTTTTTTTTTGGACAAGACATGCATCCATATGAATTGACGATGGCGCAGGCTTTGCAGAAGCTTGAGGCCGGTGAAGTCACCTCACTGGAATTGACCCAGAGTTGTCTTCAGCGCGTCGCGGCGATTGACGATCAACTCCAGGCCTTTATCACCCTCGATGAGGACGCCGCGCTCAACCAGGCCAGGGAGGCCGACAGGCAAAGGCAGGCGGGACAGACCGGCGCCCTGCTCGGCATCCCTCTCGCCTTGAAGGATTTACTCTGCACCAGGGGGCTGCGCACGACCTGCGGCTCGAAGATGCTGGAGCAGTTTGTTCCGCCCTACGATGCGGCGGTGGTGGAGCGTGTCAAGGGGGAGGGCGGGGTCATCCTGGGGAAACTGGCCATGGATGAGTTTGCGATGGGCTCGACCTCGGAGACCTGTTACTTTGGCGTACCGGAGAATCCCTGGAAAAAAGGGTATGTCACCGGTGGCTCATCCGGTGGTTCGGCCGCGGCGGTGGCCTCGGGAGAATGCTATTTCTCTCTTGGTTCCGATACCGGAGGGTCGATCCGTCAGCCGGCGTCGCTCTGTGGAATTGTCGGTTTGAAACCAACTTATGGCCGGGTTTCCCGTTACGGGCTGGTGGCTTACGCCTCATCACTGGACCAGGTTGGTCCGTTCGCCAGAGATGTTACCGATATTGCGCAGGTCATGAATGTCATCAGCGGCTACGACAGGCGGGACTCTACCTCGGTGAACCAGCAGGTCCCCGATTACCGTCAGGCCTTAACGGAAGGGGTCAAGGGGTTGAGGGTCGGGATTCCCCGGGAATATTTTGTTGACGGGCTCGATCCGGAGGTTCGGGGTATCGTCGAAAACGGCATCGAGATCCTGCGAGAGGGCGGCGCGGAGCCCGTTGAGGTCTCCCTGCCCCACACCGACTACTGCATCGCCTCCTACTATATCATCGCCCCGGCGGAAGCGAGCTCGAACCTGGCCCGCTATGATGGCGTTTCCTACGGCTATCGCGACAAGGAGGCCGAGTCTCTGCTGGAGATGCTGAAAAAAAGCCGCTCGGCAGGATTCGGGGCGGAAGTCAAGCGCCGTATCCTGATTGGCACCTATGCCCTGTCGTCTGGCTATTACGATGCCTATTACAAGAAGGCATCGCAGGTGCGGACGCTGATCCTTAAGGATTTCATGGCGGCTTTCGAGCAATGCGACGTGCTGGTCTCACCGATAGCTCCCTCTCCCGCCTGGAAGAAAGGCAAAAATACCGATGATCCGCTTGCGGTGTATCTCTCGGATATCCTCACCGTTTCCGCCAACCTCGCCGGCATTCCCGGGATGTCGGTGCCCGGTGGTTTCAGCAGCGATGGGCTGCCGATCGGCATCCAGCTGCAGGGTCCGCACTTCCGGGAGGATACCCTGTTACGGACCGCGTACAACATCGAGCGGGGCACCGGGCTGGCCGGGCGGCTCGCAGGCTGTTGAGCGAGAGATTCTCCTGGTTATAACCGGCATGGCGACCAGAAAGCCTCAGCCACAACGAACCATGAAACGCCTCGGCGCGGTAACAAAGCTTTCCGCACTGACGAGTTTCGGATAAACTGCAGATATGTATCGAGCATGAGCGAGAGAAAGCAGATAGTTACCATCGACGGTCCCGCTGGGGTCGGCAAGTCGACCATCAGCAGAAAGGTGGCCGCCGCCCTCGACTTCACCTATCTCGATACTGGAGCCATGTATCGAGGCGTTGCCTATTACCTGCGGCAGTTGGCTATAGATTGCCGCGACGAGTCAGCGGTGGCCGCTGCCCTGGTCGATTTGCGGCTGACGCTGCTGCCGGGAAAACGGGAGGGTGACGAGGTGGGTGTGATCATCTGTGGGGAGGATATCAGTGCCCATATCAGGACACCGCAGATGTCGATGGCCGCTTCGACAGTATCAAAACTGATGGGTGTCAGGAAAAAACTGACGGCCATGCAGCAGGAGATCGGCGAGCGAGAGCGGATTGTGGCCGAGGGACGGGACACCGGGACGGTTGTCTTTCCTCTGGCCAGGTACAAGTTTTTTCTCGACGCCGCACCAGAAGAGCGGGCGCGGCGTCGAATCCTGCAACTGCGGGCCAGTGGTCAGGAGGTGGACGAAGACAGCATCCTCGCCTTGACCATAGAGCGGGACAGGAACGATCGGCAGCGGGCCATCGCCCCGCTGAGGCAGGCCGCCGACGCGGTGCTGATCGACACCACTCACCTCCAGATTGACGAGGTCTGCCGCCGGGTGCTGACCTCGATTGCCGATCTGCAAGCCGAGGAACGCGGAAGATAGCAGAGCTGCACGCCCCTGCGGCCGGTTGGCGGCGGGAGGTGAATGTCTTTGAGCTCTCTACCTGTTTATGTGAAGCTCCTCGGCACGGAAAACTCTGTTACCGCACCGGGGAGTTTCATGTTGTGTTGTGGCTGAGATTTCTGGTCCAGCCATGCTGGTTGGTGTCTCGTGACAAACGGGTTCACTCGACGACGAAATCCGCCCGTCTGTTCTGGGCGTAGGAATCTTCATCCTGGCCGAGAAAGAGCGGGCGCTCCTCCCCGTAGGAAACGGTTCGAATCCGGCCGGAGTCGATCCCCAGTCTGACCAGATACTGTTTGGTGTTCTGGGCGCGGCGCTCGGCGAGGGCCAGGTTGTATTCGCTGGTGCCGCGTTCGTCGGTGTTGCCCTCGACCACGATGCGTACTGCCGGAGAGTGTTTGAGAAATTCGGCATTGTTGACCATCCGGTCGGCCATGTCTGGACGGATCACGGCCTGATCAAAGTCGAAATAGACTGGATCCATCCCCAGCGAGGTGCGGCCATGGAGGCGCTTGTATTCATCGCTGGTGGAGTCGTTATTGCCAAGACCGTTGCCGGCGGCATCGTCGAGGCTGCCGACAGCCGACAGATTGCCCTCGGAGAACTCGCTGCCGTCGGCGGGGGGATAGCTGCCGGTTCGGCTCGAGGACGTGCTGATACCGCTGTCCGGGGGGACAAGGGCTTTTTTGGCGCAGCCACCGGTAAAGAGAAGTGAGCCGGTGCAGGCGGCAAGGAAAAGTACGGTGCCGATCCTCTGTTTCATAACGTCTCCTGTAGTATGGTAAAGGGAAGCACTCCGGGTGTTCCGACTGGGACAATTCTCAGTACTGCCCGCTATTGTAGTCTTCCTGGTACCGAGGTCAAGAGAATTTGCTATGAACCAGCATGGTTCGACCAGGTAGGCGAGCAAAGCGAGACTCCGGGTATGCCTCAACCACAACGGACCAGACAACTCCTCGGCGCGGTAACAGAGCTTTCCCGCACTGACGATTTTCGGATAAAAATGCATGCAGACAGTGTTCATGAGAAATTCGGGCCAAAGGCCTGAGGGGCACCAAAGAGGAGTGGTCGTTGAAGAGATCTGAAAACCTGCAGTTTGCCGCGACCTGTGGCGCTGGC
This sequence comes from Desulfopila sp., assembly GCA_047973425.1. GTDB lineage: Bacteria > Desulfobacterota > Desulfobulbia > Desulfobulbales > Desulfocapsaceae > Desulfopila. The sequence continues at coordinate 23,182 of JBKEBZ010000002.1, forward strand.
GTCGAGGCCATGCTGGCTGAGGAAATCGCGGCCCTGGGTGGCCAAAATCCGCAAAGAGGCCAGGGGGTGGTCAGCTGGTGCGGTCCGTTGCGCAGTGGCTACATGGCCTGTCTCTGGTCACGTCTTGCCTCCCGCGTCTTTCTCGAACTGAGGACCTTCAACTTTGACGACGGGGAGTCGCTGTACCGGGAGGTTGGCGAGATAGGGTGGGCCGACCATCTTTCCCTGACCACCACGTTCGCGGTCGACTGCACGGTGACGGGCGACGCCGTGGTGGCCATTCACAGCCGTTTTGCGGCGTTGAAGGTCAAGGACGCGATCGTCGATCAATTCCGGCAGCGGTCTGGTCGCCGGCCCTCGGTGGACCCGGTACAGCCTGGCGTGCGGCTGCACCTGCTGGTACACCGGGAGCACGCTACCCTTTCTCTTGATCTTTCCGGCGACAGTCTGCACCGTCGGGGCTACCGGGTCGAGAGCTCGATCGCTCCCTTGAAAGAAAATCTGGCGGCGGCCATCATTCAGGCCAGCGGCTGGCTTGGACCAACAGGTGCGGCCACGACCCTGGTCGATCCGATGTGTGGTTCGGCGACCCTCTTGATCGAGGCGGCCCTGGCCTACGGTGACAGCGCCCCTGGCCTGTTCCGGAAATATTTCGGTTTTCTGGCCTGGCAGGGGCATGACCGGTCCCTGTGGCAGGAACTGGTCGATGAGGCCCTGGCCCGGGAAACAGAGGGTGCCGCCAGAAAAGAATGGCCGCTGCTCGTCGGTTACGATTCCGACCCCCAGGCGGTGCGGGCCGCCAGGGCCAATGTCAAGAGAGCGGGACTGGATGACCGGATCCGCATAGAGCGGGCGGAGCTTGCCGAATTGAGGCGAGAGGAGAACGAAGGTTGCATCGTGACCAATCTGCCGTTTGGCGAACGGCTGTCGGCAACCGAAGAGGTGGCCTGGCTCTATCGAGCGCTTGGCAGAGTCGCACGGCAGCGTTTTGTTGGCTGGCGGCTGGCCGTTTTTCTCTCCAACCCGGTGTTGACCGACAGTTTTCAGCTGAAATGGCAGGAAAAGGTTCGTCTGTATAACGGTCCCTTGCAATGCCGGCTCCTGGTCACCACGGTGACCGATGCGGCCGAACCGCCTTTTCGCTGGCAGCCGGTGGCCCCTGGCCCGGAGGGCGAGAGCGATTTTGCCAACCGGTTGCGCAAGAATCTGAAAAAAATGCTGAAATGGGCGACACGGGAGGATATCCGTTGTTTTCGCGTCTACGATCGGGATCTGCCGGAATATAACCTCAGTATCGATCTCTATGAGAAATGGGTGCATGTCCAGGAATATGCCCCGCCAGCCTCGGTTGATGGAAAAAAAGCTGCCTCCAGGTTGCAACATGTCGTACAATGTATCAAGGAGATCCTGGCGGTGCGCTCGGACAGACTGTTTATCAAGACCCGGGAGCGCCAGCGCGGCCGGCAGCAGTACCAGCGCCGCTCATCTCAGATGAAACTGCTGGAGGTCCGGGAGGGGTGCTGTTTTTATCTGGTGAATTTTACCGACTATATCGATACGGGAGTTTTTCTCGATCACCGGCCGATCCGCCAGAGAATTTTCCGGGAGATCCAGGGAAAACGGTTCCTGAACCTCTTTGGTTACACTGGCACGGCCACGGTACAGGCCGCCGCTGGTGGAGCGTTGGCCACCACCACGGTGGATCTGTCAGCCACCTACTGCCGCTGGCTGAAGATGAATCTGGCGCTCAACGGGTTCGCTCTGCAAAAAAACAGGGTGGTTTCGGCCGATTGTCTGCAGTGGCTGGGTGAGGATACCGGCGGGTACGATGTTATCTTTATCGACCCGCCCACCTTTTCCAATACCCGGAAGGAGCGACGGGTCTTCGATATCCAGCGGGATCACCAAACGCTGCTGGATCTGGCCATGGCCCGGTTGGCAGTGGGGGGAGTACTTGTTTTTTCGACGAATTTCAGAAAATTTGTTCTGGAGCCGCAACTGGCTGAAAGCTATCGGGTGACAGAGATAACCGCCTCTACCATTGCCTATGATTTTTCCCGGAACAGGAAAATTCACAGGTGTTGGGAGATACGGCATGTGACGACCGACTGAGTGGCGCCCCTGGCATGGCGAAGGTGTCGACCGTTGCGACAAGCCGGTCGATTGCTCTCCGATGGCCCAAAAACCGAGAATTTACCTGGTGTCTGGATGGCACTACCAGAACCAATGGAGTCGATGACAATGCCTGCAGCCGAACTCTTTCCAGCGCCTGTTGTCATCAGCAGGCTGACAAGGTATTTTGAGAAGACCTACCAGCTGGGCACCGGTCAGGCGGAACAGATGGTCGACAGCTCCCGGCGCTCCCTGGAGAAAATCCTCGCCCATACCGGGGTTGCCCTGCAGTCGGACGATGCCGGTGGAGAGATGGTCAAGATCGGCCACAGCCTCAAGGGGGTGCTGCTGATCATGGGGGAGGGAGAGTGGGCGGATGTCGCCAGAGACCTTGAACGATCGGCGAGGCAGGGGGAGTGCCGGGATTACGCCCGGATCCTTGCCGGTCTGGCCGAGGGCATGGCTGCAGTCTTGGGATATGAAAAGTCCTGCTGAGCGTGATTGGTCGCAGCATCCTGTCGTGTTCGGTTCGGGCCGAGGGTGGCAACCGGATGCGTTGCTGAATAAATCGTCTACTACGATTACTGGTGAACATCGTGTCATTGTCTGAAAACGAAACGGAGAAGCTGCAGAAAAAGGCCACTGATCTCAAGAGCACCAATACCAGGCTCAAAAAACGGGTCAAGACCCTGGAGAGCGCCCTGGTAAAGGCGGAGCAGAACAGCCAGGTGAAAAGTGATTACCTGGAGCGGATGAGCCATGAAATCCGCACCTCGATGAATGGTCTCATCGGCATGACCAACCTGGTGCAGGAGACGGAGCTGACTGCCGAGCAGAAGCGGTATCTGGAGATGCTGCATATCTCCGTGGATCGGCTGCAGGCGGTGGTGAGCGAGGTGCTCGACTACGCCAAGATCGAGACCGGTCAACTGGAGCTTGCGCCGGTCTCCTTCAAGCTCAAAGAGAGTCTCGATTATGATCTCTACCTGCTGCGTCTGGCTGCCGAACAGAAGGGGTTGACCCTCACCTACCGGATCGATCCGGATGTGCCGGACCATCTGTACGGAGACCCGAAGCGGCTGGCCCAGGTGCTGACCAACCTGATCCACAACAGTATCCATTACACTGAGCGGGGTGGTATCACCATCCTTGTCGCCAGTGATGGCTATGACGACAGCAATCGCCTGTCACTGCATTTTTCGGTGCACGATACCGGCAGGGGCATAGACATCGACAAGCAACAGCGAATTTTTCAGGCCTTCAACCACTCGGACCAGTGTCAGTCTGCCTCAGGCGATGGAGCTGGGGTCGGCCTTACCGTCTGCTCGCAGCTGGTGAAGATGATGGGGGGCGAGATTGGTCTGGCCAGCAGCAAAAAGGGGTCTACCTTCTGGTTTTCAGTGCCCTTCCGGGAGGTTGCCGATCCCGATTGGCAGCTTGAGATGAGCCAGCTCGATGCCGAACGTGAGAGCCAGGCCGCCAGGTATGCCCTGCTGGGTGCCAGGGTGCTGCTGGCCGAGGATGACCCGATCAACCGTGCCGTGACCGAGGCCCTGTTGACCCAGGCCGGTATTGAGGTCACCTGCGTGGAAAACGGTCGGCAGGCGCATCAGCTTGCCCGGGAAGGTGGTTTTCAGATCGTGCTGATGGATGTGCAGATGCCGGAGATGGACGGTCTGGAGGCGACCAGAAAGATCCGCAGCGATGAAAAGAGGCGGGAGCGAAAGAGGGCGACGATCATCGCCCTGACCGCCCTGGCCCTGCACGGTGACCGGGAGAAGTGTCTGCAGGCCGGGATGGATGACTACCTGCCCAAGCCGATCGAGAAAAAGGAGCTTCTCGACATGCTGAGCAGATATCTCACCTGTTCGGCGCTGGTGGTGGATGGCGAGGCGGAGAGCCAGCAGCAGTTGGTGCGCTGCCTGATTGAAAACGGCTGGAGCGTGACTATCGCCGAGTCGGGGCGTTTGGCGATGTACGAGGCCTCGCTCAACGCGTTTGACCTGGTGCTGCTGGATACCCGATTGCCGCAGCTGGGTGGCATAGAGGCAGCCAGGATTATCCGTCGGCTCGAAGAGTATTCCGGCCGTCATGCCCGTATTGTCGGGGTGGGCTGGGGGGGCAGTGGCGAGGAACAGAGGTGCCTGGCGAACGGTATGGACGGGTATATTTCCCGGCCGGTCACCACCGAGAAGATCTGTGCCCAGTTAGGGCCTGTCAGCAAATAACTTGAACAATTTTGACCAAGTTATTGGCGAACAGGCTCTTAGTGTCCATCCAGGGATGCGTGGTACTCCGGAGGAAGACGTGGTGCGGGAAGAGGCAGGGAGAGCGCCAAAAAGTCTACGCTCATCCGGTCTTCTCCTGGCAGGAGCGAAGAGAGCAGTCGCCGGTAGTCGTGCCGTCTGCCCGACCTGCAATGGGAAAAATCCTTTAAGGACGTGAATGTTGAAGGACGTGAATGAGTCATGATGAGGTACACGCGGGTCTGTCTGGACAGCTTCGGCTATGAGCTGCCACCGATAATTTGCACCTCCGGGGAGATCGAACAGCGGTTGGCGCCACTCTATGAGCGCCTGAAGCTGCCGATGGGCCGGCTGGAACTGATGAGCGGTATTCGTCAGCGGCGCCTCTGGCGTAAGGGCACCAGGCCGAGCGAGGCCGCTGCCGCTGCCGGGCAGGATGTGCTCGCCAGGAGCGGAGTGGATCCCGCGGCAATCGAATGTCTCATTTTTACCTCGGTGTCCCGGGATATGATGGAGCCGGCTACTGCGTCGTTTGTGCATAACAGTCTGCACCTTCCCGCCAACTGTCTGATTTTCGACCTCTCCAACGCCTGTCTGGGATTCCTTGACGGCATGGTGATGCTGGCCAATATGATAGAGTTGGGACAGGTGAAAAACGGCCTGATCGTCTCCGGAGAAACAGCGGAAGAGCTGTTGGAATCGACCATTTCCACCCTCTTGGCCGATGAGCGCATCAACCGGAAATCGATCAAGCCGGTTTTTGCCTCGCTGACCATCGGTTCGGGTTCGGTCGGCCTCTATATGCGCAGGGCCAGAGAGCAGGAGACCCGCCCCCTGCTGGTCCATGGCGCTTGGCGGGCCAACACCGCGCACTCCGATCTCTGCCATGGCAATCGGGCCGGAAGCAACACCACCCTGATGGAGACCGATTCGGAAGAGTTGCTGCACCGCGGGGTCGAAACGGCGCACGGCACCTGGCAGAGCTTTTCCGCCGTGTCGGGTTGGCAGGCAGAGGATATCGACGGCTTTTTCTGCCACCAGGTTGGCACCGCCCATGCCCGGTTGCTGTTTGAGCGGTTGGGGCTCGATGCAAACAAAAATTTCGAGACCCTGTCATCGTTTGGCAATGTCGGTTCGGTCTCGGCCCCGCTCACCCTCGCCCTGGCGATGGAGCAGGGGCGTTTTCTGCCCGGGCACAAGGGGGCCATGTTGGGAATTGGCAGCGGGATAAACTGTCTGATGCTGGGAATCGAGTGGCCAACAGATGAGCATTGAACTCAACCCCGCCCAGGCCGGCCAACTGCTGCAGCTGGCCCGTCGCGCCATCGAAGCTCATCTGCGTGGCGAGTCGGTCAGTGGAGTCGAACCGCCTCATCCGGTATTTGCGGCGGATGCGGCGACCTTTGTCACCCTGAAACTGGCCGGCCGGCTGCGTGGCTGCATCGGTACCCTGGAACCGCGGGGGACGCTGTGGCGGAGTGTTCATGACAACGCTCTCAGCGCCGCCTTTCATGACAGTCGTTTTTCCCCACTCTCTGCCAGCGAGCTGGCCAGGGTGCAGATCTCGATTGCGATTCTCGGCCACTCCGAGGAGGTGGAGTATCGGAGTGGTGACGAACTGCTGGCCCTGCTGCGGCCTGGTGTCGATGGGGTGACCCTGGGTCTTGGTCGGGCCAGGGCGACGTTTTTGCCCCAGGTCTGGGACGATCTGCCCGAGCCCTCCCGGTTCCTTGCTCATCTCTGCCAGAAGGCGGGGTTGCCTGCGGAGTGCTGGCGGAATGACCGGCCTCGGGTCGAGCGCTATCAGGTTTGCTATTATGAGGAGAAGCGGGGATGACAGAGCTGTCGTTGTCTACAGACCAGGTCAACCGGGTGGCGAGAATTTATCAGAGGCTGGAGGAAGAGTACAACAAGGTGGCCGCGGCGCTTGGTTTTGGTTGCGAGGGCTGCCCGGATAATTGCTGTGATTCCTATTTCCTGCATCACACCTATAGCGAATGGGCCTATCTGAGGCTGGGGCTTGGGCGATTGCCGGCGGCAAAGCGTAGCCAGGTGCTGGCGAGGGCTGAAGACTATCGGCAGCAGTGCCTGCTGGCCCAAGCCCGCGACGAGCGTCCCCGGGTGATGTGCCCCTTGAATGAAGATGGCCTGTGTATCCTCTATGCAGAGCGGCTGCTGGTCTGCCGGACCCATGGGGTCCCGGCCCGGATGCGCCGCCCGGATGGCCGGATGGTCGAGTTTCCTGGGTGCTTTCGTTGTCAGGAGGTGGTGGCAGAGCGGGAAAAAACGGGGCTGAAGACCCCGCGAACCGACCGTACCGCGCTCTTGACCGAGTTGGCGCAGGTCGAGAACGAACTGCTTGATTCAGAGCGGCAGCGCTATCCGAGGGTGCGGCTGACCATTGCCGAGATGCTTCTGGCCCGCCCGGCTGCCCTGCCGCCGCAGAGGGGGCAATGAGCGACGCTGTCCGGGGGGCTGGCACCACCGGGGCGCAGCCGCCCCAGGTGCAGATGTCCCCTCTTTGCCCCATCGGTTATATCGAGTCCTGCTGGTCGGAGAAATTCGGTATCCCCAAGCAGTCTGGGCTGGTGAACTCCGCCACCGCCACCCTGAGGCTGCAGCCGCCCTACCACCGGCCGGAGATGTTCCGGGGCCTGGATGCCTTCAGTCATGTCTGGCTGCTCTTTCTCTTTCATGACACCGTCAACGAGGGGTGGAAGCCCACGGTGCGGCCACCGCGCCTGGGGGGGCGCAAGCGGGTGGGGGTGTTCGCCAGCCGCAGTCCGCATCGCCCCAACCACCTGGGAATGTCCGTTGTCCGGCTCCAGCGGCTGGTGGTGGAGGGGGGAGCGGTGCGCCTGGAGCTTGGCGGCGCTGATCTGCTTGACGGCACCCCCGTTCTGGACTTGAAACCCTACCTGCCGTATGCCGATGCCATTGCCGAGGCGTCGGCAGGTTTTACCGCAGAATCCGGCGCGGAGGTTGCGGTGAGCTTTGTGCCCGGGGCCGAGCGGTTCTGTGCTCGCTATCGGCGGCGTACTGGTCGCCCTCTGCACGAACTGGTGCGTGAGACCCTGCAAAACGACCCCCGGCCAGCCAGCCAGCGGGTTGTCGGCAGAGAGTTCGGTATCCTGTTCTGGGATGTCAATGTCCGCTGGCGGGTCACCGCTGCGGGATTTGTGGTCGTTTCCTGCACCGAGATCAGGGAGTGATGGAGCCCTGCAGCAGACAGTGGACCCGGCCTCCCAGTTCATAGGTGCCAAGGGCCATCTGGTAGGTGAGACCGGTGCCGGCGATTTCCACGTCTTTGCCCACCAGCCTGGTGGCGTTGGGGCAGTAGACCAGCTGCTTGCCCTCGTCATAGTAGAGCAGATCGGTGAACAGGCGCTGCTCGTTGCTCTGTTTGAAAATAACCACGTTATCAATCAACGTGAGTTGCTGGGAGGTCCCGTTGTAGACCCCCTGTTCGGCGGTGATGTTGGTTGGCTCACCTCTGGCGTTATAGAGGTCGGCATCGACCATTTCCAGCCGGTACTCGTCGGGTGTGTCGGTGGTGAAGGCGCGTGTGGCCCGGATCTCGGTGGAGACCTCGCCGTTTTTGCTCTGCAGAATGCGGACGGTCTGCATGGTGAAGTTCTGCCGCTTGTTGTCGACCGCTTTCCGAGGACTTTCCTGGGGTATCCGGGGGGCGAGAAACATCCCGACCGGTTGTCGCCAGAGGGGGAAGGTGACGAGAAGGGCGAGGGGAGCAAGCCAGATATAGTTGCGTCGCTTGATCATCCCAGTGAGAAGAAGGTCTGCAGCAGTTTCGCGTGCTTACCCTGGGCCGCCAGCAGCAGATCGCAGGCATCGCGGACCGCACCCTGGCCGCCGGCACGGGGGGTCACGTAGTGTACCCGCTCCCTCACCTCGGCGGCACCGATGGCCGGAGCGATAGCCAGCCCTACCTGCATCAGCAGCACCAGGTCCAGCCAGTCGTCACCCATATAGGCGATCTCGACCGGCTTGAGCGCCGTTTTTTTGAGTATTTCTCGTAACGCGTCGTTTTTTTTACGAATCCCTTGGTAGATGTGCTGCATTTTCAACTCTTCGGCTCGGCGTTGCACCAGTGCCGAGGTGCGGGCGGTGATGATGCCGCAGCCCAGACCAGCCTGCTGGAGCAGGGTGATGCCAAAGCCGTCCTGGGTATTGAACCCCTTGGATTCCTCCCCGGCAGACGAGTAGAGCAGGGTGCCGTCGGTGAGAACCCCGTCGACGTCGAGCAGAAGCAGCTTGATGTTCTTGCCGCGCTCGAGGGCCAGCGGGCTGGCTCCAGGCACCGGCGACTGTTCCGCCCGCTGCCGAACCTTCTGGCGATAGCCGTCCATTACCTCGCAATCGGTAGGGTAGCTCTCCGCTGGGTGCTGACTGGCGGGCCAGGATTCTTTCTGGGGGCCGCAGTGTCGCGGTACCGGTCGTTTCATGCCGTTTCTGTCGCGGCCTCGCGAATCCGTAAGAGGCCGGTGAGAAGCCCTTCGACCTGGGCCAGGGGAATGGAGTTGGGGCCATCACAGAGGGCCCGATCCGGGTCGGGATGGATCTCCATGAACAGGCCGTCGATGCCGACGGCCATGGCGGCCCGGGCCAAGGGCGCGATGAATTCCCGCTGACCCGCCGAAGCGCTGCCGGCCCCACCGGGCAACTGGACGGAGTGGGTGGCGTCAAAGATGACCGGACAACCCAGGGAGCGCATGACCGGCAGGGCCCGCATGTCGACCACCAGGTTATTGTAGCCAAAGCTGGCCCCCCGCTCCGCCAGCAGCACCCTCGTAGAGCCGGACTCGCGCAGTTTGTCGACCACGTTTTGCATGTCCCAGGGGGAGACGAACTGGCCCTTTTTGACATTGACCGCCTTGCCGCTTCGGGCAGCGGCGATGAGCAGGTCGGTCTGGCGGCAGAGAAAGGCGGGGATCTGCAGGATGTCGAGAACCTCGGCAGCGACACCGACCTGGTGGGCCTCATGGATATCGGAGATGACCGGTACCTGCAACTCTTCGCGGATTCGGGCAAGGGTGGCCAGACCTTCGGCAAGGCCGGGGCCGCGATAGGCGGCGATGGAGGTCCGGTTGGCCTTGTCGAAAGAGGCCTTGAAGACGTAGTTGACCCCGAGGCGGCCGCAGATCTCCTGCATGGTAGCGGCCACGGTGCGGGCCATCTCCTCGGACTCCAGGGCACATGGGCCGCCGATCAACAGCAGGGGTTGACCGCTGCCGACCTGATAGGGCTCACCATCCGGGGTGTCGATGAGCACGGGGCTGACGTCCATCATCGGTCTACGCTCCCAGTTTTCTGGCGAGCGCCGCGCTGATGAACGCCTTGAACAGCGGATGCGGTTTCATGGGTTTGGACTTGAATTCCGGATGGAACTGGCAGCCGAGGAACCACGGGTGGTCGGCGATCTCCACCATCTCCACCAACTCGTTGTTGGGGGAGGTACCGGAAATGGTCAGGCCATGCCCTTCGAGGACCTGCCGGTACGCGTTGTTGAACTCGAATCGGTGCCGATGCCGCTCGGAGATCTCCTCCTGGCCGTAGGCCTTAAAGGCGTTGGTGTTCTCGATAAGTCTGCAGGGATAGGCGCCGAGCCGCAGGGTGCCGCCCATATCCGAGCTTTCGTCACGGGTCTGTATTTTCTTGGTTCGATAGTCGAACCATTCCTTGATCAGATAGATGACCGGATCCGGGGTTTCCCGGACGAACTCGGTGGAGTTGGCGTCGAGGAGACCGGCGACGTTGCGCGAAAACTCGACCACCGCCAGCTGCATGCCCAGGCAGATGCCAAAGAACGGTATCTTGTTCTGTCTCGCATGGGTGATGGCCTTGATCTTGCCCTCGGCGCCGCGTTTGCCGAATCCTCCCGGCACCAGGATGCCGTTGCAGCCCTCGAGCAGTTCCGCCGGGTCCTTCACCTCGAGGTCCTCGGCGCTCAGGTAGCGCAGGTCAACCTTGATGCCGTTGGCCAGGCCACCATGGACCAGGGCCTCGTGCAGGCTCTTGTACGACTCGGTGAGATCGACATATTTACCGGTAATGGCGATGGTCACCGTGTTTTTCGGGTTCTTGATGGTGTGGACCAGGTTTTCCCAGGGCGTGATGTTGGGCTGGCCGGTCCAGACATTGAGCAGTTCGAGAATCTTGGCATCGAGCCCTTCCCGGTGAAGGTTGATCGGCAGCTCGTAGATGGTGTCGCAGTCGATGGCGGTGACCACCGCATCTTTTTGCACGTTACAGAACAGGGCGATCTTGGCCTTGAGGCTGTCTTCGAGCGGCACCTCGGTTCGGCAGATCAGGATGTCGGGCTGGATGCCGTCGGCCCGCAGCTCCCGCACGGAGTGCTGGGTCGGCTTGGTTTTCACCTCCCCCGCGGTCTTGATATAGGGCACCAGGGTCAGGTGAATGAACAGACTGTATTCCCGGCCCAGATCGCCGCGGAGCTGGCGGATCGCCTCGATAAAGGGCAACCCTTCGATGTCGCCCACGGTGCCGCCGATCTCGATGATCGCCACGTCGACGCTGCCGTCGAGCTGCAGCACCGCGGCCTTGATCTCATCGGTGATATGGGGGATGACCTGGACCGTGCCACCCAGATATTCACCGCGGCGCTCCTTGGTGATCACCGAGTAATAGATGCGCCCGGAGGTGTAGTTGTTTTTCTGGGCCATCACCGCGTTGGTGTAACGCTCGTAATGGCCCATGTCCAGATCGGTTTCGGCGCCATCGTCGGTGACATACACCTCACCGTGCTGGAACGGGTTCATGGTGCCGGGGTCGACGTTGATGTACGGGTCGAGCTTTTGAAAGGTTACGGTAAGGCCCCGGCTTTCGAGGAGTGCCCCCAACGCGGCTGAGGCCAGGCCCTTGCCGAGTGAGGAGAGCACGCCGCCGGTGACGAAAATGAACTTGGTGCGTTTGGTATTTCGTGACGTTTTCATGTCCGGAACTATAGCAATCAGGCCCTCTTTTTGAAATAGAAAAATCTTCCCCGCCCGCATGAACCGCGGGGTCGTGGCAAGGGCCATTCCGTCGGGGGCGACGATGGGCCGGCCTCCCTGGCGAAACCGCTCGGTCGACCATCCCTGCCGGCGAAACGGGAAATATTCTCAAAGGTGAAGCTTGCTCCGGCTCACCAGGGTGCATACGGTTTCTCGACCATACAAATGATTCTCATCAGGAGGACAATGGTCATGCAAACGATCTCTGTTGTTTTTCTCTGTGCCGGGGTGCTGGTGGCCGGCTTGGCGGGGCTGGCGGAGGCTGGCGAGCCCCAGCGGGAAACCGCGATCTTTGGAGGGGGCTGCTTCTGGTGCATGGAGCCACCGTTCGAGCAGGTCGAAGGGGTCATCGAGGTGACGGCCGGCTATTCCGGCGGCGAGGAGAAAAATCCCAGCTACGAGCAGGTCTCCTCCGGCTTGACCTCGCATCTCGAATCGGTGAAGGTGGTGTTCGATCCAGCCATGGTCAGTTATCGTGAGCTGGTGGAGGTCTTCTGGCACCAGATCGACCCGACCGATGACGGCGGCCAGTTCGCCGATCGGGGTGACCACTACAGAACGGCGATCTTTGTCGGCAGTGACGAGCAGCGCCGTGTGGCCGAGGAATCGAAGGCGGCGCTGAACCGCTCCGGGGTCTTTGAAAAGCCGGTGATGACCCGGATTCTGCCGGCCAAGCCCTTCTATCCCGCCGAGGAATATCACCAGGACTATTATCGGAAAAATGTGCTGCACTATGCCGCCTACAAGGTCGGGTCCGGCCGGTCGGGCTTTCTGGAGCGAACCTGGCAGAACACCGCGGCCACGCCCGCCACGTCCGCCGCAGTCGCCGGCAAACCCGACGAAGAGACGCTGCGGCAACGGCTTACCCCGCTGCAGTACGAGGTGACCCAGGAGGAGGCGACGGAGCCGCCGTTTAACAACACCTACTGGAACAACAAGGAGGCTGGCATCTATGTCGATGTCGTCTCGGGCGAGCCGCTCTTTAGCTCACTGGATAAGTTTGATTCCGGTACCGGCTGGCCCAGCTTCAGCCGACCGCTGGTGGCCGAAAACGTGGTGGAGCGGGTCGACCGCAGCTTCTTTGTCACCCGGACAGAGGTTCGCAGCAGCGGGGCCGACTCGCATCTGGGCCACCTCTTTGACGATGGGCCGCCGCCAACCGGCCAGAGGTATTGCATCAACTCCGCATCCTTACGCTTTATCCCCGTAGCGGAGATGGACGGCGCGGGGTATGGCCGGTATCTTCATCTGTTCGAGCAGGAGAAGTAAAAAAGAGCCGAGTGCGTTACGCCCCGACGCCGTTGAGGATCGCTTCGATGGTGGTGGCACCCACCTTGGCGGCCAGGATTCGCTGAATGCATGGCCCAATCTGGCGCTCTTCGTCTGGAGTCAGGAGAAAACCTGGAAAGGGTTGAGCCCGCAGGGTGTGCCGGTGAGCGGGGGAGTCGGGGGCGTTTCCCTTGAGCAGCAACTCGAGCAGATCCAGCATGTTGCCCCAGGGCTGGCGCTGGCCGAAGTGCTCGAGCAACTGGCTGACAGCGGTGACGGCGGCGAGATGGCCGCTGTCGACCTCGGCCGGGCGGTCCGGGGTGCAGGGGGTGCGGGAGAGAAAGGACCGGCAGGCAAAGGGCCGCACCGGGTAGAGGCTGCAGCGGTTGGTATCGAGAAAGGGGCAGGGGCTGGTGAAGTCGACCCCTTCCTCGGCCAACTCCTTTCTGGCCAGGCTGGCGCGGGCCATGGTGTTGAGGGTGTAGCGCGGCCGATTTGGTTGCAGGTCGCCGGCGAGCCTTGCCCACAACCACTCCTGCATCTGGTGCTGCCGGATGAAATCGATGATCTCCAGCGCCTCGGGGGTGGTGACGGTCACGTTCTGGGTGCAGCAGCAGGCACAGCCTTGCCGGCAGGCCCAGGGTCGGCTGGCGCTCCAGTCGGCAAAGACGGCATAGATCGTTGCCAGAACCTGAGTGCGGCGAATCATGGTTGTTTCCGCTCCGGAGGGCTGGGTTTTTCGCCCTGCTCCTGGTGGGGCGCGGTATCGCTCTCGGCCGCTGGCTGCCAGAGACCGGTGCCAGCACAGTCCGGACAGTCGTCCAACTCCATCACAAACCTGCTGACCCCGCGAAAGAACGCGGTCTGCCCCGATCCGCCGCAGCCGGGACAGGGAGGCGGTCTGGTTCCGGGCGTGGCTGTTGTTGGGCCCATGGTCTTCCCCGCTGTTATCTGTTCTCTTTTTCTCGGATCCGCGTGCTCGGTCCTGTCACTGAATATTCTAGTAGAGTGTTCGTCCAGAAACACGAATTTTTTGTCTCAATCGAGGCGCTCGATAAATTTGATAGACTCGTAAAAACCTAAAACCTGCACGTAAGATGGCTAAGTACAAAAGCCTGATATACAAGGCGCAGTGGTGTCGGCCAAGCACAGACGTACATGTGGTACGTCGAGTAGTGGCCGATCCCGCTGCAACGCAGGAGATCGGGCTTTTTACGACGCCATCAAATTTTACCACAGGCATATTCATGTTTCGTTGTGGCTGAGGTGATCGTATTGGCGAACAGGCCCCTATCGGGGCGACCTCGCTGTGGCGGTAAATTTTTGCAACGGGGTCGCTCTCGGGGTATGATGCCGGCAATGCTGCCGAAAGGAGGCGGCGGAGATTGATGTGCAAAGGAGAAAACGATAAAGGAGAACGCGATGCAGCAGCAGAGCAGCCGGTTGGCCCCGGTCTGGCTGGCCCTGATGGCCCTGGCGATGATGATGAGCGGGTGTGCCGACACCTATTACGATGCCATGGAAAAGGTCGGGATTCACAAACGTGACATCATGGTCGACCGGGTGGAAGAGGCCCGGGATGCCCAGAAGGAGGCCCAGGAGCAGTTCACCTCGGCTCTCGACCAGTTCAACGCAGTGGTACAGCTGCAGGACAGTGACCTGAAACGGGCCTACGAGCGGCTCAACAGCGAATACGAGGCCAGTAGGGATGCGGCCGCTACCGTCACCAGCCGTATCGACAAGGTGGAGTCGGTGGCCGAGGCCCTGTTTGCCGAGTGGGAAGATGAACTCGACCTGTATCAGAACGCTGAATACCGGCGCACCAGCAGGATCAAACTCGACAAGACCAGGGTGCGATATCGGGAGATGCTGGCCAGCATGCACCGGGCGGAACAGAGCATGGAGCCGGTTTTGCGGATCTTCCGGGACAATGTGCTCTATCTCAAGCACAACCTCAACGCCCAGGCGATCGGCGCCTTGAAAGGAGAGTTTTCCTCGCTCAAAACAGAGATTTCCCGGCTGGTTACCCAGATGAATCGGGCCATTGACCAGTCCAACAGCTTTATCGCCGATATCCAGTAGCCCCCACTCCTCCTGAGCGGAAGCTGTCAGACGCCCGGGTGATCGCGGCAGATCATTGCCGCGCCGATGGCGCTGCCGATCTCGCAGTGCTCGGGAAAGTGGATGGTGGTACCCAGGCGGGCGGCGACCGCCGGCAGCAGGGATTGGGCGGCGGCGCCGATGCCGATGAGCGGGATCTTCAGCGAAAAGTTGACCCCGAGCACCGGATGGGCCGTGCGTTCGGCAAGAAAGCTGGTCAGCGAGTTCCCCCAGTACTGCTGGATGACATAGTCGATGAGCAGATTTTCGATCTTCTTCTCGGTGGCGGCGATGACCCGGCGGCTGAATTCCAGGCCGGTGAGGCCGAGCAGGCTGCCGAGGATCTCGGCCCCTGTTTGCGCCGCCGCCCTGTCACCCAGCGCTATCTGCCCCAGGACATGCAGGGCATCGGTGGGGGTGAAACCGCATTCGTAGACGCGCTGGCGGCTGGTCATCCGCTCCAGCCGTTTTTCCAGGGGGACCCCGGCCAGGCCGGTTCCTTCTTTTATCCGCTGCAGGGTGGCCGGACCATGGCGCTGGAGGAAGCGGGCGATCTCGTCGTCCTGGCCGGTCAGCCCCTCCTGGTAGCCGACGATCAGTTTGGCCTGTTCACCGCCGCCGAGCCAGCTGGAGATCTCGGGAATTGCGCCGGCCATGGCCAGCGGCACCACCCGGGCCGGGCCCACGACGATCTTACCCCGGTCGTCGATCCTGGCGTGGCTGTCGCCACCGATCCCGGCCGTTATCATGTTCACCGCCTCGACATGGGTCTGCCAGCCGCCGATCCGACACCCCTCGGGTGCCAGCAGCGGCGCGCCGTTACGGATCATGGCGATGTCGGTGGTGGTGCCGCCCACGTCGATGACCAGGGCGTCACCGGTGGTGTGCAGGGCTCCGAAACGGGCGGTACAGGCGGGACCGCTGGCCACCGTCGCCCCGGCGAACTCCATGGCCCTGTCGCTGGAGATGGGGCGGCCGTTGCCGCCGATCACCTGGACCGGACAGCGAAGCTGGAGTTTGGCCATGGCCTCTGCGATGGCCTGCAGGTATTCCTGCATTACCGGCATCAGCTTGGCGTGGAGCCCGGCGGTGGCGGCCCGCTCTTTCATGCCGGCGGCGCCACTGGCCCGAAACGAACAGAAGACCGGTTTGGGATCGATCATCGTGATCGCCTCTTCCACCACCAGCTCATGGGTCGGGTTCTTGATCGACATCGCCGAACAGACGCCGTAGGCATCCACTTCCCCCTTGAGATTGTTAACGATCTCGACCAGGTATTCCAGATCGAGCGGCTGCTCTTCCTCGCCGGTGATGCGGTGGCCGCCTTGTATGTAAATGACGGCGGTGACCGGCAGGCGGAAATGACGGACATAACCGATAACCAGCAGGGCCACTCTGGCGCCCTTGTTTTCCACCACCGCGTTGGTGGCCAGGGTCGAGGAGACCCCGACCGTCCGGATGGTGCCGGGGGCCACCCCCGTTTCGGCGAGCAGAGCGGTCAGCGCGGCGATCGTTCCCCGGGCCAACTGCTGATGGGTCGTTGGCTTTTTGACCGAGGCGATGATGCGCGCCGTCTCTTCTTCGATCAGAACGGCATCGGTGAAGGTGCCGCCGGTATCTATGCCGATAAGGTAATGAGCCATGGTCGGGTACGGGTAAGGGTGGCGGGAGATGATAGCGCAGCGGCCCGGCAGCCTGGCGGGCCGGTCCGGCGGGAGGTGTTCAGGGAGCGCCGAAGTCGCTTGTCGCCAGGGTGGGGGTAGTGTATGCTGAAGCAGTTTGCCGCATTCACCCCACCCGTATCATCAACCAATTAGAATCTATGAGTTTTTTACAGATACGCGGCAAGGTCTTTGTTGTCTTTGGCCTTGCCAATAAAAAATCGGTGGCGGCCGTGGTCGCTCGCACCCTGGTGGAACAGGGTGCCGAGGTGGTCCATGTGGTCCGCTCGGAAGAGCGGCGGAAGACCGCCCTTCGCCTCTTTCCCGATTCGGCCGTTTTTTGCTGTGACGTGGAGGACGAGGCCAATATCGTCAGGGTCCGCGACCAGATCGCCAATCATCTCGGCACGCGGGACGACTCGCACCTCGCCGGTATCGTGCACTCTATTGCCTTTGCCAACTATTCCAAAGGGGTGAAGCCATTCCACCAGACCGTAAAGAGCGATTTTCTCCAGGCCGTCGATATCTCCTGTTTCTCTCTTATCAGTATTGCCAATCACTTCAAGGATCTTCTGGCCGAGGACGCCTCGGTTGTCACCATCTCGATCTCCACCACCCGGATGGCGGCGGAGAATTACGGCTATATGGCGCCGATCAAGGCGGCCCTCGATTCGTCGCTCTGTTTTCTCGCCAAGGGGTTTTCCGCCTTCTCCGCCGTCCGCTTCAACGCGGTTGCGCCCGGGCTGCTGAAGACCTCCGCCTCGGCCGGGATACCCGGGTATGTCGACAGCTACCTCTTTGCCGAGAAGGTGATCCCGCGCAAGAGCGCCCTGTCGACCCGGGAGGCGGCCGACGCCGTGGTCTTCCTGCTGTCACCTCGCGCCTCGGGGATCAACGCCCAGACCCTGGTGGTCGATGCCGGCATGGCGGTGAACTATTTCGACAAAGAGATCATCACCGCAACCGTCGGCTAGCCCTCGGTCAGCTCTCGTCTGCGGCCGATGACCGCTCTGGCAGACGCCAGAACTGTCGGCTGCCTGGGCTGCGGCAGAGAGCGTCCATGATGTTGTACACCAGCTGGGCCGCGGCGAAATCCGGGCCGTGCAGGCCGGTGATCGGGGCGAGTTCCACCACATCGAAGCCGATGCAGGTGCGGGATGCCATGATCGCTTCGATAAACGCCATGGCCTGGTACCAGCTCAGTCCGCCCGGCACCGGGGTGCCGGTCGCCGGCATTACCGCGCTGTCCAGGCCGTCGAGGTCGAAGGTGATGAAGACCTTTTCCGGGAAATCAGCGGGGAGGGTCAGGTTGCAGCCGTTCTGCCAGATCTCCTCACCGTCACGGTAGGCGATGGCATGGGTCTGGCGGTAATGGTGTTCTGCCAGTGAGTAGCTGCGGGTGGCCAGCTGATAGATGGGGATGCCCTGCTCGTGGATGCGGCGCATCACGCAGGCGTGACTCCAGGGCGAGCCGCCATAGCTGTCGCGGAGATCGGCATGGGCGTCGAACTGGATCACTCCGAACTCTTTGTACCTCGTCTTGAGCGCGGCGACCACCCCGCAGCTGACAGTGTGTTCTCCGCCCAGTACCACCGGGATGGCGTTGTGAGCAAGCGCTGCGCCGACCGCCTGTTCGATATTGGCCAGGGTCTTCTCGACACCGCCGCTGCAGTCGACCGGGGGGGCGGTGTAGATGCCGTGTTCGGCCGGGATGCCCTTGCCGGTGAAGAGCTCGAGTTGAGCCGAGGCGGCGAGGATCGCTTCGGGTCCGGCCGCGGTGCCGGCGCCGTAGGAGACCGAGTGCTCGAACGGGGCGGCAATGAGATGGAAGAGGGCCTCGGCCGGTGCACTGGCCACCACATCTTCACCATGAAAGTTCGGGTAAGGTGGTATCATGCGATTCTGTTGAGATAGTCGTGGTAGCCAAAACGTTTGACCAGCTTCGGCGCGTCGCTGTCCCTGGAGCAGAGGTAGATCGACGGGAGCTCCACCCCATTGAAGGTGGTGTTTTTGACAAACGAATACAGGGCCATGTCGGTGAGCACCAGTTTCTGACCGGGCTCAAGTGGCGAATTAAACGAGTAATCGCCGACAATGTCGCCGGCCAGGCAGGAGATCCCGGCCAGCCGGTAGGGGTGCAGCAACTCGCCTTGCTGACCGCTGCCCAGCACATACGGTCGGTAGGGCATGGCCAGAACATCCGGCAGGTGGGTTTCGGCGGAACAGTCGAGAATGGCGACGTCCATGCCGTTATAGATGGTGTCCACCACGCTGGTCACAAACACTCCGCTGTTGAGAACCACCGCCTCTCCGGGTTCGAGATATACCGGGATATCGTTGTATCTTCCGCGAAAATCGATAATGGTCTCTGAGAGGAGGTCGATATCGTAATCGGCTCGGGTGATATGGTGCCCGCCCCCGAAGTTGATCCACTGCATCTGGTCGACAAGAGCGGCGAACCGCTGCTCGAAATGGTGCAGCACCCGGACCAGGACATCGGCGTTCTGTTCGCAGAGGGCATGGAAATGCAGGCCGGAGATACCGGTGAGATCGACGCCTTTGAGGTCTTCCGGGCCGATGCCGAAGCGGGAGCCTGGCAGGCAGGGGTTGTAGAGATCGGTCGTCACTTCGGCATGGCCGGGATTGACCCGTAGACCCATGGTGATATAGCGCGGGGCCGTTTCGACCTGGTGGCGATGGGTCTGCCACTGCCGGATGGAGTTGAACAGGATGTGATCGGAGTAGCGGATCACCTCGTTGAGCTGCCTCTCGGTATAGGCCGGAGCATAGGTGTGGACCTCTCGGCCGAACGTCTCCCGGCCCAGCCGGGCCTCGACCGGGCCGCTGGCGCAGACCCCGTGGAGGTAGCGACCGATGAGCGGGAAGAGCGCCGGCAGGGCAAAGGCCTTGAGCGCCAGGAGTATCTTGGCGCCGGTGCGTCGCTGGACGGTATCGAGCAGCTGGCAGTTGCGGCGTACCGCGTCCTCGCTGATGAGGTAGCAGGGGGTCTGTACCTGGTCGATGATCTCCGGAGGAAAATCCCAAGCGGTCTGTCGGTCGATGGTGGATGTAGCGGTCACAGGTCAACCTATTCTGGAAGTTTCCCTGTAAAGTCGACCACCTGCCAGGGGAGCCCGTTGCTGCTCAGTTGGTCGAGGAACGGGTCGGGGTCGAGCTGCTCGACATTGAACACCCCCTGGCCGCACCAGAGCCCTTTGACCATCATCATCGCCCCGAGCATGGCCGGTACCCCGGTGGTGTAGGAGACCGCCTGGGCCTGGACCTCGTCGTAGCATTCGGCGTGGTCGCAGACGTTATAGATGTATTTCTGCAGACGCTCCCCCTTCCTTGTGCCATTGAAGACGCAGCCGATCACCGTCTTGCCGGTGTAGTTGCTGCCCAGCGTGCCCGGGTCGGGCAGGAGCGCCTTGAGAAAGCGGATGGGCACGATGTCTTTTCCCTCGAATGGTACCGCGTCGATCCTGGTCATGCCCACGTTTTCCAAGACCTTCAGATGGGTGAGGTAGGGCTGGCCGAAGGTCATCCAGAAACGGATGCGTTTCAATCCCTCGATATGCCTGACCAGCGACTCCATCTCCTCATGGTAGAGCAGGTAGCTCTCCCGCTCCCCGGCCACCGGGTAGTCGAAGGTGAAGTGGACACAGTCGTCGGCAAGAATCGCCGGGGTCTTGATCCACTGGCCATCCCGCCAGTGCCTCACCGTCTGAGTCACCTCGCGGATATTGATCTCCGGGTTGAAGTTGGTGGCGAACGGGTGACCATGATCGCCGGCGTTGCAGTCGAGAATGTCGATGGTCTCGATCGTGTCGTAGAGGTGCTTTGCCGCCCAGGCGCAGAAGATGTTGGTGACGCCGGGATCGAAGCCGCAGCCGAGCACCGCCATCAGCCCCTTCTCCTTGAAGCGATCCTGGTAGGCCCACTGCCAGCTGTATTCGAAATGGGCGGTGTCTTCCGGTTCGTAGTTGGCGGTGTCGAGATAATGGACGCCGCAGGTGAGGCAGGCCTCCATGATGGCCAGATCCTGGTAGGGCAGGGCGACGTTGAGCACCAGAAACGGTTTGACCCTGTCCAGGAGGGCCACCAGGTCCGCCACACTGGCCGCATCCACCGCCGCGGTCTGCACCCTGACCCCATACTGCCTGTCGATCTCGGCGGCGATGGCCGCACATTTGCTTTCGGTCCGGCTGGCCAGCCAGATTTCCGTGAACACCTCCGGGTGGCAGGCGCATTTTCTGGCCACCACATTGCCGACGCCGCCGGCACCGATGATAAGTAGTCGTGACATGTTCATTCCTTTGGGCGAATCGTTGGCGTAATCGGGCTGTTACTCTTTTTCGAAATAGGTGTAACCCCGCAGCCCTTCTTCAAATATCGAGATGATGAATTTTCGTTCCCGGGCGGTGATGAAGCCGTTGCCGATGGCATCTTCGGCCAGGTTTTTCAGTCTGTTTTTCATGTCTCTGAGGTCATACTCCACATACCCTAACACATCGGCCACCGAGTCTCCGTCCAGTTCGCGGAGAAACTTGTAGCTGCCGTCCTCGTCGACGTGGATCGAAACCACGTTGGTGTCGCCGAACAGGTTGTGGAGATCGCCCAGGGTTTCCTGGTAGGCCCCGACCAGAAAGACCCCCAGATAGTACTCCTCGTCATCCAGCAGGGGGTGGAGCATCAGGCTGGTCTTTTCCTGGGAGATGTCGGGAAAGCGGTCGATCTTGCCGTCGCAGTCGCAGGTGATATCGGAAATGATCGCCGGTCGGGTCGGTGCCTGGTCCAGCCGGTGGAGGGGCATGACCGGCAGGATCTGGTCGATGGCCCAGACGTCGGGCAGCGACTGGAACAGGCTGAAGTTGCCGTAGTAGATATCGTAGATCAGCCGGTTGATCTCCTGGACATCTTTCGGAATATGAGCGAGTTCTCTCGACATCGCGGAGATTTTGAGCAGGATGTGCTGCACCAGGTTCTCGGCGAGCGCACGTTCCCTGATGCTGATCTGCCCATGTTTGAACAGCTGTCTCGCCTGGGTCCGGTAAAAGAGCGCGTCGTTGCAGCACTCCTGCAGGGTCTTGGGCGAGAGCATGTTGTAGGTGAGCATCAGGTTTTCCAGCAGATCGTTGTCGGTGATCGGCAATTTGTCGAGGATCGGCGGGGGCTCGAAGGCGCTGATGTCGAGAATGTTGAAGAGCAGGACCGAATAGTAGGCGACGATCGCCCGGCCGCTTTCGGTAATGATGGTCGGATGGGGGATGTCGTTTTTGTCGAGTACGGAGATGATCGTCTCGACGATATCCGAGCAATACTCCTCGATCGAATAGTTCCGGCTCGAGTTGGTGTTGGTGTTCGAGCCGTCGTAATCGACCGCCAGACCGCCGCCGAGATCGAGATAGCCCATCGGGGCTCCTTCGAGCACCAGCTCCTCGTAGAGCCGGCAGGCCTCCATGGCTCCGGCCCGGATGTCACTGATATTGGGGATCTGCGAGCCGATATGGTAGTGGAGTAACTGCAGGCAGTCGAGCATGTCTTCCGCCTTCAGTCGATCGATGGCGTCGATGGTGTGGCTCATGGAGAGACCGAAGACGCTGGCATCGCCGCCAGATTGCTGCCACTTGCCTTCGGCCTGGGTGGAGAGCTTGATCCGGATGCCAATCGCCGGTTTGATGTTGTGGACCTTTGAGCGCTCGATGATGAGATCGACTTCACCGGGAACTTCGACCACGAAAAAGACCTGGAAGCCCATCTTGATCGCGTAGAGCCCCAGGTCGATGAACTTCTCATCCTTGTAGCCGTTACAGATCAGGCTGGCATTCCTGTTCTGCAGCATGGAGATGGCGGCGATGAGTTCGGATTTGGAGCCCGCCTCCAGCCCGTGATTGAACTGCTTGCCGAACTGGCTGATGGTCTCCACCACCTGCTCCTGCTGATTCACCTTGATCGGAAAGACACCTTTATAGACGCCTCGATAGTTGTTTTCCCGGATAACCTTGCGGAAGGTTTCATGCAGTAACTTGATCTGTGAACCAAGCAGATTTTCGATGCGCAGCAGCACCGGCATCGACAGTCCCCGGGCCTCGATCTGTCTGGCGACCTCGAACAGACTCAGGCTGGGCCCTGTCCCGTCACCGGAAGGGGTGACCACGACTTCGCCTGCGGAATTGATGGAAAAATAGCCAGCGCCCCATTTATCGATACCGTAATATTCGGTGGCGTCCTTCACGGTCCAGCTGTCTTGAAAAAAAACATCCTGCCACATAAGCAAAACTCCGGGGAGACTGGAGAAAATGGTACGGGATTCCTCGGACCATGGCTTGGTCAGGGGCGGTATGCGAATGGCATTTCGGCAAACGGGATGGACTCGTAAAAACTCCGATCTTCTTCGTCCTCGGTCACAAACGACAATTTAGCCAAAACTCGCCAGCGCGGAAAGCTCTCTTGTCGCGCCGCTCACTTTCATAACAGCGGTGTCACCGTTATGGCCGAGGTTCCAGCGCCAATCATGCTGGTAGAGTCAACACAATTGCAGGAGAAAATTCCACAAAAATATAGCTCGGTGAAACCATTTTCCCAAGCCGGGTCGAGCCCGGCGACCGCACGCGGGACAGGTGGTCGGGCAAATCGTCTTCAGAGCGGCTGACACGCTGGCAGATTGACGTGGTTGCCGGCGTGTCGGGGATCGAGGATTTTCTTGCAGGACCACTGAAGAAAGATTCGGAAAAAACAGCAATCCATGATAAGTGGTGTTTGATGGGGCATGCTGTTGTCGGTGGTGTGTCGATGGGTTCTATCCCAAGAAGCAGAAGGAGACGGCGATGGGCAAAAAGGGCAGGCATAACGACAGTGCGGAGCAATTCGGCAGATGTGAAATCTGTCTGGAACTGGTGCCGGTAGAGTACTATTTCCACAAGGGTGACATCATCGCCTGCAAGGAATGCGGTACGGAATATGAGATAATTTCCAAGAATCCAGTCAAGCTCTTGCGGCAGGAGGACGGGTATGACGACGACAGGTACCAGGAGGTGCGCTTTGATGACTGACCAGCATGGCTGGACCAACGTATCTCGGTCACAACGGATGATGAAACGCCGGGCCCGGTAAGAGAGCTTTCCGTGCCGAAGAGTGAGGAGAACAGAGCAGTGTTTCTGGATTGAATGGGCACAGGCGAGTCACACGCATGTACAGGCGTCGATGGGGCCGGATACCGTAAGGTTCCGGCCCTTGCCGTTTGGCCGGCCATGAGGATGAAAACAGCCATGAATACTCTGGAAAAAACAGCGATCCTCGCCGATGCCGCCAAATATGATGCCTCCTGTGCCTCGAGCGGCAGTGACAGAGCCGGAACCGCTGCGAGAGGCATCTGCCACAGCTGGACCGCCGACGGCCGCTGCGTCTCTCTTTTTAAGGTGCTGTTGAGCAACGATTGTATCTTCGACTGCGCCTACTGCCTCAACCGCCGTTCCAACAGCCGCCCCCGCGCCACCTTCACGGTCGATGAGATCTGTGAGATAACGAGGAATTTTTATATTCGCAACTATGTCGAAGGGCTTTTCCTCAGTTCGGCGGTGGTGGGTTCCGTCAACCGGACCATGGCGGAGATGGTGGCTGTCTGCCAGCGGTTGCGGACCAGACACCGGTTCAACGGCTATATTCATCTCAAGGTCATTCCCGGCGCCTCTGCCGAGCTGGTGCATCGGGCCGGGCTGCTGGCCGACCGATTGAGCGTCAACATCGAGCTGCCATCGTCACGGTCGCTCAAGGCCCTGGCGCCACAGAAATCGGCCGGGGCCATACTGCGGCCGATGCGCCAGATCTGGGACGAGGGCTCGTCTTTTGCCCGGGAGCGTGGCAGAAGTCGTCATGTTCCCCGCTTCTGCCCGGCGGGTCAGTCGACCCAGATGATCATCGGCGCCAGTGCGGAGAGTGATCTCGATATCCTCGCCCTGACCGAGCGGCTCTATGGCAGGGTGGGGCTCAAACGGGTCTATTACTCAGCCTATATGGCGGTCAACAGCAGCCCGAACCTGCCGGCCATCGACAGTGCCCCTCCCCTGGTGCGGGAGCACCGGCTCTATCAGGCTGACTGGCTATTGCGATTCTATCACTTCCAGGCCGATGAGATTCTTGCCCAGAGCTCTCCCTATCTCGATGAGCGGCTCGACCCCAAGGCGGCCTGGGCGCTGCGTAATTTCGATCTGTTCCCGCTCGATATCAACCACGCCGCCTACGAGGAACTTCTGCGGGTGCCGGGGGTCGGGGTGACCTCTGCCCGGCGGATCATCGCCACCCGCCGGCTTACCGTCATTCGGGAGGAGGATCTGGCCAGGATGGGGCTGGTT
This sequence comes from Desulfopila sp., assembly GCA_047973425.1. GTDB lineage: Bacteria > Desulfobacterota > Desulfobulbia > Desulfobulbales > Desulfocapsaceae > Desulfopila. The sequence continues at coordinate 47,952 of JBKEBZ010000002.1, forward strand.
TTGAAGAGGGCCAGACATTTCCTGGCCATCGGCGGTAAATTTCTCGGTGACCGTACCATGTCGCATCGCCAGCTTGCCGCTGTGCTGCGGACCGGCGAAAAAACCTCGATCAGCAGACTGTCGCCAAAGAGCAGGCAGCTCCGGCTCTTCTGATCATGACCACTCCTGCCTGCATCTATCTCCACGATGGTTCGGTCGAGGGGCTTTTCACCGCCCTGGCCGTTGCCGTGAAGGAGGGGAAGCCGGTCAAGACCGTCTGCGGCCGCGAGGACTATCGCCCCGGCCTGTTCGATGCGCTGCGGGTGGTGACGACCGATGCCGACCAGGCTGAGCGGCTCTTTTCCTATCTGCGGCAACTGGGAGGCGGGGTACTGGAGCTGGTGATCCATGCGTATCTGGCAGGGAGCGGCCGGGAGGGTATCCACCTCTACCGGCTGCTTCGGCTCTCTCTTGACTATCGCGGCCGGGTAACCGAGTTGCACAGCGACGCCTCTGTCCACCACCTGACGCGGCTCTCCAGACGGCTGAAAGCCGAGGTGCATCGGCTCTGCGGCCTGATCCGGTTCAGAACGCTGCGGGGCGAGGTGCTGTATGCGCCGTTTCAGGCCGAGGCCAATGTCATTGGCTGCCTGGCCGCCCATTTCGTCTTTCGGCTGGGTGAACATGCCTGGATACTCCATGATGTCGATCGGGATAGTGCCCTGTACTGGGATGGGGAGGAACTGCGCCGGGTCGTCATTGACCCGGCTTTCGTCCGGCAGGTGCGGCGTACCGGCGAGGCGCCGTTGGCTGAACTTGCTGCGGATGAGCTCTGCTACCAACAGCTCTGGCGGGTCTTTCACCGGACCACGGCCAATCCGGATCGGCGTAATCTCGTGCTGCAGCGACAGTTCATGCCCAGAAGGTACTGGCGGTATCTGGTGGAGAGGCAGGGGGAAAGCAGCCGCTCAGGCCAAGCCAGTGGCGGCGACCGGGGGCTCGGCCCCGATCATGGAGGATGAAGAAGGATGGCGTCGTAAAAAGCCCGATCTCCTGCGTTGCAGCGGGATCGGCCACTGCTCGGCGTACCACATGTACGCCTGTGCTTGGCCGACACCACTGCGTCTTGTATATCAGGCTTTTGTACTTAGCCATCTCACGTGCAGGTTTTAGGTTTTTACGAGTTCATCAAGAAGGTTTCCCTTCGTTTTTCACCCCAAAAAGAGAAAAGCCCCGCTCCCGGCGCGGGAAGGGGCTTTTCTCTTACGGTTGCCGTTGTTCGTTTTTACAGCAGGGCCAGCAGCACGCCGGCCGCGACAGCCGAGCCGATGACGCCTGAGACGTTGGCACCCATGGCGTGCATGATCAGGTGGTTCTGCGGGTTCGCTTCCAGTCCTACCTTGTTGACGACCCGGGCCGCCATTGGCACGGCGGAGACCCCGGCGGCGCCAATCAGGGGGTTGATCGGGGTCTTGGAGCATCTGTTCATGAACTTGGCCATCAGTACCCCGCCGGCGGTGCCGATGCTAAAGGCGATCATGCCCAGTATCAGGATACCCAGCGTTTCGACGTTCAAAAACTTGTCGGCGGACAGCTTGGAGCCGACGCCAAGACCGAGGAAAATGGTGACCGTGTACATCAGGGCATTCTTGATGGTGTCGGACATCCGGTCGATAACCCCGCACTCCTTGGCCAGGTTGCCAAACATGAACATGCCGATCAGCGGCGCGGCAGAGGACAGGAGAATGGTACAGATGGAGAGCACCAGCAGTGGCAGGATGATTTTTTCCACCCGGGAGACATGGCGGAGCTGGACCATTTTGATCGACCGCTCTTCATCACTGGTCAGCCACTTCATGATCGGCGGCTGGATGATGGGTACCAGGGCCATGTAGGAATAGGCGGCAATGGCGATCGAGCCGAGCAGTCGTGGTGACAGCTGGCTGGAGAGGAAGATGGCGGTGGGGCCATCGGCGCCGCCGATAATGCCGATCGAGGCGGCGTCACGCAGGGAAAAGTTGATGCCGGGCACGAAATCCGAGAGCAGGAGCGCGCCGAGGAGGGTGGTGAAGATGCCCAGTTGGGCCGCGCCGCCTAAGAGAATGGTCTTCGGGTTGGCGATCATCGGCCCGAAATCGGTCAGTGCGCCCACTCCCATGAAGATGATCAGCGGGAAGATGCCGGTCATGATCCCGACTTCATAGACATAGTTCAGTATCCCGCCCGGCTCGGCTATACCCGCCAGCGGGATGTTGGAGAGAAAGGCCCCGAAACCGATGGGGATCAGCAGCAGCGGCTCAAAACCCTTGGCTATGCCGAGATAGAGCAAAACCAGGCCGACCCCGATCATCAGCACCCGGCCTATGCCGATGGTCCAGTCCTTGTTCATCTGCCCATCTATGACCCCGTAGAGCCCGGTGGTTTTGAACAGGTTGGCAAAGAGGGTGGTAATGGGTGGCAGCTCGTGGGATGCCCCGGTAACCGGAATCTCGGCGATAACCGCTGAGGGTTCAAGCACCGCGATCACGTCACCCTCGCTGACCTGCTGATAGGAGTGAACGGGCAGAGCGGTGATGACCCCGGCAACGCCGGCTTTCAGCACGATCAGGGTCCCGTCCTCTCTCTTTAAGGTGGCAATCTGGTCACCGCTGTAGATGTCCTTTCCCGAGGCGATGTCGATCCGAATCACCTTGGCATCTGCGGGAGAGAGGATTTCCACGGTTGTATCCGCTCCCATGGCATGGCCCACCCCGCAGAGCGTGCCGACCAGCATAAGGAGCATGAGCAAGCGAATTTTCATATTGCTTTCCTAGAATAGTAGTCGTTCACCGGTGATACCGGGAATGTTCCGTACCCCGGATTTTTAAACGTTTATCCCGTACGCCAGATACGTTCAAGCGGGCCGTGGCCCAAGCGTTTGCTCTGTGAGGAGGCCGGATCGCACGAAAATGGGGTGCGGGGGAACGTTTTCCTAGAATAAACGACAGGGTATAGGCCTCCGGTCTGGCCCGGAGGCCTGCAGGGCATCCGCTCTTTCAGCCGATGGTGACCAGCGGTTCGCCGGTCTGGACGGTGTCGCCGACGGCCACATGCAGGGCCACGATTTTCCCGCCACTTGGTGATTTGATATCCGATTCCATCTTCATGGCTTCCATCACCAGCAGGGGCTGATCCTTGGCGACGGTGTCGCCGACGGCCACCAGTACTTTCAAGACGTTGCCCGGAGTCGGCGCTTCGACGTCGGTGCCCTCAACCGCCGCCGGTGCGGCGGCAGGGACTGCGGCGGCAGGGGTCGCCTGGACGCCGCCTCCTTCCGAGACGGTGACGTTGTAGGGCCGGTTGTTGACGGTAATGGTGTAGTTGCGCGGCCCCATCGGCGCGGCGGCTGGGGCCTTGCTGGCCGCGGGCTTTTTCTCGACCGGCTTTTCGTCGCTGATCTTGCGGACGTTGACCTTGGCCTTGCCCAGCAGAAAATCGAGCCCCTTGGACTCGCAACTGGCGATGATGAAGATGTTTTCGTCATTGACCGGCAGGTTGTTTTCCGTCAGGATCTTGGTGGCCTTGGGGATACCCGGTTCGAGGATGTCCAGCGGGTCGTCGGTGAAGACCGGCAGCTCGAGCTGTTCGGAGGCGAGCTTGACGATTTCCGGGTCGGCCGGCACCGGAGTGCGGCCGAAATAACCGAGCACCATCTTCCCGTAGCTCGGGTTGATCTTCTGCCACTTGCCCTGGGTGACGTTGAGATAGGCCTGCTGGAAGTAGAATTGGGACACCGGGGTGACCGAGGTGCCGAAACCGCCTCGGGCCACCACCTCGCTCATCTCTTTTATCACCTGGGGATAGAGGTGCAGGGTGCCGGTGTCGCGCATCATCATGGTGTTGGCGGTGAGGGCGCCGCCCGGCATCGGTGACAGGGTCACTGCCGGCGAGACCATCTTGGCCTCTGGTGGGAAGAAGTAGTCTTTCATCGCCTCTTCAAAGGCGTCGACGGCCACCAGGACCTTCTCGTAATCGATATCCAGGGTGTAGTCGGTTCCCTTGAGTGCATGCATCATCGACAGGATGTCCGGCTGGCAGGTGCCACCGGAGACCGGTGACTTGGCGAGATCGACCCCGTCGGCGCCGCCTTCGATGGCCGCCATGTTCTGGGAGATGCCCAGCCCGGCGGTATCGTGGGTGTGGAACCAGAGGATGGTCTCGGGGGGGACGACCTTGCGGGCCGCCTTGAGGGTCTCGTAGACCTTGTGGGGGTTGGAGGTCCCGGAGGCGTCTTTGAAGCAGATGGAGTGGAAGGGAATTTTCGCCTCGAGGATCTGCCGAAGACGGTCGATGTAGAATTCGGGGTCGTGGGCGCCGCTGCAGCCCGGGGGGAGTTCCATCATCGACACGACCACCTGATGGTTCAGGCCGTGGTGGGCGATCCGTTCACCGGAATATTCGAGGTTGCGGACATCGTTTAAGGCATCGAAGTTACGGATGGTGGTCATGCCGTGTTTCTTGAACATCTTGGCATGCAGATCGATAATGTCCCGGGGGCACTGGCTCAGGGCCACGACGTTGATGCCGCGGGCCAGCGTCTGCAGGGCGACGTTCGGCCCGACCTCGGTGCGGAAGCGGTCCATCATGTCGAAGGCCGATTCACCGCAGTAAAAGAACAGGCTTTGGAACCGGGCGCCGCCGCCGGCTTCGATATTGTCTATTCCGGCGGCAACGCTGGCTTTGACCGCCGGCATGAAGTCATCCGTCAATACTCTGGCACCGAAAACCGACTGAAACCCATCCCGGAAGGATGTATCCATAAACTTGATTACTTTCTTGCCCACGTTTTTCTCCTCGCTTGAAATTGTGTGTTTCGGCAGCTTGCCAGTGTCTATCCAGAAATGAGAAATTCTTGTCTCAATCGAGGCGCTCGATATTTTTTATCGCAGGCAGGGAACGGCTCTTGCCTGGATAAAATCTTGAGAGCAACGAAGAGGTAGGAGGAAAAAGGCCATTTCTGGATGGCACTCGCGGCAATCCGGTACCGGGCGTAGTGACCTGTTTTCCCAAAGGGCTCAACTCATCGCAAACCGTTCGGCCTCATAGGCGGACACCGCTGCCGAGATGGCCACGATCTCGTCTTCGCTCTCATCGGTTCGTGCCGCATCACCTCGTGTTTCCATCTGTTTCCGCCGACTGCGGGCCAGCAGCTCACGCTCCATCCTGATGGCCGCGAGTTCTTTTTCCGTCACCCCCCGGGTGAGACGGGACACGAGGCCGATCAGGTAGATCGTCAGAGTGAGGAACAGCATGACGGTGGTCATGCCGATGAGCATCAGCTTAATACCTTCAATGATCATGCCGGGTACACCTCCCTGTGGAATTGAGTTGGTCTGCCGAGAAATCAGCACGGCCGAACCAGATAGCCAATCGCAACGATGACACCGCGACGCTGTCATGAAAATCGTCGGTGAGGTAACAGCGCTTTTCGCGCTGGAGAGTTTCGGATAAAACCACCCGATATTCTACACCAAGCATGGGGAACCTACAAATGCATAAGAATAATCGGGCTAATCAGAATTGCTTATACGATGAAGCGGGGAAAACGTTGCGGCCGAGCTGGTTGAGGTGGGCCTGTCTGTGGCCCCTGACCCGGGATAAGCGTTCAAGGTCAGGGGCAGAAGGGAGGGTGGTGTCGTTTATTACAGCGTTTACAGCTCATAAATGGCATATTCTGTCTTCTCTCCGAGGAGTTCGTCGATTTCCTCCTGGATGGCGATACGCTGTTTGTTGTTGACCCAGGCCGTCCAGTCATCTTGGGATTGCCAGGTACTGATGACCATGCATTCGTCTTTGCGGTCGAGGCGCCTTAGCGTCTCGCCGAAGATGTAGCCGGGTTGACTCAGGGTGATTGCCCGTAATTTCTTTAACAGAGTGGTCAACTCGAGCACGTTGGCCGGGGCGACTTTGCGACGGATGAAAATTTTGACGGTCATATGGGTTCCTCCTTGTCGATACCTTACGAGAAGACAACAGGGACGTGTCGGCAACCGGTCGGCATGGGCCGGTTGCGGGCTGACCCTCCCTGTAAAAGAGTATCGACGCTTTACAGTTTTGTAAAGGTGCGATACGCTTGCCCGGGTGGTGGTCCGCGGGTTCTGGCTTACCGCTCGCTCCAGCCAGCAGGGCTGGACCAGATATCGCAGCCACAGCGAAGTATGCAACACCCCGATAGGGGCCGATTCCTCCATGCCAGCGAGTTTGAGATAAACCAGCTGGGCTGGACCAGATAGCCTCAGCCACAACAAACCATGAAAATCGTCGTCCCGGTAAAGGACTTTTTCGTACTGACGATTTTCGGATAAACCAGCATGGCTGGACCATGGCGCCTCAGCCACAACGAACCATGAAACTCCTCGGCGCGGTAACAGCGTTTTCCGTACTGACGATTTTCGGATAAAACCAGCGAAAGAAGATGAGTGAAAAAGAGATTCCCATAAAAGAGCGTATCATTGTGGCCCTCGATGTCGATGATCCAGCGACGGCCAAGGAGATGGTCAAGCGATGTGAATCGCATATCGGCTTTTTCAAGGTTGGCCTGCAACTCTTCATGGCCGACTGGTTTTACATGATCGACTGGCTTGTCGACCGCGGCCACAAGGTCATGTTGGATCTGAAATTTTTCGACATTCCCGAAACGGTGCGACTGGCGGTCGCTCAGGTCAACAGCCGGGGGGTGAGCTTTGCCACCATCCATGGCAACGACCCGATCATTCGGGCGGCGCTCGCGGCTCGCGGCGACCTGCAGTTGCTGGCGGTAACGGTGCTGACCAGCTTTGGCGAGGAGGATCTGCGGGCGATGGGAATGCGGCAATCGGTCGAGGAGCTGGTCTATTTCCGGGCCAGACGCGCCCTCGAACTGGGGTGTGACGGCGTTGTCTCGTCCGGTCTCGAGGCTGCGCGGCTGCGTAACGATCTGGGCCCGCGGCTGCTGATCGTTACCCCGGGGATTCGCCCCGGGGCCAATGTCGAGGATGGTGGTGATGACCAGAAACGCATCGTCACCGCCGGCATGGCCATCGCCAGCGGCGCCGATCATGTGGTGGTGGGCCGGCCGATCACCCGGGCTGCCGACCCGATCGAGGTGATCGAGACGATGCAGCGGGACATTCAGGCCGGTTAATCCGGATGAAAATCCGGGTCAGCGGCCTGCGGTCATCGCCGGACCAAAGGGCTGCAGGGCTCAATTTCTGGTGTGCCAGCTCTGTCTGGCCCCGAGTTTTTCCAAATCGCTCAGATATTTCTCCCACCGGTCGAGATAGAAGGCCAGCGCCTTGGAAAAATTCCTTCCCACCAGCCCGTCGACAAAAACCTGGCTGATCTCCCTGTTACGTTTGAGCACCAGCTGCGAGTGGAAGAAGATCAGCCACTCTTCCCGGGACATATTTTCCGTCAGCTTGGCCAGCGCCTTCTGGGCCCTGGGCTGGTACAGCCAGAAATACATGAGATCGAGGGCATTGACGATGATCAGCTTTTCCTGGTCCTGGGCCTCGTAATTCAGGGTCTGCATCATCATTTTCGGCGATTGCAGCATGTCGAGGACATCCTCTTCCGGAAACTGTAGATCGAGCCGGGAGAAGACGTAGAACAGCTGGGATATCTTGGCCTGATAGCCGCGCAGTCGCGCCCTGATATTGGCCTCGCGATCGGCAAGACCTTCGATGACCGCGGCCACGCAGTCGGAGGCGAATTTGGAGATGATCGCCGCCCATTTCTGTAACGCCCCACTCACATCGACGATGCCCACCAGCCCCAGGACGGCGCCTATCGCGGTGTTGAGCAGGATGGCGATGGGGATGGCCAGGATCGACCGGAAGAAATTGCCGATGGTGGCGCTTTTCGGCAGGCCGCGCAGGGCGTTGTGGCTGGAGATATAGATCCCGTTGGCAAGGCCCATGACCGCATAGAGCAGGACCGGGTTGGTCGCGGTGGTGATATGATAACCGTGATCGAGCAGCAGGGTCTTCACCAGGAAGTCGAGCAGCGGTACCGAAAACCCGGTGTAGAGCAGGGAGTCGGCGATCCGGCTCCAGCTGATCAGCGAGTTCCAGGGTAACAGCGGTGAGCGGCGCAGTCCCCCCCCGCCGAGCACCGATTGGATGATATTGCGCAGGCCGGTGATGCCAAACCAGATGAAGGCGCCAAAATAGGCGAGCAGCCACCAGTCCTTGGTCAATAAAAAGGTGACGAACGCCGGGATGAAACCCACCAGGACCTTCAGGCTGTTTTTGAGATTGGTGTTGAGGTAGCGCCATCGCTGGATTGGCCCTCGGACCTCCTCTCGCCGGTCGGGATCTTTTTCGGGCGTGGCACCATTGGTGCTGCCGCCGAGGGTGGCGATATTGCCGGGTCTGCCGGGATGGACCACGAACCCGTCGAGGCTCCAGTCGTACCAGCTTTCGGCAAAACCGGCAGAGAACGGGGCCTGGCCGGGCTGAAAGAGGTTTGAGGCCAGCTCCTGATGCTGGCTGGGGTTGAACCGTTTATGGAGGTGCCTGGTCAGCACGGCGGTGACAGGGATGACCTGTCGGTCGTTGTGGGCCTGCTGCCGCCGCACGCTGTTACGGGCGCCTGCCGGCAGGGTGTCGAGAACCACCATCCCCATCCCCTGACGGTAGTTGGCCTGGCCTGTGGAACCGGAGCCTATCCGTGATCTCAGCGTCCGTTTCTCGTAGTACGCATGAAACGTCTCCAGATGGAAGAGGATGTCCATCAGGTCTTCCTTGCGGTCGAGCATACCCATGAGTTCTCGATGCACATGCCCTTTTTTCTCGCTGTCCTCCTCGGCAATGAATTCGAGGTATTTCTTCAAACGCAGATACTGTTCCTCGAAATCCCAGATGATATTGCGGATTACGCGCTTGAGGATGATCACATTGTCTTCGTTCAAGGCCTTCTGCAGCTCGTTGATCATCCGGTAACTCTGTTCCGGGCTCTTGAGGTCGACCGCCTCGCCGGCCAGGCTGTGTCCCGGGGCCATGAACGAGGTGCCGTGAGCGGCGTTGGTCAGGTTATAGGCTTCGACATGGGTGATCATGCCCCTGCAGGTGTAGAGCAGTTCCAGGGTGTCCTGGATGGTCAGATTGCTGAGGTTGAGCGAAAAGCGGGAGCTGGAATGCAGCGACTGCAGGCGACTGAGCAGGACATGCGGGGCCAGGGCCAGAAGGGGTGGCAGATCGTCGTCCTCCCGTGGCTGGCTCGGATCCCGGAGGGTGGGGTTCTTGGAGGGCAGCAGGTACTCGCTGATGATTTCTTCAATGGAGAGCCGTTCGCCGGTCCCGTTTTCGCCACGGTTGTCGACATCATCACGCGGATTCGGGCCGGCGCCGGTGATGGTGGAATGGATAAAGCTGGCCAGGTGCAGCAGCGAAGGCTGGCCTACCCCGACGAAGGCCAGAAACGACTGGCGCTCGATGGCCGGCACCGCCATCGCCAGCCGATCGCCCAGTTCGCGCCGGTGGTGGTCGTTGAAGGCCTCCAGCACATCGAAAACGTATTGCTGCTGGTAGCGCGAGACCTGGCGTCCCTCCTCCATCAGCTTGATAGTCGCCTCGTCCTCGAGAAACTTCAGCAGGGTGTCGTTGTTGCCGAAACCGTGAGGTTCCCAGGTGATGCGGACGTATTTGTCCCTGAACCTCGCCGACATCTCGATGCCGACCTGCACCCGCATTTCGAGAATGGCCGCGGCCTCTATCAACTCCTTGACGACACCGGGGTGGACGTGGTTGTAATAGATAACGGTCAGATAGCGAATTCCCTTTATCCAGCCATCCAGCAGCAGGTGGGTCGGAGACTTGCGACCTTTGGTATTGGCGTCGTGCACATGGTCGTCAAAGGCGAGTTGGTTCCACTCTCTGGGCATCTCCAGCAGGTGGTAGCGGGCCAGTTCCGCCTTGACTTTGCGGGGGTTGCCGGTGGAGACCATCCGGAAGTCGTGGGCCAGCTTCAGCTGACGGAGTTCGTCGCCCGCGCTGCGCAGCAGCTCTTTCATGATCTGGACCAGAACCCGGGCGGTGTTCTTCTGGTTGGAGCCGCCGGAGGGAGCGAGCACCTCGTCGCAGAGGGTGCGCAGGGCTTTTATCCGGTTGTCGGCGGTGCCGTTTTCAAACGAACCCAGCAGGCTGGAGATCGCATAGGCGATGCGCAGGCCGCGGGGCGCGGCCAGCTCCTTGATGCCCTGGGGATGCATATGCTCGTTGAACAGGGATCTCATCGACAGCGATTCCGTCTCGTGATCGATGACTTCCCGGACGATCCGCAGCAGCTCGTAATCGTTTTTGTCGAAAAAAATGGCGGAGACGCTGTTTGACATGGTATTGGCTTGGCGGTGTTGATAGGGACGCGAAATGAGTGAAACTTTTCCAATTATTAGGATTGGGTTAGCATAGCAGGGTTAGGGGGAGAGCACAAGGAAAGGCGGAGCGAAAACCTGGAAATCGTCGAGGTATTCCAGTGCCGGCGGTGACTGGCGAAACGAATTTTCTTATCTACTGTGAATGGCATGAAACGAGAAAATGTTCATAAGATCGTGTTGCTGGCTCTGGTTCTCTTGATCTCGGCGGTTTTTTTGACGATGATCCAGCAGTTCCTGATGCCCCTGTTCATGGCGGGCCTGTTTTCCGCGATGACGATTCCGGCCCATCGCTGGCTGGCAAAGAGGCTGGGCGACCGGCAGAACCTGGCCTCGATCCTGATGATTCTGGGGATCGTGGTGCTGGTGCTGGTGCCGTTGACCATGCTGATAGGGGTGGTGGTGGGCCAGGCGATCAATGTCGGCCAGTCGGTGACCCCATGGGTCCAGAAGTTTATCAACGAACCGACAATAATTACTGTTTATCTGAACAAGGTCCCATTTTTCCAGGAGATTCTTCCTTATCGCGAGATGATCATCCAGAAGGCCGGCGAACTGGTGGGGCTGCTCTCCTCGTTCTTGATCGATTCGCTGTCGTCCGCTACCAAGATAACGGTCAGCGCCCTGTTCAGTTCGGTCATCATGCTCTATGCCATGTTCTATTTTTTCACCATGGGCGAAGAGCTGCTCGAGCGGATCCTCTATTACCTGCCCCTCACCGACAAGGACGAGGGCATGCTGCTGCACCGTTTCACCTCGGTGACCCGGGCGACGATCAAGGGGAGTATCATCATCGGCATCATGCAGGGCACCATCTGCGGGCTGGCCTTTTACTTTGCCGGGATAGACGGGCCGGTGTTCTGGGGCAGCGTGATGGTGGTGACCTCGATCATCCCCGCTTTTGGCACCGCGATCGTCTGGGGGCCGGCCCTGCTCATTCTGCTGCTTGGCAAAGACTATGGCGGTGCAGTCGTTCTCGCTCTGCTCTGTGGCGGGGTGGCCGGCAATCTCGACAACCTGGTACGGCCGCGGCTCGTTGGCAAGGATACCGAGATGCACGATCTCTTCGTGCTCTTTGGCACCCTGGGCGGGATTACCATGTTCGGCCTGCTGGGTATCATCATCGGGCCGATCATCGCCGCGCTGTTTATCACCATCTGGGAGATCTACGGTCAGGTCTTCAGTGATTTTCTTCCGGTTGTCCGGCTGATTCAGCCCCAGGACGATGAGGTCGTGGTGGTGAAGGAGTCGTCGGAGTCGAAGCCGGCGACGGAAAAAACGCCGGAGTGATTCCTCTTGTGCCATCCCCGGTAAGGTGCGGGCGGTACCATTTTCAGCGCTGTTCATCGAGGAGCCCCTTGGCGGCGGGCGGCTCGGCCGTGCTGAAAAAAGCTGATCAGCTCTGGTTTCATGGCCGACCGGTAACCTGATGGGCCGCCGAGCGAGAGTCGCCTGCTGCCGCCACAAGAGCTGCGGTTTGCGGGGTATGGTATCGGTTCCGGCCAGACCTTGACGGGATGAGGGTGACCTTGACTATTTTTGCCCGGCGGTGTGAAATACCTTCTGACCCTGATGGGATGGACACGATCGTACCGGTCGGTCATCGCCGACGGTGTCGTGGTAATGTCGGGCCATTTTGCCAGGATTTGTTCTTGAACGTATTGATATGTGGTAATTTAATGAATTTTCTGTATGGCCTTGCTGCACTGATTCTGACCGTCGTCGTACCGTCCCTGGCCGCAGCGTCAAGCATTCTTGTCGAGGATGGTGACGACTGGGGAACCACTACACAAAACCGTTATCTCCTGATGCGGTTCGCCGAGACGGGTCGCCAGGGGAATGACACCCTGTATCCCATGAATATTGGCCAACGGTTTGCTTTTACCGCAACTCCGAAATCCTCTGTCGCGATGCCACCGCCTGTTCCGGGGGGTGAACGGGACGATTCGAGCGCCAGGGTTCGCGACCGCGAACAAGCGCTTTTCGAGGCAGTACCCGAGCCAGCAACCATGCTGCTGTTCGGGGTCGGTCTGGTCGGTCTGGCCAGTTACCTTCGCAAGGGTCGGAGAAGATAGGGCATACTGTACCGCCCGGGAGAACACTGGCGCGGTCATGGTGAGCCACTCAGCGGTCGTCGCCATCTGGCGGAATCAGGCCCGGCAGGTCCCAGGTCTGGCGGAGATGGCGAAGGCCGGAATGGTTGGTGAGATCGAGCTGGATGGGGGTGATCGAGACCAAGCCGTCCTGAATGGCCTTGACGTCGGTATCGTCGCCGGTTTCCTTGACCGGGGTTCCGCCGCCGATCCAGTAGCGTTTGCGGCCCCAGGGGTCCGCGGTCTCCTGGATGGAGTTTTCCCACAGCCTGCGGCCCTGACGGGTTATACGGATGCCGCGATGGCTGTCTCCTTCGGGAACGTTCATGTTGAGGAGAGTGCTGGGCGGCAGGGTGGTGGTGAGGATTTTGGCGGCGACTGTCCGGGCCAATAGCGCGGCCTGAGCGAAGTCGTAGGGTGCCGATCCCGCCAGGGACACCGCCAGGGAGGGGATGGAATACATGGTGCCTTCCATGGCGGCCGAGACGGTGCCGGAATAGGCGATATCGTCGCCGAGGTTGGGGCCGGCGTTGATGCCGGAGATCAGCAGATCGGGCCGGGCATCGAGGATTTTGCCGAGGGCCAGGATCACGCAGTCGGTCGGCGTGCCGTCGACGGTAAAGGTGTCCGGCGCTATTTCCCGCACCTGCAGCGGTCTGGTCATGGTCAGGGAGTGCGAGACGGCGGAGTTGTCCCGGTCCGGAGCGACGACCACCGCCCTCCCCAGGGTGGTCAGCGCGTGTCGCAAGACCCGCAGCCCCTCGCTGTGGATACCGTCATCGTTGGTTACCAGTATCGTATGCATTGATGTTTCCTCTTCTTTTCCCTCATGGGTGTTGACGGGGGTCGGCCTGCGATGAATTCTGGTCATTATGGCGAAAAGATTCGCTGATGGCAATGTTCCAGAAGGCCGCGATAATCGGATTGCGCCGATTTCTGCTGGCCGTACAGACCCCGACGGAAAACGGTTCGAGCTGTGGCTCTACATCGAGAATCCGCACCTGGTCCTGCAGCACACTCTGTTCGAGCACCAGCCGGGGCACGACCCCGATCCCGCATCCCATCGCCGCCATGGCGATGATCCCCTCGTTGCCGGCGACTTCGGCGGTGATGTTGGGCAGAACCTGCTTTTCGGCGAACCAGCGATCGACCCGGTCCCGGCTGAGCCCCCTCTCCGGGGCGATGATCGGGGTTTCCTGCCAGTCGATGGCGTCGTGGCGTAAGACCAGGGTTGACCGGTGATCGGCGGGGGCGATGAAGATCAGCGGAGTCTCGATGAGCTGAATGAAGTCGATCCCGGCGGGGTGCTGGTCCGGCAGGGCGGCGACGGCGACGTCCGCTTCGCCATGGGTAAGCGTAAAGAGTGCTCTGGCGGCATCGCCGGTCTGCAGATGCAGTCGAACCTGGGGATGGGCCGACCGGAACTGTCGGAAGACTGCCGGCAGAACCGAGAGCACGGCGGTGACCGAGCAGTAGAGCGACAGGTCGCCCTGGAGGATATTGTCCCGTGAAAGACGGTTGTGCAATTCGCTCCAGCGCTGGATGGTTTCTTCGGCATATGCCCGAAACATCAGGCCGGCCGGGGTGAGGCGGACCGAGCGTCTGTCGCGGGAAAAAAGCTGGTGACCCAGTTCGTTTTCCAACCGCTGCATGGCCCTGCTCAGGCCGGAAGGGGTGATGTTGCAGGCGTGACTGGTTCGGCCGAAATGCAGGGTCACCGCCAGGTGGCGAAAGAGTTTGAGTTCTCTGATGTTCATGGTGTTCCTCCTCTGCCGCCTCCCGGTGGAGTGCGTGGGCGGCAAGGCACGGGAGATGACGGCAGGGTTCTGACCCGGATTTCTGGGCTCTGCTGCAGCACACCATAGTCGACATCCCACAGCGAGTAAAGCCGTTTGCCCGGCATCGCCGGTACCTGCTCCGTCGCCTGGCGGGGTTGGCCAGCGACGGGAATATCGCCACCGGTTGACCAGATGATAACAACGGCAAAACGGGATGTTGTTTCAGTTGGACAGCGGCTTTAAAATGCTCCATAATGGGAAAAACGGCAGCTGGATGGACTTGCCGATGCGGAGAACTGTTCAATGTTGATGTTCTCGTAAAAACCTCAAGCGTGCATAGAGGATGGCTAAGTACAAAAGCCCGATATACAAGGCGCAGTGGTGTCGGCTAAGCACAGGCGTACATGTGGTACGCCGAGCAGTGGCCGATCCCGCTGCAACGCAGGAGATCGGGCTTTTTACGACGCCATCAATGTTCAAGAGATCTCTTCGCGTTGGACCATTTTCGGATAAACCAGCATGGCTGGACCAGGTACCGCAGCCACAACGAAACATGAAACTCCTCGGCGCGGCAACAGCGTTTTCCGTGCTGATGAGTTTCGGATAAACCATTGGACAATAAAGGAGGAAGTGGTGGATCTGTCATCTCTTGCCGACCGTGAGTTGGAAAAACGTCTGGCGCGGCTCATCCTCGATGTCCTGATCAGGGCCGGGCTGGTTCTGGTCATGGTCATGCTGTGTTACACGTTTTTCGCCCCTTTTCTCAGCATGATGCTCTGGGCTCTCATCCTGGCGGTGACACTGTTCCCGCTGCACCAGAGGCTGGCGAATCGGCTGGGGAAGCGGCAGGGACTGGCCTCGATCGTGCTGATTGTGGTCAGCGTGGTGCTGATCGTCATCCCCACGACCGTTCTGGTCAGCTCTCTGGCCGATACCATCCACAGCCTGATCGGCGCTGTGCGGGACAACAGCCTGACCGTTCCTCCTCCTCTGCCGGCCGTCGCCGACTGGCCGGTTATCGGTGACAGGGCATATGCGCTGTGGTCTCAGGCGCACAGCGACCTTCCCGCCGTCGTGGCCAGCATGCAGCCCAAAATCGGCGACTTGGCCAAACACCTGCTCTCCATCGTCGCCGGGTTGGGCGGCAAGGTGCTGCTGTTTCTCTTCTCGTTCATCGTCGCCGGGATCATCATGGCCTTCGGCGCCCCCGGCGGCAGAACGACCCGGCTGATCTTCGAGCGGGTGGTCGGTATCGAGCGTGGCGCTCCATTCGCCCGGCTGGCCACCGGTACGATTCGTGCGGTGGCCGCGGGGGTCATCG
Source organism: Desulfopila sp. (assembly GCA_047973425.1). GTDB lineage: Bacteria > Desulfobacterota > Desulfobulbia > Desulfobulbales > Desulfocapsaceae > Desulfopila. The sequence continues at coordinate 63,513 of JBKEBZ010000002.1, forward strand.
GCATTGCCGCGATCCAGGCCCTCCTGATCGGTCTGATCCTCCTCGTTGCCGGAATCCCCGGAGCCGGCCTGCTGGCTCTGGTGGTGTTGATTGTCGGAATCGCCCAGTTACCGATGCTGCTGGTCAGTTTGCCGATAATCGGCTACGTCTGGTATGTAGGCGATTACGGCACCGGAATGGCCATATTCTACACCGTGCTGCTGATTGTCGCCGGAACCATCGACAACGTGCTCAAGCCGCTGATGCTGGGCCGGGGTGTCGATGCGCCGATGCCGATCATTCTGCTCGGAGCCCTGGGGGGAATGGCCTCGAACGGGATCCTCGGCATGTTTATCGGTGCTACCCTGCTCGCCCTTGGCTACCAGATTTTCACCCGGTGGGTCAAAGAGAATCCGGAACTGCCCTTGCCGAGTGGCCAATAAACCTGGTGTCCATCCAGAAATGAGAATGCTTGTGAGGGCGGTATCGTCTGTGGTACAGTCCGTTGCGGCTGAGGCTATCTGGTCCAGCCATGCTGGTTGGTTGACAGAAGAGCTGCGCTGGCCCCTGACAAGAGATATCAACACCGAGGATGGATGCGAGATGGATGGTGGGCGACTGATGGCGTTAGGACTCGAGAAGTTCGATTGCGCCAAGGATATTGAGCGGTTGGCGGTACCGCTGAGCGATGAATGCCGCAAGATGTGTGAACAGAATATGTGTGGAAGTTATGGGCGAAACTGGATGTGTCCACCGGCCATCGGCTCCCTGGCCGAGTTGCAGCGGCAATTCGAGGGCTATGACCGCTGTCTCATCGTCACCAAGGTCTACACCTTAGAGGACAGCTATGACTGGGAGGGGATGAAGAACGGGGCGAAAAACTTCCAGGATCGGCTGATGGAGTATAGGGGGCTCATTGCCGCCGAGGCCCCGCAGTTCGGCTACCTGATGCTGGGAGCCGGTGCCTGCCTCCTCTGCCCGACCTGTTCCCACCAGGTCCAGGAACCCTGTCGCTTCCCGGATAAGGCGATTGTTTCCCTGGAGGCCTTTGGTGTCGACGTGATGCGGATGATGGCCGAGCAGGGCCTGAAATACAACAACGGCGTCAATACCGTGACCTATATCGGCGGTATTTTTTACTGCAGTGACCCGGCTGCGGCGAACGCGGGCGACAAGGCTTGAACCGGTTGTCCTGGCCCTGCGACCAGGCGACGGCGTCCAATCCCATCCCGTGCAGGGGTGGTTGATCTACCGGTGAACCCTTGATGAGCTCGTAAAAACCCAGATCTACTTCGTTGTAGGTCGCAAACGGCACTTCGCTGTACCATATGTACTACCAAATTGCCGTTTGAGACACTACGCCTCGTATATCAGGGTTTTTCCTGAGCCCATCCTGGTGGAACGTTCGACTTTTTACGACGCCATCAACCCTTGAAGAGCAGATGAGAATCGAATATCCAGCCCTGGGGCGGCCAGCTGGCACCCTGACTGCCGTTGTGTTGCTTCTTTTCGCCACGCTTGGGCTTTCTGGCTGTATGGTCAAAGAGATGGCCGATAACCTGGTCTATACGGTGCGGGGCGATTATTATCTTCGTTCCGGCGACCCGGTGGCCGGTGAAGCGTATTTCCGTCAACAGGTCGTTGCCCAGCCGGAAAACGCTGCCAGCAATTACTATTACGGCCGGCTGTTACTCCGCGAGCGAAATGCCGGTAGGGCTCTGCCCTATCTGCAGAAGGCGACGGCATTACGGCCAGAGAGCAGTGACTATCAATTCTGGCTTGGCGTGGCCTATGGCCTGCTTGACCAGGGCAGACAGGAGAGGGTGCATTATCAGCAGGCGTTACGGATAGACTCCACCAACGAGCAGGCCCTGGTCGCCCTGGGGCACTCTTTTATGCGCAGCCACCAGTATGGGCAGGCGCTTGCAACCTATGGTCGGGCGTTGTCACTCTGGCCTGAAAATCCGGTGGCCCTGTACAACCGCGGACTGGCATTGACCAGGCTGGGCCAGAAGAACGAGGCGCGGCGTGCCTGGCTCGGCTATCTGCAAGCCAACAGTTCTGGCGAACTCGCCTCGACGGCGGTCGATCATTTGAACACTCTTGGCGACTTTTCCTATCGCAATTATTTTCTTGGCAGCCGGGTCGTCGCTGTGCAGGCCGTTCGGTTTGTCGAGGGGGGGGCGGCAGTCGCTCCGGAGTCGGTGTCGACGGTGGTGCAAATTGGCGAGGTGGCCGCTCGACAGCCCGCCAGGATCTTGCAGATTGTGGTGTATCGGGGCGGTGATGCCCGTCTTGCCAAGGCCAGGGCGCTCGGTATCCGTCAACTGCTGCTGGCAAAAGTTCCCGGCCTGAGCGCCAGCCGTGTCGGGGTGAGCTGGTTCGGTCAACCATGGCGTAACAGCAGGAAAAAATGGTATAAGGAAGAAGCGGTGGATTTTTTTCTGACAGACAGGTAGAAAGCATGGTGCTGCTGGCTGCAGTGCCGGTGGTTTGGGAAGCCAGCATCGCTCTGGACCGGGTAGGCGAGCAAAGCGAGACTCCGGGTCGCCTCAATTGCAACGAGCGAAGAAATAACGAAACCGAGGGTGTGGCAAGAGCGCTTTCCGGGCCAGCGAGTTGCAGATAAACCAGCATGGCTGGACCAGGTAACCTCAGCCACAACAAACGATGAAACTCCTTGGCGCGGTGACAGAGCTTTTCGCACTGGCGAGTTGCATATAAACCGGCTGGACCAGGTACCGCAGCCACAACAAACCATGAAAATCCCGAGGACGTGCCAACGACTCCTTGTCGGCGATTTTCGGATAAAAGGTGTGATAAAAGAGGAGACGGGATGAAAACGACCAGTATGCGGTGGTTTGCAGTGAGCATCTGTATGGCTGCACTGAGTTGTAACGGTGGGGCCTGGGCGGTGAGCGGGATTGTCGAGCCCCAGGAGCCGGTTGGCCTTGATATCGAGCAGGTGTATGAACCTGCGCCAACATATCAGAATGCGGCACAGGCCGCCCACGATGCCAACCTTGCTGAAGCGTATTTTTCCAGAATCGACGGTGAGTTGGCCGATTTGAGCAGGGAACGGGATGCCTTGGCCGACCAGTTTGGAATCGACTCCCCGCCCGTTGTGGCCAAAGATCAAGAGATTGCCGCGCTGCTCACGGAGCGGACCGGCATTGTCGAAGGCGATATCGCCGAAATGCGTGCCGACGGTATGGGTTGGGGAGAGATTGCCCAGGAACTCGGCGTACATCCCGGACTCCTCGGCCTTGGCCACACCAAGCGTCAGGCTTTCGATGCCGAGGTGCGCCTGGCGACGGTGACCGACGTGCGGACCGGTGATACTGTGGGACACGCCACTGGCCGTAACTCCGATGCCAGAGGAAATGGCAACGGTAACGGCAGTAAGGAAAACAATCGTGGTGGCAACGGTGGTGGCAAGGAAAATAATGGCGGTGGCAATGGCCACGGCGGTGGTAAAGGCGGCAACAACGGCAATGGCGGTGGTAATGGCAATGGCGGCGGCAACGGCGGTGGCAATGGTAATGGCGGCGGCAACGGTAATGGCGGCGGCAAGAAATAGGCACCGGGTAACCGCCCGACCTGGCAGCGGATGTTTGCTATCGGCGTCTCTCGCTTACCTCCGAGGGAAACATTGCCAGCATAACGAAGATTTCTTTTGATCCAAAGCCCTATGGCCTATCAACTCAATAGATTCTCTCAGCGGATACCGCTGACGACCAAGCTGCAGATGCTGCTTGCCGCCGTCGGCGCTCTTGTGGCCGCGGCTCAGGCCCTGTTTGGTGTGATGCAGGGGAATGCGCTCTGTTTCAATGACGGCTGCGAAGTGGTCGAACAGCTGAGTCGGGTGCCGCCGCTGACCGTCAATTCGGTCGGCGCTCTCTTTTTTCTGGTCGTCTTCCTGTTGCTCTGGTGGGGAGGCCGGGGGGGAACTGGCTGGCTGACCACTGCCAGGGTGCTGCTGTTGGCGGCAATGGCGGTCGAGGGTGTGCTGATCGGTTTTCAGCATATTGTCGCCGGTACCTTCTGCTCGTACTGTCTCTTTATTTTCGCCCTCATCTTTCTGCTGAACCTGTTGATGGGCTGGTACTCGCTCATTGCCGGTCTGCTGGTCGCCTGCGCATCCCTACTGGCCTTCGCCTTCATGCAGCCCATTCAGGGGCAGCATCTTCCGGCTGGCCTGCAGCCGCTGGAAAAGGGCACATACGGCACCCTGACCAGGTCGCGGTCCGATCGGGAGCTGCATTTTTTCTTTTCCAGCACCTGCCCGCATTGCGAGGAGGTTATCGCCACCATCGATCAGAGCTTCACCTGCAGCCTCGACTTCAATCCCATCGATGAACTGGCCGTATCCCCGTTGGCATCGCTTGTCCTGCAGCCCGGCTATTCGCCAGCTGTCAACCGGGATTTTCTGCGGGCCTTGGAGGTGACGGATATCCCGGTCCTGGTCGTCCGCTCGGCGGAAGAGATACAGCTGCTCAAGGGCACGCGCCGGATAGTGCAATATTTCGACAGCAATTGCCGCCCACAACCATCGACACCGGCCGGGGCCACCAGTGAGCTTTCCCAAACGAGCAGTCACGGTTCCGCTCTGCCGTTCTGGCCCCCGAACCAGAGCGATGAAACCTGCACGGTGGATGTCGACTGTGAAGAGACGCCCGTGGCAACGACCTCCGGCAACCCAGCTGGGCAGTAACCAGCCTCCAGAGCCCTATTTCAACAGGGCATCCAGCTCTTCCTTGGTGAGAATCGAGCGGGGACGATCGTTTCTCCGCTTGCGGCTCCGCTGATCGCCGCCTTTTCGTCGATCGACCCCCAGCCGGGCGTTGAATATCGAACGCAGCCAGGCTGCAAGCGATCGGCGCGGCTGGGGGTCTCCATTACGTGGATCGTGTCGACGTTCCCGGCCTTGACGTCTGTCCGGATTCCTCCGGCGACAGCTGTTGGGGCCCCTTCTTCGTTCAATACCGTCCCAGCTGGATGTTTTGCCACGTTCGTTCATCGCTTGACCAGGTTATGATGACTGTTGGTCGAAAGCTTCCCCGGCAAGGGAAGAGAAGTCAGTTCAGGCGATGTCGCCTGAACTGATGAAAAATCGGGGCTGGTCGGCGCTCAGATACCGTCCGCCAGGACTGAACCTGGACCGGCCAAGGGGCGAAAACTTTTTTTCGATGCCCGGCAATAGGGGCAGGACCAGTCGTCGGGGAGATCGTGGAACGAGGTTCCCGGTGGAGTGTCGGTTTTCGGCTCACCCTTGTCCGGGTCATAGATATAGCCGCAGTTGGAGATCTGGCACTGGTACATGTCTTTGGGCAAAGCCATAGGAGTTCCTCCCTCGGAAGTGGTTATCGAGCTGCTGTGCCGGTAAAAGCGGTATCTTCTCTCAACCTTGATGGACTCGTAAAAACTCCGATCTACTTCGTTGTAGATCTCAA